>JAHEBM010000003.1:0-7143 GCA_024642245.1 Haliea sp.
CTCGGGCGGACCTGTACCCAGTCCTACAATATATTTCCCAACTGGGTCTCGCCGCTTAACCACCGCGCGCTGGCTCCGCTGTTGTTCTGGCCTAATGGCAGGGACAGGTGCCGGCTGGAAACCTGGACCCTGGCTCCTGATTGGGGAGACAAGCCGAGGCCCGATATGTGGACAGATAACGATGGCCAGAGCCTCAAGAAGGTATTGCTGGAGGATACCGAGATTGCCGAGGGGATCCAGAAATCCATAGATTCAAAGGGATTCAAAGGCGTACCCCTGTCCTATCAGGAAGCGCGAATTTATCATTGGCACCAGTCCGCGGACCAACTGATGGGTGTCGCCAATATTCCCCAGGGGCTGAGGGTCGCCCCGGTAATCGGTGATGAGTGGATCTATCCGGCCGATCCGCGAATGGCGCTGATATAGCAGCCTTGCGAGCCGGACCTGGTGTATGCATCGGTTTTTCCGGGGCCGTCGGCGATGACTCGAGGCATTGGCGGTGCCTCTTTTGTGGGCAGGGCGTGGCATAAGCACTGCCGGGTCTGGCCGGTCGGTGAACATAGCCATATTGACCCCGACATCTATTTTGTAAGCTGCTGTTTTCCATAAAATAAAATAAAACCGCCAGCTTGCTCAGTGGGTGGGGCCCGTGTTTCACGCGCTTTGCCAACTTTTCTTGACAACGCCTATGGCCCATATACACTTGCTGAACACAAACAAGCAAGTTATCGGGTGAATAATACGATGTCACCGTGTTTCGCTGGCGCAACTAGCCGCACGAGGTATTCGGTCTGTACACGCTGTTTCGCAGTGCCGTTGGCGCCGGTTCGATGACTGACGCCCAACAGATCATAGCCCAGCTTCAGGCCAGGGTGTCTGAACTGGAAAGTCGCAGTGCGATCAGGGATCTCGTGTCAGATTATTGTCATGGCTTCGATAAGCGTGACTACGAGCGCTTCCTTTCTATCTGGTGGTCAGACTGCCTGTGGGATATCGGGCCTCCCTTTGGTTGCTTCGAGGGCCACGAGGGTATCCACCGGGCAATTTATGAAGTCCTTTGGCCGGCATGGCAGGAGAGCCACCACCTTACGACCAACCTGCGAATCACGTTTACTGCGCCCGACAGTGCCATGGCAGTCTGTGATGTCGACTGTGTGGGAACACTGGCGGGAGAGGATGTATGCCAGATTGTCGGTGCGACCTACCGCGATACCCTGCAGTGCAGGGGTGGGCTATGGAAAATCCAGGAGCGAAAAGTACAGATTCATTATTTCAACCCGGTACCCGGGACCACACTGGTCGCCCCGGGGGGCACCTAGCGGTATGAGGTATGTGAAGTGCACGGCTGGTACAGAGGCACTGACAGTAGGAGTTGTGTGGGCCATAGGTGAAAAGAAGGGCCTGCTTACAAGGGGCACTTGGACAAGTTTTTCAGGTCGATGGAAAGTGTAAGAGCAACAAGCGAAAACCAAAAATAACGAGTAATCAAGGAGATTGCACATGCAAATTAAATCCAGTAAGACAGCGCTCTTTCTCGCAGTCGGGTTCGCGGTTGCCCCGTTGCCTTCTGTGGTTGCTGCGGCTGAAGGAGTCTCCACTTCCCTGGAGGAAATCGTGGTTACTGCGCGTAAGCGGGAGGAAAGCCTGCAGGATGTTGGCCTCGCCGTCAGCGCTTTAAGCCAGTCCGAGATCGAGAACACGTTTGCCCGCGATCTCTCAGACCTTGCCTTCGTGTCACCAAACCTGATCATCGATGATACAGCCCAGGGGCCGGGTGGTGTCGCCGCCATCTTCATACGCGGTATCGGTGCCGCCGATGTGGAAAAGAACTTCGATCCGGCCGTGGGTGTCGTGGTCGACGGTATTTTCCTGGGAGCCAATGCCGGATCCATCCTGCGCAGCATTGACCTGGCGGGCGTGGAGGTGCTGCGCGGACCGCAGGGAACCCTGTTCGGTCGCAATACGATTGGCGGTCTGATCAATGTGACGCACACCCAGCCCACGGGTGAGCTGGGTGCCAAGCTCCGCGCAGGTGTGGAGGACTACGACACCTACTATGGCGATGCGATTCTCAACTTTGGCATCACTGATGACCTGGCAGCCAAGGTCAGCCTTGCCAAACGTGACCAGCAGGAGGGCTATTACGAAAACGTCACCCTGAAAAACGATGCCGGTCGTAACGATTACCAGTCCTATGGCATTAACCTGCTGTGGGACGTCAGCGATAAACTCGCTATCGAGGGCAGCTACCAGAAGGAGGAGACCGACCAGGATACGCCGCCGCTGCTCAATACCGGGCAGCAGCGTCACCTCTTCTGCTTTGCTTACGGCTACTGTTCACCTTCATTGAGCAAGCCCATTACAGGTGACCGGCTGAAGGTGGCGAACCAGGGCTTCAGGCCACCCGGTGACCCCGCCACGAGGGATAACCCCTTTGTTACAGCCAGTATCGACGACATCGTGCCGGTTCCCCTGGAAGCCACCTTCGATACCGATTCCTACAGCATGGAGGTGCGTTGGCAGCTGAGCGACAGCTACAAGGTGGATTACCTTTTCGGTCACTGGGAATCGAATGAAACCATTGTCTCCAACTGGGATGGCACACCTGAGCTGCTTTATGGCACCAACCGGCCCGCGAACTATGACCAGGACAGCCATGAACTGCGCTTGACCTACGACGGTGGTGGTAACCTGAGTTTCGTTGCCGGCGCTTACCTGTGGGATTCCTCGTACGATATCGATCTTCGTAGCTGGGTAGCGTTCAACCCAGATTTCCCCGGTCAGGTGCTCGATCTGTACCAATATTCGGAGCAGAAAACAGATTCCCAAGCGGTGTTTTTCGAAGGCGACTACAAGCTGACCGATGCCCTGACTCTCACCCTGGGCGGACGCTATACCGAGGACAAGAAGGAGTCCAAGCAATACGGTCTTGTGAATACCATTACCGCGCCATATACCAGCCACCCGAACGAAAACTGGGATGAGTTCACGCCCAGGATCGGTGCACGGTATAGTGTCGATGACGATATGATGCTGTACGCGACGTATTCTCGCGGCTATCGCAGTGGCGGCTTCAACGGCCGGGTCGGGAACCTGGTGGAGGCACGGGAACCTTACGACCCCGAAACCGTGGATAACTATGAAGCCGGCATCAAGTCGGAGTGGCTGGAGAACCGACTGCGGGTAAACGCCAACGTCTTTTACATGGAATACGATGACAAGCAGGAGGAACTCCAATTACCGGACGACAACGACACAGGGCAGAAAACCGTTGTCGAGAACGCCGCTTCTGCGACCCTGCAAGGGGTGGAGCTGGAAGTACAGGCATTCCTGAGTGAGAATCTCAGCCTGCGCGCCAATGTCGGCTACCTTGACACGCAGTACGATGATTTCGGTTACACCGGCCTTGACGGCTCCTTTGTCGACCTGTCCGACCTGGAGTTCCGTCGCGCGCCAGACTGGACGGGCTCGCTCGATGCTACCTACCAGTGGGAGATGGCCGGTGGTGACGCCTGGATACGTGGCGCCTACCACTACATTGGCGAGCATTTCGTGAACGTTACCAATTCGCCTGAACTGGAGAACGATGTCCAGAACCTCGTGGATGCATCCATCAACTATTCTATCAACGGATTAACCTTCAGCCTTTACGGACGTAACCTGACCGATGAAGACGGTTATACCCACGGTTATGACGTGGCCGGCCTGTGGTCCTACGCCGCTACTCGTCCACCGCGTACCTACGGTTTCGAGGTGGTGTATAACTTTGGCGAGTAAGACCATCCCGGGCGGTGGAGGTAATGTCGATGTCCGATGATCGGCTGGGGGAGCTGCTGGCAAAACAGGAGATTACCGAGGTAATCTTCCGTTATGCCCGGGCGATTGATCGGCTGGATGAGACGCTGCTGCGTAGCGTCTTTCATCCCGGATCCAGGCACTCCCATTTTTATGAGGGGCCGTCGTCCGATCCCTCCCTGCCGTCGGGCCCGGGCGCGCCCGGCGATTTTGTGGCATTCGCGCTGGATGTTCTTTCGACTTACTCCCGCACGCACCACCAGTTGGGCAATACCCTGATCCGCCTGGAGAGTCCGACGCGGGCGGATGCCGAGACCTATTTTACGGCCTATCATCGAATGCGGCCGCGGGGAGACCCGCTGGCGGCTGCCAATGCCTACGATACTGAAATGGATTACTTTGTAGGCGGCCGTTACATCGATCGTTTTGAGCTCAGGGACGGTGACTGGAAAATCGTGGAACGTACCGGGATGAGCGACTGGTTGCGACTGGAGTCGGCCAGCTCCCAGGGCTTCAGTGACATAGCGGCGCACACGATAGGCAAACGGGCGCCCGATGACCTTATCTGCGGTTTTTATACGGTTTGATCGAATCCTGGACAACCCCCACCCGAGAGAATACAGAATGCGACTACAGAACAAGACTGCACTTATCACCGGTGGCGCCAGTGGCCTGGGTGCTGCAGCCACCGAGCGGTTTATCGAGGAGGGCTGCAGGGTCTGCATTTGCGATATCCAGAAGGAAGCCGGTGAATCCTTTGCCAGGAGGTTCAAGGACAAGGCGTTTTTCGCCCTGTGCGATGTGACCAGGGAAGAGGATATCGCCGCGGCCATGGACGCCGCGGTTCAAAAATTCGGCAAGCTCGATATTGTTTTCAGCAGTGCCGGGATCATCGGTGCGGTGGGACCTATTGCAACAACGCCTGGCGACGAGTGGCGCTTTTCCATCGATGTGCTGCTCAACGGCACCTTTTACACGATGAAGCATGCTGCCCGGGTGATGCTGCCCCGACAATCCGGGTCCATTATCAGTATGGCCAGCACGGCGGGATTGATGGGTGGATTGGGTCCTCACGCTTACACTGCAGCCAAGCATGCCGTGGTTGGCCTGACCAAAAATGTTGCCACCGAACTGTGCCATGCGAATATCCGGGTCAATGCTATCGCCGCCGCGAGCATGGCGACGCCAATGGTGGCGCGTTCCCTTACCGGCGATCCAAATGATATCGAAGGCGCAAAGGCGGAGTTGGCAAAGGCCTCACCGCTGAAAGGCCGGCCGGGCCTGGCAATCGATGTCGCCAACGCCGCCCTGTGGTTGGCCAGCGATGAATCAGGTTATACCACTGGCCATACCCTGGCGACGGATGCTGGCTTCACGATTGGCGCGACGGTCGGAGGGCCGGCATTTTCCGAGTACACCCCGATCATTCGGGAGGCTGGCAAAAGCGGCCTGGACGCCTGAGCAGGCGGCCTGCTACTGCAACTTTCCTGCCCGATGGCGAATGCCCCGGAGCGCGAATGACCGCTGGTGATTCGATATAGCGAGAGTGCAAACGCGGTGAGCGCGCCCGGCCCCGCACCGGTGTGCGAGGCATTGGACGAATAAAGACGGTCTGGCGGGATTTTGCGGTTTACCCCGCCAACCGATCGAATTGCAGCTCCGGGAAACCCGCGTCAACGGATTCACGCAATTTGTCGTAGTACACGTTCGCGCCGCCGAAGTAGATCAACACCCGTGGCTTGTGGTCCTCTATGTTGGCGCCCATCATCCAGGAGTGGACCTTGTCGCCCTCGTCCATCAAGGTCTGCTCGTGAATTTCAGCGGTGTGGGCCGACCATGCATCCTCGGCTTCCTGCCTGGGTGAGCATACGTCGTAGCCCTCGCTCTCCATTTTCTTGATGCAGTCTGTGATCCAGATGGCATTCTGCTCGATTGATGTAGGCAGGTTGGCGAAGGGGGCCTGGGGGCCCGTGACGACGAACATGTTGGGGAAATCTGCCACGCAGACACCCATGATGGAGTTTGAGGTCTTGTTCCACTTCTCCCGCAAAGTCTGGCCGCTTTTCCCGCGAATAGGGAAGGCTTCCAGCGCACCGGTGTAGGCCCTGAATCCCGTTGCGATAACAATGATGTCGAACTCGTAGTCGTTTTCCGTGGTCCGCACGCTGTTGTCAGTAATCTCGACAATGGGCTCGCGGTCCCTGATATCGACCAGGTGTACGTTGTCCCGGTTGAAGGCTTCCAGGTAGCCGTGATCAAGGGGCGGGCGCTTGGCAAAAAGCGGATACTCGCCAACTTCTGGCGTCAGTAGTTCTGCAATTTCCGGATCGTCAATCCTTTCCTTCATCTTGTTGATGATGAAGGCTGACGCCATCCTGTTCGCCTCGGGGTCAGAGAGCAGGTCGTCGAAAGTCTCGAACACCCAGCGAAAGCTGCCGTTCCAGTTTTCCTCGAAGATCCGCTGCACTTCTTCGGGTGGCGTATCGGCCACGTTGCGGCCCACTGGGCTGTCGAAGGCCATACCGAAGACGTGGTTACGACACTTGGCGACAATTTCGTCGTAATGTTCCTTGATCTCCTTTTCCCACTCCGGCGTCATGGGTTTTTGCATGGCCGGCAGGATGAAGTTTGGCGTTCGCTGGAAAACCGTCACGCTGGCGGCAGTCTTGGCCATTACCGGCACCATCTGGACGGTGGTAGCACCGGCGCCGATAATGCCAACCCGCTTGCCGGCATAATCGAGTCCCTCGGGCCAGCGGGAGGAGTGGAAGAGGGGCCCCTTGAAGCGGTCCATACCCTTGATTTTCGGGATTACGGGCTCGGAGATCATGCCCATACCGCTGATGAAATACTTGCAGGTGAACTCCTCGCCCGCTGCTGTTTTAAGCTGCCAGAGACCGCTGTCAGCGTGGTAATCGGCGCTGACAATCTCCGTGTTCAATTGAATGTGGGGCCACATGTCGCATTTGTCGGCGATGAAACGCATGTAGCGATGGGTTTCTGACCAGTCTGGGTAACGCCTGGACCAGGACCATTCCTGGAGGAGTTCCTTGGAGAAAGTCAGGCAGTAGTAGTAACTCTCGCTGTCAGTCATCGAACCCGGATAGCGGTTCCATGTCCAGGTGCCACCGATGTCAGACGCCCGGTCGAATACCTTGACGGTTAAACCCGCGTCGCGCAGGTAGTGAATCAGGCTGAGGCCGGCAAAACCGGCACCGATGACGATCGCGTCGTAGTCAGGTTTTTGCTTAGAGGTCATTATCGTTCTCCCTATCTTATGTGATTCTCTGGATACTGTGCTTCAGTCTTCAGTCTTCAGTCTTCAGTCTTCAGTCTTCAGTCTTCAGT
>JAHEBM010000003.1:7243-111083 GCA_024642245.1 Haliea sp.
CTTCAGTCTTCAGTCTTCAGTCTTCAGTCTTCAGTCTTCAGTCTTCAGTGCTCAGGAAATGGCCATATTTCTTCATCGCATGTTCGCGTTGTGTCGGTATGTGGTAGGTCGGGAACAGGCCCGGTGCCGGCTTGTGGTCGCGCAGCACTGTCCGGGCGACGGTAATCTTGTGCACCTCGGACGGGCCATCGACGACACCCAGCTCAGGTATATCGGCCCACATATACATCAGCGGTATTTCGTCGGACATCCCGAGACTGCCGTGCAGGTGCATGGCGCGATAGACCACGTCCTGCAAGACTCTGGGCGTAGCTGCCTTGATTGCCGCGATCTCTTTGCGCACCTCCCGGTTGTACTCCTTGTACTTGTCGATCAACCACGCGGTGTAAAGGACGTGCAGCCGATACTGTAGTATCTGGGTGTAACTGTCGGCAATCTTTTCCTGGGTCATTTGCTTGTTGGCCAGCAACTCACCCTTGGTGGTTCTGCTCAACACGCGCTCGCACATCATATCCATCACTTTCTTGAGCTTACCGACGCTGCGCATGGCGTGGTGGACACGGCCACCGCCCAGGCGCGTCTGTGCGACCAGGAAACCCTGGCCCTCCTGGCCCAGCAGGTGATCCGCCGGCACCCGGCAGTTGGTGAAGCGAATATAGGCATGCACGCCGTCACCCTGTTCAACATAAGGTCCCACCGCGGAATTGCGCAGGATTTCCATGCCGGCGGTGCCTTTCTCCACCAGGATTATGGATGCGCCCTCGTGAATGGGTACATCGGTATTGGTCACTACCATGACGAGCAGGAATTCGGAAAAGCGCGCATGGGAAGCGAACCACTTTTCACCATTGATTACCCAGTCACCGCCATCGCGGGTAGCGGTGCAAGTAAACTCAGCGGGGTCGGCGCCGGCCTGGGGCTCGGTCATCGAGTAGCAGGAGGCGATCTTGCCATCCAGCAGCGGCTGCAGGAATTTCTTCTTCTGGTGAGGAGTGCCAAAGTGCGCGAGGATTTCCGCATTTCCCGAGTCGGGTGCCTGGCAGCCAAACACGCTGGGGCCAAAGCGGCTCCGTCCCAGGATTTCGTTCATCAGCCCCAGCTTGACCTGGCCATAGCCTTCGCCGCCCAGTTCCGGGCCGAGATGGCATGCCCACAGTCGACGATCCTTGACGATCTGCTTCAGGGGCGCCATCGCCTTGGCGGCCGGTGAGTCCGGATCCCATGGGTCGCCGGGACCGCGAAAAACCAGGTCGAGCGGCTCGATCTCCTCCCGGGTGAAGGTTTCAATCCAGTTGAGTTCGGCCTGGAAGTCACTGTCCGTTTCGAAGCTCCAGCTCACGTGGCTGCCCTCTTGGTCTCGTTGCATCAGTTGGATATATAGGCCAGATTGGTGGATCTGGTAATCGTTTTACGCCACCGCCTTGACTTCAAGATGGCGTAGTTTAAACTTACTAGACGCAAACAAGCAAATAATAGTGGCCAGCTGGTTGTTCGGGGGTGAAGTGAAGGACAGTAAGGTCTGGCTGGTGACGGGTTCCTCCAGAGGTATCGGCCTGGCGATAGCCGAGCGGGCGCTTGCTGCCGGTGACAGGGTGGCGATACTCGCCCGCTCAGAGGAGATAATAGAGATAGCAGCGCGCCTCGGTGCGGACTGCATGGCCTGTCAGGCCGATGTCAGCCAGAGAGACCAGTTACTGCAGCCGGTTCAGCAGATCATGGCCAAGTGGGGACGAATCGATATCGTTGTCAACAACGCCGGGGCCCACCGTGGCGGCAAGATAGGTCGCCTGGCGCTGGCGGACTGGCAGACCGTGATCGACACAAATCTCACCGGTGCACTCAATGTTATCGCCGCAGTATCAGAGCACCTGCAGCCGGGTTCGTCGGTGGTCAACATCGGCGCCGTGGTCGGTTTTCGTGGGTTTCCGGGCGATGCCGCTTATGCGGCGTCGAAGGCGGGTATCGCCGGCCTGACCCGGGCTTTGGCGATCGAATTCGCCTCACGGGGCATTGCGGTGAACCTGGTCATACCGGGGCTTGTCCTGACGGAGATGACCCAGGCACTGTCAGAAAAAGCGCTGGAATCCATGCGCCGTAAAATACCCATGGGTCGTTTTGGAGAACCGGACGAAATCGCAGAGGTCGTGGAGTGGGTAGCCAGGTCGCGCTATATGACGGGCGCATTTGTGCCTGCCGACGGCGGTTTGCTGAGTAGTTTCGGTGTGGCAGGCTAGTCCGGTGGCTCCTGCCTACCCGCTGCTGGAGTCCTGGATAGGTGAACACCTGGGCCTGACAGGTGCCCGCGTCTCCCGGGAGCTGAGCGGTGGTAATTCCAATGTCACCCTGCTTATTGAAACTGACGGAGCGCCGCTGGTGTTGCGCACGCCACCGGCCGACACGATCTCCCCCAATGCGCACCGCGGGGTGGAGCGGGAGTTCAAGATCATGTCAGCATTGCAGGGGTACGCTCCGGTGCCGCGGGTCCTGGGCTGGTGTGGTGATGGTGAGGTCATCGGGCGCCCCTTTGCACTTATCGAGTATATCGATGGCCTGTCCATCACTTCCCGCCTGCCCCCCGGCTACGACGGTGTGGCTGCGGTAAACCGTTTGGGTGAACAACTGGCAGATGCATTGGGGGCTATAGCTGGCGCCCCATGGCAAAAGCTTGGGCTGGAGAAATTCGGCAATCCGGAGAACTTCCTGCAGCGGCAGATAGAGCGCTGGATGAGCTTGCGCTCGGGACCGGGTGTCAGGGAGTTGCCGCAACTTTTGTCACTCGGGCAGTGGTTGCTCGACAATTTGCCAACCGAGTCGCCCGTGGGTATCGTGCACGGCGATTTCCACCTGGACAATACCTTGTGCAGCGCTCACCGGCCAGACCTGCTCACGGTAATCGATTGGGAGATGGCGACCATCGGCGACCCGATGACGGACCTCGGCCTTTTCCTGATGTTCTGGGGCCCGCGTGCGGTCGAGCCTCCGGGTTTTGCCCACGTGCAGGCGGTAACCCGAACTGCCGGGGTGATCAGCCGGCGAGAACTCGCTGCGCGTTGGTCGCACACAACCGGCATCAGGGTGAATAACCTGGATTTTTACCTGTGCTTCGCCTTCTGGCGCTTGGCGGCAATCGTAGAGGGCGCTTACGAGCTCTATGTTGCCGGTACCGTGGACACGCCTTATGCCAGGGGTCTTGAGTACGATGTGCCAGCACTGCTGGAAGAGGCCGGCCGGGCTGCGAGTGGGGAGTGGTAATGCGTGCGACGATGATGCATATGCCAATGACGGTGCAGATGATCCTGCAACACGGCGCCGAGGTTTTCCCTGAAAGTCGGGTAGGGGTGTTTGACGGCGATACCATCACCCATACGCCGTATGCTCACGTCGCACACAATGCGACCCGCCTGGCATCAGCGCTGGCGTCACTTGGGGTCCGCGGCGGCGATCGTGTCGGTACCTTTAGCTGGAATAACCTGGCGCATATGGAGGCTTACCTGGCCATCCCCTCCATGGGCGCGATCATGCACACGATCAATATACGTCTGTCACCTGAGCAGATTGCCTATATTATCAATCATGCTGCTGACAGGGTTGTCATCCTTGACAGCAGTCTGTGTGCCATTTTTGCGAATGTAGTGCCATTACTGAGTACAGTGGAGCATGTTCTTGTTGTCGGTGAGGGCGAGCCTCTACCCGGCATTCACTGCATTGATTACCACGAACTGCTGGCGGCCCAGGACCCCCGCTTCGACTGGCCTGAACTGGATGAGACCGATGCCGCGGCAGTCTGCTACACCAGTGGCACTACCGGTAATCCCAAGGGTGTGGTCTACAGCCATCGAACCACGTTTGTTCACTCCCTCGCATCGCGGGCCACCGATACCTTCGGGGTGAGTGAGCATGACCGCATCCTGTTGCTGCCCTCGATGTTTCACGCCAATGCCTGGGGACTGCCCTACAGCGGCTGGTTCAGTGGCAGTGATTTTGTGATGCCCGGCCCGCACCTGCAGCTGGACGGCCTGGTAAAGATGATCAATGCGGAGCGACCGACCATCACCGCCATGGTGCCGACCATCCTGGGTGACCTGCTGCGGGCCAGCGAGCAGTCGACCCTGGAGATGGGTAGTTTTCGTATGCTGGTCTGCGGCGGTTCATCGGTCGCGCCGGCCATGATCGATGCAGCGCGCAAGAAATGGGGTGTGCCTGTTTTACAGGGCTGGGGTATGACTGAAACCAGCCCCTTGTGTGCGCTTTCCCATCCGCCTCGTGAACCCGGCTCGGCAGGGGAAACCCCCTGGCGTGCCAAGAGTGGCCGACCAGTACCGGGCGTGCAGGTGCGCGTGGTAGATGACCGGGGTGCAGAGCTTCCTCACGATGGTCAATCGGTGGGGGAGCTGCAGTTGCGTGGACCCTGGATTACCGGCAGCTACTACCTTGATGACGCGCCCGACTCATTTACTGAAGACGGGTGGTTGCGTACGGGAGACGTCGGGCATATTGATCCTCGGCATTTCGTGCAGCTGACAGATCGCACCAAGGACGTTATCAAGTCCGGTGGAGAATGGATATCCTCCGTCGACCTGGAAAATACCCTCACTTCACATCCTGAAATTTTGGAGGTGGCGGTCATCTCCACGCCTGATGAACGGTGGCAGGAGCGCCCCCTGGCTGTTGTGGTGCGCCGGGACAGTGCCCTCACCGCGGACGATTTACGGCTATTCCTGCAAGATAAAGTAGCGAAGTTCTGGATCCCGGAATACTGGGCTTTTGCCCAGGACATTCCCAAGACCAGTGTGGGAAAAATTGATAAAAAGAGACTGCGTGAGGCGCGCGACAAAGGCGAGCTGCAGATAGAGTATCGGAGATAAACATGGCGGCGGAAAAAAAACAAAAAACCAGGCCGGTCGCATCGGCCACCAAACCCGCCAACAAGACGCGCAAGCGTATGACACAGGCAGAGCGCACAGCCTTATCCGACCAGCGAATGTTCGAGGCTGCGATAAGTCTTATCAACGAGTTTGGCACGCAAAAAACAACGCTAAAGCAAATTGGTGAAATAGCGGGGTACAGTCGCGGCCTTGCCAACTATCGTTTTGGATCCAAGGAAGGGCTTCTGGATGAGCTTTTTTCCCGCTTCGACAAACGCTGGAAAGCCCACCTCAAGTCCTATGTTGACCAGCAGGTTGGTATTGCGGGAGTGAAGGCTGCGGCCAGGGCGCTGAGGGATTTCCTCCAGCTGGAGCCCAATTACATGCGCGCTATGTACATTCTCTGGTACGAGTCCCTGGGTCACGAATCCGCGATCAGGAACCGGCTGGCCTATCACCATGATGTCTATCGTAAAGATGCGACGCAATGGATTCGCCAGGGTATTGCCGAGGGAGAGATTGACCCGAAGATCGACCCGGAACAGTTTGCAGTACAGTATTGCGCATTTATTTTTGGCACTGTTTACCAGTGGCTGGTCAAGGCGGAGGCGCTGGACCTGGACGCACTGTTTAAAGAGTACGAAAAAAATCTTACGAAACTATTGAGCAAGGGGGAGGCCGTCTGATGGCATATCTCAACAGGGAAAACGGTGGCAGGGTTTATTACGAAGACTATGGGTCGGGTGACACTGCCGTGCTGCTTGTGCATGGCTGGGGTATGGGCGTACGCGTCTGGGACTACTCGCTTATGGCCCTGGTTGATGCGGGATACCGGGTTGTGGCGCTCGATCACCGGGGTTGTGGTCAGTCCGACAAGGATTTTAAAGACCTCAGCATCAGTGCGATCGCCGGCGATGTCGTGGCCCTTGTAGCGGCACTTGGTCTTGACCGTGTGGTACTGAACGGTTGGTCACTTGGCGGCGCCGTGGTGGTGGCTGCGGCAAGCCAGTTGGAGCAGCGCTGCGCGGGCGTGGTACTTACCTGTGGAGCTACACCGGCCTACCTGCAAAAAAGCGGATTTCCTCACGGTGGTACCGATCAGGATCTGGCCGACACATTGGCTGCCATGGCATCTGATCGGGTTAACTTCCTTGCCGCCTTGTCCCAGGGGGTATGTGCCTCGGCCGTCAGTGAACAGGTCATAAACTGGATGTGGCAGATGTTCCTGCAGGCATCCCCGCTGGCCGCCAGATCCCTGGCCGAACTGGGGCCGCTGGACCAGCGCGAGATGCTTGCCTCGCTGGAAGTGCCCATAATGAGCATCGTCGGTGGCAAGGACGCGGTAGTGGATCCGGAAATATGCCGGTCCGTCAGCTCCTTCAATGCAAGGGCCCGCATCGTGGAATTTGAAAATGCCGGTCACGCGCCGTTCATCGACGACGCCGGGCGCTATAATGCGGAACTGGTCGGCTTCCTCGGCGAATGCCTTTAGTACCGCCAACAGGACAAAGTAAAAATGGCAAGCAAGGTAAATTTCGGTCTGTGGTATGACTTTCGCAATCCCCAGGAGTGGCGTGTGCCCTTCGAGGCATTTTATGCGGAAAGACTTCAGCAGATTGTGGAGGCGGAGGCGCTGGGTTTCGATTCCTGTTGGCTGACCGAGCATCATTTCTGTGACGACGGCTACACGCCTTCTCCCCTGCTGTTGGCGGGGGCAATAGGTGCGCGCACCGCGCGTATGCAGCTGGGTACCAACCTGATGCTGCTGCCCTTGCACGATCCCGTCAGGATTGCAGAGGACGCCGCTACCCTGTCCCTGCTAACGGGAGGACGCTTCGACCTGGGGGTCGGCATCGGCTATCGCCAGCTGGAATTTGACCAGTTCCAGCGCCAGCTGTCTCACCGTCCAAGCCTGGTGGAAGAGGGAATCGAGATCCTGCGCCGCAGCTGGTCCGGCAAGCCGGTCAATTTTTCCGGTAAACGGTTTCATGTGGGTGACCTTTGCATTACCCCGGTACCTGAAAACAAGCCTTCTATCCTGCTTGGTGGGATGGCGGTACCTGCCATAGAGAGGGCTGCACGTGTGGCAGACGGTTTCTTGTGCACGGGAGGTCTGGGCCTTGACACCTATGTGGCGTCCCTGGAGAAGTTTGGAAAATCCATGGATGAGGGCAGGGCTGTACTTGGTTGCTGGGCTATTATTGCCGAGGATCCCGAGGCCGAGGCGGCGCGCATTGGTGACTACGTACTTTACCAGGCGAACGAATATATACGTTGGGGTGCATTCGGCCCCCCGGGGGAAACGCCGCTTTTTGAAAATGCCGCCGCGGCAATCGAAAACGGACTATACGAGCTTTGGGATGCCGACACTGCAGTGCGTGAACTGAAAAAAATAATGAAGGATTACCCTTGCATTGCGGACATACATTTCTGGGCACAGTTTCCCGGTGAAAGTGTGGAATCGGGAAATCGCAGGTTGCGCTACATCGCCGAAAAGGTGCTGCCCAGGCTGCGTTGATTCATTCCAGGCCCGACATTGCCAGCATGCTTCGTGTGAATAGGCGGTGGGCGTCGGCCAGGTCTATATCGTCATCGAAATAGACTGCCGAGCGCAGCCCGATCATCACGGAGTAGGAAATCTCTGCGCTATCTTTGGGGTCTCCCAAAACAACCCTGGGGGATGCGCGAAAAATATCTGCCAGGTACGCCTTGCAGCGCATGTCGAAATCGGCCTTGGTCACCTGGAGTACGGTGTCGTTCACTGCAGCGCCGAAACACTCCAGCATGAAGCCGATCTCCTTCCGGGTGCTGTCTTCCCCCTTGAACCAGAAATCCGCCAGTGACTGAATCTGCTCCCGCGGTGGCTGTTCGCTGAAAGTATCGATGCGCGCAAGGAACCGCTCTGAGACCCGCTCGAAATACTGCTCGAGAATGGCCTCCTTGCCTTTGAAGTAGTAAAGCAAGTGGCTGGCCGACATATTGGCACCCTCGGCAATATCCGCCAGGGTCGTTTTAACGTACCCCTTGGCGAGAATGCAGTCGTGCAGCGACTTGAATATCCGCCTGCGGCGTTGATCGCCGCGGGAGTCCTGCCGCTCGGCGGTGGCCGGCGGGATTTTCTTAACGCGGGCTTTTGCCATTGGGGCCAGGTTCCAGCAGGGAAGATCAATGTGCGGACTATGCCACAAATTGCGGATGGGCTGCAGCTATTTCTTGAATTATATTCAAAACGTATCTACTATCAGGCGATAACACAATAAGAGAGGCAGGTCATGGGTGTAGCAGGCTTACGTTTTGTCATCACAGGCTCTGCCGCCGGTATCGGTGCCGGCACGGCCAGGCTCGCTGCCAGCCGGGGCGCTCGCGTGGTGGTATCGGACATGAATGACGAGCAGGGTCGGCAACTGGTGCAGGAGATAGTGGCGGCCGGTGGCGAGGCGGTCTACTGTCACTGCGACGTCACCGACGAGACCCAGGTCGCCAACCTGATGAAGACCGCGGCGAATGCTTTCGGCGGCATCGACATACTGCACAATAACGCCGGTATTCACGAAAGCATGCTCAGTACTAATCTCTCTCTCGAGTCCATGAGCCGGGATACTTTTGAAAAGGTACTGGGGGTGAACCTTACGGGTGTGTGGCTCTGTGCCAAGTATGCCCTGCCCTACCTGCGGAAGAGTGATCAGGCCTCGATCATTAATGCCGGCTCTACCAGTTCACTTTCGGGATACCCGCAGTGCCAGGCCTATGGTGCCAGCAAGGGAGCCGTGATGCAGCTTACCAGGATGCTTGCGGTCGACCTTGCCCCCGATGGTATCCGGGTGAACTGCTATTGCCCTGGATCCATTCACACCCAGATCGTCGACAAGTTCCTGGCGGCCGCACCCGACCCACAGGCCATGCTCAATACCATGACGATGACGCACCTGGTACCCCGCATGGGCCAGCCGGTCGATGTCGCGGAACTGGTCTGCTTCCTGGCTGGCGCGGAGTCCCAGTTTGTTAATGGAGCTGTCTGGACGATTGACGGTGGCTCGCTTGCCTGGCGCGGCACACTTGATGTACTCGGGATGGAGGTAAAGGCATGAAACTGGTAATGGAGCAAAAGCTGGCTATCCATGAACTGCTTGGCCGTGCGGCCTACGCGTACGACGAACGCGACATGGATGCATTGCGAGGCGGTTTTGCCGTTAATGCGGTGATGAGTATGCGCATTGCCCGTGGTGACCTGATTGGTCCTTTCGAGGGCCGGGACGCGATCATGGAGTTGATGAAAAACTCCATGGCGAGCCAGACGGATGTCCGCCGGCATGTCGTCTCCAATATCTTTTTCGAGGAGGGCGGCGAACATCCCGTGGCAATTTCCAACCTTACCCTGGTAGCCACCGAAAATGGCGTGGCGGCGTTGCTGGCCGCGGGAATTTACCGCGATACCGTGGTGGAGGAGGACGGAGCCTGGCGGATACTGCGCCGCCATGTCGAACTCGACTCACCTTACTAGTAGGTATCGAGTGATGAATATCGGCAAGATACCTGCGAAATACGCCAGTCTTGCTCCATTGACAGAGGCGTTGATCGATGTGCCCAACGACAGGCGTGTCACTTATGGCGAATTGGATCGCAGGGTGCGTTGCCTGGCCAATGGGTTCATCGATGATCTGGGTCTGCGCAAGGGTGATCGCGTTGCGGTGATCGCCAAAAATTGTATCGAGTACATGGAGGTCTACTATGCCTGTGCCCGCTGCGGACTTATAACCCAGCCGGTTAACTGGCGTCTCGGCCTTGAGGAGATGACCCGGATCCTTGTCGGCGGTGAGCCCCGGGCGGTGGTGATATCAGGGGAGTATTCCTCGTTGCAGCCAGTACTGCAGTCGGCGCTTGCTGTCGAGCATTGGCTCGGTTTTGGCGAGGGTAGCGACAACAGTTACGAGGCGCTGGTGGCAGCCGCTAGCGATACCGAGCCGACGTGCTCTGACCTGGTAGGGAATGACGACCCCGTACTCATTCTTTACACCGGAGGTACCACCGGTGAATCCAAGGGTGCGCTGCATACCCATCGATCACTTTTTATGGGCATGCTCAACCAGACGGTGGCGGAACGCATCGTCCCGGGGGACGTGTATATGCTCACCGGCCAGATGTTTCACATCCCGGTCGGCCTGGCGATGAACTACCAGGCCCACGGCTGCCCGGTGGTGCTGATCAATTTCGAAGCCAGGCTGGCCCTGGAAGTGATCCAGCGCGAGAGGGTTTCGGCATTCCTGGGCATTACCACCATGCTCAACTGGATGATGGCAGAGAAGGATTTTGACAAATACGATCTAAGCAGCCTGCGCAATATCCAGTATGGCGGCGGACCCATGCCGCATAAGGTGGTCGCGGCAGCACTCAGGGCATTTCCCTGCACGCTTATCCAGGGTTACGGCCAGACCGAGGGCATGACCATGACCTTTCTTTCCCAGGAAGATCACCTGAACGCCTTGCGCGGCGATCACCCCGAGCGCCTCGCCTCCTGTGGGCGCGAGGGCTTCGTCACCTCGGTAAAGCTGGTGGGCAGTGATGGCAATACCGTGCCCAGGGACGGCGTGACGCCGGGTGAAATCCTGGTGCGCTCTGATGCCAACATGGTGGGCTATTGGCGTCGACCGGACCTCACTGCCCAGACGCTGCGCGAGGGCTGGATGTGGACCGGCGACATCGCGGTATGGGACGAGGAAGGCTACATATTTATTGTCGATCGCGCCAAGGATATGATCATTTCCGGGGGAGAGAATATCTACAGTACGCAGGTGGAGGCGGCTATTCACCAGCACCCTGCCGTGCTGGAGTCCGCGGTGTTTGGAGTCCCGGACGAACAGTGGGGTGAGGCTGTCAAGGCGGTTGTAGTGCTTAAGCCTGGTACCAGTGCGAGCGAGCAGGACATCATTGCCACTGCCGCACAGCATCTTGCCTCCTACCAGAAGCCGCGCTCGGTGGATTTTGTCGACAGCCTGCCCAAGGCTCCGACGGGGAAAATTTTGAAGCGGGCACTGCGCGCGCCCTACTGGGAGTCCCGGGAGGGCAAAATATGAGCGGGTTGCTGAGTGATGAATTGCTGTCAAATATTGGCCGCAGCGCGCCGCCTCAGCGGGAGTTGGTCACTCGGCGGGATATTCGCAAATACGCTGTCGCCACCGGTAATCGCCAGAAAAAATATCTGAATGGTGACCAGGCGCCACCGATGTTCCATGTGCCGTTGTTCTGGGACATCGTCGAGCTGGATCAGCTCACCCCGGATGGGGTATCGATCGATGGCCTGTTGCCGAAATTCCCGCTGGAAAAAGCCATGGCCGGAGGGCTAAGGATAGAGTACCACCAGGGCATTTTCCCGGGGGACTGGCTTACAGCGACCCGGACCTTGACCGATATCTATGAAAAGCAGGGCCGCTCCGGTGCGCTGATCTTTTACGAGGTAGTAATGGACGTGGTCAATGATGACCAGCAGTTGGTGGTCCGCGAGAAGACCACGAGGATACTGCGATGAACAAGGCAACCCGTGTGGCGCGTGTTGAAACCATCAAGCCCGGTGACAAACTTCCCAGGCGCGCTTTCAAGCCGGACAACGTGCAGTCGATGCTCTATAACGCGGTACTGTGGAACGGTCACCGTATTCATTTTGATGAGCCCTACGCCCGCAACGTGGAGGGTTATCCCGGCCTGGTTATTGCCGGACCCTTGCTGGGTGACTGGTTGCACCAGTGTGTGGACGAGTGGCTGGGGGGAGAGGGGACGCTGGCGCTTATCGAGTATTCCAACCGCATTGCCACGTACGTCGGGGAGACGCTGTATTCCGGTGGCACGGTGACCGCCTGCCGACCCGAGAGCGGGGAAGTCGAGCTGGATGTTTATATCGAGAATGAAACCGGGCAGGTAGTCACCCCCGGTACCGCGCTGGCGCGCTTTCCCGGCGCCTGAAGCCATGAGAATCAGGGGGGAGCGTCACTAGCCGATGGCGACAAAAAATATCAGCGGCAAGGTGGCAATCGTCGGTGCCTTTGACACTCCGGTAGGTGTGATTGCAGGCAGGACGCCGATGGAGCTTTGTGTGGAAGCTGCCCTGGGTGCCCTGGCCGACGCGGGCTTGCGTCGGGAGCAGGTGGATGGCCTGGTGACTTGTAACGCAATGGCCCAGCCCCTGCTTTATCATGCGGAGGCTGTCGCGGAGTACCTGCAGATTTTCCCGCGTTATTGTATGGGGGTTGGTGCCGGCGGAGGCACAACCTTTTCGATCCTGCACCATGCGGCCTCCGCCATTGCCACCGGCATGGCAGATATCGTGCTGGTCACCATGGCGGACAGCCTGCGCAGTGGTCTCACCCGCGAACAGGCCCTGCTGGTGCAGTCCTCTACCGGCCATCCCGAATTTGAGCAGCCTTACGGCCCCACCGTCCCGGCCTATTACGCGCTGATCGCCCGGGCGCACATGGCGCAGTACGGTACGACGCCGGAGCAGTTCGCACAGGTTGCCGTGTCGGGCCGGGCTCATGCCGCACGCAACCCGGCGGCCCAGATGCGCGACCCGATTACGGTAGCGGATGTATTGGGCTCTCGCATGATTGCAGACCCGCTGCACCTGCTTGACTGCTCCCTGGTGTCGGATGGCGGCTCCGCGATTGTGTTGACCTCGGCCGAACGCGCCAGGGATCTCGCGCAGGCGCCGGTGTATCTGCTGGGTGCGGGTGAAGGCCACACCCACGAGCACATCAGCCAGGCCCACAGCCTGACTGACTCGGCGGCACGGGAGGCCGGTGAGCGGGCTTATGCAATGGCCGGTGTGGGGCCGCGGGATATGGACTTTGCCCAGTTATATGACTGTTTTACACCCACGGTACTTATCGAGCTCGAGGACCTGGGGTTCTGCGCGAAGGGCGAGGGTGGTGCATTTCTGCAGTCTGGCGCCACCCTGCCCGGTGGCGCTTTGCCGGTAAATACTCACGGTGGCCTGCTGTCTCACTGTCACCCGGGTAATCCCGGTTCGATGTTTGCCCTCACCGAGAGTGTGTCCCAGCTGCGCCATTGTGCGGGCGACCGCCAGGTGGCCAATGCACGGCTGGCCCTGGTACATGCCCAGGGCGGCATTATGTCCTCGCATACCGCACTGATACTCGGCCGGGAGGCCAACTGATATGGTCGCCAGGATACTGCCCCGCCCCACCGTGCTGAGCCAGCCTTACTGGGATGGCTGCCGCGAGGGCGTACTGCGCCTGCAGCACTGCGCAGATTGTGCGCAATACCAGTTTTACCCCCGCATTATCTGCAGCCACTGTGGCGGCACCCGGCTTGCCTGGCAAGCCAGCCGTGGCTGTGGGGTGATTGCCAGTTTTACCATTGTGCGACACGGTATTTCGGCTGCCTATCCCGCGCCTTACACCGTCGTCCTGGTCGACCTGCAGGAGGGACCCCGCATGATGAGCAGCATCGTAGATGCAGAACCGGACCAGCTGTGCGTCGGCGCCCGTGTCGAGGCTGCTTTCGCCGAGTGGTCCGAAGGCATGGTCCTGCCGGTATTCCGGCTCGTCGATAACGCAGAAGGAGAATCCTTGTGAACGCAAACACCATTCCGCTGGCGGTAATAAATCCCGACGCCCCTCCCGGGTCCCTGGAGGCGAAACAGCCCTCCATCGATAACGGTACCGAGTGTTACGACAAGGCGGGTTATTTCAGTCGCGACTATATGCAACGTGAGTGGGAGCGGATGTGGACGCGCAGCTGGCTAATCGCAGGTGTGGAGGCGGACCTGCTACATGTCGGAGATTTTTTCCTGTTCGAAATCCGCGAGGAATCGATCATTGTTACCCGCACCGAGGAGGGGGTCAGGGCTTTCTACAATGTCTGTAGTCACCGCGGTACTAAGCTGGTTTGGGAAGAGCGCGGAAATAAAAAAGTTTTCGTCTGCCCCTTCCACAGCTGGAGTTTCAACAATAACGGCACGTTGCGCCGGATTACCGACGAGGAAACCTTTCAGCCAGAGGTGATCGCACATCGCCCTGGCCTTACGCCAGTGGCCTGTGACACGCATGCCGGTATCGTGTTCATCAATATGGATGAGAACCCGCCACCGCTGCGGGAGTCGCTTGGCCTTCCGCAAGGTTACCTGGAGGCCTACCAGATCGACAGGATGAAGGTAGTGCGCCACGTGCGCAGCGAGTGGGGTTCAAACTGGAAGGTCGGTGTGGAGGCTTTTTACGAGAGCTATCACTTGCATGTGGTGCACCCTGAAACCCGCGGTGTCATGGGTGACCTCAATGTCCAGTACGATCTTTACCCGCAGGGTGCGAGCAGGATGATCGTGCCACTGGGGCAGCCCAGCCCCCGCATCCACGACCAGAAGACCGTCAGCGAAGGCCTCAAGATGATGCTGCGGGATGCCGGAGTCGATCCCAGTGGCTTTCAGGGCACTGCCGCCGATGTGCGCAGGGCGATCCAGCTCGGTAAGCGAGAGCGGGCCGATCGCCTGGGTCTCGACTACGGCAGGTTCCAGGATGGCCAGCTCTCTGACAGCTGGGCGACGGGTATCTTTCCCAACGTGCAGATCGGTTGTCATCCGGAAGCGGTATTCCTGATGCGTTTCCTCCCCCATGAAACGGATCCGGAGCGGTTCTACTACGACACGATGACCCTGATTTTTCCCGCGAAGGACCCGGATTACCGCCCGCCTGCCTGGATGGGCCTGCCGGAGGATATTGATGTCAGCGGCAGGCAGCGCCGTGTCACGGAGAACTACAGCATCGAGCAGGACGCGGGGCTTGGCCAGGTTCTCAGCCAGGACTCGGCCCTTTTGCCGGTAGTGCAAAAAGGCATGCGATCGCGGGGTTTCAAGGGCCAGCTGTGGGGTGAGCAGGAACAGCGCCTCAGGCATTTTCATGTAGAGCTTGAGCGGCGCATGGCACAGGAGTGAGCCTGGCGCACCGGAAGGTCGTCTCGAGGGCGGGGGCGGTATTTGTGCCGCCACCATCGGTGACCTGATTGTGCCCAATATTTACTTGACAAAAACAAGCAACAAGACCAATCTTGAATACAATTCAAGATTTTGCCGATAAACGGGGCGGCGACTGTGCAGTAAAGCAATATCGAAATGGTGGGAAGCTATGTAAAAGAGATCCCGCAGGTGATGTGAAAGTGCTCGTGCATTTGCATATCAAAACTATAAAAATGTGGCAGGAGTAACAATCAGATGAAACCCAACAAGGTGAAATCAGTCCAAAACCAAAAACCCCGGCAGCTGAAGACACTGGCCACTGCGGTCGCCATGTTTGCCACAACCCTTACCGGCCTGCAGTCCCAGCCGGTGCTGGCGGCACTGGAAGAAGTCATGGTCACCGCTACCCGGCGTACCGAAACCGATATTCAAACGACACCTGTTGCAGTGACCGCGATAACCAGCCGTGATATCGATGAGCTGGTGCCCCGTGACCTGGGCGATATTTCGGCACAGGTACCCAACTTCAGCGCCGGCAAGCAGCCTGGTTTCAAGGCTGCAGCCTTCGCGATACGCGGTGTAGGCACGACCTCCATTATCGTTTACCAGGATGCCCAGGTCGGCGTTACGGTGGATGACTTTGTGCTGCCCTCGGTGCAGACCCAGAACATGGAGATGTTCGATATAGAGCAGATCGAAGTTTTGCGCGGTCCCCAGGGCACCTTGTTCGGCAAGAACACCACCGGCGGCGTCATCAACGTCAAGACCAAGCGTCCACTCCTGAACGAAACTACCGCCGAGCTGCAGGGCAAGGTGGAGGAATATGGTCGCTACGAGGGTCGTTACGCCTTTAACTACGGTACCGATACGCTGGCCTTTCGCGCCGCAGGTGCATATATAAAGTCAGACGGATTTTACGAAAATGGCGCCGCCTACGGTCCCGTGACGCCGTTTGACCCCCTCAGCCCGTATGTGGGGGCAACCGGCAAGGGCAACGGCGATGACGTGGGTGGGGACGATTCCTTCTCCGGCCGCTTCAAGGGCCTGTGGCAGCCCAACGAAGACTTTACTGCCCTTGCGCAGTACGAAATGATCCGCGACCAGGGGGATTCGCCCCCCAGCGTCAATACCACGCCGGCAGATGCCCCGATGCTTTGGAATGCCCTGGGCCTGACCCAGGACAGGGGTGATGGCATAAAGAACGCGGCGGTCACCAACAGGGACGACGCGTTGCTGCATATGTCGGACGGTCACCAGGTCGATATTGACGGTTACTACCTCAATCTGGACTGGAAGGTCGACGACTACACCCTCAGCTCGGTGACGGGTTATCGCGAACAGGACAGTGAATTGCCCAATACCTACACCGGTGAGGTGGGCCCGAACTCCCTGTTTGATGCCAACCGCCAGGACCACCGCGAAACCTTCCAGCAGGAACTGCGGATTGCCTCGGACTTCAGCGGCCCATTAAACTTCGTCGCGGGCGGCTTTTACCAGACCGACGACACCACCTTCTGTGTCAACCAGGTGCTGGGCTTCGTCGACCTTACCGGAGCCAGCTCTGAAAACTTCGGCGTTCCCGACTTTTTTGATAACAACCCGCAGGTGCTGTGTAACGAGCAGGAAGCGGAAAACTGGGCGGTATTCGGCGACTTCACCTACAAATTGTCTGACCGCTGGGCTTTCGGCGGTGGTGCTCGCTGGACCGATGAAACCAAAGACTGGACCGGCCGCAACCAGGTGTTCTACCAGGCGCTCGAGGGTGGCTTTGATCCCAACCTGACCTGGCAGGATTTCAGCGAGCCGCTGGATGCAGCCAATTTCAATAAATACTCAACCGGGGTGGTCAAGGACAGCCAAAGCTGGGACGAGCCTACTTATCGCGCGACGATCAGCTATGAAATGTCTGAGGACATGTTTACCTACCTCACCTACTCTCATGGTTTCAAGAGCGGTGGCTACAACGACCAGACAGGTACTTCGGGCGTGGCAATCACCCCGGCGTCCGCCGCCCCCACCGACCCGGAGAAAGCAGACTCCTACGAGCTGGGTTTCAAGAGCGATATGCTGGACAACAGCTTACGCCTCGATGTTGCGGCATTTTACGTAGAGTACTCAGATGCGCAGCGCGACCTGGTGGCGTCCTTTGAGAACGAGTTCGGTGCCACTTTCCAGGAAACGCGTTTTTTCAACGCGGCCGACATGGAAGTGTATGGGCTCGAAGTGCAGTTCACCGCCGCGATAACGGATAACTTTACCCTGCGCGGCAACACCAGCTACCTCCACAGTGAGTACAGCGAATTCACGGCCGACACCGATTACGATGGTGTGGATGATGTGGACCTGAGTGACGCGGATGTCAACCGTGCCCCTGAATACCAGTGGAACATCGACGCCATTTACGAACACGAACTGTTCGACGGCAACGTACGCTGGCTGGCCAACGCCAATTACGAGGACGATTCAATCTTCGTTTACTCAGTACTTGGCCCCCAGTATGACGGCATGATCGACTCGCGCACGCTGCTTAATGCCAGCGTGACGTACACCGCGAGCGACGACAAGTACTTTGTCCGTCTCTACGGTAAGAACCTGACCGATGAGGAATACAAGGTCGGCGAACTACCCGTGGCCGATCTTTGGACCTTTGCCTACTATGGCGAGCCCAGGGCATTCGGCCTCGAGGTGGGGATGAACTTCGGCAATTAGTGACTCAAATTTGGTCCCTCTAGGGTCAGCTAGCGCTGACCCTTTTTTTCTAAAAATTTTAGGTGACCTGCATGGCCGAGATCATTCTGCATCATTTTGACAGTTCACCTTTTGCTGAGAAAGTGCGGTTGGCACTGGGTTTGAAAGATCTCGGGTGGCGTTCTGTCGAGATCCCCATGGTGATGCCCAAGCCCGCACTCACCGCGCTGACGGGTGGTTATCGCAAGACGCCTGTTATGCAGATTGGGGCAGATATCTATTGCGATACCCAGCGTATTGCACTGGAACTTGAGCGGCGATTTCCCGCGCCGTCCCTGTTTCCTTTTCACAGCAAGGCACTTTCCTCGGCATTCTGCCAGTGGAGTGACACCGCGTTTTTCCAACCTGGCGCGGGTCTTTCCATGGGAACCAATACCGGACTGCCCGAGGATATCCTGGCTGATCGCCGGGCGTTTTTTAACTTCCTCGATTTTACAACCCTGGAACAACAGCTCCCACACCTGTATGCGCAATTTCGCGCCCAGCTGCAGTTGGTGGAGGAGATGCTGGACGATGGCCGTCCCTTTATCCTTGGTGAAGTGGCGGGCTGGGTAGACATCCAGGCATTTTTTCCGATCTGGATGTGCCGGGGCAATATTGTGAACGCCGCGGCGCTGTTGCAGGATTTGCCCTCCCTGCAAGCCTGGGAGCAAAGGATGCTGGCACTGGGCCATGGTCACTCCCGCCCGATGAGCGCTGACGAGGCACTGGCAATCGCCCGCGATAGCGCGTCCGTTGCCGCTGCCCTGGTCAGTCAGGATGCCTGGCCGCCCCTGCGCGAAGGCGCCAGTGTGGTGGTTACGCCCCAGGATTATGGAGCGGTGCCAGTGCAAGGCAGCCTGCTGCGACTGAACCATTCCGAAGTGGCGATACGACGGGAAGCTCCCCGCGTCGGAGAGGTCGTCGTCCACTTTCCGCGCAACGGTTATCAGGTGGAGGCCGCGTGATGGCGAGAAATGCCAGGGTATGCCGGATGCTGGTACTGGGTTTTCTCATTACCACTTCGGCACAAGCTGAAACCGGGGACACCATGGACGGCGCCGCACTTTACCAGCAGCACTGCGCCAGTTGCCATGGCGGCAAGGTGGCCAAGGCCCCGCCGGTCAGTCTGCTGGGTATCATGTCGGCCAGTTCGGTGCTCAGGGCGATGGAGCACGGTGTGATGCAGGAGCAGGCTGCGGGCCTGGATGCCAAGCAGCGCAGGGCGCTCGCGGAGCACCTTACCGGCCAGTCCTTGAACGAGGCCCGGTCCGCGCCACCAGCACCCTCTTGCAGTCCCGCGTTATCCGCTTTTGATTTCAACGCAGCCCCGGGGTCCCGGGGGTGGGGTGTTACCCAGGACAACCTGCGCTATTTTTCTCCGCAGTCGGCCGGCATTGTCGCCGCTGACCTGCCGCGACTGGAACTGAAGTGGGCGTTTGCATTCCCGGATGCCATCCGGGCTCGCTCGCAACCGGTTACCGGTGGTGGCTCACTCTATGTCGGCAGCCAGAATGGTACCGTTTATGCGCTGGAGCAAACCACGGGCTGTATCCGCTGGACCTTTTCCACGGTGGCAGAGGTGCGTACCAGTCTTGTTTTGACGCCCTGGCTGCCGGGTCAGAAAAGCAATCCGCTGCTTTACTTTGGCGACCTGGTTGGCAATGTCTATGCCGTCGATGCGGTTACAGGCAGGCTCGTATGGCGTGACCGACCCGACGATCATGCCAGTCTTACCCTGACCGCAACACCCGTGCTCAGGGAAGGCCGTCTCTATGTCCCCATGTCCGCACTGGAGGTTACCGCCGCCGCTGATCCAACGTATGCCTGCTGTACGTTTCGTGGAGGTGTGGCCGTCTATGACGCACTCAGTGGGGAGAAGCTCTGGGTCGGCTACACCATAGACGAGCCGCCACGCGTTGTCGGCAAGAACGCCGTCGGAACCGAGCGCATAGCGCCTTCTGGTGCGCCGATCTGGGGCACACCCTCGATAGATCCAAAACGGCAGCTGATGTACGTCGGTACGGGGGAGAATTATTCGTCGCCCGCCAATGACACCAGCGATGCAATCCTCGCACTGAGCCTGGTTGATGGCGGGATCGTCTGGCGACAGCAGATGACCCCTGGGGACGCCTGGAACATGGGCTGCGAAACTGATGAAAAGATCAACTGCCCGCCGGAAAATGGCCCTGACTACGACTTTGGTGCGGCTACCATCCTGGCGACTACATCGGCTGGCCGTGACATCGTGCTGGCCGGCCAGAAGTCGGGGGAAGTATTCGGGCTGGATCCCGATCAGCAGGGCAAAATATTGTGGCGACGCAAACTGGGTCGCGGGGGGATTCAGGGCGGTGTCCACTTCGGTATGGCGGTTGATGGCGACACCCTTTATGTACCCATGTCGGATTTCGATGGCGGCCCGCGCTGGCCGGGGGTGGCGCAGCCCGGCATGTTCGCCCTGGACATCAGGACCGGCGAGACACTGTGGTATACACCGGCGGCGACAGGGGTATGCGGGGAACGCGAATACTGTCAGCCCGGGCTGTCAGCAGCAGCATCGGCGATAGACGGAGCAGTCCTGGCGGGGTCCATGGATGGGCATGTGCGCGCGTATGACCGCGCAGATGGCAGGGTACTGTGGGATTTTGATACCGCGACCCGGTTTTCAACCCTGGACGGGGGTACCGCTCACGGTGGCAGCATCGGTGGCGGAGCCGGCCCATACGTCAGTGATGGCATGCTGTATGTCAACTCCGGTTACGGCATTTATTTCCATATGCCAGGCAATGTATTGCTCGCATTTGCTCTGCCTGAGCAGCATAAAACCCCTGCCTCGCCGGGGAATACTGAACCCGAAGGTAAGCCCTGAGCGCGGCGTCTCGGGAGTCCCGGCTTGCCGCGCAGCGGGGGGTGCCACACTAGCCGACCGTAATCGGCTCGCCCCCCCAGGGCTTCACAATGGCGCCAAATTCGGCCCGGAAGCCCACGGGTAGTTCTTCCGTCATATCCAGGGTGGCGGCGAGCCGACCCATGCCGACGTAAAGCGCCAGGTGCAATAGCAGCTCCATGGTCTGGGCCTCGTCGAAATGCCCTCGTAATATTGCAAAGCGTTCATCGGTTATCGATAGGTGGTCTGTCGCAAAGCGATCGGCAAAATCGAGGGCGACGCGTTCTTCAGCTGACAGGTCATGCGCCTGTTGCGGCGTTTCCAGTGAGCACACAAGCTGCTCATCGACAACATCCGCCGCACTGGCGTATCGAATTGCCATGCAGCTGCGGCACTGGTTGTGAAAGGCAACACGCAACCGGACCAATTCGATCAAGCGCTCTGGCAAGGTTCTATTCATGGCTATGGCGGCGCCAAAGCCGATAGCCCCCCTGGCCATCTCGGGGCAGTGGGCAAGCATCCGGGTAATGCCCTGCTCGATCACCGTCGCCTTGTCGCCTTGTGTTATCGATACCAGTTCTGGATCCCACTTTTCTACTGGGATTTTACTGATACGACTCATAATTCAAACCACATAGTTGCACTCGCCATTTTTATAACCAATGTTAAGTATGAGACAGCAATCCACCCGTCAAAAACCGGGCTACACCCCTGCTAAGCGTAGTCTATGAAGCGGGTAAATGACACTGAAGTGGGGCTTTGGCCCAAGCTGTGGTGGTTCCTGAATCGGGTGCGGGGCGCTAGGTAAGATGGCCCAGTGGCAGCCGTAACTCCAGCTGTTTTGGCGGGTAGTCGTTGACATGTGCACCACGCGCACACGCTTACAGCCCCTGGACCGCGTTGTGGTCCCTTGGTGTTATCGGCTACTATATACTTCCTTGTAGTAAGCAAGTAAAAAGGAGGTGCCGTGCGCGCGCTCACTGGTTTAGTAGCATTGGTTTCACTGTGCATCGTGACTCTACCCGCCGCCGCGCAGCACGCGGATGTCTCCGGTCAGATCCAGGCCGGGCAGGTGCTTTATAACACCCACTGTGCGGGATGCCATTCCATGACTCTGCGGGGGTCTGCGCATGGTGCCGCGCTGCGGGGCGCTGCGTTCCAGGAGCGCTGGGGTGTTCGCGACTCTACAGCATTGCTGCGCTTCAACCAGGCGAACATGCCCCCCGGTAGTAGCAGTGTCCTCAACGAAGACCAACAACTGGCGGTGATCGCCTATATCCTGGCGAATAATGAATTGGATCTGTCTGCGGTTCTGAGCGCCGATGTACCACTGGCTATCGCTACCGGAGAACCCCTCGACATTGAGCCGGGCCAGGCGATGGAGAGCTGGGCCTCCGCGGGCACCATAGATGAGGCGGCACGCGCCAAGTCGGGGTTTACCAATCGACCGCTACCCGGGTTCCGCCCCGTGACCGAGGCCGATCTCGCCAAACCTCCCGCTGCCGACTGGTTGAGCTGGCGTCGTACGCGGGACGGCCAGGGCTACAGCCCCCTGGACCAGGTGAATCGTCGCAACGTCAAAACACTCACACTGGCCTGGGCCCTTGCCATGCGTGATGGCAGTAACCAGGTCACGCCTCTGGTACATGACGGCATCATGTACCTGACTCATCCGGGAAATATGATTCAAGCGGTGGCGGCAGACTCCGGGGACGTCATCTGGGAGTACCAGTACGCATTCCCTCCGGAGTCCAGGACCCTGGGCGGCCCGGTGCGCAATATCGCCATTTATGGAGACAAGCTATTCCTTGCCACCTATGACGCCGCCATCGTGGCCATCGACGCGCGCACCGGCGAGGAGGTGTGGCGTACTTCCAAGGCGGATTATCACGAGGCGTATACGCATACGGCAGGTCCCATCGTGGGTGGGGGCGTAGTGCTCAGCGGCATCAATGGTTGCGAGCTCTATACCAAGGCCGGCTGCTTTATTACCGGTCACGATCCCGACACGGGCAGGGAGTTGTGGCGAACCTCCACGATTGCGCTGCCCGGTAGCCCCGGAGATGAGACATGGGCCGGTCTGCCCGCGGAGTTGCGCGCAGGAGGCGATTCCTGGATAGCCGGCAGCTATGATCCGGAGCTGGACCTATTTTTTATCGGCACGTCACAGGCTAAGCCGTGGGTCGCCGCCAGCCGCGGTATGTCTGCCCGGGATGCCGCCCTCTATACAAACTCCACACTGGCTATCAGGCCGCGCACCGGCGAAATCGTCTGGTATTTCCAGCATATTCCTGGGGAAACCATTGACATGGAGGTGGGGTTTGAGCGGGTTCTCATCGAGGTAGATGGGGAGAAGCGCCTGTACACGATTGGCAAGGACGGCATTCTGTGGAAGCTGGATGCCGCCACTGGGAAATTTCTCGGCCTGGCCGAAACCCAGGCCCAGACGATCTACTCCACCGTCGATAAAATACACGGCAAAGTCTCCTACCGGGACGATATCCTGAGCGCCGGTATCGGCGATACGATCCGGGCCTGCCCCGGTATATATGGCGGTCATAACTGGCAGGCGACGGCTTATAGCCCCCAGGCGCGGTCACTCATTATTCCACTGCACCAGCTTTGTTCCGAACTGGTAGGCCGCACGGTAGAGCGTGCCGTGGGTGGCGGAGGATACGGCGGGGATTCCCGCACCTTCGAGATGCCCGGCGCGGAGGGAAAGCTGGGCCGCCTGGCCGCCTGGGACGTCAAAACGCTGGAACAGAAGTGGAGTGTGGAACAGCGTGCCCAGTTTCTCACCGGAGCCCTGACTACTGGTGGAAGCATGGTGTTTGTCGGGGACGTGGATCGCTACTTCAGCGCTTTTGACGTTGGAAACGGCAAGCGCCTCTGGCGCACCCGGCTGGCGGCGCCGTTACATGGCTACCCGATTACTTACAGCGTCAAGGGAAAACAGTATATTGCTGTGCCCACAGGGATAGGCGTGTTTCGCGCTTTGACGGCAACGGTCAGCCCGGAAATCTACCAACCGACCAACGGGCAGGCTATTTACGTTTTCGCCTTGCCCGAGTAGGGGTTCTCTAAGGTTTCATTGGACTGGTTTTGAGAACTGGCAGTTTGTCGCCGGTGGCCTACCAGCGCCTGGTGTCGAGGGTTTGGCGCAGGCCCTAAGGCCCGGAATGATCGGGCAAAAAAATCCCGGCGATGCCGGGACTTTTGAAGTGACCCGATATCTCCGTCTGATCAGGGCGGAAAAGAGGCGAAAATAATGTTCGCCACCTCGTTGTACTTATCCTGGTCCTGGCCCAGCTGGCCCTTCAGTCGCGACTGTATTTCACCGCGCCACACAGACTTTTTCAGCTTGGGATCAATCATGTCGACGATGAAGGTGCCCTCGGTGTAGTTCTTGACGGAGACCTCGGTCTGGGTGCAGCCCCAGCAGTTGTACATGCTGTAGCCGTTGTATCCGCCATAGCGGGAGTAACCCACACCCATGGCGGGGGTCTGGTAGGTGCGCACATCAGTTCTGTCGTTGAGTACCAGGGTCCAGCTGATCAGCAGGTCGGCCTGGGCGGCATCCTTTTTACCCAATACTTCATAGCCCTTGTTGCGCAGGGCGGATTCCAGTGCCAGGTCGATACGGTCACGCTCCATATCGCTCAGGGGAGCCGGGTTGTTGCCGGTGACCAGGCCGGAGTCATCGTAGAAAGCCACCTTGTGTGTGGTGCTGAAATTGTAATCGGGCTTGTAATCGACGCTAGGTGTCGGGGGTGTGCTGGCACAGGCGGCCAGCAACGCCGCTGCCGCCCACGGCAGCAGCTTGTGCAATGTGGAACTGATAGGCTTGCTCATCAAATTCTCCGTTACGCGAGGGTCCAGGTGTGTTGTCTTGCAGCGGGTCGGTTACTTGCGCGACAGGCCCGCCTGCGCCGACAGCAAGGTGCAGCCGGCATTGTAGCTCCTCGAGCCGGGATCGCGCCAACTAAAGACCCGGATCGGGTTTTGGCAGGCAGGGTCGCTGGATCGCCTGTAATGCCGTCACGTGGGCGCGGGGGGCCTGTGTCCATCGGGCCAACTCTTCATCGCGCTGCCCTCGCCAGGACTGGTAGGCCGGTGCCAGGGCACTTTCCAGTAGCTGTTCGAGTTCGCCCAGCACCGGCAGCATTTCGTGGTAGCGCCGGTTGAGCTGGGCCGCGCGCGGCTGTATGCCCTGGATAAAGTAGATCAGGATGACGTTCGCCAGGATGTCAGCGGCAGCGGGGCGAATGGGTGGGGCGCACAGAGGCCCTTGCGCCATGCGTTGTGCCAGCAGGTCGTTGGCCTTGGCGAGGGCGTTCGCCTGCGCGGCCAGTGCCTGCCGCAGCGCGCCGCCGTCGCCACGGGCCACCTCACCGAGCAGGATTTCAAACTCGCGGTTATTTGCGCTGAAGTCGCCCGCCAGCCAGCGCCTGGCGTGACTGTTGATGGCGGTGAGACTGCTGATCACGGCACTGCTGGTGTTGGCCGGGTAATCACTCCCACTGGCGGGCGTTTTCCAGAATGCCCGGTATTCGCTGCCGGCGAGCGTGGCGTTGTATATCGCCAGGGGGAGTTCCCTGCGCTTCAGGTTCCAGGCCTGCTCGAGGGTGTCGGCCAGCGCCGTATCGCCCCTTTCGAGCTGGAGTGCGATGCAGTCCGGGGCCAGTTGCAGGTATTCCAGGTCCAGCAGCAGCCGCTGTGAATCCCGCGCGAGGCGCCCCAGGCTGCTGTTGCGCTTGCCGATGGTTACCTGGACCGCGCAGCCATGCAGGGCGAGAAAATCCAGCATATCCAGTCCGCTGGACGCCCTTACCCGGTGCAGCTTACGGGGGGAGGGCAGCGCGCTCACCTGCTGTGGCGGGATAGGGGTGGGCGCAACCGACAGTGTGCGCGAAAGGCGCGCGAGGTATTGCGCAAGGGCCGCGTCCGGACCGCCCGCGTTGCACCCGCCCAGTGTCGCGATCGCAATGCTTATCGCAAACCCCCACGTGCGCGCCAGGGATTTACTACAGTGTTTATCCGGAATGCGTGAGCTGTGCTCGGGGTGCATTTGGTAGTTATATCGCAATATGCCCGTATTTACGCCATCATTTCATGACCTGGGTCCATGCATTGCGCCGACCTTAATGTTTACACTCAAGCCTGTTCCCCGGTGAGGCCAGTACGATGTGGAAAAAGCTAGCAGTCTATTTTCTGGGTTTTTGCACGAGCGGTGCGCTTGCGCAGGAGATGACGGCCCCCGATATTATTCGCAAGGCAATGGACCATTATCGCGGGCTGACGTCCTACTCGGAAATGACCATGACCATCCATCGCCCGGACTGGGAGCGGTCAATGACCATGGAGGCCTGGACCGAGGGCGAAAAGCACACCCTGGTGCGGGTGAAGGAGCCCAAAAAAGACGCCGGCAACGGTACCTTGTCGGTGGATGGCAATATGTGGACCTATACGCCCAAGATCAATCGCGTGATCAAGATTCCCTCATCCATGATGAGCCAGAGCTGGATGGGCAGCGACTTTTCCAATAAGGACGTCAGCAAAGATACCAATATCATCGACCAGTACGACCACAGGCTGTTGCGACAATTTGAGCAGGACGGTCGACAGGTCTATGTGATCGAGTCCATCCCGCACGAGGAGGCAGCGGTAGTGTGGGGCAGGGAAGTCCTGAGCATACGTGATGACTGGGTGCTGCTGGAGCAGCAGTTCTGGGATCAGGATGGCGCGCTGGTAAAATCCCTGAAGGCCCTGGAAATCGCTCCCATGGGCGGCCGCAATGTTGCCGTCGTGATGCGTATGTCCAGCCAGGACAAGCCGCAAGAGTGGACCGAATTGCATACCCTGGCGGTGGCCTTCGACGTGGAGCTGCCCGCCAACCAGTTCACCCTGTCCAATTTGAGAAATCCCAGGTAATGGGCGTTTCCTGGCTTCTCGCCTGGCGCAACCTCTGGCGCCACCGGCGCCGGACCTGGCTCACTGTCGGGGCGATGGTGTTCTGCAATATCCTGCTGATTTTCCTGGTATCCCTGCAGTTGGGGTCCTACCAGATGATGATCGATGGCAGCCTCGCAGCCTTCACCGGACATATACAGATTCAGCAACGGGACTACCTGGACGAGCAACATATGTACCAGAGTGTGCCCGGGGCGGTGGAGCTGGCGGCGCGAGTGCGTACCGCGCTGGGAGTGGAATCGGTAGCTGCAAGGGCCGAGGCGTTCGCGCTGGCCTCCAGCGCTGAGCGCTCCTTCGGTGTCCTGCTCACTGGCGTGCAGCCCGCCTACGAGCCGCTGGTGTCGACGTTTCCCGGCAAATTGCGCGAGGGTCGCTACCTGCGCGACGGCAATGCCCAGGAAATTGTCATCGGGGCGGTGCTCGCGCAGAATCTCAAGGTGGGCCCCGGAGACGAGCTGACCTTCCTGGGCAGCGGCCGCGACGGCTCCTTTGCGGCAGGCGTGGCAACAGTAGTGGGAATTCTCGACACCGGGTTGCCGGATGTGGACCGTTCCATGGCGCAGCTGCCCCTGGGGTGGTTTCGGCAGGTATTCGCCATGGGGGATGAGGGCCACAGTGTGGTGATCAGGGTGCCGGCCCTGGATGAGGTCGGGGGGGCATTGAGTGAGCTGCGTGCCATGCTGCTTGCACGCAAAGAGCTGGCGGTGCTCGACTGGGATACCCTGATGCCGGGCCTGCGCCAGGCGATTACCTCGGACATGGCGGGTGCCTGGTTCCAGTACGGTGTACTGGTGATACTGGTGGCTTTCAGCGTGCTTAATACCCAGTTGATGTCCGTGCTGGAGCGCACCCGGGAATTCGGGGTAATGATGGCCCTGGGCATGAGCCCACTGCGGCTGGCCCAGCTGGTGGGAATGGAAACCCTGCTGCTGGCGGTACTGGGTTTAGCGCTCGGCTTGCTCGGGGGAAGCCTGCTTACCTGGTACCTGTCTTACGCGGGTTTTACCTATCCCGGGGTGGAGGAGATGATGCAGCGATTCATGCTGGGCGGGCGCCTGTATCCGCAAATCAGCGCGACATCCCTGCTCAGCGGACCCCTGGCGGTATTTGCCGGTGCATTGCTGGCGGCGCTGTACCCCGCGCTGCGCCTGTTTCGGCTCGAGCCCGTTGCGGCCATGCGGACGGCCTGATGGCATTTCCTGTCGCGGCGATCAGCACCCTGGCCTGGCGCAATCTCTGGCGTAATCACCGTCGCACATTGATCATGCTGCTGGCTATTACCGTGGGTGTCTGGGCGATGATTTTCATGGCCTCGCTGATGCGCGGCATGACCGACCAGATGGTTCGCAACGGCCTGCAGACCTTGCCGGGGGAGGTGCAGATCCATCAGCGCGACTACCTGCGCGATCCCAGCGTGGTGAACAGTATGGATGCGCCCGGCGGCGCTCTCCTCGCGCGGCTGCAGGAGGCCCCCGTGGCGGCCTGGGCCGGCCGGGTGCGTGTGCCTGCGGTGATCGCCAGTGAGCGGGGCAACCGCGGCGTGACCCTGCTGGGTATAGACCCTGTGGCAGAGGCGGCACTGGGCTCCCTGCCTGACGAGCTGGTGGCGGGGCGCGCGCTGGATGGTCCCGGGGACCGGGGACTGGTGATCGGTGCAAACCTTGCCCGCAGGCTCGAAACGGCAGTGGGCAAGCGGGTGGTGATCATGTCACAGGACACGCAAAACAACGTGGCTGAGCGCGGCGCCCGGGTGGTGGGAATCTACCGCGCCCGCCTGCAGGGAAGCGAGGACCGCTATGTCTACGCCGGTCGGGCGGCCGTCCAGGACCTGCTCGGGATCGGCGAACGAATTTCGGAAATAGCCGTGACCGGGCATGACTACCGCAATGTGGCGCCATGGGTGCCGCGGATAGCCGCCGCTGCCGGCACCGGGCTCGAGGTGTTGCCCTGGACAGAGCTGGATACTTTCCTGGGCAGTATGCTCGTGGTGCAGGACGGCTTTGCCCTGGTATTCATGGTGGTGGTCTTTCTTGCCCTGTCCTTCGGCCTGGTGAACACGCTGGTCATGGCGGTATTCGAGCGGGTGCGCGAGATCGGGCTGATGCAGGCGCTGGGTATGCGCCCCGGCATGATCCTCGGGCAGATCATGCTGGAGAGCCTCTACCTGTTGTTGCTGGGCCTGGCACTGGGCAACCTGCTGGCGCTGGTCACCGTAAAGCCGCTGGAATCCGGTATCGATATCTCCAGTGTGGCGCAGGGGATGGAGATGGTAGGCATGGGCACCACGCTCTACCCGGTGCTGCATACTGCCGACATGCTGATGTCGACCACCGTTGTCATTGTGCTGGGGCTCCTGGCCAGTCTCGCACCCGCCTGGCGCGCCTCCCGGCTTGACCCGGTGGCAGCGCTGAACAAGACCTGACAGGGGGTAATCCAATGACCGATATTTCGTGCCGGAATCTGTGCAAGACGTTTCACCAGGGCGATGCGACGATTCGCGCCCTCGATGACGTGAGCCTGGATATCGAGGAGGGTTCCTTCGTCTGCCTGTCCGGGCCCTCCGGTTCCGGCAAGACCACCCTGCTGAACGCCCTGGGCGGACTGGACACCCCCGACAGTGGCGAGATCACCGTTGGCGGCCAGCGCCTGGACCTGCTGTCAAAAAGTGAACTGGCCCAGCTGCGCCTGAACAGGATCGGCTTCGTATTCCAGGCTTATAACCTGGTGCCGGTGCTGTCGGCCCGTGAAAACGTGGAGTTCATCATGCAGGTGCAGGGAGTGCGTGCGCGGGAGCGGCGCTCCCTTGCGGCGGCGGTGTTGGCTGAGGTGGGCCTGGAGGACATGGAGGAACGACGCCCGGCCCAGCTGTCCGGAGGCCAGCAGCAGCGCGTGGCCGTGGCGAGGGCCATTGCCAGCAAGCCGGCGCTGGTGCTGGCCGATGAGCCCACTGCCAACCTCGATTCGCGCAGTGCGGCGCAGTTGATGGACCTGTTTGTCACGCTCAACACTGAGCGTGGGGTGACTTTCGTGATTTCCACCCACGACCCCCGTGTAATGGGTTACGCCGGGCGCTTGATCAGTATGCGAGACGGCCGGATCGTCGCCGACGAGCGACAGCAGCCCCACGCCATGGCAGTGTAGATGGCCACAACCCGGCGTGTGCTACCGGCGCTGCTGCTGATATCGGGTGCGGCCGGGGCCGCGGTTCCGGGCTTCGATGGCGGCCACATCAAGCTGCGCTGGCAGGGTAGCACCTACCCGGATGACAGCGCTTACCAGGGTGTTTTCGGCGAGAGGGCAAACGATGAATATGCCGACCTGCGCCTGAAATTTTCCGGCGTCCGCGAGCGCTTCAGTGTCCAGGCCGATTACCAACTGCTTGGCCAGTGGGGAGACAGCCTTGATCTGTCGCCCGACTCTTCCCAGCTGCTCCTGCTCCCGGGCACCTTACCCAACGACGAGCGACGCTGGTGGGACCTGACCGATACGCTCAGTGGGGGTGGCACACAAGCGGGGGTGCAGCGGCTGGACCGCCTCAACCTGGGCTATACCGGCGACAAGGCTGTGCTGCGGCTCGGCCGGCAGGCGGTGAGCTGGGGTAACGGCCTGATCTACAACCCGGTGGATTTCTTCAATCCCTTCAGCCCGGCAGCGGTGGATACCGAGTACAAGCTGGGTGAGGATATGGTCTACGGCCAGTACCTGCTGGATGACGGCAGTGATTGGCAGGCTGTATTTGTACAGCGTCGGGACGAAGAGGGTCGTGCCACCCCCGAGCAGAGTTCCACGGCATTGAAATTCCATGGCTTCGGTACCCGGGCGGAGTACGACCTGCTGTTGGCGGAGAACCTCAATGAATTCATCGCTGGCGTGGGAGGGGTCACCAACCTGGGAGGGGCTGTGCTGCGCGGCGATATCACCCTCACCGACGCCCGCGACGGTTGGGTCACCAGCGCGGTGGCCAACTGGTCCTGGTCCTGGGTTTGGGCAGGGCATAACGCCAGCGCGGTCATCGAGTATTTCTACAACGGCTTCGGTCTGGATGACGATGACTATAACCCGGGAAAAATCCTGGGGGACAGGGACCTCGCCCTGCGCCTGGAGCGGGGCGAGTTGTACACGATAGGCCGCCACAATATGGCCGTATCCCTGCTGGTGGAAGCGACGCCCCTGCTGAATGTCACCTCGAACCTGTTTGCCAGCCTCGAGGATGGCTCGGCCCTGGCGCAGGTGATCATGCGATGGGACCTGGCGCAGGACTGGCAGTTGCTGGGCGCGGTGACCGCGCCGCTGGGCTCGAAGGGAACCCAGTACGGCGGCATAGAGACCGGCCTGGATGACCTTACTCTCGCGGTGGGACCTTCCCTGCTGGTGCAGCTGGCCTGGTATTTCTGAATTACAGTCCCAGCTCGGCCCGGGCGCGCTCGTACCAGTTCTTCAGGTGCAGGCACTCCTCCGGGATCGATTGCTTTACCCAGGCCATGAAGTCGACGGAAACCAGCAGGTCAATATCGGCAAAGGTAAAGCTATCGCCGGCGAGCCAGGCACGACTCGCCAGTTCCGTGTCCAGCTTTGGCAGGATGTGAGCCAGCTGCAGTTTGCCGCGTTCGACCAGCTCGGCAATCTGGGGCACGTCCAGGGGGCCCGGCAGGGCGCGGTTTTCGAAGGCTTTCGAGCGGTTGCGCAGCATGCCGGCTATGGCCATGGTCATGCCCGCGAACACGCGATGGTCCCAGCTGATAACCTGGGCTTTCTCCAGCGGCGTGGTGCCCAGCAGGGGCTTGCCGGGGTGCAGTGCCTCGAGGTAGGCGCAGATCCCGATCACCTCGGTCAGCACCGTGCCATCATCCAGCTGCAGCGCCGGCACCGAGCACTCCGGGTTGATCGCCCGGTACGCCTCCCCGAGCTGTTCAGCGCTGCCCAGGTCGATTTGCCGGGTTTCGATCGCGATGCCCTTGTATTGCATGAACAGGGCCAGGCGGCGGGGATTGGGAGCGGGGTCGTAGGTATATAATTTCATGTGCGCGGTACCTGTGGTGGTGGCGTGTGGTTTTCAGTTTCGGGCACCGATGGTAGGGGGAATCGGGACCGGATGCCAGAGCCGGGTCGGGGGCCGTTGCCGGATATCTCCTGCGGCCGGTCGCAGCCGAGTTTCCGCAGCGCGGATTACTGGCTATAATGCGCGCCTATCCAGGAGAGGACTGTATTGTGATAAAGCGAATTGTGTTCAGTGTTTTGGCCGTTGGCCTGGCTTTCAGCGCCCTTGCGGTGGAGGTGAGCGATACCCAGCGCGCGGAGATAGAGCAGCGTATCAAGCCGGTGGGTGAGCACTGTATGCTGGGCGACAGCAGCTGCGGTGGTGCCGCGGCCTCTGCCAGCGCCGGACCTCGCTCCGGTGAAGAGGTTTACAATTCGGCCTGTATGGCCTGCCATGCTACCGGCGCTGCCGGCGCGCCCAAGTTCGGTGATACGGAAGCCTGGGCCCCGCGTATTGCCAAGGGCGCGGATGCCCTGCACGACAGCGGCCTGCACGGCGTTCCTGGCACCGGCATGATGGCCAAGGGCGGCTGCATGAACTGCTCCGACGAGGAGGTCATGGCGGCGGTCGATTACATGGCTGCCGGCAGCCAGTAAGCTCCTGAATGCCTGGTGCGCCCTGACAAGGGGCGTCCGGGCTTGTTTCAAATCCGTTATTTCTTCCCTCTGGCATCCGTCAGCTCCGCGGATGCCCGCTGCCGTTTACCAGGGTAATGTGTCGATGTCGACATTGCCGCCGCTGAAAACGATGCTGACCCGCTTGCCGGCAAAGCGCTGCCGGTGGCTTAAAACCACGGCCAGCCCGACGGCCGCAGAGGGTTCCACGACCAGTTTCATGCGTGTCCAGACCAGGCGCATAGCCCTGATAATGGTGGCGTCATCGGCACTGAGAATATCGTCCACCTTGTCCCGGATCAGGTAGAAATTGAGCTGGCCCAGTGCGGTGCGCAATCCATCGGCCACGGTGTCGGGAGCGGGCTGCGGCTGCCACTGGCCGCTGTGAAAACTGCGCAGGGCATCGTCCGCCCCTGCCGGCTCGGCACCGATGACAAGGGTATCGGGCAGCAGCGCCTTGCTGGCCACGGCGCAGCCCGCCAGCAGGCCGCCCCCGCCGACGGGGGCGAGCAGGACGTCCGGTGCCAGCGCCATTTGTTCGGCAATCTCCAGTGCTGTTGTGCCCTGGCCGGCGATGACGTCCGGGTGATCATAGGGGGGAATAAAGCTGGCCCCGGTGCGTTTGCAAAGCGCTTCCAGTGTACTTTCCCGCGCCGCCTGGGTGGCTTCACAGAAGGTAATTTCGCCGCTGTAGGCGCGCACTGCAGCCACTTTGCTGGCGGGGGCGTTTTCGGGCATGACAATATAGGCGGGGACGCGGAAGTGGCTGGCCGCCAGCGCGAGGGCGGCCGCGTGGTTGCCTGAAGAGTGTGTGGCAACACCTTTTGCGAGCTGCTCCGGTGACAGTTTCAGCACCGCGTTGTGTGCCCCCCGGGCCTTGAAAGCGCCGACTTTCTGCAGGTTTTCGCACTTGAAAAATATCTCGCAGCCTGCCTCCGTATTGATCAGCTGGCTGGACATTATCGGCGTGCGATGCACGTAGGGCGCAATTCGCATCGCCGCGGCGCGGATGTCATCAATGGTCACAGGCGTCATGGGATTCAGCTTACTCAGGCACACTTGAGCCCGGCAAGCCAGCCGATCTGGCGCCGCAGCAGGGTGGCTATACGCTCCAGGTCGACATCCTCCCTGGGCAGTGTGAGGCTCTGGTATTCCATGGAGGTGATCGCCCCGAACAGCAGTTCGGCGTTGATCTCGGGGTCGCGGCGATTGAAGTAGCGGCATAGCTTGGTTAGCGGCTCAAGCAGCTGCCGACGATGTTCGGCGGCCATTTGGCGAACCTCGGGTGACAGCCGGCCCTCATTGAACAGGATCTGCTCTATGGCCAGCCTGTCCGCGTTATTGATAATCTGGTTGAAAACGTGCCGTGCGGCAAGTGTGGCTATCCGGTCACAGATTTCCTCGCGTACGGCGATGCGGCGTAACTGGCTGGCCGGGAACGAATCCAGGTAGCGGACGGTCATCTCGAGCGAGTTTTCCAGGTCCGGCTGGCCCATTTCACAGAACTGCTGGAGCGCCTTGCGGATCATTTCCTCGATATCACTGAAGTAGTAGGTGGTTAGAGACAGGTGAACCCCGGCCTCGGCCGCCACGGAACGGTGGGTAACGCCCCGCAGGCCGTCGCGGCAGATCACCGCCAGCGTGGCACGGAGAATTTTGCGCCGGGTCAGGACACCTTTTTTACGGCGTGAGGCGACCGGTTTCTGCTTTTTCTTGTGATCAGTTGGTGAGGTCCGCCCCGGTTTGGTTTCACGGCCTGTCCCTGTGTGGGTTGTTTCCGGCATTGCACGCCCCTACATTCCATGTTTCGGAAGCAATGTATTATTACTGTACAAAAGTGCAATATACACTGGTTGAAATCAATAGTGAGGGACAAATCCATGTCAGCAGTGATATACCCCACCACGAACCTCAAGGCCACCGAGCAGTTGGTCGTCGACCGTGGTGAGGGTGTTTATATCTATGATACGCAAGGCAAGCAGTACCTGGAGGGGATGGCGGGCCTTTGGTGTACCGGCCTTGGCTATGGCAACAGGGAGTTGATCGACTGTATCAGCGAGCAGTTGGGCAAGCTCTCTTTTACCCATATGTTCGGGGGCAAGACCCACCAGCCCGGCATAGACCTGGCCGACAGGCTTGCAGCCATGGTGCCGGTAACGGACGCCAGGGTATTTTTCGGTAATTCCGGCTCGGATGCCAATGATTCACATATCAAGCTGCTGCGCTATTATTTCAATGCCATCGGCAAGCCCCAAAAGCGCAAGATCATTACCCGGGAACGCGCCTACCACGGGGTAACGGTGGCCGCGGGTGCCCTCACCAGCCTGCCTGCGAATCTCGCCCATTTCGACCCGCCGCTGGAGGCGCTCGGCATATTGCGCACCGACCATCCGCACTATTACCGGGGCGTGCAGGGTGGCGAATCCGAAGCGGAGTTCGTGCAACGTATTACCGCAAACCTGGAACAGCTGATCCTGCGCGAGGGTGCCGACACGATCGCGGCATTTATCGCCGAACCCATTACCGGTGCCAGCGGGGTTATCGTGCCCCCTGCGGGATACTACGAGGCAGTGCAGGCTATTCTGGCCAGGCACGACATCCTGTTCTGGGCGGACGAGGTCATCACGGGTTTCGGCCGCACCGGCAAGGTATTCGGCTGTGAGACGGTGAATATCAAGCAACCGGACCAGATGACTTTCGCCAAGCAGTTATCCTCGGCTTACTACCCGATCAGCGCCGCGGTGATTCGCGGCGATATGTACGAGGCGATGGTGGAACCCAGCGCGCAGGTCGGCGTGTTTGGTCACGGCTATACGTACTCGGGCCACCCGGTAGCGTGCGCCGCGGCGCTGAAAACCCTGGAAATCTATGAACGTGACAAGCTTTACGAACACGCTGCCGAGGTAGGTGCCTACCTGCAGTCCCGGCTGGCGGCTTTTGGGGACCACGAGCGGGTGGGCGAGGTGCGCGGAGCGGGGTTGATCGGTGCGCTGGAACTGGTGGAAGACAAGGCCAGCCGTACGCCCGCCGTGGACCTGGCCAAACGTGTTACCCAGTTATGCCAGGACAACGGCCTGATTGTTCGCAACGTTGCCGGTTGCGCGCTGGCGGTCTGCCCGCCGCTGGTGATAAGCCGCGCACAGGTTGACGAGTTGGTGGACAAGCTACAGCTCTCGCTCAGCCAGGCCCTGTAGGGTTCAGGCGAAGAGGTTTTTCAGGCCGGCCAGGGTTTCCTGGCCGCGCTCTTCGTTGGCCTCCCCACTGTCCGCACCACCACCCTGCCACTGCAGGTCGTCCTGCGGCAGTTCAGCGATAAAGCGGCTGGGCTCGCAGTTAACGGTCTCGCCGAACTGGCGCCGTTTCAAGGCCAGGGTCAGGGCCAGGGTCTGCTGGGCCCGGGTAATACCCACGTAAGCAAGACGCCGTTCCTCGGAAATATTGTCTTCCTCGATGCTCACCCGGTGGGGTAGCAGCCTTTCCTCCATACCGATGATATAGACGTGGGGAAACTCCAGGCCCTTGGCTGCATGGAGGGTCATCAGCTGCACGCTGTCCGGGCCGGTATCCTCCTCGTCCTGCTGTTCCAGCAGGTCGCGCAGTACCAGGCGCGAAATGGCCTCGTCCAACGGTACCTGCTCGCTACTCATCACCCGCTGCAGGGAGTCGACAAGGAAGTGCACATTGGCCATGCGACGTTCGGCTACATCCTCGCCGGAGCTCAGCTGCAGCAGCCAGCCCTCGTAGTCCATTTCACGAATCATCTGGCGAATGCCCGCGACACCGGAGTCGCCCTGGCACTGGCCGCGTATTGTGCCCATCCAGCTGCGGAACTCCCGCAATCGCTTGAGGCCCGCCTCGGGGATATGCTCCGCGCCGATCCGGTTGCAGGCCTGGCTCAGGCTACAGTGTTGTGCATTGGCAAAGTTGCCCAGGGCCTCCAGGGTGGAAGCGCCCAGTTTGCGACGCGGCACGTTGGCAATCCGCAGGAATGCGTTGTCGTCGTTCTCATTCAGGATCAGTCGCAGGTAGGCCATGATGTCCTTCACCTCATTACGGGCGAAGAAGGAGGTGCCGCCACTGAGGTGATAGGGAACTTGCTGCTGCTGCAGCGCCAGCTCGATCAGGCGCGACTGGTGATTGCCCCGATACAGCACCGCATAGTCGCCGAAGCGGGTGCGCTTGCGCAGCTTGTGGTCGAGTATTTCCGCTACCACCTGGTCTGCTTCATGCTGTTCGCTGCTGCAGCGGATCACCCGCAGGGGTTCGCCGTAGCCCAGTTCACTCCACAACTGCTTGTCGAACACATGACTGTTGTTGGCGATCAGGGTATTGGCTGCCTTCAGGATGCGGGCGGTGGAGCGGTAATTCTGTTCCAGCATAACGATCTTCAGCGAGGGGTAGTCATCCTGCAGCTGTGCCAGGTTTTCCGGTCTGGCGCCGCGCCAGGCGTAAATGGACTGGTCGTCGTCGCCTACGACGGTCAGCCGGCCCCGCAGGCCGACCAGCTGCTTGACCAGCAGGTACTGGCTGGTGTTTGTATCCTGGTACTCGTCAACCAGCAGGTAGTGCAGCTGGTTCTGCCATTTTTCCAGGATCTCGGGGTGGTGCTCGAACAGTATGGTGGGAAGCAGGATCAGGTCGTCGAAATCCAGCGCGTTATAGGCCCGTAGTGCGCGTTTATAGCGCAGGTAGGCCTGGGCGCAGAGGATGTCCGCCGGGCTCCTGGCCTGGGCAAGGGCCTGCTCCGGCAGCACCCGGTCGTTTTTCCAGTTCGAGATGCGCTGGGCGATCGTATTCGCCTGGTCGCCCTCGGCGCCGTGTTCCTGGATCAACAGGTCACGGATAAGGGTGCGGGTGTCCTCGCCGTCGAAGATGGAAAAACCGGACTTCAGTCCCAGCGCCTTGCGCTCACTGCGGATGATCTTGAGGCCCAGCTGGTGGAATGTGCTGACGGTGAGGCCCTCGGCAATACCGCCGCCCAGCAACCTGCCCACCCGCTCTTTCATCTCCCTGGCGGCCTTGTTGGTGAAGGTCACCGCCGCGATACGGCTGGCACTGATGCCGCAGGTTTCCACCAGGTAGGCGATCTTGCGGGTAATCACGCTGGTTTTGCCGCTGCCGGCGCCGGCCAGAACCAGCAGTGGACCGTCGATATAGCGCACAGCCTCCCGCTGGCGGGGATTGAGCTGGGTCACGGGCTTACCCCGGGCGCGCACGAATGGGTCGGGCAGGACACTAGCTGCGTATCACCTTGGCGACCGTGCTGCCGGTTGCGGTCAACAGCCCCTGGGCGTTGTACAGTCGGCCTTCCATGAAGGCGATCTTGTAGCCGCTCTTGATGACGCAACCCTCGGCGCGCAGGCGTCCCGCCCGGGTGGGTTCCAGGTAGGTGGTCTTGATCTCGAGCGAGGAGATATTAACCACATCCTCCGCCATGGTGAACGCGGCGTGGGTCATGGCGGCATCCAGCATGGCCGTCACAAATCCCCCCTGTACGACATCGACCGAATGGCAGAAATCGAGGCTGACATCAAATTCTATGGTGCAGGTTCCCCCCGCGGGTTGCGCGCTGGCGAAGCGCGCCCCCAGCATATGCAGGAAGCCCGGGGCGTTTGACTGAAAACGTTCCACCAGCTCTTTTTCATCCAAGTGTAGGTTCTCCGATCAGTTTGGGGTGGCTCGCCAATGGCTTTACCGTCGCTTTCAGCCGTAAGTGCAGAGGTATGCCGTTTCGACGGCTACCCGGAGCTGGAACGTTTCGTTGGCAGCCACCACGAACTGGTCGCCCTGCTCGAACACTGTCCAGTCTTCGCTGCCTGGCAGGCGAACCGTCAGGGCACCGTTGACTACCGTCATGGTCTCCCTCTGGCTGGTGCCAAATTCGAACTCGCCTACCGCCATGACGCCAACCGTGGCGGGCAGGGTTGCACTCTGGAAGGCAATTGACGCGACCTTGCCGTCAAAGTACTGGTTTATCTTGAACATATTTTGGCTCCTGCCTATGGCTCTGGAGGGGTAAAAGCGGGGGTGCGCATTTTCCTACGTTTTGGCCGCGAAGGGAAAAAAAAAGACCAACAGCCCGGCTGTTGGTCTTTACTGTCTGCTTGCCACCTGAAGCGCCGCCAGGGCGCTTCGGGTCGGGCGCGATTAACGCACGCCGCTGCGAGCCATACCCTTGGGTGTGAAGAACTTGTCGTTGGAGACGCCACTGCCGTTCTTGAACTTGCCCGGGATGGGCTTGCCGTTCAGGTTGTAGATGTTTTGCAGCAGGTCGTAGGCGCCATAGGACGAGAAGAAGCCCGTGTTTTTGCCATACTGGAGCGCCGGGTAAATGTACTGCAGGCGCCACAGGTTGCCCCTGCCGTCATACATATCGCCCGCCATTGCTACCCAATCGTCCTCGTCCAGGTAGAAGGTGCGGCGGCTGTACAGGTGACGCTGGCCTTCTTTCAGGGTGGAGTCGACTACCCATACGCGGCGTTTTTCCCAGCGGAAATACTCCGGCTTGAGAAATTTCGGCCCCAGGGCATCTTCCAGCTTGGTGTCGAACACGAACTTGTTGCTGTTCGCGGGAATGTACATCTCTTTCTTGCCAACCAGCTTCCAGTTGAAACGCTCGGGTGAACCGTTGTAGACAAAGGAGTCGTCATAGGTTGACGTACCGGCCACACCGGGGTTCGGGGTATCGAAAGACACGGCGGGTGCCAGGCGAACCCGGCGCTGGCCTGTCAGATACTGCCATGCCTGGCGGCCCTTGCCCGCGGTGTAATCCGCTCCGGGCTCGTGTACCAGCAGGATCTCTCCGGCCCGACGAGCTGGCGCATTGTAGTCGATGCGCAGCATGGTCCAGATTTTGTCGCCAACCGGCTCATCGGGATTGGCGAACATGGGGTAGACAGATACCGAGTGGGCACTGGTCGCCAGAATCGGCTTGCCACTGGAATCGACGTAGTAGGTGTCGTAGTCCTGGTTCAGGTCCACGGAGTAGCGGATCATGTGGTTCCAGATGGCTTCCAGTCCGGACTGGGGTATCGGGAACGGCAGGCCGGGGTAGTTACCCTCGATTTTCTGGCCATCGGCAATCAGCGAAGCGCCGGTCGCATTTTTTCCGGTGTTGGCGTAGTACCAGTCGGGGCGGGTGGAAACGCGGTGCGTGGGGTACACGTTCAGCTTCCAGCCGTCCTTGCCGTACTTCTCGAACATGCCCTTGGTACCCTCGGTAAGCTGGTCAGCGTATTGCTGCCAATTGCTACCATCAATGGTCAGGATGGGCTGTTCGTCCGGGTAGGGATCAGTGTAGTTACCTGAGTCGGGGTCGAAGCCTGCCGGGATCGGAGGGCCGGCGGGATCCCAGGCTGGGATACTGCCGTCAGCGTTTCCGGCCATCTCGGCGCCCATGGGCGTCAGCGTCTTGCCCAGCTGCGCGGCCTGGTCTGCCGAGACCCCTGCCAGCGCGCCACTGGCGACAAATGAGCCCAGAAGGAGGGCTGCCTTGATACGGTTCTGCATGGTGATTGATACTCCTTTGCTGATTATTTTAGTCACCTGAACATAGGGTAGTGCAATGCCATCAGGAAAGCCATATGTAATAGTTGGCTCCTGTGGTGTTTTCAACGTACCCCGCCGCGGGCCAAGCCCTTGGACGTGAAGTACTTTTCGTTCTGTTCGACGCCATTTTTGAAGCGGCCCGGTATGGTCTTGCCGTTGAGGTTATAGATATTCTGCAGCAGGTCGTAAGCGCCATAGGCTGAGCCGAAGCCCGCCTTGCGGTCGTACATGTTGCCACCGTAAAGGTACTGCAGACGCCACAGCTGGCCCCGGCCGTCATACATATCACTGGAAACGGCTCCCCAGCTGTCCTCGTCCAGGTAAAAGGTGCGCCGGCTGTACAGGTGGCGCTGGCCTTCTTTCAGCGTGGAGTCCACGACCCAGACCCGGTGTTTTTCCCAGCGTATGTACTCGGGTTTGAGAAACTTCGGGCCAAGTGCCTCCTTCAGTTCTGTTTCGAAGACAAACCTGTAATTGGAGGCGGGAACAATCACCTCCCTCTTGCCCACCAGCTGCCAGTTATACCGTTCCGGGGAGCCGTTGTAGATAGAGGCGTCATCGTAGGTGGAGGTGCCTGCCACCCCCGGGTTGGGGGTATCGAAGGACACCGCCGGGGCCAGGCGGGTCCGGCGCTGGCCGGTCAGGTACTGCCAGGCTTCGCGGCCTTTGCCCCTGGTGTAGTCCGCGCCGGGCTCGTGAACCAGTAGTATCTCCCCGGCCCGGCGGGCGGGAGCCTCGTAGTTGATGCGCAGCTTGGTCCAGGATTTCTCGCCCACAGGCTCGCCCGGTGACCGGAACATGGGAAAGATCGAGGTCGAGTAGGCTGACGTGGCCAGAATCGCCGTGCCGCTGGAATCCACGTAATAGGTATCATAGCTTTGTGTTGTATCCACCGCGTAGCGGACCATGTGGTTCCAGATCGCCTCCAGCCCCGACTGGGGAATGGGGAAGGGGACGCCAGGATAGCTGCCATCGATTTTCTGGCCGTCGGCCACCAGCGAAGCCCCGGTCGCGTTCCTCAGGGTGTTGGCATAAAACCAGTCAGGTCGAGCGGAATCCCTGTGGCTGGGGTATACCTGCATTTCCCAGCCGTCCTTGCCGTACTTTTCAAACATTGCCCTGGTGCCCGCCGTGAGGTACTCGGCGTACTGCTGCCAGTTTTCGTTATTGATCGTGTACAGGGGCTTTTCTTCGGGATAGGGGTCGACGTAGTTGTCCGAACCGGGCACGAAATTGGCCGGAATCGGTGGACCGTTCGGATCCCAGGCAGGAATGCTGCCATCGGCGTTACCCGCCATTTCGGCTCCGGTGGGTGTGAGGGTTTTGCCCAGCTGGGCGGCCTGTTCCGCGGAGACTGCCGCCACGGCTTCGGCCGTGGCCAGTGAGCTTGCCAGCAGGGCCAGTATGATCCGGGTATACACGAGCTTGACGTTCCCTTAAAGCGATTATTATGTACGGGGGATTGGAGGTTAGAGCATCGGGCTGCCTAATGCCAGCGCGACTGGATAACGCCCGCCGCTGCGCGTGGACTAATTGCCGGGCAGGGCCTGCCTGGCCTGCTGGTCAGGGCTCGCTGCCGCGGTAGGCCAGGGCTTCGCCGATGCAGTCATTGCTGATAGAGGTGATGCCCGCGAGATCGGCGATGGTGCGCGCAACCCGCAAGGTGCGGTGCAGTGCCCTCCCGGACAACGACAGGCGCAGGGCGGCGGCCTCCAGGAATGCTGTTTCCGCTTTACCCAGCCGGCATATCCCCGCCAGTCGATCAGGTGGAATATGCGCGTTGGCGCAACCCTGGCGCTGATTCTGCATCTCCCGGCTGGCGCTGACGCGGGCGCGCACCTCGCTCGACGCCTCGGGGTCGCCCGCCGGGCGCAGCAGTTCGCCCGGTGGCAGGCGCTGCACCTGCACCTGGAGGTCGATGCGATCCAGCAGGGGCCCTGAAATGCGTGCCCTGTAGCGCTGTACCTGTTCGGGCGTACAGCGACAGGCGCGCTCAGGGTCTCCGAGGAAGCCGCAGGGGCAGGGGTTCATGGCGGCGACCAGCTGGAAACGCGCTGGAAAACGTGTGCGGTGATGGGCGCGCGACAGGGTGATTTCACCGGACTCCATGGGTTCCCGGAGTACCTCGAGACTGTGGCGGCTGAATTCCGCCAGCTCATCGAGAAATAGCACGCCGCCGTGGGCGAGGGAGATTTCACCCGGGCGGGGTTTACTCCCGCCGCCGGCAAGCGCGGCCGGGCTGGCGCTGTGGTGCGGATTGCGAAACGGGCGCCGGAAGTATTCGCTGGTGCCGATGGGGTCAAAAAAATTACGCAGTGCCAGCAAGGTGAGTGCTTCCTGCGGGCACGGGGGTGGCAGTATGCCTGGCAGGCGGCAGGCAAGCAGGGTTTTTCCTGTGCCCGGTGGTCCGCACAGCAGCAGGTTGTGGTTGCCACTGGCCGCGATCTCCAGCGCCCGACGGGCACCCTGCTGCCCCCTGACATCCTTCAGGTCAGGGTAGGGCAGCGCGCACTGCACGGGTTCGGCTTTGCAACAGCTTATTGGGCAGCTGCCGTTCAGGTGGGCGCAGAGCGTGAGCAGGTCCGTGGCCGGGACGACGCGGCTCCCGGGGGCGAGGGCGGCCAGGGGTGCGCTGTCCGCCGGCACCACCAGGTGTCGGCCGCTTTCGATGGTTGCCGCCGCCGCAGGGATAGCGCCCGGTACGGCGCGCAGGCCGCCATCCAGCGCCAGCTCCCCCAGGAACTCGTGATCTGCCAGGCGTTCTCGCGGCACCTGGCCGGAGGCGGTGAGGATACCCAGCGCTATGGGCAGGTCAAAGCGCCCGCCTTCCTTGGGCAGGTCGGCCGGCGCCAGGTTGACGGTGATGCGGCGGTCGGGAAAAGAGAAGTGGGAATTGAGCAGGGCGCAGCGAACGCGGTCCTTGCTCTCGCGCACCGCAGTCTCGGGCAGGCCGACGATATGAAAGGCCGGCAGGCCATTGGAGAGGTGGGTTTCCACCCGCACCAGCGGCGCCTCCATGCCGGCCAGCGCCCTGCTGTATACCACTGACAATTCCATCGCTCATCCTTGAGCTGCATTATGGTGCGTAACGCGTCTGACGCCGGCCCGGTCAGGCTTCCCTGTTCAGTGCCTCCAGTGCGGCCGCCATATCCTCGAGTTCAGCTTCCAGCGCTACCACCTTGGCCCTCGTGCGCTTGAGTATCTCTGCCTGCACGTCAAATTCCTCGCGGCTGACCACATCCAGCTTTGCAAGCGCGGACTGGGCCAGTGCGCGCGCGCTTTTGTCCACCTCGCTCTTGATACCGATGGAGCTTACCAGTTCATTGACGTGTTGGAGGACTTCCCAGGGGGGAGGGGGTTTCAGTGACATGTTTGCCGCCGTAAGAGCTGTGATGAGTTGGATGCACTATTGAATGCAATGTTAGAGGAAATCCCCGGCGGGGCACAGCGCGCCGGTGTGCACCATTTTGGTTCAACGCGCAATTCTGGTGCGAAATACCTGCTCCAGCTTTGTGCCCGGGCTGCAGTTGCCATGCCTTGAAAATAGCTATCTAGCTGTTTTTAAAAGTAAAAAATATGCTTGGCACACCCTGTGCAAACTCACGGTACCAGAATTGGTATCGCGTGCAGAAATTGCCCGTAACAGTATGTCGCCGTGCATATTCTGAACTTTCGAGACAAACCATGGAGATTGGAAACATGTTGAACAAAAAATTACTTACCGTTGCAGTAACGACCGCACTGATGGCTGGCACAAGCCTGGCGCAGGCCGAAGGGGATGGCTTTGAGATCAGCGGCAACGTCGCGCTGACCAGCGATTACCGCTTCCGGGGTATCTCCCAGTCCGATGAGTCCCCGGCCATCCAGGGCGGCTTCGATGCCGAGTTCTCTCCCGGTTTCTACCTCGGGGTGTGGGGCTCCAGCGTCGACTTTGACAGTAATGACGCTGCTGACGGCAGCCTGGAACTGGATTACTACGGCGGCTGGTCCAGCGCCATCGGCGATACGGATTTCGGCGTCGACGTGGGTTATATCTACTACGACTATCCCGGTGACAACGGAGCCGAGGGTGACTACCAGGAAGTCTACGTTTCCGGCTCCTGGAAGGACCTTTCCGTGACCGTGAATTACTCCGATGATTACTACCTGGAATCCGACGAGTACTGGCGTTACTCCGCTGAATACAGTTTTTCACTGTCGGAAAACCTGAGCGTTGGCCTGCAGGCAGCCTACAACGAGGTTGAGGCGAATGGCGGCTTCTTCGCCACTGACACCGATTCGTATGCCGATTACTCGGTCTCCCTCACCTATTCGGTGGCGGGTGTGGATCTGTCGGTTGCCTATGTCGGCACAGATCTTGATGACGACGATGTGTTTGGTTACGACTGGGCTGATGACACAGCAGTTTTCACCATTTCCAAGAGCATGTAATCGCAACCATGTGTAGCGGACCGGCCGCGAGCGTGGTCGGTTCCATTTCAGGAGAAAACAATGAAATTAATCACGGCTATTGTTAAGCCATTCAAGCTGGATGACGTGCGCGAGGCGCTGTCCGAGATCGGCGTGCAAGGCATCACCGTTACCGAGGTGAAGGGGTTTGGTCGCCAGAAGGGCCACACCGAGCTGTACCGCGGGGCGGAATACGTTGTCGATTTCCTGCCCAAGGTGAAGATCGAAGTGGCGGTGGCGGACCCGGTGGTTGAACAAACCATCGAGGCCATCACCAAGGCGGCCAATACCGGCAAAATCGGTGATGGCAAGGTTTTCGTAACCCCGCTGGAGCAGGTGATTCGTATTCGCACCGGCGAAACTGGCGAAGACGCCATCTAACCCACGACACTGTTATTAGAGAGTATTCCCATGGAAAACAGCATCTTTGAATTACAGTACGCCCTGGACACCTTTTATTTCCTGATGACCGGCGCACTGGTTATGTGGATGGCGGCGGGCTTCGCAATGCTCGAATCCGGCCTTGTCCGCGCCAAGAACACCACCGAAATCCTGCTCAAGAACATTGCTTTGTACGCAGTGGCCTGCACCATGTACATGGTTTGCGGCTATATGATCATGTACGGCGGAGACTTGTTCCTGTCCGGCATAGCCGCCAACGGCGTCACCGGAGCAGAAGAGCCCGCTACCTATGCACCCTCGGCAGACTTTTTCTTCCAGGTGGTATTTGTCGCCACGGCCATGTCCATTGTATCGGGCGCGGTTGCCGAGCGTATGAAGCTCTGGGCCTTCCTGGTCTTTGCAGTGGTCATGACCGGGTTCATCTATCCTATGGAAGGCGCCTGGACCTGGGGTGGCAACGCCGTCTTTGGCATGTACACGCTGGGCGACCTGGGCTTCTCTGACTTTGCGGGCTCCGGTATCGTCCACATGGCCGGTGCTGCCGCTGCCCTCGCAGGTGTCCTGCTGCTGGGCGCGCGCAAAGGCAAGTACAGCGCGAGCGGCCAGGTCAACGCGATCCCGGGCGCCAACCTGCCTATGGCTACCCTTGGTACCTTTATCCTGTGGATGGGCTGGTTCGGCTTCAACGGCGGCTCAGTGCTGGCTACTGCCAGCGTGGAGAGCGCCAACTCGGTAGCGGTTGTGTTCATGAACACCAACGCCGCCGCGGCCGGTGGCCTGATTGCCGCCCTGCTTGTCGCCCGCATCATGTTTGGCAAGGCCGACCTCACCATGGCACTGAACGGCGCCCTGGCGGGCCTGGTGGCCATCACGGCCGAACCGTCGACACCGACCGCGCTGCAGGCGACCCTGTTCGGCGCCCTGGGCGGTGTGCTGGTGGTATTCGCCATCATTACCATCGATAAGATGAAGATCGACGATCCGGTCGGTGCGATCTCGGTGCACGGTGTCTGCGGATTCCTGGGCCTGATGCTGGTACCGATCACCAATCCCCTGACCGAGGACGGTGGCGCGTCTTTCAGTGGCCAGTTGATCGGCGCTGCAACGATCTTCTTCTGGGTCTTCGTGACCAGCCTGGTGGTCTGGGCGATTATCAAGGCTGTCATGGGCATTCGCGTCAGCGAGGAAGAGGAGTACGAGGGTACCGACTTGTCCGAGTGCGGCATGGAAGCCTATCCCGAGTTTACGACCAAGTAACGACGCGGTTTTGCGGGCGCATCTAACGATGCGTACTTTTGGGGCCCCCTGGGCCCCTTTTTTTTGGCCTTGCCATTCCGCGCGGGCGTTTCATAATAGCGGTTCATTCCCTACTGGAGCCCGGCCTGGATGAAACTCGTTACTGCCATTATCAAGCCCTTTCGTATGGACGATGTGCGCGCCGCGTTGTCTGATCTCGGTGTACAGGGCATAACTGCCACCGAGGTCAAGGGGTTCGGGCGCCAGAAGGGGCATACCGAGCTCTATCGTGGCGCGGAATATGTGGTGGATTTCCTGCCCAAGCTCAAGCTCGAGATTGCGCTGCCTGACGACCAGGTGGAGCCGACAGTCGAGGCGATTATCAAGGCAGCCAGCACCGGCAAGATCGGCGACGGCAAGATTTTTGTGACGCCGCTGGAACAGGTCATTCGTATCCGTACCGGAGAAACGGGCGAGCAGGCCATCTAGGTTTTACGAGTCCGTCAACAGCGACTCATTGTGCCCGGGCGCGTTGCGCTTCCGCTATTTCGGCGATAGCCTCGGGTAATTGCAGCAGGTTGCTTATTTCGCGGCTGGCACGAGGCCCCTCGGGCCAGTCCCTGCCGCGCGAATTCATCCACACCGTGTGCATTCCTACCTCCCTCGCACCCAGTATGTCGTGCTCGGGATCATCGCCGACATGAACCACGCTGCTGGCGGCCACCCCGGTCTGCTGCAGCGCGGCGTGGAACATATCCGGATGGGGCTTGCTGGCCCCGATGTCCTCTGCCAGAAAGGCGAAATCAAAGTAATCCCCGGCATCTGTCTTGTAGACGTCGGCGTTGCCGTTGGTGAGTGCGCCGAGGGTGTAACTGGCGGCCAGGATTTCCAGTACGGCGAGTGCTTCCTCGTACAATTGCACCTGCTGGCGCTGCTGCAGGAACGCTGCAAAGGCCTGTTCCGCCCCGGCCTGTGCCTCCTGCCCGGAATAGCCGGCAGCCAGCTGTAGTTCGTACAGCATCCGGACCCTGATCTGGCTGACATGGTGTAGCAGGTGCGGGTGGCGCCGCCACACGGACTTCTTGAATTCCCAGAGCCCCGCGTGGTCGTAGGCCTCCACCGTGCCGGGGCGGTGTGCCAGCAACCAGTCCTGTTGCGCCTGTTCGGCCCTGAGCAGGGCCGGCTCCACGTCCCACAGCGTGTTATCGAGATCGAATGTGATTACCTTGATGTCCAACCGTGCCTCACTCGCGTCAGCCGCTGTCCCGGCCGCCCAGCTTTAGTCAGTTCTTGTCGCGGCGCCTGGCCCGGGGGTGGGCCGCGTCATAGACCTTGGCCAGGTGCTGGAAATCCAGGTGGGTATAGATCTGGGTGGTGGAAATATTGGCATGCCCCAGCAATTCCTGCACCGCGCGCAGGTCACCACTGGATTCCAGCATATGGCTGGCGAAGGAGTGGCGCAGCATATGGGGGTGCACGTCCTGGTGCATCCCGGCCTTGCGCCCCTGGAGCTTGAGCCGGGCCTGGATGCTGCGCACACTGATGCGCTGGCCCTGGTTGCTGGTGAACAGCGCGGTTGCACCGTCGTCGCTCGAGGCGATACCGGGGCGGACCTCAAGCCAGTTCTCGATGGCATCCAGCGCGACGGTACCCACCGGTACGGTGCGGGTTTTACTGCCTTTGCCAGTCACGGTGAGGAGGCGGGAATGCCGGTCGAGATCACCGATGTCGATACCCGCGAGCTCTGCCAGCCGCAGCCCCGAAGAGTAAAACAGTTCGGCTATCGCGCGATCGCGCCGGGCTATGAGCGAGTCCTCCTGGAAAGACAGGAATTTATTCACCTGGTCGGCGTCCAGGGTTTTGGGCAGTTTGCGCGGCCTGCGTGGCGCCTGGACGCTGGCGGCGGGGTTGCGGGGGCGACCCTGTTCCCTGCCCAGGTAGTTGAAAAAGGAGCGCGCGGCCGACAGGCCCCGCTGGATGCTGCTTCCGGCCAGGCCGCGGCGGTGCAACTGGCTTACCCATTGGCGGATGTCTGACTCCACCAGTTCGCCCGCACCGCTTTTGCCGTGTTCGATGCTGTACTCCAGCAGGGTGCCAAGGTCGCGACGGTAGCCGTCCAGTGTGTGGCGGGACAGTTGGCGCACGTCGCGCAGGTACACAAGGAAATTGTCGATGCCGGCGGCAAGCTCACTTGCCGGTCCCGTCGTGGTCGTCGCACCGCCGACAGATCTCCCCGTCGCGGACCGCGGCGAATCGCTCACGACCGTATCAGGCCTCCGCCCGTGACAGTCGTGGCAACAGGCGCAGGATGACGTCGGCTATGTGGGCCAGGAACAAGGTGCCCATGTCGCTGGTGAACCGGTTGGCGTCGGAGCTGCCCACGGCAATCAGGCCCAGCTGCGCGCCATCGGTCAGTGGCATGATTGCCGCGGAGCCGCCCTGGTGAAACTGGTGGGTGCCGCTGCCCCTGGAGAACAGGTAGCTGAACTCCTCCTTGCGCAGTGCCCCGCAAATGGCTTTGCGCCCGCTAAGCAGGGCGCCGATATGGGCTTTCGCGCTATCTGCCGTGTCTACCCGGTAGTCTTTCTCGTCGGTGTTGTCGCCGAACAGGATCATGCTCGCGAACTCCACCTCGAAACCTTTTTGCATGGCCTGGTTGAAGGCGTGATACAGATCTGCCACCGAATCGGCTTCCAGCAGCCTGACTACCAGCGCCCGGGTCTGTTCAAACAGCTTGTCGTTTTCCCTGGCATTGGTGGTGAGGGTTTTCAGCCGGTGGCGAATATCGACGTTGCGCTCGCGTAACACGCTGACCTGCTTCTCGACGAGAGACACCGCGCTGCCGGACGCGTGGGATACGTGTAAATGGTCCAGCAGGTCGGGATTGCGCTGGAGAAAATCGCCGTTGTCCTTGAGGAACTCCCGCACGGCCTCGTCGGTAAGTTCCGTGCCGCGGGAATTGTTGGATTGCGCGCCGGTAGCGCGACTGCTTGATACCACGGCTGGCGCCGCGCCGGCTTTATCTTTGCTGGCTGACATGATTTTTGTTTCCCCTGGCCTGCTATGCCGCTTTAGTGCGACGTCAGATTCTTATACTGCCTTCGAACACCACCTCTGTGGGTCCGGTCATGATCACGGGCTGGCCGCGGCCTGCCCAGGATATTGAAAGCTTACCCCCCGGCAGCTCGACTGTCACTAAATCGCGCAACCAGCCCCGGGTGATGCCGTATACTACCGCCGCACAGGCGCCGGTGCCGCAGGCCAGCGTTTCCCCGACCCCGCGCTCAAATACCCGCAGCTTGATTTCCCGCGCCGATACCACTTGCATGAAGCCCACGTTGGCTCGTCGGGGGAAATCCGGGTGGGTTTCTATCATTGGCCCGAGCCGTTGCACCGGGGCCTCGAGCACGCTGTCGACCCTCAGTACCGCATGCGGGTTGCCCATTGACACGGCGCCTATCTCCAGGCTCGCGCCGTCTACTGACAGCGCATAGCTGTCCGCGCGGGATGGTGCAGTAAAGGGAATTGCCGCCGGCTCCAGCTCCGGCACGCCCATATTGACCTGCACATCCTGCCGGTTGAGCATTCGCAGCTCGATAATCCCGGCGGCGGTCTCAACATTTATGACGTCCTTGGTTGTCAGTTTTTTCTCGCGTACGAAACGGGCGAAACAGCGCGCGCCATTGCCGCACTGCTCTACCTCGTTACCATCGGCATTATAGATTCGATAGCTGAAGTCCACTTCGGGCCTGCCGGGTGCTTCCACCACCAGCACCTGGTCGCAACCCACGCCGAAGTGCCGGTCGGCGAGCAGGCGGACGTCCCGGGGGCGCAGTTTGTAACGCTGGCTTATCAGGTCAACGACCACGAAGTCGTTGCCCGCGCCATGCATTTTGGTGAATTTCAGCAGCATGGTTCTGGCCTAGTCAGGCAGGCATTTTTCTGTGCGCATGATATCAGCAATTGATTCGCGCTCGCGTATCAGGTGCACCTGGTCGCCGTCGACCATCAGTTCCGGGGCGCGGCCGCGGCTGTTGTAATTCGAGCTCATGCTGAAACCGTAGGCGCCGGCGCCAAACAGGGCCAGAAGATCTCCCTGGGCCAGGTTCAACTCCCGGTCCTTACCCAGGAAGTCACCGGTTTCGCACACGGGGCCCACCACGTCCCAGCGGGCGGTCTCGCCACCTGTGCGGCGCTCGACCGGCTGGATGTCCAGCCAGGCCTGGTAAAGCGCCGGGCGGATCATATCGTTCATCGCCGCATCCACCAGGGCGAAGTTGTGCTGCGGTGTTGGCTTGAGGTATTCCACCCGGGTCACCAGCAGGCCGGCATTGGCGGCGATAGAGCGTCCCGGTTCGAACATCAGCTTGATCTTGCGTGCACCCAGCTCGCGCCGGATCGCGCCGATGTACTCGCCGATAGAGGGAGGTGCTTCATCCCGGTAGCGCACCCCGAGGCCGCCGCCGAGGTCCAGGTGGCGCAGCGTGATACCCTTTTCGGCAAGCGTGTCCACCAACGACAGGAGGCGGCGAAGGGCGTCCAGGAACGGGCTGATGTCGGTGAGTTGTGAGCCGATATGGCAGTCCAGGCCAACCACGTCCACGTGAGTGAGCGTTGCGGCCCGTTGGTACACCAGCAGCGCTTCGTCCACGGTTACACCAAACTTGTTTTCCCTTAGCCCGGTGGAGATATAGGGGTGGGTTTTCGCATCCACATCGGGATTGACGCGCACCGACACGGGCGCGACCAGGCCCATATCGCCGGCCACCCTGTCGAGTACTTCCAGTTCCGCCGCCGACTCCAGGTTGAAGCAATGGATTCCCAGTTCCAGTGCCCTGGCCATTTCCGCGGGCTTTTTCCCCACTCCGGAAAATACGATTTTAGCAGGATCACCGCCGGCGGCGATCACGCGCTCGAGCTCGCCAGCGGAGACAATATCAAAGCCGGCACCCAGGCGTGCCAGAACGTTCAGTACCGCCAGGTTGGAGTTGGCCTTCACCGCGTAGCACACGAGATGCTCACAGCCATCCAGGGCCTGCTGGTATTCGCTGAACGCCGATTCAAGTGCCGCGCGTGAGTAGATATAGCAGGGCGTGCCGTGCGCCTCGGCGATCTCACTTACTGCAACGCTCTCGGCAAACAGCTTGCCGTCGCGGTAGGGGAAATGTTCCATGGGTGATCTCGTCAGGGCGTTATGGCCGGGTTCGCGGTGGTGGGCGCGGTGGCGCTTTTACCCGGCGGCTTTTCCGCCGGGTCGTACAGGGGGCCCATCTGCCCGCAGCCGGCCAGCAGCAGGGCGAGAAGTGCAATAGCGGCAACTGTGTTATGCATCAGACCAATCCGGTTGGCAAAGCGGGGGATTATACCGCTCGCTAGTATGCGGCGCGAGCTGCCCGTATTATTGAATTTTTCCGGATCCACCAGGTGGAGTGATGTCGTGACCAAATTATACCGGGCAGTGCCCCTGGCATTACTGGGCGCCGTGGCGTCGCCGCTGGCGGCTGACGAACCCCTGTATGTCAAAAACCTCAGCCCGGTCACCGGCTTGCTCGGGCTCCCCTCCCAGCGATCAGCCGGGACCGAACCTGCGGGAACCCTGGCCGTGGCGCTGCACAGCGCTATAGCGAGTAACTACGTGCTGGACTCCAGCAGCCGTGAATACCTTAACCTCGACGGTGAAACCCTGCGCTTTGCGCTCGACCTGCGCTATGGCCTTGCCGCCGACTGGGATCTGCAACTGGAAGTGCCCTGGCTGGAACACGGCGGCGGCCAGCTGGACCGTGTCATAGACGACTGGCATGACTTCTGGGGCATGTCAGACGGCGGCCGTTCCCAGGTGCCCAGGGATTTGCTGGATTACCAGTATGCGTCGTCCGGTTCTCGCGGATTTTTGCTGGAGGATGACAGCTCGGGCCCGGGGGATATCAGCCTGGCGCTGAATTACGCGTTTTTCCGGGAAGGGGATACGGTCGCCAGTGTCGCGCTCGGCTACAAGTTCGGTGTGGGCGACGAGGATAAATTTCTTGGCAGCGGTGCAGACGATATGTATATCGCGCTGCGCTTTTCCGGCGCCCACCTCTCTGACCTGCCGTTGCGCTGGCATGGCCAGCTGGGGTACCTGCGGGCCGGCGACAGCCAGCTGCTGGAGGGGATGCAGGAGCGGGACCTGTGGTTCGCCGGTCTCGGCCTGGACTGGCGGGTCGGTGAAAACTGGTCATTGCTGGCACAGTTCGATGCCAATGCCGCCCCGACCGACAGCGACCTGACCGCGCTGGGAGACCCCGGGGTGACCTTTGCCGCCGGTGGGCGCTGGCGTTTCGCGTCGCGCTGGTCGGTGGACGCCAGCGTGGTGGAGGACATCGGTGTGGAAACCGCTTCGGATGTTACTTTCCAGCTAAGCCTGCGGTACAGCGGGCGCTGAGGGGCCCGTGGTCAGCGTGCCTGCAGCCGCGCCAGTGCGCGCTGCGCGGCCGCGGCCACTTGCGCCGGTGCGGTGCCACCCAGGTGATTGCGGGCGGCGACAGAACCTTCCAGGGTGAGTACCTCGAATACATCTTCGCCGATGTCCGCGCAAAAGCCCTGCAGCGTGGCCAGCGCCATTTCGGCCAGGTCCTGGCCACTGGCTACACCGTGTGCCACGGCCTTGCCGACCACCTCGTGGGCGTCCCTAAAGGGCAGGCCGCGGCGTACAAGGTAGTCCGCCAGGTCGGTGGCTGTGGAAAATCCGCGACGTGCAGCCTCGCGCATCTGCTGCGTCTTCGGCCGAATGGCCGGCACCATATCGCCAAAAGCCCGCAGGCAGTCCAGCACGGTATCGACCGTGTCAAACAGCGGTTCCTTGTCCTCCTGGTTGTCCTTGTTGTAGGCCAGGGGCTGGCTTTTCATCAGGGTCAGCAGGGAAACGAGATGGCCGTTCACCCGGCCCACCTTGCCGCGCACCAGTTCGGGAACATCCGGGTTTTTCTTCTGCGGCATGATCGAGGAGCCGGTACAGAAACGGTCCGGCAATTCGATAAAGTTGAACTGGGAGGAAGTCCACAGCACCAGCTCTTCGGAAATACGCGACAGGTGGGTTAACAGCATTGCGGCAAAGGCGCAAAACTCGATGGCGAAATCCCGATCCGATACGGAGTCCAGCGAGTTCTCTGTCGGGCGATCGAAGCCCAGCGCGCTGGCGGTCTGGGTGCGGTCGATGGGATAGGTGGTGCCCGCCAGCGCCGCGGCGCCCAGCGGAGACTGGTTGAGGCGGGCGCGGCAATCCATGAGACGGCCGTAGTCCCGCTCCATCATCTCGTTCCAGGCGAGCAGGTGATGGCCAAAAGTGACTGGCTGCGCGGTCTGCAGGTGGGTGAAGCCGGGCATTATGGTGTCGGTGTGCTGCGTGGCCAGCCCGATTGTGCCCTCTTGCAATCGTGTCAGTTGGCCTGCTATGGCATCGATGGCCGAGCGCAGGTAAAGGCGTATATCGGTGGCCACCTGGTCATTGCGTGAGCGTCCGGTGTGCAGTTTCTTGCCGGTGACACCGATCAGCTCGGTCAGTCGGGCCTCGATATTCATGTGGACATCTTCCAGCTCTATTGACCACTGGAAGCTGCCGCTGCTGATTTCAGCCTCGACCTGGGCGAGGCCGCGGCGAATCTCCGACAGTTCCTCCCCCGTGAGTACCCCGACGGTGCAAAGCATCTGGGCGTGGGCGAGGGAGCCGGCGATATCCTCTGCAGCCATGCGCTGGTCGAAATTGACCGACGCCGTGAAGCGCTGTACAAAACTGTCGGTGGCCTCGCTGAAGCGTCCACCCCACAGCTTGCTTGTGTCTTGCTGTTTGCTCATTCCGTTCGGGTTCCTGCAGTTGATGCTCAGTGGTGGCGCGGCTATGCACACCGGTCCAGCGGTGATTTTTGGGCTTGTTCACGCCAGGCAAGGGTGCAAGTATACCAGCTATCGCAGGGGGAGAAGTGTTTATGCAGCCATCACCGGGGCAGGTGGCACAGCCGGGAGAACGATTGGCGCCCGGGGAGTTTTTCATCCCTGACCTGTGTTCCCCGCGACCGGTTTTGGCCATGGTGCTGTTGGTGGAGCTTATGGTGCTGGTCTACACGCTCAGCACCAGCGCCCTGCCGGAATTCAACTGGGACACGCTGGCAATTGGCTCGCTGTTTGTGCAGTGGGTGGTGTTGCTCAGCGCTTCCCTGTTGTGCGCCCTGCGACGGGTTGTCGGCGGCCTGGGGTTGCCGCTGGTCAGCCTGTGTTGCCTGGTTGTAGTGCTTGCAGTCACTGCCATGAGCAGTTTCCTTGGCTGGCGCCTGCTGCCAATTCTTAACGATGGCACCGGCGAGGGGTGGTGGCTGTTCCGGAATCTCGTGGTGGCTGCCGTCCTGACCGGAATCCTGCTGCGCTATTTTTACCTGCAACAACAACTACTTTTACAGAAACAACTGGAATTGCAGTCCCGGCTCGACTCCCTGCGTGCCAGGATCCGGCCCCACTTCCTGTTTAATACCCTGAACAGTATTGCCAGCCTTATCGTGTCCCGACCCGAAGACGCTGAGCGCGCCGTGGAGGATCTCGCGGAACTACTGAGGGTCAGCCTGCAGGAGCAGCAGCGGCCGACGACCGTCGCCGACGAGTTGCGACTGTGCGAGCTTTACCTGGCTATCGAGCAGTTGCGCCTGGGTGACAGGCTGCGGGTTGACTGGGAGGTAGGCCCCGGGCTGCGCGATCTGCCGATGCCCAGCCTGATACTCCAGCCCCTGGTGGAGAATGCCGTGTATCACGGCGTGGCCCAGCTTCCCACGGGAGGCGTGGTACATATCAGCGTGCAGCTGGCGGATGGCGGTGTCCTGGTGGTTGTCGACAACCCGACGCCGCAGCAGTCGACGCGCACGGGGGGACACCATATGGCCCTGGAAAATATACGCCAACGCCTGGCGGTGCTGTACGGCAACCAGGCCCGGTTGCACAGCCTCCAGGACGATGGAGTGTTTCGGGTTGAACTCGGTTACCCACTGCGGGAGATGGTATGAGGGTTCTTGTCGTCGATGATGAGCAGCTGGCGCGGGAGCGGCTCGTGCGCCTGTTGCAGAAGTTGCAGCCCGGGTGCGAGTGTTGGCAGGCCGCCAATGGTAGCCAGGCACTCGAGCTGGTTCGGCAGCACAACCCGGACCTGTTGCTGCTGGATATCCGCATGCCGGGAATGACCGGTATCGAGCTGGCGGCGAAGCTTGATTCGCAGGCTCAACCGCCGGCAGTGATATTTTGCACCGCCTACGATGAATACGCCCTGGAGGCGCTGCAACACCAGGCCGTGGCCTACCTGCTGAAACCTGCCAGGGAGCATGAGCTGGCCCGGGCGCTGGCCAGTGCGGGCCGGGTCAACCGGGTACAGTTGGCTTCCCTGGGTGCGATTTCAGAACCCCTGGAGCCTGGTGTCCCGGGGCAGCGTACGCAGCTGGCCAGCCAAACCCATCGGGGCATTGAGACCATGCCTGTGGCGGACGTGCGCTGTCTGTTGGCTGAGCAGAAATACGTCACGGCCTGCGGCCGGGATGCACAACTGTTGATTCCCGATACCCTCAAGGAGCTGGAACGGGAATTTGGCGAACGTTTTATTCGTGTACACCGCAACGCCCTGGTTGCTCGTGCCCATATTGTGCGCCTCGAGCGCGAGGAAGGTGGTCCCTGGACCGTGGTACTCGATGGGGTCAGCCAGCGACCGGTAGTCAGTCGACGTCACCTGGGCGAGGTAAAGCAGCGGCTGGTGACAGATTGAGTCGATTGCGCTGCACGGCGCCGGTTACACGGTCGCGGCACTGATAGTCGGCTGGTATCATGCCGGGCTGTATATCAAGGAAGCCGCAGTATGCCCTCCAAAGTCATTATCGCCACCCGGGAAAGCCCCCTGGCCCTGTGGCAGGCCGAGTACGTGCGCAGTGCGCTGCGCGCCGCGCATCCGGGGCTGGCGGTGGAGCTTCTGGGGATGACTTCCCGCGGCGACCAACTGCTGGACGTGCCGCTGGCCAAGGTGGGCGGCAAGGGCCTGTTTGTAAAGGAGCTTGAGACCGCCCTGTTGGACGGCGCTGCCGATATTGCTGTGCACTCCATGAAAGATGTGCCGATGGAATTCCCGCGGGGCCTTGGCCTGGGCGTCATTTGCCAGCGCGAGGATCCCTCCGATGCCTTTGTCAGCAACCGCTATAAAACCCTGGATGAACTGCCCGCCGGTAGCGTAGTGGGAACCTCCAGCCTGCGCCGCGAGTGCCAGTTGCGTTCGCGCCGACCCGACCTGCAGGTGAAATTCCTGCGCGGCAATGTCAACACGCGCCTGCGCAAGCTCGACGAGGGTGAGTACGACGCGATCATACTGGCCAGTGCGGGCCTTATCAGGCTGGGGTTCGGTGCTCGCATAGCCCAGGGCATCCCGGTGGAGCAATCGCTGCCGGCAGGGGGACAGGGTGCAGTGGGAATCGAGTTGCGCACTGCCGACACCGGGTTGGTGGAACTGCTACAGGTGCTGCACCATGAGCCCACCGCCCAGCGAGTCACCGCTGAGCGCGCGCTTAACCAGCGTTTGCAGGGCGGTTGCCAGGTGCCTATCGCCTGCTATGCAGAACATGTCGGGGATGGCGAGCGCCTGTGGCTGCGCGGACTGGTGGGCAAGCCCGACGGGACCGTACTCCTGCGAGCTGAGGGCGAGGCCGTCGCCGGGGAGGCGCAGCAGCTGGGTATCCGGGTTGCAGAGCAACTGCTGGAGCAGGGCGCCGCCGCTATATTGGCGGAGATTTATGGCGCCTGAGGGCAGCGTTCTGGTAACGCGACCCGAGGGTCAGGCGGGGGATTTGTCCGCCGCGGTCGCGGCGGCGGGTTTTTCCGTGCACTGCCTGCCCATGCTGCAATTGGTGCCGCTGCCAGAGCTTGCCGCGGCCCGGCGCCAGCAGGTTCTGGACCTGGACCACTACCAGCACATTATTTTTGTCAGCGGTAATGCCGTGCGCTGGGGCATGCCCTGGTTTGAGTCCCTGTGGCCGCAACTGCCGGTGGGTCTTTACTGGTATGCGGTTGGCGCTGCCACGGCGCGACAGCTGTCGGCTTTTGGCGTGCGGGTCCAGACTCCCGATGCCGACATGAGCAGCGAGGGATTGCTTGCCCTGCCGCCACTGCAACAGGTGGCAGGCCAGCGAGTGTTGATCGTCAAGGGCGAGGGGGGGCGCGATCACCTGGCGGTGGAGCTGGAGCGGCGGGGTGCGCAAGTGGACCAGCTGCCCTGTTATCGTCGCGTTCGTCCCGGTCTCGCGCCCGGAGAGTTGGCGCTGAAGCTGTCCCTGTGGCGGGTTACACTCGTGATGATCAGCAGTGGGGAAGGTCTGGCCAACATGCTGGCATTGCTTAGCCCGGCAGAAACCTCTAAGTTTATCCATATCACCTTGCTGGTGCCGTCAGACCGGGTGGCGCAGATGGCCTATGCAGCGGGTTTCAAAAAGGTGGTAAGGGCAGAAAATGCCTCGGATAGCGCCATGCTGCGCGCCCTGGCGGCATGGAAAACCAGCGCTGGAGAATAAGAGTGAGCGATCAGCAAGACAAGAATATCGAGCAGCTGGCGCAGGAGACCGCCGCATCCGGGGACAATCTGGAGGTAGATAACGCCGCGGACGATGCGCCGCGAGTGTCTGGCGCAGCCGGGCCCCCGGCCCCTCAAGTGCGCGGGGGATCATCCGCGCCCGCCTGGATAGCGCTGCTGCTGGTGCTGGTCGTGGGCGGGGGATTGGCCTGGTCACTGCGCGAGCAGCAACGCACAGACGCCGGGCTGGCCGGGCGGCTGCAGGCGATCGAGGCGACCGTCGGACGGGAAGGGGCAGATCTGGGTGAGCTGGATAAGCGCTGGCAGGACCAGCTGGCGGTCGCGGTCGAGCAGATGCGCGCCAGGACAGAGGCACTCGGGGAGCAGTCGGGCCGTGCGCTCGAGCAACTTGATACCGTGCAGGCGCAACTGGACGAGCAGGGCGCCGAACTGGGTCGCTACAGTGCCAATGACCGCGGTGCCTGGTTACTGGCGGAAGCGCAATACCTGCTGCGGCTGGCTAACCAGCGCCTGGTCATGGCGGGCGATGTGGCGGCGGCGGAGGCTCTGCTGGGCAGCGCGGACGGTATTTTGCTGGAGCTGGACGATGTCCGCCTGCACGAGGCGCGCGCCGCACTGGCATCTGACCTGGCGGCGCTGCGAGCGGTACCCAGGGTAGATGTCGAGGGTGTTTACCTGCGCCTGGCCGCGCTGGTCGACCAGGCGGGTAAGCTGGTGATTTTCCAACTGCCGAAGCCCGAAGCCCAGCCCGGGCAGGTGCCTGCCGACAACTGGCAGGCCAGGCTGCGGCAGGGTTACGAGGCAGCTCTTGCCAAACTGTCCAACTACATCGTTATCCGTCGCCGCGACGTGCCGATGCAGGCCCTGATGGATCCCCAGTGGGAAGGGCTGGTGCGGCAGAACCTCCGCATGTTGCTGGAGCAGGCCCAGGTGGCATTGTTGTCGGGCAACCAGACGCTCTATCGCGAGAGCCTGGAGCGGGCCCTGCATTGGGTCGGGGAATTTTTCCAGTCTGACGAGGCCGCTGCGCGGGCCATGGCGCGGGAGATCACGCAGCTGGCGGATATGACGGTCGCGAGCAGCTTGCCGGATATCTCGGGATCTCTTCAGGCACTGGATGCTGCGATGAAGCAGCGTCTGCAGCACGGGGGCGCGGAGTAAGCCATGCGCAGGATATTCGCCCTGGCCCTGATCGCGCTCCTGCTTGGCGTTGGCGTCGTCGCGGTCATCGAAACCGACCCCGGCTATTTGCTGTTGGCCTATGGTGATTACACCCTCGAGTCCAGTCTCTGGGTCGGACTGATACTTTTTCTTGTTTTCACCTGGCTGCTGTACATAGCCATAGCGCTGCTGGGCAGGATCCTGGGCGGGAAGAAATCATTATCGGGGTGGCTGGGTTCGCGCCGGGCTCACAAGGCCGCCAGGCTGACCAATCGTGGCCTCGTCAACTTCATCGAGGGCAACTGGTCCCGGGCGCGACGCGAGCTTCTGCGCGGTGCGCGCGACAACGAAACCCCGCTGCTCAATTACCTGTTGGCCGCCCGCGCCAGTGCCCGGCTCGGCGAACCGGAGCAGGTCCAGGAGCATCTGCTGGCAGCGGTGGAATCCAGCGCCTCTGCGAATATTGCGGTGGCGCTGACCAGGGCTGAAATTCAGCTGCAGGCGGGGCAATACCGGCAGGCGATCGACACGCTGCAGGAGGCGCGCCGCAGCCCGGGCCGCTACCCCCGGGCGCTGGCCCTGTTGCAGCGCGCTTATACGGGCCTCGAGGACGGGGCCGGCCTGGCTGAACTGTTACCGCAGTTGAAGAAATACCAGGTAATCAATGCCGAAGAGCAGCAGGCGCTGGAGCGTGAAGTGTTTGGTCGCATGTTGCAGCAGGCCGGCGACCCCGGTCGGGGCGCCAGCCTCGATGGCTTGTGCGACGCCTGGCACAGGATTCCCACCGCGGTGCGGGAAGATGCCGCTATGATCCGCCGTTTTACGGCGTTGCTGGTGGCAACAGGCGGGAACGCCCTGGCGGAAAAGACCATTCTGCGCGAACTCAAGCACAGCTGGGACCCCGAGCTGGTTCGCGTTTACGGCCTGGTGCAGAGCGACAACCTGCGTCGCCAGCTGGCGCGCGCAGAGGGCTGGCTTACGGAGCATCCCCAGGATCCCCAGTTGTTCCTTTGCCTGGGGCGCCTGGCTGCGCGAGACAAACTGTGGGGTAAGTCGCGCGACTATTTCGAGAAAAGTTATCGATTGCAGCGCAGTTCCGAAATCTGTGCGGAACTGGGCAGGTTGCTCAGTGCGCTGGGCGAGGCAAATGTGGCTGCAGCGTATTTTCGCGAGGGTCTGCTGTTGCAGGAGAACCACCTGCCCAAGTTGCCGAAGCCGGATAAAACCGTGCCCGACCAGCGTTTGCTGACGCGCTCCTGAGGCCTGCGGCTTACTGCGACCAGGTCACCCGGGCGGAAGGCGCTTCTATAGGTCTATACCCAACTGCTCCCACATCTCATCGACCCGCTTTTTTACTGCCGGGTCCATGGCGATAGGTTCACCCCACTCCCGCTGGGTTTCGCCGGGCCATTTATTGGTGGCGTCGAATCCGACCTTCGAGCCCAGGCCTGCCACGGGTGAGGCAAAATCAAGATAATCGATCGGGGTGTTGTCTATAAATACGCTGTCGCGCCGGGGGTCCATGCGGGTAGTCATCGCCCAGATCACGTCTTTCCAGTCCCGGGCGTTGACATCCTCGTCCGTGACGATGATGAACTTGGTGTACATGAACTGGCGCAGGAAGGACCACACGCCGAGCATCACCCGCTTGGCGTGGCCTGGATATTCCTTGCGCATGGTCACAACCGCCATGCGATAGGAGCAACCTTCGGGCGGCAGGTAGAAGTCGACAATTTCCGGGAACTGCTTTTGCAGCAGGGGTACAAACACCTCGTTAAGCGCCACGCCAAGGACTGCCGGCTCGTCCGGTGGCCGGCCGGTATAAGTGCTGTGGTAGATCGGTGATTCACGGTGAGTAATGGCTTCCACGGTAAATACGGGAAAGCGCTCGACCTCGTTGTAATAACCCGTGTGGTCTCCAAACGGGCCTTCCTGCGCCAGCTCACCGGGTTCAAGATATCCTTCCAGAATATATTCGGCAGTCGCGGGAACCGTCAGGCCGTGCTCGCGGCACGCAGCGGTGAAGCACTCGGCCAGTTCCGTCTTGCTCCCGCGCAGCAGTCCGGCAAAAGCGTACTCGGAAATACTGTCTGGTATGGGTGTGACCGCCGCCAGGGTGGTGGCTGGGTCGGCGCCCAGTGCAATCGCCACGGGATAGCGCTTGCCCGGGTTCTGCAGTTGCCAGTCGCGGTAATCGAGGGCGCCCCCGCGGTGGGACAGCCAGCGCATGATCAGCTTGTTGCGTCCCAGCAGTTGCATGCGGTAGATACCGAGATTCAGGCGTTCCTTGCCTGGTCCGCGGGTAATGACCAGGGGCCAGGTCACCAGGGGAGCTGCATCCCCAGGCCAGCAGGTCTGTATCGGCAGCTGGTGCAGGTCAACCTCCTCGCCCTGTACCGCGTGGTACTGGCAGGGTGGGTTACGCACCATTTTGGGGCCCATATGCAGCACCTGTTTCAGTACCGGTGCCTTGTCCAGTGCATCGCGCAGGCTTTTGGGCGGGTCGGGTTGGCGCAGGTAGGCCAGCAGTTCACCAATATCCCGCAGGGCAGAAATATCCTCTTTCCCCATGCCCAGTGCCACCCGGCGTTCAGTGCCGAACAGGTTTACCAGCACCGGGGTGCTGTGGCCTTTGGGGTTTTCGAACAGTAGCGCGGGACCACCCTGTTTCAGGGTGCGATCGGCGATCTCGGTCATCTCCAGTGCCGGGTCCACTTCAGTTTTTATGCGAACCAGCTCGCCGCGCTGTTCCAGCGCAGCGAGAAAATCCCGGAGATCTGAATATTTCACCTGTGTTACTCGCCCGCTGCCTGTGACCGTATCGAGAGGGACAGTACACGTTGAGCCGGGCGCACGCAATCGCGCGCCGGCGGTATTGCGCCGCGCTATTTGCGCTTCATCGACATGAAGAACTCGTCGTTGGTTTTGGTGTCCTTGAGCTTGTCGGACAAAAATTCGATCGCGGCGAGGTCTTCCATGCCGTGCAGCAGTTTGCGCAGAATCCACATGCGCTGCAGTTCATCCTCGGCGGTGAGCAACTCTTCCCGGCGGGTGCCGGAGCGCCGGATGTTGATAGCGGGGTAGACACGCTTCTCCGCAACCTTGCGATCCAGGTGCAGTTCCATGTTGCCGGTGCCCTTGAACTCCTCGTAAATCACTTCATCCATCTTGGAGCCGGTATCGACCAGCGCGGTGGCGATGATTGACAGGCTGCCGCCCTCTTCAATATTTCGTGCGGCGCCAAAGAAGCGCTTGGGGCGCTCCAGGGCGTGGGCGTCCACACCACCGGTCAGCACCTTGCCCGAGCTTGGAATCACGGTATTAAAGGCCCGAGCCAGGCGGGTAATGGAATCCAGCAGGATGATAACGTCTTTCTTGTGTTCTACCAGGCGCTTGGCCTTTTCGATCACCATGTCGGCAACCTGCACGTGGCGCGAGGGCGGTTCATCAAATGTTGAAGCGACGACTTCGGCGCCGCGAATGCCGACCGAGCGCTGCATTTCCGTCACCTCTTCGGGACGTTCATCGATCAGCAATACGATGATGTAGCATTCCGGGTTGTTGGTAATGATGGCCTGCGCGATATTCTGCATCATGATGGTCTTACCCGCCTTGGGGGGTGCCACCAGGAGGCCGCGTACACCTTTGCCCAAAGGTGCTACCAGGTCGATGATACGGCCTGTGAGGTCCTCCGTGCTGCCGTTGCCTGTCTCCAGCGTGAGGCGCTGGTCAGGAAATAGCGGTGTGAGGTTTTCAAACAGGATCTTGTGCTTTGAGTTTTCCGGCTTGTTGAAATTGATTTCCCCGACTTTAAGCAGGGCGAAATAGCGCTCGCTGTCCTTTGGCGGGCGGATTTTTCCAGATATGGTGTCACCGGTACGCAGGTTGAAGCGGCGAATCTGGCTCGGGGAAACGTAGATATCGTCCGGCCCGGCGAGGTAGGAACTGTCGGCGGAGCGCAGGAAGCCGAAGCCGTCCTGCAGGATTTCCAGCACGCCGTCGCCGGAAATATCTTCCCCGCTCTTGGCGTGCCGTTTCAGGATTGCAAAGATGATGTCCTGTTTGCGCGAGCGCGCCATGTTTTCCAGTCCCATCTCCTTGGCGATGTCGATGAGTTCCTGGGTGGATTTGGTTTTCAGGTCGGTAAGATTCATAGAGGAAATAGCTGTGTTGTTTTAGGAGGGTTTGAATAATAGTTGTGTACGGGTGGAGCAGTGCTGACGGCGTCAGCGCACGATGCTTTAAAAAATACTATTAGGTGGTGAGTTATTATCCGTGCACGGGGCTGTGCAACGAGTGAGAAGGTAGCACGCCCGGCAGGAGCCGTCTACCGCTTTTTTATGCCTGGAATACTATTGATATCAGGTACATGAGCCCGGATTGCTCCGGGCTCACTTTTACCCTAGACGACTTCCTGGATGAAGGCGGTAAGCTGGGTTTTAGACAGGGCTCCCACCTTGGTCGCCTCGGCGTTGCCGCCCTTGAACATGATCAGGGTGGGAATGCCGCGAATGCCGAATTTCGGCGGGATATCAGGATTGGCGTCGACATCAACCTTGCATACCTTCAACCTGCCGCTGTACTCGGAAGCGATTTCGTCCAGCACGGGGGCGATCATTTTGCAGGGACCACACCACTCCGCCCAGAAATCTACCAGCACGGGAATGTCTGAATTGAGTACTTCGGCGTCAAATGTGGCATCGCTGACGTGTACGATCTGGTCGCTCATGGTGCTCTCCGGTTGATCAGCAGACGAAATGTCCGCGTTTTGAGGAGGCAATCATACCACTGAAGTTTTGGTGGGCAACCGCGTCAGTAGAGTTTTTCGGAATGCAGATATGCCTGGTGGTCATATGTTTTCCCAGACAGTTGCTCACATTCTTTTCACGGTCGCCGGGTGGGGCAGGCATGCCCGGTGCATAACGTGCCCGGAAGGCGTCCATCCGGGGTATCTTTGCCCGACGAGCAACAATTTATGAGAACCTCTGTTCGGTAGTCCTGTCACATGTGTGATAGTAGTGTCCTGGCCTCGGCAATGAAAAAACAAGAAAATACAGGTGCGAATAACGTGTCGATCAAAAAAACCACAGTTGTTGTCCTCATTGCCGCGGCCATTGCCGGCTGGTTCTACCTGGACCTGGGCAGTTATCTCCAGTTCGACACCCTGCAGCAGAGGGTGGGCGGGTTGCGGGCCTGGTACGGCGACAACCCGCTGCTCGCCGGCCTGCTTTACTTCGCATTGTATGTGGGAGTTACCGCCCTGTCGGTACCCGGTGCGGCAGTCATGACCTTGGCAGGGGGCGCGCTGTTCGGTTTCTGGTACGCATTGCTGCTGGTCTCTTTCGCCAGCAGTATTGGCGCGACCCTCGCGTTCCTGGTGTCGCGCCTGCTGCTGCGGGACTGGGTGCAGGACAGGTTCGGCAGGCAATTGCGTGCGTTTAATGCAGGCTTTGCCAGGGACGGGGCCTTTTACCTCTTTTCCCTGCGTCTCGTGCCCATTTTTCCGTTTTTTGTGATCAACCTGTTAATGGGCCTGTTGCCGATTCGCGCCTCGCGCTACTACTGGGTGTCCCAGTTGGGCATGCTGCCGGCGACGGCGGCGTACGTGAATGCGGGTACCCGCCTGGGAGAACTGGAGTCGACCAGCGGCATTATTTCCCCGGCGCTGCTGCTGTCCTTTGTGTTGCTCGCTGTCTTTCCCCTCCTGGCGAAGTGGCTGCTGGGCTATATCCAGGTGCGGCGGGCGCTGGCGGGTTACCAGCGCCCCCGCAGCTTTGATACTAACGTGGTGGTGATAGGGGCCGGCTCTGCCGGATTGGTATCCGCGCTGATCGCGGCAACGGTGAAGGCCCGGGTTACGCTTATCGAACGCCATAAAATGGGCGGTGACTGCCTCAACACCGGGTGTGTGCCGAGCAAGGCGCTGATCCGTTCAGCCCGGATTGCCGACTATGCCCGGCGGGCGCAGGAGTTCGGGCTGGAGCCCATGTCGGTGCGGGTGAAGTTCCGGGAGGTCATGGAGCGGGTACAGTCAGTGGTAAGGGCCATTGAGCCTCATGATTCCGTGGAGCGTTTCACCTCACTGGGAGTGGACTGTGTGCAGGGAGACGCCCGCATCCGCTCGCCCTGGGAGGTGGAAGTCAATGGGCGGGTAATTACCGCGCGCAATATCATAATCGCCAGCGGCGCGCGCCCGCGGGTGCCTGCTATCCCCGGACTTGAGGCGCTGGACTACCTCACATCGGATACCGTATGGGAGCTGCGTGAATCTCCCGGGCGTCTGCTGGTGATCGGCGCCGGGCCGATTGGCTGTGAGCTGGCCCAGGCCTTTTCCCGCCTCGGCAGCCAGGTGGCCCTGGTGACGCACGCTGCCCGCATCCTGCCGCGGGAGGATGCCGAGGTATCCTCCCGGGCGCACGCGGCATTTGAATCCGGTGGCATGTCCGTTCACACCGGCTATGAAGCCCGCGCCTTCAGGCAGGAGGCGGACGGGCAGCACGCCGTTTTCGACACGGCGGGCGGGGAGCGCGAACTGGTTTTCGATCGCGTGCTGTTGGCAGTGGGACGGCATGCCAACGTGGAGGGCCTGGGCCTCGAGGCACTGGGTATCCCCCTCACCGCGGCAGGTACGGTGGCGGTTGATGAGCACCTGCGTACGCCGGTGCCCAGTATTTTTGCCTGTGGTGATGTTGCCGGTCCCTATCTGTTTACCCATATGGCCAGCCACCAGGCCTGGTACGCCACAGTGAATGCCCTGTTCGGGCGTTTTCGTAAATTCAAGGTGGATTACTCCATCGTGCCCTGGGCGACCTTTACCGATCCGGAGGTGGCAAGGGTTGGACTCAATGAGCAGGACGCACTCGCGCAGGGGATTCCCTTTGAAGTGACCCGGTACGGCATTGACGACCTCGACCGCGCCATTGCCGACGGCGAGGCCCACGGGTTTATCAAGGTGCTGACCCCGCCCGGTAGAGACCGTATCCTGGGTGCCACCATTGTCGGTTATCACGCCGCCGAGTTACTGGCGGAGTTTGTGCTGGCGATGAAGCACGGTATTGGCCTGAACAAGATCCTCGCCACTATCCATGTGTATCCCACGCTCGGCGAGAGCAACAAGTTCCTGGCCAGCGAATGGCGCAAAGCGCGTAAGCCCCAGCGCCTGCTGTCCTGGGTCGAGCGATACCATCGCTGGTGTCGGGGCTGAGCTCGCGCTGGCTGATCGATGGCCCGCGGGATGGTAGAGTTGTGCTTTGTCCGGCCAGGCGCCGGTTTTCCAGTAATAAGGGGAGGTAGGTAATGAGCAAGGTCGCGGTGGTGTTGGCAGGTTGCGGCGTATATGACGGTGCGGAGATCAATGAGGCGGTACTGACCCTGCTTAGCCTCGAGCAGCAGGGCGCGAGTTACCAGTGCTTTGCCCCGGATATCGACCAGATGCACGTGATCAATCACCTGACGGGCGAACCGGTACCGGGGGAGACCCGCAACGTGCTGGTGGAGGCGGCCCGCATAGCCCGGGGAAACATCGCGGATCTCGCGACCCTGGACGTATCCGGTTTTGACGCACTGCTGGTGCCGGGCGGTTTCGGTGCGGCGAAGAATCTCTGCAACTTTGCCGTTGCCGGGGCCCAGATGGAAGTGCAGGAGGATTTCCTGCGGGTTGCGCGCGCCTTTCACCAGGCCGGTAAGCCGATTGGGCTGGTCTGTATTGCTCCCGTGATGGCGGCAGCCATTTGCGGTGAAGGAACCCGCTGCACGATTGGCAACGACCCCGAAACCGCCGCGGCAATCGAGGCGATGGGTGCCAGGCACCTGGACTGTCCAGTGTCCGAGGCGCGTATCGACGCCGGGCGTAAATTGGTGACGACACCGGCCTATATGCTGGCCGGTGGTGTAGCGGAGGCCTACAGCGGTATCAGTGAATGCGTGAAGGAGGTTCTGGCGCTGGCCTGAGCGAGTCCCTGTGGCCGCTGCCTGGTCGGTCTATATCCTGTGCTGCGCGGATGGCACGCTGTATACCGGCATCACACTGGACCTGGAAAAGCGCCTGCTGCAGCACAACGGCGAATTGGCGGGGGGTGCCAGGTATACGAGGGGGCGGCGGCCGGTGCACCTGCTGTGGTCCGTACTGGTGCCCGATCGCAGTCAGGCCCAGCAGCGCGAAGCCGCTATCAAGCAGCTGAGCAGGGCGGCGAAAATGCGCCTGGTGGAGGGCTGAGCCGTGTTTCAGCTGTTGGCCAGCTCTTCCAGGGCTTCCTGCTGCTCCAGCCAGGACTCCTCCAGTTGGGTTGCCATTGCTTTCAGCTCGGCCTCGCGCTCCAGCAGTGCTGCAAGGTCCCGCTTGCGCTCCTGGGCATAGATAGCCGTATCTCCCAGGCGGGTTTGCACCTCCGCCTGTTCGGCCTCCACGGCACTCATCCGGGCTTCGGTCCTGGCAATGTCCTTTTGTAGCGGACGCAGCTTCTCACGCTGGGCGGCGGCGCTCTGGCGCTTTTCCTTACGGGAGCCGTCCGCAGCGGCCGGTTCATTGCGCTCCACCTGGCGGTAGCTTGAGAGAATCCAGCGCTCGTAGCCCTCCAGGTCGTCGGCGTAGGTCTCCACCCTGCCATCGTGTACCAGTAGCAGTTCATCCACGGTATTGCGCAGCAGGTGACGGTCATGGCTCACCAGTATCAGGGCGCCTTCGTAGGCTTGCAGGGCGACTTCCAGGGCGTGCCGCATATCGAGGTCAAGGTGGTTGGTGGGCTCGTCCAGTACCAGCAGGTTGGGGCGTTGCCAGACCACCATGGCCAGTGCGAGGCGGGCCTTTTCGCCACCCGAGAACGGGGCAATCTGGCAGGTCGCGGCATCGCCGCGGAAATTGAACCCCCCCAGGAAGTTGAGAATGTCCTGCTCGCGGGCGTCCGGAGTCAGGCGCTGCAGGTGAAGGGTGGCGCTGGCCTGTAAATCCAGTGCCTCCAGCTGTTGCTGGTCGAAATAGCCGATGCTGCAGTGTTCGCCGCAGACCCGGTCACCCGCCTGTAAGGGCAACTCGCCCACCAGGCTTTTCAACAGTGTGGACTTGCCGGCCCCGTTTTTTCCGAGCAGCCCGTAGCGACTGCCGGGGCGCAAATGCAGTTCGACGCCCGCCAGCACGGGTCGCCCACCGTAGCCCAGGCTGGCGTCATCCAGGCGCAGCAGCGGGTCGCTGCTGCGGTCGGGGGCAGGGAAACTGAAGTCGAAGGGCGAGTCGATATGGGCCGGCGCCAGCGCCTGCATGCGCTCCAGCTCTTTCAGTCGGCTCTGTGCCTGCCTGGCCTTGGTGGCCTTGTAACGGAACCGCCGCACGAAATCGTCGATCTGGGCGATACGCCGCTGCTGTTTTTCATAACTTGCCTGCTGGTTGGCGAGGCGTTCGGCCCGCTGCTGCTCAAACTCGGAATAATTGCCTTTGTAAGCCTGTAGCTGTTGTTGCTCAATATGCAGGATGCGCTCACAGGTGGCGTCGATAAAGTCCCGGTCGTGGGAGATCATCAGCAAGGTACCCGGGTATTGCTGCAACCACTGCTGCAGCCAGAGGGTGGCATCCAGGTCGAGGTGGTTGGTGGGTTCGTCCAGCAAAAGGACATCCGATGGCGTCATGAGGGCGCGTGCAAGGTTGAGGCGGATACGCCAGCCGCCGGAGAAGTCGCTTACCGGGCGCGCTGGGGCCCCTTCGCCAAAACCCAGGCCCTGCAGTAGTCGTTCCGAGCGACGCTCTGCACTGTAGCCGTCGACCTCTTCCAGTTTGCTGTGGATGGCGGCCGCCGCGTCAAACTGGCCTGCCTGCTCCAGGCGCTGCAGCTCATCCCGCAATAAAGCCAGGGCGCCGTCACCGCGCCACACATATTCCCCCGCGGGCATGCCCGAAGCGTGGACTTCCTGGGCCATATGCGCGATGCGCAGTTTGGTCATGCCCTCGATATCGCCGGTATCTGCTACCAGTTCACCCAGCAGCAGGGAAAACAGGCTGGATTTACCGCAACCGTTGGCGCCGATCATAGCCAGGCGCTGTCCAGGCTGGATGGTGACGTTGGCATCCTGCAGCAGTAGTTTGCTGCCGCGGCGCAGCCCTATATTACGTAATATGATCATGAGGCTGCGGATTCTACCTGCAGGAGCGCCAGCCGGCCATATACACCCGAGGCCAGTGACACCTTGCCGCCCGGCGGGGCGTGCAACGGGGTGGCTTATAGCCGGGCCGGGTAGTAATATGGCGCGCCATTGCGAAACTATTTCGCTCCCCGTGTTGTCGAAGCGGTGCAGTTCGTTGCCAGGCCGGCAGCGGTTCCGTTTATCCCCGGGGAGGGAAGCCTCGCTTTGACAGCTGTAACCGCGATACTCCCTTTTCTCAAGATTGGAAGGAAATTATGAAGAAGTATGCATTACCGCTTGCCCTGGTTGGCGTTGTCGCCTTGCAAGCCTGTAACCAAAAAGCAGCCGAACCCGAAACAGCGGCAGCAGCACCCGCCACCGTTCAGCTCGAGACCACCCAGCAGCGCCTGAGCTACGGTATTGCCCTTACCCTCGGGCAGCGTATGAAGACCGATAAGGTCCCGATGGACGTGGATGCGTTTTCCGCCGGTTTGCGAGACGCACTCGAAGGCGCCACGCCCCGCCTGACCCAGGAGGAAATCAGCGCCGAGATGCAGGCATACCAGGAAAAAGCCGTTGCCGAACAACAGGCTACCCAGGCTGCCCTGGCTGAAACCAATCTGGCTGCCGCTACCGCCTTCCTGGCCGAAAATGCCGCCCGTGAAGGTGTAACCGTGACCGAATCCGGCCTGCAGTACGAAGTCATCGAAGCCGGTGACGGCCCCAAGCCGGGTCCTGAAGATACAGTCGAAGTGCACTACCGCGGCACGCTGTTGGATGGCACCGAGTTCGATTCTTCCTACACGCGTGGCGAGACCGTCACTTTCGGTGTTGGCCAGGTCATTCCCGGTTGGACTGAAGCCCTGCAGCTGATGCCCGTTGGCTCGAAGTACAAGCTGGTCATTCCGCCGGAGCTGGGCTACGGCGCCGGTGGTGCAGGACAGGCTATCGGTCCGAATGCGGCACTGGTGTTCGAAGTGGAGCTGATCTCAATCCCCAGCAAAGCCGACGCCGCCAAGGCTGACGCGGCCGCCCCGGCAGCCAAATAAGGCTAGGAAGCCTGAGGCGTCCTGGTTTCGACCAGGCGCCGATGCCTGTTGTGAAGGCCGGCGATAAGCCGGTCTTCCAGCACAAAGCGTGACTCCAGCACCTCCCCCAGGGACGACAGGTCCCTTTGCAGGGTCTCGGGGTAGGCGTTGCCGCTACCGTATTTTTCCTCATAGGCCAGGATAACCTCGGTTGTATCACCGATGGCCGGCATTACCTGCTGCGCCAGGGAGCCGCTGCTATCGCCAAAGGTTTCCGCCTCGTTAAGCAGTTCATGGAACACCTCGAAGTGCCCGGCTGAGACATAGTCGACCAGCACGGCGCAAAGCGCGCGCTGGCGCTCCGTCAGTTTTTCCGGGAGTGGCGTGCTGTCCAGCGCGACGGCTATCTGGGTATATTTACCCAACAGCTCGCGCCGCTCCTTCAACCAACGGGTGAGGAGGTCCTCTACCGCGGCGAATTGCTGGCTGGGGTCCTTGCTCCTGTGCGGCATGGCGTGCTTCCTGCGGGGTCAGGTTATTCCTGTACCCACTATATGATCGCAGGTAGCAGATGGGCAAGGCCGTTGCGGCCCACGGCGGTGGTTCGCCTGTAGCGGATTATTTGCGGAAAACCTGCCACAGGCAGACTGCCGTGACTGCGGTGGCCAGGATCAGGGTCTGCTCGGGTATGCTCAGGCCGAGGAATGTCCACAGCGTTTCGGCGCAGTTGCCATCGCCCATCAGCACCAGGTTGAGAGTCTCGCTGAAAGGCAGTGTCTCAATCATGTACTCCAGGCTGGGGCCGCAGGCCGGCACCTGCTCGGGAGGCAGGTGCTGTATCCAGACGTGCCGGACTGCCACCGCGCCACCGCCGATGGCCGCCAGGGTGCACAGGGTGGCGTACACCCGCCGCCCCCAGCCCGCCGGGTTGTGCAGCGCAGCAAGCAGGGCGATGCCACCCCACAGCACAACGAACACCCGCTGGGTCATGCACAGGGGGCAGGGCGCCAGGCCCAGTATTTCTTCCAGGTAGACGCGGGCAAATAACATGGCCGCCAGGGCGGTGACGGCCAGGCCGAAAAAGACCAGTCGTGGTGTGAGGGAGTGAAGCATTATCGGGTCGATCTCCAGGTGTCGGTAGCAATCCCCAGGGGGTGGCTACGTTAGGGCCTTTTCTCTTCAAGTGCAATGTTCGACGCTCTGCCCGCCGATTGGTTCAGTGCCATTTCCTGCTGCGCGGTGAACGTCTGCAGGTCCGGGTAAAAACCCAGGAAAGCACGCTCCAGCATGTCCCTGGCGGGGGTGAGCGCGGGACCCACGTCGACCAGTGGGTTGGCGCGGCGAAAGCGCTGGCCAATGCGCTGCGCGCTGGCAGGCACCGTGTCCCAATCCAGGTACAGGCCCAGTATGTCGTACTCCAGCATGCGTGCCAGCATCCGGCGTGAGCCCTGGCTCAGCGAGTGCTCGTGGGCCTGCAGGGCGCGGTATACCCCGGAATTGAATTCTCCCAGGGGAATGTCGCAGTAGTCCCGCCAGTATTTACTCAGGTAATGATCGAAGCTCAGGTCGATCAGGATACCTGCATAGCGGCGCAGGTCCCGGGGGAAATCGTGGCGCAATTGCACTACCAGGGGATGGTGGTCGGTGTACGCATCTATGGCCCTGTGTAATCGTACGCCCCGTTCGATGCCGGCAGGCAACTCACCGCGCAGCGGACCCTTGTAATAATCACCTTCCAGGCCACCGGCCACCAGGCCCTCATCGGGCCAGGCCAGGTGGAAGTGGGCCAGGAAGTTCACTGGTTACGCCGGCTAAAGTGCCCGGTACTGGGCAAAATAGCCATCCAGGTACTGCTCGAAGCTGATCTTGTCGGATTGTTCGATGTCGCGCTGTGCCGCAAGTGAGCGCCGGGCTTCCTCCTCGAAGACGGACTGCAGGTGCTGTTCCAGGGGTCGCTCGCGAAAGTACTTTGCCCACTGCTCGCTATAGGCCATGGTCAGCCGGAAATAGGGCAGCTGTTTTTCCCGCATTTCACGCAGCACCCGGGCGGAGGGTGTCAGCTCCGGGTCGGCGACCTTGGCAGCCTGCTGCTGCACGGTGTCACCGTGCAGTGACGATCCGGTGGCGCTGTCGAGCAGATCGGCTACCTGTCGCAGCCCGACGAACAGGTCTGCGGCGCATTCTGTGAGCGGTTTTGGCCCTGCTGGTGTGTGCAGCAGCAAGCCGGGCATCCTGCCCCGATTCACCACGGCCTCGAGATTGGCGGACTGGGTCGCCTGTTCTGCATCGTTGCACGCCGGACTCTCATCCAGCAGGCAAAACAGCAGGAAGGTATCCAGGAATCGCATCTGCGCGGCATCGATGCCAACGGGTGAAAAGGGACTGACATCAACGCAACGAACCTCCACGTACTCGATGCCGCGGCGATGCAGTGCCGTTAAGGGAGTCTCCCCGGGCTGGGTCACCCGCTTGGGCCGTATCGGGCTGTAAAACTCGTTCTCGATCTGCAGCAGGCTGTCGCTCAGCTGCTGATAGTCACCGTGCTGGCCCCTGGGTATGTTGCGGTAGTCCGGGTGGGGGCTCAGGATGGCACTGCGCAGGGTCTCCACGTAATTGTCGAGGCAGTTGTAACAGACATTCAGGTCCTTCTGGGCGGCGCTGTTGTAGCCCAGGTCACCCATCCGCAATGCGGTGCCGAAGGGCAGGTGCAGACTGCGACCCTGGGCATCGAATGGCTCCAGCCCGGGATTTTCCCGGCCCCTGAGGAAGCTGGCGCAGATCGCCGGTGAAGCGCCATACAGGTAGATCAGCAGCCATGAGTGACGGCGGAAGTTACGAATCAGGGCGAGGTAAGCGGTGCTTATGTAATCGGAGAGCTCGCCTGGGCAGCCGGCCTTATTCCAGGCTTGCTCCCAGTAGGCATCAGGCATCGAGAAATTGTAATGAATGCCGGCGATGGCTTGCATAAGGCGGCCGTAGCGATGCCCCAGCCCGAAGCGGTAGACGGTCTTCATGCGCGCCACGTTGGAGCTGCCATAGCGAGCGACCGGAATGCTGTCGTCGCCGCTCACGATGCAGGGCATGCTGGCCGACCACAGCATCTCGTTGCCGAGCTGCTGGTAGGCGAAGCTGTGGATGTCCTCGAGAGTCTCCAGGCTCTGCTCGATCCCCGTGCTTACCGGAGTGATAAACTCGAGCAGCGCTTCCGAGTAGTCAGTGGTTATCGAGGTGTGGGTCAGGGGCGAGCCAAGCCCGGGTGGGTGTGGGGTCTGGGCCAGCTTGCCCTCTGCGGTGATGCGCAGGCTTTCCTTTTCCAGCCCTCGCCTGATTGTCCTGAGCATGGCCTGGGAGGCGGGATCTGCCAGGGCCTGCAATTGGGCGTGCAACTGGGAGGGCAAGCGAAGCTCCTTTTTCCTTGGAGGGTTGCGCGGAAAGCCGGGGACTCTTTGCCATCCGGGCAGCGGGCGTCAAGTGTATATTTCCCCGGCGGCTGAGTACAGGCATGGCTGGTTTGCGGCCTCAGGCGATCCTGTGCATGGTTTTGTCCAGAAGCTGGCAGGCAAAATTGCCCTGTACCTCCTGCATCTGGCCGGTTGCCAGCATGATGCGGGACAGGATCAGGGCGTAGCGCATCCCGGCGAAAACCAGGTAATAGTCATAGTCCCGGGAAGAAAAGCCGGATTGACGCTCCCATTGGGCGATGGTGTCCTCGTAGGCCGGCAGGCCCGCCAGCCTGGGCATGCCCAGCCCCTCGGAGAAGGTGGCATCGAGGTAGTTGAACCAGGCCAGGTCCTGCACCGGGTTACCCAGCACCGCCATTTCCCAGTCGAGCATCGCGGCGACCCCATCCAGGGATTCCTTGAAAATAATATTGCCCAGGCGAGAGTCTCCCCAGCACAGCACCGTGGGTTCCCGGGCGGGCTGGTGGGCCTGTAACCAGTCCAGCGCCGCCTGGCATATCGGGTGGCCCTCGCCCTCGAGTGCCCAGTCCAGGTAGTTTTGCCAATAGGCCAGTTGCTGTTGCAGGGGGCTGCTGCCGGGCACATCGAGGTGCCCGAAACCCAGCTGCCTGTAATCCAGCCGATGAAAGCGTGCCATGCTATCTACCGCGGCATGCCACATGGCGGCGCGCTGGGCTTCGGTGGTTTCATGCACCATCCACCCGTCCATATTGTAGGGCGGCATATCGGTAGGAATCCTGCCCGCGGTGCGCTTCATCAGGTAGAACTGTACCCCCAGCAGGGACCGGTCCAGCTCCAGCCCGCGCAGTTCGGGCACCGGGATATCACTGTTGCGGCCAAGGCTCTCCATGACCTGGTATTGCAGGCCGAGGTCGTAGGCCGGGAAAACAGGACGTTCTATCTCGGGCTGCAGGCGACCGACGCAGGGCTCTATGTAACTCTCCCCGGCCGCCTGCCAGTGCACATCGAACAGCAGGGTCACATTGGACATACCGCTGGATTCGGGGATGTTAAGCGAGGGAATGTGCACCGGGTGTCCACGTTTGTCGGATAACCAGGACTCCAGCTTGCGGCGAGTGCTTTCGCTGTCCTGGACCAGCGGAGTGGGGCGTTCGTTTTGCACAAAGTGATACCTTTATCTGGGTTTACGCAGCTATGGTATATGTTTCACGGCGCGAAGTGTCCAGCTTCATTATTACTGCGGTTTGTTATTGCACTGGCACTTGTCCGGCTGTCCGAAGATGCTACAGTACCGGGGCGCGGCAGGGCCAGTACCCGCTAAACTGGGCATCGCTGACGCAGTGGTGAGATTAACGACAAAAGGCGGTGCCAGGCACAGGCCATGATTCATGAGGGACGTGTTTTGAGAATTTCCGAATGGCTGAAAATCCTGTCGACAGAGGGTGGCTCTGACCTTTACCTGAGCACTGGCGCACCGCCTTGTGCCAAGTTCCAGGGGCAGCTCAAGCCGATAGCCAGCGATATCCTGCGCCCCGGTGAGATCAGGGAGATTGCCAACGAAATCATGGACGCCACCCAGCGTGCCGAGTTCGAGCAGGAGCTGGAGATGAACCTGGCGATGTCGATTTCGGGATACGGGAGGTTCCGGGTCAATATATTCGTACAGCGCAATGAGGTGGGTATCGTTGCGCGTAATATCGTCGCCGATATCCCCAATTGGCAGGATTTGCGCCTGCCGCCCATCCTCACCGAGGTGATGATGCGAAAGCGCGGCCTGGTGCTCTTCGTTGGCGCTACGGGCTCCGGCAAATCCACCTCGCTGGCGGCGCTGATCGATTACCGCAACAGCAACAGCAGTGGCCATATCGTGACCATTGAAGATCCGGTGGAATACGTGCACAACCACAAGAAATCCATCGTAAACCAGCGCGAAGTCGGGGTGGATACCCGCAGCTGGCACAATGCACTGAAGAACACCCTGCGCCAGGCGCCGGATGTGATCCTGATCGGCGAGATCCGCGATCGCGAGACCATGGAGCATGCACTTGCTTTCGCAGAAACCGGTCACCTGTGTATCTCGACCCTGCACGCCAACAATGCCAACCAGGCCCTGGATCGGATCATCAACTTTTTTCCCGAGGATCGCCGTCAGCAGTTGTTGATGGACCTGTCATTGAACATCCAGGCCTTCGTGTCGCAGCGGCTTATCCCCACCCTGGAGGGCAAGCGCTGCGCGGCCATCGAGGTGATGCTGGGTACGCCGCTGATCGCCGAGCTTATCCTCAGGGGTGAGATCGACGGTGTGAAGGAAGTCATGCGCAAGTCGGAAAATGCCGGTATGAAGACCTTTGATACCGCCTTGTTCGAGTTGTACCAGGAGGGCCTGATCTCAGAAGAGGAGGCCGTGCGTAATTCCGACTCCGCCAATAACGTCCGTCTCAAGATCAAGTTTGCCAAGGAAAGCGGTGGCGGTGGCAAGGCGGAACTGGGAGGACTCAGTCTTGCCAACCTGGACGATGAGGACACCGGTAATTTTTTCTAGTTTTCGCTGCGTACCGGTCAGTTTTCCATACTCGCCAGCAGGCTGATCCAGCTGTCGATATCCGAGTCGCCTGCGTTGAGCAACGCGAATCCGGCAGTCCAGGTGTTGTCCTGTTCCAGGTCTTGCAGGCACCACCTGACTTCACCCGCCAGGCAGAGTGTATCCGGCGCATCAGGCAAGTCCACGCCAATCAGCAGGATTGCCCCGACCACCAGTTCATGCTCGAGGCTGACGCGCAGCCCGCCCCGTGATACGTCCAGGGTTTTACAGATAGCCACTTTGCCCGAATCGGCACTGCCGACGCCCGGTGAGACCAGTTCTATAAAAACAGTACTCTCAACCGGCAACCGTAAATGTTGGCGCTGCTCCTCAGCCATTGCTCGTAATTCCTTCCCGTGGCCCAATCAGGTTTCTGATTTCTTTTTTACCCGGTTTATCTCGTCCCTGAAGTTGGACCGGGTTTCCAGTACGTCTACCATGCCGCTCTCCATAAGTGCCAACAACTCACCGTGGCTGAGCTGCCGCATCTTGATACCACTGCGGTTGACGAAAATATAGTGATTGTTCTCGCGGTCGTGCACCGCCAGTTTTGCAAGCAGGGGAGTGTCGCCATCGTGAAACCCCAGCCAGGCGCCCATTGGAAGAGCCGCTGCTGGGGGATCACTGGCCCGGGCCGCAAAGCCCTCCAGGGTCGGATCGGCCGGCCTGTGCTGCATGTGGGTATCCGGCTCGGCACTGGCCGCACTTTGCGGCGGTGGCTGCTGGCCGCCCGGTGCTGCGGACTGCCCCGGGCGCACGGCGTCCTGTTGCTCCCTTTGGCGCCGGTGGGCGTCATCCCATTCCTGCTGCAGTTCCCTGGCCTCTCGCTCCTCCAGCGCCTGCTGCTGCGCCTCCGTTTGCTGCTCCTCCCGCTGCGCGGCTTCTGCTTTCTCCCGTTCGCGGCGCTCGACTTCTTCCTCCTCGCGGGCGAGTTGCTCTTCCCGCTCGCGCTCCAGCCGCGCTTGCTCCTGCTCCAGCCGCTGGCGTTCCTCCTCTTCGCGGCGGGCCTGCAATACCGCGGGCCCGAGCAGCTTGTCGAGCTCGTCCGTGTTGTTGATACCCGCAGCACTGGCCAGCGAGCGGCTGAAACTGGCGCCGCTGTCCAGGGAAGTGACGCTGCCGCTATCGAGCAGAGCCGAAAACGCCTCGTAGCTCTGTTGTAACACCTTGATCCCTGCCAGGTTGGCGAACATCAGCTCACCGGCAGCCTCCATTTGCAATACCAGGCGGACCCTGACAGGATCACCATCGCCGAGGTCGACGCTGAACCACTGCCCCTCGCGGACCGATGCCAGCGCACCGGGTGCCGAACCCGCGCCGCCCGCACCAGCCACGCCAAGCAATGGAATTTGCTCCATATCCAGCGGTCGCTTCCGAAGGATTTGCATATGCGCATATTCCACCATGCCCATGGCGTTCTCTATGGCATCACTATCATGCTGCAGGCTGAGCAGCCAGCGTCTCAGCTCCCTGGGAAGCTGGGTCACGATTTCAAACAGGTGCTGGCGCCGCCCGGGGTCTTCCTCGTCCTTGGGGGCTTGCACTGAGTCCAGCAAGGAGCTGGTAGCGGCGCTCATATGGGCCCACTGTTCCGAGTCTGCGCCGAATTTCAGCAGGACCAGCTGCGCGCTGTCATACCAGGGGCCCTTGAGAAACGTGCCTATCGTCGGCGGGGCGGAAAATTCCTGCAGCGCCTCATTAATCATGTCGGCGGCGACCCGTTTTGCTTCGGCGGTCTTGACCCGGCCTGTTTCCGCCTCGGCCATACGCTGGGCCATGCGGCTGGCACGTGCCAGGTCCCGCTCCGTATCGGCCACCACCCTGGTACACAGCCCATCAAGGTCACAGCCTGGTGTTTCGAACCATTTGAGGGCCTCCTCAACAGCCATGCCCACCTGCTTTTGCACGCCCTGCCCGGCCCTGCCGGTCCTGGCCTGCCAACCCACCGCGGCCAGCTGCAGGCTGTCCAGCATCAGGTGCAGGTGGTGGCCGCCGGGGGTAAGGAAATCCGGCTCAGTCAGTGCGAGTGCTGCCACCAGCGGTTTCAGACGGCGCAGTTCCTGCAGCAGGTCCGGTTCCAGTGGGAATTGCTCTTCCCAGGTGTCAAAGGCCGACCCCACCCAGTCCAGTATTGCCATTTGCTCGTTTGTCGGCAGGGCCGGGTCCCCGATCGACTCGGTCTGGGCCAGGATGGACTGCATGGGGGTCAATGCCAGGTCGGTTGTGCCGTGCAGATATGCCATCAACTCCTGCGGTTCCATGGGCTCTATATCTGAAGCAATGGAATTCGATTCGGCGTAGCGTTGCAGCACCAGCTCGCGCAGTGAACAGGGGAGGGGAAAATGTTCAGCTGTCAGCTTCAGTGGTTCAACTTCCAGATTATCAGGCCGATCAGGTAAACCCATAAAGCAACCAGCAGGGCGAGGCGCAATTTCCCGGGCCTGGGTTTCTCTTCCTGGCTGCGCGTCCTGGCGATGTTGAAGGAGCCACAGGCGAGGCAAGCGCCATCCTGACCACTTGATTTACCGCGGTAGCTGCAGTCCTTGCAGGTGTAGTTCATGGGGATTACTTGGTGCTCTTGAGAAGTTGATCGACGATGCGTTCGAGCTGCTTAAGGTTATTGCATTCGGCGCTAAAATGACAGGCGCTCTGGTAGCGCAGCATTTCCGAATCGCCGCTGCCCCAGACCCTGCGGGATTCGGGATTCAGCCAGATAACCTGGCGCGCGCGCTGGTAGACGCTCTGCATGATATCAAGCCTGGGGTCGCCATTGTTGTTACGGGCATCCCCCAGGACGATTACCGTGGTGTTGCTGTTGATGTCATCCAGCGCCAGTTTGGCGAAATCCTGCAGGCTGTTGCCGTAGTCAGTAGCGCCCCCGTACTTCCAGTTCACCAGTTCAATGGCTTTTTCCACCGGGTAATCATCGAAGTAATTGCTCACCTCGCCCAGGTGGCTCGAAAACGCAAAACTGCGCACCTTGGGCAGTACATCCTGCAGGCTGTACAGGAACAGCAACAGGAATTTGGCATACGCGGCGACCGAACCGCTCACGTCGCACACGGCAAGAATCTGCGGCTTTTCCTTGCGGATCTGGCGCCAGTAAGTATTGAACATGACTCCGTCGTTGGGGATCCCCTTGCGCATGGTCTTTGCCATGTTCAATTGGCCGCGCTTGAGTTGCCTGCGCTTGCGGGAGTGGCGGCTGGCGAGTTTTTTGGCCATTTTGCGCACCAGCTCGTGCACCTTGTGCAGGTAGATATACTCGATATTGTTGAGCCTGGTTTTGCTCAGGACGTCGTCCATGAACTGTTTTGTCTTGCCCTCGGCGTGCAGCAGGTATTCTCGCTCGACGACATCGCGCACCTGTTCGCGCAGTATATCCCTGTAGCGCTGCAGCTCGATCAGTGCCGGGCTCTGTTGCCGCTCAAGCTCGATGACAGCGGCGCGCAGTTGTTCTTCACCCATCGCATCGAGGATCTTGCGGGTGAACTGTCCCTTCTGGGTGAACAGCTGAATTTGCCGCAGGTTCACCTGCTCTGCCGCGCGGCCGATCGCCATGGTCAGCTCGTTGCGATCATTATTCACCAGGCTTTGCATCAGCGGGGAATCGAGCAGTGCCTGTATAGACGGGCTCTGCGACCCCGCGGCGGCGAGGGGCGAAAGCTCAGCTGCGTCATTGTCGGAGCGGCCTGGCTCGCCCGGGTGTTCCTCGACCTCGGGTGGGCTTTGGGTGCCCGCATCTTCCCGCGCGTCCTGCCCTGAAAAATCTGACAGGCGCTGGTAAAAGTAGCGGTCGAAACAGGCCAGGAATACGGCCTCCTCCTCAGGTGTCTTGGCCAGGGTCATGGCAAGCCCATCGCGCAGCAGCTGCCGATCGGCATAGCCAAGGGTTGTTGCCACGGTCATCGCATCGAGGGTTTCTGCGGGCGATACCCTGACATCATGGGTGCGCAGTACTTGTATAAAGCTGACGAGATTCGATTGCATGCTGCTGACACTCGAGTGACCTGTGGTCACTGTATAACAGATGGGATTGGCTTGCAGCCGCACCCCGGCGGCACATCGGACCCGTGGCCCGTTTGGCGCGTGGGCCGGGAGCACGGCCGGCATCTTAAGTGGCTTGGTTTTCCCGCAGTATGGAGCGCAGTTCGCCGTCGGCGGCCTCGATATCGTCCTCGAATTTGAGCAGTACATTCAGGGTGCTGCGCACCAGCTCCTCATCGAGCTGGTCGGCGTGCAGCAGCAGCAGGCTGCGCGCCCAGTCGATGGTCTCGGAGATTGCCGGGGATTTCTTCAGGTCCAGCTGGCGAAGTGAATGCACGAATTCGACCAGTTGGTGCCTGAGCTGCGCATCCACGTTCGGCACGCGGCTGCGGACGATGCGCTCCTCGAGTTCCACGGTCGGAAAGGGAATATACAGGTGCAGGCAGCGGCGCTTGAGTGCGTCGGATATATCGCGTGTGTTGTTGCTGGTGAGGAATACCATTGGCGAGGTGCGAGCCTTGATCGTGCCTATCTCGGGAATCGATACCTGGTAGTCGGACAATATCTCCAGCAACAGGGATTCAAATTCGTAGTCCGATTTGTCTATCTCGTCGATCAGCAGAATCGCGCCGCGTTCCTGCTGCATCGCCTTGAGCAGTGGCCTGGGCTCGAGGAAGTCTTCCGAGTAGAAAATATCACCGAACTGGTGCAGGCGTTCAACCGATTCGGCAAGCCCCTTCGCCCCTTTCAGCAAGTCTCCCAGCTTTTCCTTCAGCACCTGGGTGTAGAGCAGCTGCTTGCCGTACTTCCATTCGTACAGGGCCTTGGCTTCATCGAGTCCCTCGTAGCATTGCAGGCGTATCAGCGGGAGATCCAGCAGTTGTGCAGTGGTCTTGGCCAGCTCGGTCTTGCCTACACCGGGCGGGCCCTCCACCAGTATGGGTTTGCGCAGTTGGAACGCCAGGAATACGGCAGTGGCTATCTTGGGGCTGCAGATATAACCGAAGGACTCAAAGCCCTGCTCGATCTCTTTGACCGAGCCCAGTTGGGGGAAATCGTCTAGTTGCACCGGGGTACCTCGTGGAGCGGCCGACCATTGTACATATTATCCGCCGGTCGTGTTCATGAAGCGGACAATTTCCGCCTCTCCCTCATTGCTGAAGTGATGGCGTTCGGGCTTGATCGCCATGGCCGCGACGATGGTCCTTTTGAGCAAATCCGGGGTATAGCCCGGGCTGCGCAACACCGCCCTGAGGTCAACCGAGTGCTCGTTCCCGAGACACAGCAGCAGGCGCCCCTCGGCGGTGACACGGACGCGGTTGCACAGGTGGCAGAAGTTGTGGCTGTGTGGCGAAATAAAGCCGACCCGGGTGGTGCTGCCCGGCAGGCTGAAATACCGGGCGGGGCCCGCGTCGGCATCGGGATCTCCCAGTGGATGCATGCGGTAGCGGCCGGCGATCAGGGTGCGCAGCTCCTCGCTGCTGCAGAAACTCAGGGCCCGGTCATGTTCCACGATGCGCCCCAGCGGCATTTCCTCGATAAAGGCGATATCGATGCCTTTCCTGAAGGCGAAGTCCACCAGGTCCAGCACCTCGTCCTCGTTGCGGCCCTTGAGTATCACGGCGTTCAGCCTGATGCGCTCGAACCCGGCGGCAGTGGCCGTCTCGATGCCTGCCAGCACCTGGTCCAGGTTGCCATGGCGGGTGAGCTGGCGAAAGCGGCGGGGCTGCAGGCTGTCCAGGCTGATATTGATGCGTTTTACCCCGTATTGGCGCAGTTTCAGGGCCATTCGCTGCAACTGTGAGCCGTTGGTGGTGAGAACCAGTTGGTGCAGTGCCGGCAGTTGGCCGAGGCGTTTAACCAGGCTCAGTACATCGTTGCGAATCAATGGCTCGCCCCCGGTGAGACGAATTTTGCCGACCCCGAGCCCGGTAAATGCCTGCGCAAGCTGGAAATGCTCCTCCAGGGTCAAGACCTGGGCTTTCGGGACGAAGGTCATCTCCTCAGCCATGCAGTAGACGCAGCGGAAATCGCAGCGATCCGTCACCGACAGGCGAACATAGTCGACCCGGCGCCCGAAGCGGTCGATCAGAATTGAGGGAGGTCCCGGCATGATGCCCGCTAGTGTAATCCTTATGCACTGCCGACTCTAGCGCAGCGTGGCATGCCGGCGCGGGGTTTACAGTGCCGTCGGCCTGCGACAGGATGTAAGCCTTTCTGAGGCTGCCGGCCTGTGGGCAGCGCCGGGTTGAGTGGGGAATGGCAGAAATGGTGGCAGTGCGTGAACTGGCCCTGTGGGGAGGGCCGCTGGCCGCGGTACTGGCCGGTGCGGCCTTGTATTCAGCGGGCTATGGCGAAGACACCGCGGTGGTGGGTTTCGTTGCAACCCTGTGCGTGCTGTGGTGGGTGTTCGAGCCGATTCCGATCCCGGTGACCTCGCTGTTGCCGCTGGCCCTGCTTCCCCTGTTCGGTGTGCTGACGCCCGCCGAAGTGGGACAGGCCTATGGCTCTCCCCTGATCCTGCTGCTGCTGGGAGGGTTTCTGTTGTCCAAGGCGATGGAGCACTCGGGCGCTCACAGGCGTATCGCCATGGGCATGGTGCGCCTGTTCGGCGCCAGTAGCGGCAGGCGCCTGGTGATGGGCTTTATGGCTGCCTCGGCGCTGCTGAGTATGTGGATTTCCAATACTGCCACCACCCTGATGTTGCTACCCGTCGTGCTCGCGGTGCTGGACGCAACTGAACACAGGGCTGAGTTGTCCGTGCCCTTGCTGCTGGGAATCGCCTATGCCGCGAGTGTAGGCGGGCTGGGCACTCCCATAGGCACACCTCCCAACCTGATATTCATGCAGGTGTATGAGCAGACCACGGGGGAAGCGATCGGTTTCACCCAGTGGATGGGCTGGGCCCTGCCGGTGGTGTTCCTTATGGTGCCCGCCATGGCTCTCATACTGACCCGCAAGCTGCGCGGCGCCATCGTGGTGGAGCTGCCTGAGGTCGGGCAGTGGCGTACCGAGGAGCGCAGGGTGATGGTGGTCTTTGCCCTGACCGCCCTGGCCTGGATTACCCGTGGCGAGCCTTTCGGCGGCTGGTCCGCCTGGCTTGGCCTGCCCCAGGCCAACGACGCATCAGTAGCCCTGCTCGCGGTGGTGGTGATGTTCCTGGTACCGGATGGGAAGGGGCAGAGGCTGCTTACCTGGGAGCGGGCAACCACGATTCCATGGGGGGTGCTGCTGCTTTTTTCCGGCGGGATCTGCCTCGCCAGCGGTTTTATCAATTCCGGCCTGAGTGCGCTGATGGGACAGTGGCTCTCGGGTATGACGAGTATCCCGACCTTTGCGCTGATCGTCCTCATATGCCTGACAGTCAGCCTGATGACCGAAACAACCTCAAACACCGCCAGCACCACGCTGCTTATGCCGGTGCTGGCGGCTGCAGCCCTGGCGGCGGGGATCCCGCCAGAGCTGATCATGGTGCCGGCGGCGATGAGCGCCAGCTGTGCCTTTATGCTGCCCGTGGCCACCGCGCCCAACTCGGTGGTATTCGGGAGCGGCCTGGTGACCACCGCTCGCATGGCCCGGGAGGGCATATTGCTGAACCTGCTGGGAGTGGCCGTGATCAGCAGCGTGTGCTACCTGCTGCTGGCGTAAGCCCCAGCGCGGCGGCTGTGTTACAGCAGCGCCATCATGGTCTCGGCGGAGCTGACGTCCACGCCGGGGCCGGGTTCTACATTCAGGTGGGTAACCTTGCCATCTTCCACAATCATTGCGAAGCGCTGGCTGCGGGTGCCGAGGCCGAACCCCCTGCCGTCCAGTTCCAGCCCCAGCGCAGCGGTGAAATCGCCGTTGCCGTCCGCCAGCATGATCAGTTCCTCGGCATTCTGGGCCTTGCCCCAGGCGTCCATGACAAAGGCATCGTTTACAGACATGCAGGCAATGGTGTCGACACCTTTGGCCTTGATTTTGTCAGCGTTGACCACGTAGCCGGGCAGGTGCGTCATACTGCAACCCGGGGTAAAAGCTCCCGGGACCGCGAACAACAGAACTTTCTTGCCGGCAAAAATCGCGTCCGTGCTTATATCCGTGGGGCCCTTTTCACCCATGGTCTTCAGGTTGGAAGTGGGGATATTGTCGCCTACTTTAATGGTCATGCTACGCTCCTTGGTAATAGTATCGGTCGGGTGACGGGGAATGATAGCAGATGAATGATGTACTGCACTGCCCCTTGTGCGGCGGAAGTGAATCGGAGCCATTTCACGAGGACCGACGCCGGCCCTACCTGCGTTGTGGGCAATGTGCCCTCGTGTTTGTGCCCCCGGCCTATTACCTGTGCCGCGAGGCAGAGCGGGCCGAATACGACCTGCACAGGAACCGGGTGGACGACGAGGGATACCGGGCATTTTTATCCCGGCTGGCGCAGCCCCTGGCCGCCCGCCTGGGCGCGCCTGCCCGCGGACTGGATTTCGGCTGTGGCCCGGCGCCGGCCCTTGCCTGTCTGTTGCGCGACGCGGGACACCAGGTCAGCCTGTACGACAGCTTTTATCTGCCCGACCAGAGCTGCCTGCAGGGGAAGTACGATTTTATCTGCGCAACCGAGGTCGTCGAGCACCTGCACCGACCCGGCCATGAGCTGGCAATGCTCTGGTCAATGCTCGCTCCCGGTGGGTGGTTGGGGATAATGACCAAGCTGGTGCGGGACAGGCCGGCGTTCGCCGGCTGGCACTACAAGAATGACCCTACCCACGTGTGTTTTTTCAGTGAGCAGACCTGGCACTGGTGGGCGCGGGGGCAGGGGGCTGACCTGGAAATCATCGGGGCGGACGTTATCCTGCTGAGGTCCCGCTAAGCGCGCTTTTCCTGTTCAGCCTGTTCCAGCATATTAGTATAAATACCCTCGCAATCCCGGTAGAAGCTCAGCTCATTGTCCCCCAGGTAGGGGGCTACCATGGTCAGCAACTGTAATACGCCCTGGTGGATCGTCATTTCGGGGGTCCGGTCCTGGTGCAGGAGCTGGTCGTAGTTGAACCAGAAGGTCAGGGTCAGGGTCATGTTGTCCACCAGCCCAAGCAACTGCTGGTCGCGTGCGTCGATGATGTCCCGCTGCAGCAGGTTCTGGCAGATCGCGTACAGTGCCGCCCGCTTAAGCTGGATCAGGCGCTTGAAGCCCTTCCTGATATCCGGGTAGCGCTGCAGGATGTCGTCCAGGTTGTAGTAAAGAAAGCGGTACTGGTACATCTCCTCCATCACGACGTAGAGGTAGTACCAGTTATCCTCTACCGGGCCGTGCTCGGCACTCAGGGGTTGTTCGATGGGGGCTGTGAGCGTGCTGCCCAGCGCCAGTTCATACTGCTGGAAGAGTTCGGCAATAATCTGGTCCTTGCCCTTGAAGTGGTAGTAGAGATTGCCTGGGCTGATATCCATTTCATTGGCAATGTCGATGGTGGTTGTGTGCGCTTCGCCCTCACCGTTGAACAGCGCGAGGCTGGTCTCCAGAATACGGTCCCTCGTTTTCATAGACTGCTGCTATCAGGTTTTTTTGCTTCGCGCGGTCGCTTTTTTCCTGCCGGCAGCTTTTGCGGGGGTTTTTTTGGCAGCGGCTCTCCTGGTGCTGGGTTTGGCATTCAGGCCCTGCTCTGCCAGCGCCCTGGCCAGTTTGTCGACCTTGCGACTCAGGTGATCCACCTTTTTTTGCAGTGCGGCAATGTCCTCAATGCGGGCGGGGCGCTGCATGTGGAAGTTTTCCCTCACCCGGTTGATACGTTGTTCCACCGAACTTTTTGCCGAGCTGCTGGCTTCGAGCGCATGGCGGGCATCTTCCTCGAGGGCGCTGCCAGCCTTGACCAGGTCGCGAAACAGCTTGGGTGGCTCCATCGCACGTTCCAGTCGTCCCTGGGCCTCGTCAACGGCTTTGCCGTAGGCGCCGACGCCTGCCAACCAGATGTTTTTGGCAATTTCGCTGGCCTTGTCGGTAACCTTGTTTTTTTCATCACTCATGATGTCTGCCCTCGGTGTAGCCGTTGTGGGTGTTGAATTGTGCAGGGCCGACCATTAAACCAGATTGCCGGGCAAAAAAAAGGGGGCCACAGTGTGGCCCCCGAAAATCCCCTGAACGGGGACAAGTGGTCCTGGATGGGATCCGCTTACGCGGCGGTCTTGATACCTACATTTCCTTTCAGTTCGTTAAAGCGAGCCTTCACTTTCTTGAGCCGCTTTTCCAGCTTCTTGCGGTCAGTCAGGCTATCCAGCTCCAGTTTCGGCAGCTCGATGTCCTTGAGGGCAACCTTGGCGTCCTTTTCGACTTTCTTGCCGCGCTTGACCAGCTCTTTGTAGAGCTTGTCAGCTTTCTTGCGACGATCTTCCACCTGGTCCTGGATGCTGTTGTATTGCTCCTGGGCCTGGTCGAATGCCTTGCCGTAGAAGCCCAGGCCGGCCAGGAAAGCATTGCGGCTCGCTTCCTGTGCCTTGCTTGCGAATTCAGGGGTGGTTTTCTTCACAGCAGGCTTGCGCTTGGCGGCAGTCTTGCGTGCGGTAACAGGCTTGCGCTTGGCAGCGGGCTTACGCTTTGCAGCGGCTTTGAGTGCGGTTGCAACGTTTGCTTCTTCAGCCATGATTCAACTCCTCGGTAGTCATATTTGCTGGGGCATCGCCACCAGTTCGAGGCAAGAATACGGAAATAAATTAGAATAAACATACTAGAAAGGGGGCTATTTATGCCGGCCCCTGCCGGTCTCCCTGCATTACCTGCAGGGGCGGTAGCCGCCGGGGTGTTCCGTTGCAGTTTTTTTCAGGGCAGGGTTCCACTGCAAGATGCCATGGCGCGCTGGTCCCTGGCCCGGTTTGGGCCTGGTGCGGGCAGGTGTCGGCGCGTCGCCTGCGCCGGTGCCGCGGCTGGGCTTGCCGCGTGTCAGCCGGCCCTGGGTCCCGCCGCAATGATCGCAGTGGAGACGTCGAAGTTGGCAATATTTTGCTGGAACAAGGCCGCCAGCCTGGCTGCCTGCTGGTCATAGGCCGCCTCGTCTCCCCAGCCGGCGCGGGGGTTGATGTAGATGTCGTCCACGCCTGGAATCGATGTGGGAAAGTCCAGGTTGAGGATATCCAGGTGAGCGGTCGGCAGGTTCAGCAGGGCGCCGCTCTGGGCGGCTGCGACCACCGCCCGGGTGACCGGAATAGGAAAGCGGGTGCCGGTACCGCCGGGCGCCCCGGAGCCGCCGGTCCAGCCTGTGTTTACCAGGTAGACCTGGCTGCCAAAGTCCTCGATGCGCTTCATTAGCAGCTCCGCGTAATCCGAAGCGGGCCGGGGCATAAAAGGGGCGCCGAAGCAGGTCGAGAAGGTGGGGTGTACCCCCGCTTCCGCGCCGAGTTCCGTGGAGCCGACCCGTGCGGTGTAGCCGCTGAGGAAATGAAATGCCGCCGCTTCCTTGGACAGGATGGATATGGGGGGCAGGACACCGCTCACGTCGCAGGTGAGAAAGATCACGCAGCCCGGCTCTCCGCCTGCGTTGGTTTGCGTGCGTTTTTCCACGTGCTCCAGGGGATAGCAGCAGCGGCCATTCTCCGTAAGGCTGGTATCGCAGTAATCCGCGCGCCGCACGCTGTCCAGCACCACGTTTTCGATGATGGCACCGAAGCTGATAGCGTCCCAGATGACCGGTTCGTTCTGCTGGCTCAGGTCGATGGTCTTGGCGTAGCAGCCGCCTTCCAGGTTGAACACGGCGCCCCTGGTCCAGCCATGTTCGTCGTCGCCGATCAGGTAGCGGTCCGGGTCTGCGGAAAGGGTGGTTTTGCCGGTGCCCGAGAGCCCGAAAAACAGGGTGGTGTCGCCAGCTTCGCCGACGTTGGCGCTACAGTGCATGGGCATCACGTCTTTTTCCGGGAGCAGGAAATTCTGTACGGAAAACATGGCTTTTTTCATTTCTCCCGCGTAGCTCATGCCTGCCAGGAGCACCTTGCGCTGGGCAAAGTTGATGATGACCACCCCGTCGGAATGGGTGCCGTCGCGCTCTGGCTCACACACAAAACTCGCGACGTTCAGTACATTCCACTCGGGCTTGCGGCCACTGTTGTAGGTTTTCGGGCGAATAAACATATTGCGCCCGAACAGGGCCTGCCAGGCGGTTTCCGTGGTTATCCGCACCGGGAGGTAGTGTTCACTGTGCTCTCCCACGTGCAGTTCGGATGCAAAACTGTCGCGGGCGTCCAGGTAGGACTCCACCCTATCCCATAGCGCTTCAAAGCGGGCGCTGTCAAAGGGGCGGTTGACCGGGCCCCAGTCGATGCTGTCCTCGGTGCTGGGTTCCCTGACGATAAAGCGGTCGGCGGGAGAGCGGCCCGTGCGTTTTCCGGTGGTCACCAGCAGGGCTCCGGTGTCTGCCAGTATGCCCTCGTCGCGTTTGATCGATTCTTCTACCAGCTGCGACGCCGTCAAGTCAGTAAACTCCTGGGCGGTCTGGGTTTCTACGGTCATGATGTGTCCTGTGCCTGGCTTCCGGAAGTTCTCCACAGGGAACAGCCGGCGTCGTCGCGGTGATTTTCGGGGGCCGATTATGTCAGAATGACCCGCTTTTGCGAAATTAAATGGCGGCATCCCGCCAGCACCTCGCAGCAGCTATCCTCAGTGCAGGATTGTCTGTGTGCCCGGTCCCAGGACATCCAGCAGGTCTTCCCGTTCGTAGCGATACTGCTGGTTACAGAATTCGCAATCCATGGTAATACAGCCAAGCTCCTGCAGCAGGTCCTCGAGCTCGGATGGGCCGATGGCGGACAGGGCTCTGAGGGTGCGTTCCCGGGAACAACTGCACTGAAACCTGACCGCTGCGGGAGCGAACAGGCGCACCGGATCCTGGTGGTACAGGCGATGGAGCAGCTGCTCGGTGCCCAGTTCCAGCAGTTCACCTGGCTGTACGGTAGCGGCCAATGCACACACGTGCTGCCACTGCTGCTCGCGCTCTGCCGGATCAGTGGTAAGTTGAGCCGGCAGCTGCTGTAACAGCAAGCCGCTGGCCCGCTGCCCGTCTGCCGCCAGCCAGATCCGCGTCCCCAGCTGCTCGGATTGGGTGAAATAGGTGTCCAGGCTGCGGGCCAGGGAGTCGCCGGACAGCGGTACGATACCCTGGTAGCGCTGGCCCTGCCGTGGATCGACGGTGATGGCCAGCGATCCGTCGCCAAGTAACTGGTCAAAGTGGCTGGCGGTCGCCAGGTCGGCGCCACGGGCGATACCCCGTATCTCCCCGGTGCTGCTGCACTCGGCCATCAGCAGTGGGATCTGGCCCTGGGAGCGCGCCTGCAATACCAGCTTGCCGTCAAATTTCAGGTTGCTTCGCAGGAGCACGGCTGCCGCCAGCATTTCGCCCAGAAGCCGGCTTACCCCGGGAGCGTACTGGTGAATGGCGAGGATCTCGGTGAATGCGCTGTCCAGTTGCACGCTCTCGCCGCGAATATCGGCGGCCTCGAACAGGAACCGGCGGGCCCGGTCGCCGGCGTCTGCTGCTGCTTCGTTGTCCCGGGTAGTATCCATGCGCGCCATTGTAATCCAATTAGTGTGCAAGTGGCTGCATGGCTGAACTGTTGTGTTGCTGTCTGCGTACCAAGGGCTGCTGTTTCGCAGTAGAGTATCTGCACAAATAATAACCCAGGAGGAGAGTCATGAGATTCAGTTACCAGGTGGGCATGTGTGAGCCCGACCATTACCTGCCGCTGGCGCGGGCAGCCGAGGCCGCCGGCTTTCACGGTATCAGCGTGCCCGACAGCATCTGCTACCCGCAAGAGGCCAGTTCCCAGTACCCGTACAACAAGGACGGCAGTCGGGAGTTCCTCGAGAGCGTCCCTTTTGTCGAAAGCCTGATCTCGGTTGCCGCCATGGCGGCCGTGACCGAGACCATTGAATTTGCGACCTTTGTCTATAAATTTGCAGTGCGCCAGGCTCCCGTGGTGGCCAAGCAGGTGCAGGGCATTCAGGTCCTCTCGGGCAATCGTTTCCTGTTCGGTGTCGGCATCAGCCCCTGGGAAGAGGATTTCGCGGTGTGCGATGTGCCCTGGGAAAAACGCGGCCAGCGCCTGGACGAGCAGATCGAGATTTTCCGGGGGCTGGAAAAAGGGGAGTTCTTTGGCTACGAAGGCGAAATACACCACATGCCGGCCAACAAGATGTGCCCGGTGCCGTCGCGGCCGACCCCCATCCTGATTGGTGGCCACGCCGAGCCGGCGCTCAAGCGAGCGGCCCGGGCGGGAGATGGCTGGATGTGTGCCGGTGCCGATATGAAACAACTGGGTACCTATATTGGCCGCATCAACCAGCTCCGGCAGGAGTACGGCACTGCCGGCAAGCCCTTCCGCATTTTCACCACGGGGCAGGACGCCTTTACGAAAGAGGGTATTGCCGCCCTGGAAGCGCTGGGCGTCACCGATGTCATTATCGGCTTTCGCAACGTATACGAGATGGAGCCGGACCGGCCGCTGCAGGAAAAAATCGCCATGCTGGAATGGTATGCGGGGGAGTTTATCGCCGGCTGACGCGGGGGTCAGCCAGGCCGATTCCAGATCGGTGCCTGCGGGCTGCGCAATGGTTTAAGCTGGCGCCGCTAGTGCCTACCGTGGAGGCTTGTTCTATACTTTGGTCAAAATAATGAGGACAGCACATGGCCGGGTTCAGGCTTACCAAAGCATATACGATGTCCAGGGAAGAGGTTCGCGAAGCGGCGCGCGGCCTGGCGGCAGAGCTGGAGCGGGAGCACGGGGTGCGCTCCCGCTGGAACGGAGACACTGTGAACATCACCGGCGCCGGGGTCAACGGGCAGATGTCCTTTCATGACGGCATGATCGATGTGTCGGTCAGGCTCGGCTTGCTGGCCTCGATGTTTGAGCCCGTGCTGCGCAGCGAGGTGCAGCGTTACCTCGATACCTATGTAAGCTGATCACCCCAGTAGCGTGGCGCCGCGCAACGGGTCGCTGCCCTGGATTAATTCCCCGAACTCCTGCGCCAGCGCCTTGCTCTGCTCGATGCATTGTTCCCAGTACCGTATCCGCTTGTCATCGGGCAGCCTGCTGAAATCCGAGCGGTCGGGGATCTTGCCCAGCGGCAGGTCGGCGATGAACTCCGGGCTCGGGCACAACAGGACCAGTTTCCCGATGTCGTGAATCGCGGCCCTGCGCCAGGGCAGGAACTTGTCAAACCAGCCCGGTGCCAGGCTGGCACTGAAATGGGGATACAGCACGAGGCCCTGTCCATGATACTGCCGCAGGTCGAAATGGTAGTCGATGATACCGCCGTCCCAGTAGTGCCCCGCAGGCGCGCCGCTGATATCGCGTTCGCCGGTCAATACAAACGGTATGGCACCGCTGGCGTGCAGTGCCGGCTGCACGTTGTCGGCCTGCAGCTGGCAGTAGCGCGTGTTGAAATCGTCCAGTGCCAGGCCGGGGTTTGGTTGGGCGCCCGAGTGAAACACCACCCGCTGGAAGAGGTGGCTGAGCAGGTGTCGGCTGACGGTGTTTCCCAGTGCGGCCGCACCCATTCCGGTTGCCAGCGCGGGGGTCGAGGACGCAGCCGTCGGTCCGCGCCCCCTGGCGGTGACGATGTGGCTGCGGATGCGGGGGTGATTCACCAGCCGGGTTGCGCCGGTGTCCCCAAGGAGCTGCTGCAGTATGGCCAGGCTGGCCTGGCTAACCTCGGCCGTCGTGGGTTTGGCCGCGTAGTGCTGGCTGAGGTAAGCTGCCTCGAACCGCTCGATGGCTTTGACGGGATCCTGCATCGCGAGGCAGGCATGTCGCCAGCAGCCGATCGAGGACCCGAGTGTGGACAGGATGCCCTCGCTGCGCTGCAAAAAATCCCCGAACAGCAGCCGGTCCAGCTGCCCCAGGATAAGCCACTTTGGGCCCCCGGACGCACCGAGCAGCAGGCTGAACAACTCGGCTGACCAGCCCTCCTGGCTTATCCTGCCTGCCGCCTCCCTGCCCAGGTAGATGGACAGCGCGCTAGCCATTTCGCACATCCGCGGGCGACCGGCCGGTCCACTTGAGGTAGGCGCGGCGGAAGTTGGAGGCATCATTGCAGCCGATCATGTAGGCGATGGTCGACAGTGGCAGGCGGGTGTTCTGCAGGTAGCGAGTGGCGTGCTCCGCGCGGACCTGGTCCAGCAGTTGCTGGTAGGAACAGTGTTCGCTTTCCAGCCGGCGGCGATAGGTGCGGGGGCTGAGGTTGAGCATTTTGGCCGTCTGCGGCATCTTGGGATACTGGCCCTCCAGCTTGCGCATCAGGCGCAGGGTCTGCTCGGCAATGGAATTTTCCTCTTCCAGGTCTGCCAGTAGCCGTGCGCACTCGTTTTCATAGAGGCTGCGCAGTGCCGGGTTTGAGGAAGGCAGCGGGATTTGCAGCAGGTCCCTGTGGAAAGCAATGCGCCCGCTGACACAATTGAACTGCACGTTGGGACCGAACACCTCGAGGTAACGAGCAGCGTGGTCCGGAGCCGGGTAGGGTACCTCGAGCCGCAGCTGGATATCGGGGCGATTGACCAGGCCCCTGAGGGTGTTCAGCATGGCGCCGGCTATCAGCTCATAGCCAAAATCCAATGGTATTTCGGCAATGCTGCTCGCGATTGTCAGTACGCACTGTTCATCGACCACCTGGTAGTCCAGGTGCAGGGCGGGTGCCAGCAGGTGATAGTATTTCAGGAACAGGTCCAGCGCCTGGCCCAGGTCGCGACAGGTCATGAAGGCCTGCCCCAGAATGGCATGGGCGCTCAGGTTCAGGCGCAGGCCGAGTTTAAGTCCCAGCGCCGGGTCACCGGTCAGTCGCAGCGCATTGGCTGCGAGGATGGCGAAATCCCGGTCGCTGACCCTGGCACCAATATTGGCCATGCCGGTCTTCCCCAGGCTTGTGCCCGCCAGCAGGGCGCTGCGGTCACAGCCCTGGTTCTCGACCATATCGACCAGGATAAGAACGTACTGTGCTGGGGTGCTGGTTTTGACCATCGCACTATTTGGCCACAAATGACCTGAAATTGACAACACTTTACCTTGTTGCCCTTGACGTCATCTACCATAGTCAGCACTCAACGAATAACAGTGGAGTTGTCCTGATGAAAGTAAAGTGGACCGAAAGTACCCCCCGCAAGATCCAGCAATTTGCCGGCGCCGACTATCCCAGGGAAAACCCCGATCTGGAAGATCTGCTGACCAGCGCCGATGTCGACCATATTGCCGAGATTTTCCAGACCCCGCTCAGTGGCTCTTACAACTGGGACTACCAGGTGCAGGACGACCGCATCAAGAAGCTGTACGACCTGGGCAAGCAGCTCAACTGGGATCCCGAGATGGATATCAACTGGGATCGGCCGTGGCCCGATGAGCAGCGTATGCCCGAGATGATGAACCTCCACGAGTACGGGCCCTACCTGGCGATGGACGAGGAAACCCAGGCGGAATTCTGGCTGCACATGAATTCCTGGAGCCTGTCCCAGTTCCTGCACGGGGAGCAAGGCGCCCTGCTGGTGGCGTCCCAGCTTTGCTCCTGCGCACCGACGTTGAATGCGAAGCTGTACGCCGCATCGCAGACTTTTGACGAGGCCCGCCATGTAGAGGTGTTCAACAAGTACCTGCAACAGCGCATCGGCATGATGTACCCCATCAATACCTACCTGAAGAGCATCATCGACAAGATCCTCACCGATGAGCGCTGGGACATGAAGTTTATAGGGATGCAGATCGTGATCGAGGGCCTGGCCCTGTCCGCGTTCAATACCACGCGCGAGACCACCCCTGATCCGGTGCTCAAGGACGTGGTTTACCTGGTCACCCGTGACGAGGCTCGCCACGTCACTTTCGGCGTCAACTACCTCGAGGAGTTCGTCAAGACCCTGACCGACGAGGAGCGGGAGGAGCGTGCGTTATTTGCCTACGAGGCCTGTGTGGTCAGCCGTGAGCGTCTCGTGGCCACGGACGTGTTTCGCCACTTTGGCTGGGATGTGGAAGAGGCCCGCAAGCAGGTGCTCGAAGGGTTCGTCATGTCTACCTTCCGCAACCTGCTGTTCCAGCGTGTCATCCCGAATCTCAAGCGGATTGGCTTGCTGACCGATAAAATTCGGCCGAAATTCGAGGAGTTGGGTATTCTTGATTACGAGAACCTGGCGACTGACGGCGATATCGACTGGTCCGCCCTCGAGCGCCCGCTGGATACCCAGGAAGCCCAGTCGCACGAGCAGAGCATGCTCGCGGCGTTCGCGGCGGAACATGAAAAGCAGGAGGCGGCTAGCGCGAGCAACGCGGCCTGAGCAGGGGAAACTGACAGCGCTGGCGCCAGTCGACGCGGGAGAGTGCTCGCCCCATTCGGGGCGCCCTGCAGGCGGGCGGGGTTTTTCCAGCCAAAAAAAAGCCGGCTTCGAAGCCGGCTTTTTCGTGTTTGGCTGGGTGCAAGCCTCAGGCGGCCAGTGCCTTGACCTGCGTATTCAGGCGGCTCTTGTGACGGGAGGCCTTGTTCTTGTGAATAATGCCCTTGTCCGCCATGCGGTCAATGACGGGTACCGCGCTGTCATAGGCGGCCTTGGCTGCCGCTGCGTCACCAGTACTGATGGCGGCATTAACTTTCTTGATCATGGTGCGAACCATGGAACGCAGGCTGGCGTTGTGATTGCGGCGTTTCTCCGCCTGGCGCGCGCGCTTCTTTGCTTGTGGTGAATTTGCCACTGTTTACTACCTCAATAGGGGGTCAAAAAATCAGGAGGCGAGATTATTCACATTCGGCCATGCCTTGTCAACCGGCACGCAGAGCCGCCGCGGGCGGCCGGGCAGTGGCGGCGGGGTGGGGCTGTGTCGCGGGAATTGGTCCTTATCGAGGTTTAAGCGGGACGGTCCCGTGGGATACACTAATGGCTATTAGTTATTTGTCCAGGCAGGTTCCAGGGATCAGTAGCGCGGCATGGAAACTCACATAGCAGCCAGCGGCCAGCCCCCGACCACCGCCGAGAGGATTCTCGATGCGGCAGAGGACCTGTTCGCCGGGAAAGGATACAGCGCCACGTCATTGGGAGATGTGGCCGACCGGGTGGGCATCCGCACGCCCAGCCTCTACAACCACTTCAGGAACAAGGAAGCCTTGTACGAGGCGGTGCTGGAGCGGCTGCTACAGGACTTTTCGGCCCCGTTGGAGGAGCTGGGCAAGGCCCCTGTGACCTACGACCGTGTTTTCCTGTGGCTGGAAACAATCGTGCGCCAGCATCACGCCAACCCGAACCTCGCGCGCCTGCTACAACACGCAGCCCTGTCGGGTGGGCCGCATACCAACGAGCTGATAGACCGCCTTTTCCGGCCCATGTTCCAGCCGGACGCCACCATAGAGGGTGACGCCATAACGCTGTTCAAGGATTCCGGTCTGCAGCCCTGGGCAGTGATGGCGTTCAATAACCTGGTCATGTCCTACGTCACCATGGCGCCCATGTACCGGGATTTACTGGGACAGGACCCTTTCAGTGAGTCTGCCCTGGAGAATCAGCTGAATCTCATCAAAAGCCTGCTGCGGGCAGTATTCGAATACCGGGGCGCGTAGAATGGGCGCCCGCCCCTGCGCGGCACCATAAAGGAATTCATAGAAATTATGCTGATATCCGACACAGTTCATATCTGGCGGGAGCCGGACGGCGATTACCATATCGAGTGGCAGGTGACAGATCCCGGCACCAGGGTGACGGTGGAACCCCTGGGGGGAGACGGCAGGCTGCAGCTTCACTATTTACAGCAGCCGGTACCGGGCGCGCGCCTGGTGGGGCTGCCACCCGCCCGCCGTCACTTTTTCCGGTTGCGGGACCAGCATGGTAACGAGGTGCTGGCGACCGAGCGCCGCCTGGGTATGGACGGGGCGCCCAACTTCCGCGATTTTGGCGGCTACCGGACCGGGGACGGGCGCCAGGTGAAGTGGGGCTTCCTGTTCCGTTCGGGCCAGCTGTCGGCGTTGAGCGAGCAGGACGTCGAGCTGCTGGCCAGCCTGAGGCTGGACCTGGTATTCGATTTTCGCCGGGTCGAGGAGCAGGAGAGCGACTTGAGCCGGCTGCCGCAGCAGTCCCGCCCGCGGGTGGTCAGCCTGCCCATTATCCCCGGGAGCAATTCCCGTTTCTTCGAGGAAGCGGGCCAGCACTCGGAAAAACCCGACGCCATGTTCGATTTCATGCTGGAAATCAACCGGGACTTCGCCGGACCCCAGGCTGAAACCTACGGCCGGATGTTCAGCGAGATCCTGGCGGCGCCCCACGCCCGTTTCCTGGTGCACTGCGCGGCGGGCAAGGACCGCACCGGCTTTGCCGCGGCGATTATCCTGCTGGCATTGGGGGTGCCCCGGGAGGTGGTCATGCGGGACTACCTGCTGACCTCGCGTTATTTCAAGCCGGAGCGGGAGCTGGACCGCCTGCGCAATAAATACCAGCTGGAGCATATGGCCGCGGAGGCCATCCTGCCGATGCTGGAGGTACACGAGGATTACCTGGCTATGGCCCTGCGGCACATAGCGGAAAATTACGGCTCCACCCAGGAGTACCTGGCACAGGCGCTGGGGGTTGGTCCCGCCGAGCAGGCGGAACTGCGGGCGCGCTACCTGGAGTGAGGCTCCCGGGGCGGCGGTGTTGCGGTGGTTCGCTCGTGCTCGCTCAGGATTCCAGGCAGGCGGATTTGGCGGCGCTTATCTGCTGCTTATTGCAGCTGGTATTGCCAGTTTCACCCACGCACCACTTGCGGTGGCCGTCCCACGCGGTCAGTGGCACGCTCCTGCCGTCATTGCATTTAACCGTGTATTGAGCGTAGGGCTTGCCGTCGCTGGTCTCGGCATTGGATATGAAGGCGATACTGGTTGGTTTGGCGGCCTGGGCGGCACTGCACAGCAACAACAGGCTTGCCGCGGTTATCCTACGCGCGCGTGTCATGGGGTGTTCCTCAGTCAGTCACAGGGAGCTGGGATCGCCCGGGCCGGTGATCCGGGGGCCGGTGACGCATACCAGTATAGGTGTATACGCTCAAAATCCGTTACGGATCTGCAACTATTTGGGAATATTTGTAACACTTTTTTCACGCCAGCGGTGCGAAAATAATCTAACTATCTGATTTTGAATAAATTTTTTTCAAAAGGGGGTTGAGCTGGCCGGGATCAGGCCAGCCAGATCAGGATCCAACCGGCGGCCGCCAGCAACAGGGCCTGCCCGGCCTTGTCCAGGCGCGCCAGCGAGTAAAGATAGGACAGTGGGGGGAGCAACAGGGTGCACAGGCCCCATGCATAATCGTCTTTCCATGACACGATAAGCAGTAATACCCAGCTCGCGAGCAGGGCAGCCACACCAAATGTCATCAACAACGCGCTAATGGCTTCCATATTTCCTCCGGTATGTTGTCAGGCGGCAGCAGATTAGCAGAAAGCCGCTTCGGCGTCAGTGCCGGCCACCAGCATTTGTTACCCGCGGCTTCCAGCAGTGCGCACGGATGACTACGGCCCGGAATTTGGGTATCGTGTGCCGCTTTCCGTTTGAGGTTATCCCGCTTGGACGATCCATTTGCCGAAATCCGGCCCTATCGTGACGAGGAAGTGGCCGGGGTTCTGGCGCGATTGCTCAGTGACCCGGAGTTCCTGGACACGCTCGCCGGCTTTCGCCTCGGCAGGCTGGCCAGCCTGGCGCCGGCACTGGTGCGGCCCCTGGTGCGGTACGCCCTGGCGCGAGAAGTGCGGGGTGTGGCGGATGTCGGTGCGATGCAGGCGATCATCAAGCGCTATATGGATCGCATGATAGAGGATACAACCGGCGGTTTCAGTGTGTCAGGACTCGAGGCGCTGGATCCGGCCAGGCCATACCTCTACATGAGTAATCACCGGGATATCGCCATGGATCCCGCGTTTATCAATTATGCCCTGCATCGGTCCCGGTACCAGACTGTGCGGATCGCCATTGGCGATAACCTGCTTACCAAGCCCTGGGTGTCCGACCTCATGCGGCTGAACAAGAGCTTTATCGTAAACCGCTCTGTCAGTGGCCCGCGTGAATTGCTGGCGGCCTCGAAAAACCTGGCTAACTATATACAGCACTCCCTGCTCGAGGAGCAGGTGCCGGTGTGGATTGCCCAGCGGGAGGGGCGGGCCAAGAACGGCGTGGACCGCACTGAACCGGTGGTAATCAAGATGCTGTCCATGAGCCGCGACAAGGCCTCCCAGGAATTTGACGCGCATATTGCCAGCCTGGCCATCGTACCTGTTGCCATTTCCTATGAACTCGATCCCTGTGACGCGCTCAAGGCCAACGAGCTGTACCAGCGTGCCAGCCAGGGTGCCTACCAGAAGGGAGAACAGGAGGACGTGGCTTCCATCGGCCGCGGTATTGCCGGCGAGAAGGGTCGGGTCCACGTCTCCTTCGGGACGCCCCTGGGCGCGGGCTTTGCCGGTCCCGATGCAGTCGCCGCCGAGATCGACCGGCAGGTCATCTCCAGCTATTGCCTGCACCCCACAAATATTTACGCTTACCAGATGCTGAACCCCGAGGCACCGCCGTTGCCGCAAACCCTGACGGCCGAACCCGGGGATTGCAGCCGTGAACAGTTCGAACAGCGCATCGCCGCCCTGCCGGAAGCGCATCGACCCTATGCCCTGGCCATTTATGCCAACGCGGTGGTGAGCAAGCTCGCAATCAGGTCAGGTGCGCCGGCACCTTGCTGAGCGAAGACCTCAAGGCCGCCATCCGCGAGGCCTACAGCGCCATCATAGAAGGCAAGTCACTGACACCGCGTTGGGGCCAGCGCCAGATGATTGCGGAAATCGCCAATACCCTGGCCCGTATCCCCGGCCCGGGGGAGGCGTCATCGAAGTTGCCCGCTGTGTGCGTCATTGAAGCCGGCACCGGCACCGGCAAGACGATCGCTTACGCCGTGGCGGCGATCCCGGTGGCCCGGGCATTGAACAAGCGGCTGGTGGTAGCCACCGCGACCATTGCGCTGCAGGAGCAGTTCGTCAACAAGGACCTGCCGGACATCCGGCGCCACAGCGGGCTGGATTTCAGCTTTGCCCTTGCCAAGGGTCGGCGGCGCTACGTCTGCCTGTCCAAGCTGGACCGGGTGTTCGGCCAGGGCCAGGGGGCTGGCGAGTTGCTGCCGCTCTACCCGGACGATGTTGGTCAGCCGGTCACGGCCGAGGCGCTGCCCGTGTATACCGCTATGGTCGATGCCCTTGGGAAGGGCCAGTGGGACGGGGATCGGGATAACTGGCCCGAGAGCATTGCAGAGGAGGTCTGGTACGGCGTCACTACCGACCACAGCCAGTGCAGTGGTCGGCGCTGCCCCAATATCGGCCAGTGCAGTTTTTTCCAGGCCCGGGATGCATTGCAGAGCGCGGATATCATCGTTACCAACCACGACCTGACGCTGTCCGATCTCGCCCTGGGAGGTGGCGCGATCCTGTCCGCGCCGGAAGACAGCATTTACGTGTTTGACGAGGGCCACCATCTCCCTGACAAGGCCCTTTCCCATTTTTCCAGTTTCTGTCGCCTGCACACGACGGTCCAGTGGCTGCAGGAGAGCAGGAAATTACTGGCCCAGGCGGCGCCGGCCCTGGCGCCGCTGGAGGCGCTGCAGCGCCCCCTGCAACGCCTGCCGGCGATGATGGACGAGACTGCGGCGAGCCTGCAGGTGGCCGAGCAGGCTGTGGCGGCATTGTTCGAGGATCACGAGGCCGATGATCGGCGCGAGGACCAGCAGATGCGCCTGGAGCACGGCAGGGTCCCGCCCAGCCTGATTCCCATCGCCACCACCCTCGCCGGGCAGTTCCAGCAGCTCGCCCAGGACCTGGCCCGGATGGAGGCCCTGCTCGAGGAGGCGCTGGAAGACGACTTCGCCTCCCTGGACAAGGCGACTATTGAAACCTGGCATATCAACCTCGGGGGCCTGCTGGGTCGTGCCGAGGGTGCCCTTGGCCTCTGGCAGGAGTATGCGGTGACGGGGGAGGGCGAGGTGCCGCCGAAGGCGCGCTGGATCACCTGGCTTAACAGTAACGGCCAGTTTGGGTTCGACCTGCGCTGCAGCCCCATACTGGCGGCGGATATCCTGCAGGAATACCTGTGGTCCCGGGCGGCGGGTGTCATTGTTACCTCGGCCACCATGACCGCCCTTAATTCCTTTGAGCGTTTCATCCTGCATTCCGGGGCGCCGAGGGAGGCGAATTACAAGATCGTGCAGAGCCCCTTCAACTACGCCAATGCCGTGTTTTGCGTGCCATCGATGGACTGTGATCCCGGGGACGCCCAGGCCCATACCCGGGCACTGGTAGAGCAGCTGCCGCGGCTGCTGGATATGCGCGAGGGCAGCCTGGTGCTGTTTTCCTCCCGGCGCCAGATGCTGGAGGTGTTCCAGGATGTCGATGCCGGGCTGCGCGAGCTGGTGCTCATGCAGGGCGATTACAGCAAGCAGGAGATCCTCAGGCGCCACCGCGAGGCCATTGACTGTGGCCGGGGCAGCGTCATTTTTGGCCTGGCCAGTTTTGCCGAGGGCGTTGACCTGCCCGGGGACTACTGTCGTCACGTGGTGATCGCGAAAATACCCTTTGCGGTTCCCGACAGCCCGCTGGAGGCCGCCCTGGCGGAGTGGGTGGAGGCCCAGGGTCGCAACGCGTTTATGGAAATCAGCGTACCCGACGCCGCCCTGCGGCTGGTACAGGCCAGTGGTCGCCTGTTGCGCACCGAGCTGGATACGGGCAGGGTGACCCTGATGGACCGGCGTATCCTGACCCGGCGCTATGGCCGGGCGATACTCGACTCACTGCCACCCTTCAGGCGCGAGCTGGCTGACAGCTGACATGACTACCGTAATCGCCGAACTGCTGATCGATATCGAGGCCGAGCTGCGCAAACTGGGCCTGTGGGAGAGGCTGCCGCCGCCACCGGAAGCGCTGGCCTCGGAGCAGCCTTTCAGTATCGACACGCTGACCCTGCCCCAGTGGTTGCAGTTCATCTTCCTGCCCGCTCTGTACCGCCTGCTCGAGGAAGAGCAGGCCCTGCCGGGCCGTTGTGGCATAGCGCCAATGGCGCAGGAGTATTTTCGCGGTATGGGTCTTGCCAGCGGTGCGCTGGAGCAGGCTTTGCTGAAAATGGACGAACTGTTGTCCGGGGAAACCGGCAGCGGGGACTGAGTCGCCCGCCGCCGGCATGTTCCGCCAGAAAGCGCCTAGACGCGCTCGACCACGGTGGTGATGCCCTGGCCCAGGCCGATACACATGGTGGACACGCCCAGGGTGAGGTCGCGGTCCTGCATTACGGTGAGCAGGGAACCGGTGATACGGGTGCCGGAGCAGCCGAAAGGGTGACCCAGCGCGATGGCGCCGCCGTGCACATTCACCTTCTCTTCCATATCGTCCAGCAGTTCCAGGTCCTTCAGTACCGGCAGGGCCTGGGCGGCAAATGCCTCGTTCAACTCCACCATCTCGATGTCCTTTATGGTCAGCCCCAGCTTCTTCAGTGCCTTCCTGGTGGAGGGCACCGGGCCGTAGCCCATGATGGAGGGGTCGACACCGGCCAGGGTCATACCCTTGATCCGCGCGATCGGCGTCAGGCCAAGCGCCTGTGCCTTCTCGGCAGACATGACCAGCATGGCGGAGGCGCCATCGGAGATTTGCGACGAGGTGCCGGCGGTGACGGTACCGCCCTGGGGGTTAAAGGCAGGCGGCAGGGACGCGAGCCCTTCCAGTGTGGTTTCCGGGCGGATGGTTTCGTCATGCTCCACCAGCACCAGCGCGCCGCTTTCGTCATGCCCCTCGATGGGGATGATTTCCCGCGCAAACTTGCCTTCCACCGTGGCCTTGTGGGCCAGCTGGTGGGAGCGCAGGCCCAGTTTATCCTGCTGTTCCCGGCCGATGCCGTGGAGCAGTGCCAGGTACTCGGCGGTCATGCCCATCATGCCCGCGGCCTTCGCCACGTTGAGGCCCATGCGGGGATTCGGGTCCACGCTTTCCATCATCGGCAGGTGGCCCAGGTGCTCCACGCCGCCCACCAGGTAGACATCACCCACACCGGCCATGATATTGGCCGCCGCGGTATGCAGGGCGGACATGGAGGACCCGCACAGGCGGTTCACCGTCTGCCCGGGGATGGTGAAGGGCAGCTGCGCCGCCAGGATCAGTGCGCGGCCCAGGTTCATGCCCTGCTCGCCGCGCTGCAGCACGCAGCCCCAGATCAGGTCGTCGATCTCGGCGGGGTCCAGTGCCGTGTTGCGCGCCAACAGCCCCTTGATGACACCCACCGACAGGTCGTCGGAGCGCACGTTGCGGAAGCAACCATTCTTGGAACGCCCCATGGCACTGCGGGCGTAATCGACTATCACTGCGTCTCTCGGATTCAAACTCACAGTATTTCTCCTTTTTCGCCCGTTGTTAGTAGTAGGTTTCGCCGGCAGCCAGTTTTGCCTGCATGCCTTCGGTCAGCTCGTAAGTCTTGCCCAGGTGGGCAAACTTTTTCGAGGCCTCGGCAATATGTGCCAGGCCAACGGTGTCCATCCAGCGGAAAATACCACCGCGGAAGGGTGGGAAGCCGATGCCGTACAACAGGGCCAGGTCGGCCTCCGCCGGGGTGCCGACGATGCCGTCTTCCAGGCAGCGCGCCATCTCGGTTGCCATGGGCAGCATCATGCGCGCGATGATGTCCTCGCGGTCGAATTCCACCCGCTGGGCAGCGACTGGCGCAAGCAGCTTGTAGGCCTCTTCCGACACGGTCTTCTTCGGTTTGCCGCGCTTGTCCTCGATGTATTCGTAAAAGCCCTTGCCGTTCTTCTGGCCGTAGCGCCCGTTCTCGAACATCACCTCGGTGGCAGTTTTGAAGTCCAGTGTCATGCGGTCGGGGAAGCCCTCGGCCATGACCTGGCCGGCATGGGCACCGGTGTCGATGCCGACCACGTCCAGCAGGTAGGCCGGACCCATCGGCCAGCCCCAGCGCTCCATCACCTTGTCGACAGCCTGGAAGTCAGCGCCGTCGCGGACCAGCTTGGAGAAGCCGTCAAAGTAGGGAAACAGGACGCGGTTGACCAGGAAGCCGGGGCAATCCTTTACCACCACCGCCTTCTTGCCCATGCGGTTGGCATAGGCCACCGTGCGGGCAATGGCCTCGTCCGAGCTCTTTTCCCCGCGGATCACTTCCACCAGGGGCATGGCGTGCACCGGGTTGAAGAAGTGCATGCCGCAGAAGTTTTCCGGGCGCTGCAGGGCCTGGGCAAGATAAGTGATCGAAATGGTTGAGGTATTTGACGCCAGAATCGCATCCTCGCGGATGTGCTTTTCGGTTTCCGCCAATACCGCGTGCTTGACCTTGGGGTTTTCCACTACCGCCTCAACCACGATATCGACACTGTCGAACCCCTCGTAGCTCAGGGTCGGCTCGATATTGTTCAATACCTCGCCCATTTTCTCCGGGGTCATGCGGCCGCGGGAGACCCGCTTGGCCAGCAGCTTGTTGGCCTCGTTCAGGCCCAGGTCCAGCCCGGCCTGCGCAATGTCCTTCATCTTGATGGGCACGCCCTTCAGGGACGACTGGTAGGCGATGCCGCCACCCATGATGCCGGCGCCCAGCACGGCGGCGCGCTCGATTTTCTTGTCCGCCTTCTTTTCCCAGCCGCGGGCCTTCTTGGCCAGCAACTGGTCGGAGAGGAATACGCCGACCAGGGCGGCAGCCACGGGGGTGGTCGCCAGTTCGGCAAAGCCATCGGCTTCCACGTCCAGCGCGGCCTCGAGACCCATGCCCCTGGCCTTCTCGATAACGTCCACGGCCTTGATCGGCGCCGGGTAATTCTTGCCTGCCTGCCCTGCTACCATCGACTTGATGGTGAAGAAGGCCATCATGGCCTCGGTCTCGTTCAGGGGCAGTGGGCTGCTCTTGGCGTGGCGACGCTGCTGGTAGTTCAGTTTGCCGTCGACACCGCCCTGCAGGGTCGCAAGGGCAACCTCGCGCAATTGCTCCGGGCCGGCCACGGCATCGACCGCGCCGGTCTTGAGGGCCTCGTCGGCGCGCTTTTCCGCGCCGGTGGCAATCCACATGATCGCCTCGTCCACACCCAGTATGCGGGGCAGGCGCACGGTGCCGCCCCAGCCGGGCAGGATGCCGAGCTTGGTTTCCGGCAGGCCGATGACCGCGGCGCTGCTCATAACCCGGAAGTCGCAAGCCAGGCAGATTTCGAGGCCGCCTCCCATGGCGGCGCCGTTGATCGCGACGCAGCTGGGATAGGGCAGGTTCTGCAGGCGATTGAAGTTGGCGTTATTGGTGCCGGTGAAGGGCTTGATCTCGTCCTTGCCGGCGCCGAACAGGC
>JAHEBM010000034.1 GCA_024642245.1 Haliea sp.
GGTGGAACGCTTCCTGCTGCCCGGCTCCAACGCCATTAATTTCCTGCTGCACGATGTACTGGGCGGGGGCGGCGTGGCCAGCATCCGCAACGATCCACAGGCCAAGGGCTATGCCCAGTTGTTGCTGTCCTGCCCCATCCCGGTTCCGGCCACCATCGCGGAGAAGCTCCCATGACCGTTTTCACTTCCAGGATCAACCCGAACTCAGACGCCTTTCGCAAGAATCGCGAGGACATGCTCGCCCATATCGACCACCTGCAACGGCTCAATACCCGCGGGGCGATGATCTCCGAAAAGCGCAAACCCCGCTTCGAGGAGCGCGGCCAACTGACCCCGCGGGAACGCCTGGCCCGCCTGCTGGACCCGGGCATGCCCTTAATGGCCATCGGCAACATCGCCGGCTACCTGCTGGATAACAAGGACCCGGAAAAGTCGATCCCCGGCAGCACGATCATCGCCGGCATCGGCTTTATCAGCGGGGTGCGCTGCGTGGTGGTGGTGGATGACAGCGGCATCCAGGCGGGCTCCCTGACCAATGCCGGCGCCTACCGGATACTGCGGGCGGAAGAGATCGCCCTGCAGCAGAAACTGCCCTTTGTACACCTGGTGGAGAGTGCGGGTGGCGACCTGCTCAACTACACCGTGGAGGGGTTTTCCCAGGGGGGAGCCCTGTTTGGTAACCTGGCCAGGCTCAGCAAAGCCGGTATACCGGTCATCTCCATCCTGCACGGCTCCTCCACCGCCGGTGGTGCCTACATGCCGGGACTCAGCGACTACGTGATCGCGGTCAAGGGCAACGGTCGCGCCTTCCTCGCGGGGCCGCCCCTGCTCAAGGCCGCCACCGGGGAGATCGCCACCGAGGAGGAACTGGGCGGCGCCGAAATGCATGCCACCGTCTCCGGCCTGGCGGAATACCTGGCGGAAAACGACGGCCAGGCGGTGCAGATGTGCCGCGAACTGCTGCATCGCCTGCAGTGGAACAAGGACTGCGCCACACCCAACCGCCGCAGCTACAGGGAGCCGGTCTATGATGCGGACGAACTGGCGGGTGTGATCCCCTGCGACTACCGTAACCCCTACGACATGCGCGAGCTGGTGGCCCGGGTTGTGGACGGCTCAGACTTCATGGATTTCAAGCCGCGCTACGGCGCCGCTACCGTGTGCATCCAGGCGGACATCTTCGGCCTGCCCTGCGGCATCATCGGCAACAACGGCCCCATCGACCCGGAGGGCGCGACCAAGGCCACCCAGTTCCTGCAGCTGTGCGACCAGGCCAATATCCCCATGCTGTTCCTGCAAAACACCACCGGTTACATCGTGGGCACAAAGTCGGAGCGCGCCGGCATGATCAAGCACGGCTCGAAAATGATCCAGGCGGTACGCAACCTGGAAGTGCCGCGCATCACCCTGATGACCGGCGCCAGTTTCGGTGCGGGCAACTACGGTATGTGTGGCCGGCATTTCGAGCCCGACTTCCTGTACACATTCCCCAATGCGCGCACCGGCGTCATGGGCGGCGAGCAGGCCGCCAAGACCATGTCCATGGTGGCCCGCGGCAAGGCCGCGGCCATGGGCCAGGCGCCCGACGAAGAGGCACTGGCAAAACAGGAGTCCTACCTGGCCAATATTTTCGACAGCCAGTCCGGCGCTTTCTACACATCCGGGCACCTGATGGACGATGGCATGATTGACCCGCGCGACACCCGCAAGACCCTCGGCTTTCTGCTGGAGACCGTCTGGGAAACCCGCCATCGCGTGGTGCGACCCAGCAGCTTTGGCGTCGCGCGCATGTAGCCGACGCGAGACCGCGATAGCAGGAAATTTCTGGAGACACATCAATGGCAACACTACCCGACACCACAGCGCTGGTCCTGGAACCGCGGGGCAGCGTACTTACCGTCTGGCTGAACCGGCCCGAGGCCAGGAATGCCCTGTCTGCCGAGATGGTGGACGAACTCAGCGCGGTGCTGGATGCCACCCGCGACGACCGCAGCCTGCGCACCATCATCCTGCGTGGCAAGGGCGGCCTGTTTTGCGCCGGCGGCGACATCAAGGGATTCAAATCCGGCCTGCAGGGCGGCGAGCCGACCGAGGAAGATGTGGCCCGGGGCAACCGCAGCTTCGGCGACCTGATGATCAAACTGAACGAGCAGCCCCAGGCTGTGATTGTGCTGGTGGAGGGCGCCGCCATCGGCGGCGGCCTGGGACTGGCCTGCGTGGGGGACGTCACGATCGTCACACGGGATGCGCGCTTCCGTCTCAGTGAAACCAGCCTGGGCATCCCCCCCGCCCAGATCGCGCCTTTTGTGACAGAGCGGGTCGGCCTGACCCAGGCCCGGCGCCTGATGCTCACCGGTGCCCGCTTCGAGGGTGAAGAGGCGGTGCAGTACGGCATAGGGCATATCCTGGCGGAGGATGCCGCCGATATGGAAGCCAAGTGTGCCCAGGTGCTGGAGCAGATTGCCCTGTGCGCGCCCGGCGCCAACGCGGTCACCAAGGGCATCGTATTTGAAACCACCCGTCGGCCAAGGCCCGAGGCACTGGATTTTGCCGCCCGCGGCTTCGCCTCCTGCATGCTGGGCGACGAGGGGCGCGAGGGTGTGGCCGCCTTCGTGGAGAAGCGCAAACCCAAGTGGGCCACTGAATAATTCCCGGAGACTGTGGAGAACGATCGATGACACGATTTACCAGCATACTGGTGGCCAACCGCGGGGAGATCGCCTGCCGGATTATCCGTACCGCCCGGGCCCAGGGCTACCACACCGTGGCGGTTTACTCCGAGGCGGACGCCGGGGCACCACACGTACAGATGGCCGACGAGGCAATCTGCATCGGTCCCGGCCCGGTCAACGAATCCTACCTGTTACAGGAAAATATCCTGGCCGCGGCCAGGGCCAGCGGCGCCGGCGCCGTGCACCCGGGCTACGGCTTCCTCAGTGAGAACGCCGGGTTTGCCCGCGCCTGCGAGGAGGCCGGACTGACCTTTATCGGCCCCAGCCCGGAGGCGATCCACCTGATGGGTAACAAGGCCGAGGCCAAACGCCTTATGATCGCCGCGCGCGTACCCTGCGTACCGGGCTACGAAGGTGTGGACCAGGACGATGATACCCTGCTTGCCGAGGGCGCACGCATAGGGTCGCCCCTGATGGTCAAGGCCGCCGCCGGCGGTGGTGGCCGCGGCATGCGCCTGGTACACGACATCAAGGACCTGGCCAACGCCATCCGGCTGGCCCGGGCCGAGGCAAAATCCGCGTTTGGTTCCGACGAACTGATCCTGGAAAAAGCCATCATCCGCCCGCGGCACGTGGAGGTCCAGGTATTCGCCGACAGCCAGGGCAACACCGTACACCTGGGAGAGCGGGACTGCTCGGTGCAGCGCCGTCACCAGAAGGTCGTGGAGGAAGCCCCCTGCCCCGTGATGACCGACGCCCTGCGGGCCGAGATGGGCACTGCCGCGGTGGCGGCTGCGAAGAGCATCAACTACCGCGGCGCAGGCACCGTGGAATTCCTGCTGGATGAGCACGGCAAGTTCTATTTCCTGGAGATGAATACCCGCCTGCAGGTAGAACACCCGGTTACCGAACTGATTACCGGCAGGGACCTGGTGGCATTACAACTGCAGGTCGCCCAGGGCGAACCCCTGGGTTTCGGCCAGGAGGATGTCACCCTGTGCGGCCACGCCATCGAGGTCAGGCTGTACACCGAAGACCCTGCCCAGGATTTCCTGCCCACATCCGGACCGGTCGATTTGTGGTCACCTCCCAAGGGGGCCGGCATCCGCGTCGACAGCGGCATTGCCACCGGACAGGACATCTCCGCATTCTACGACCCGATGGTCGCCAAGATTATCGCCAGCGGTCCCAACCGGGAAATCGCCCGACTGCGACTCATCGAGGCATTGCAGGATACCGTGCTGTTCGGTCCCCGTCACAACCGTGATTTCCTGGTGGCCTGCCTGCGCAAAGCGTGTTTTGCCGAAGGTGGCGCTACCACTGCGTTTATTGCCGAACAGTTTGCCGAGGGCGAGATCGCCAGCCCCGCGCCGCACTTCACCGACAGTGCGGTGGCTGCAGTGATCGAGCTGGCGCTGGAACACGAAGCCCTGTGCAGCAGCAGCGTGCTGGTCGCCCCGCAGCTGCGGGACTGGTCCAGCGCCAGCGCCCTGATCTCCCGCAAGCGTTACGAGCACGGCGATGTGACACACGACCTGGCGGTGATGCCGCTTGGCCGTGGCCGCTACCAGGTCTTTGACGCCGCCAAGGCCTGCGTGATCGACCTGTTGTCCGCGAAGGACAGTACGGCAAACATCAATATCGACGGTGTGCAGCACACTGCGCGCTTTCACACACCCCGGGCGGGCAAGCTGTACCTCTCGATAGACGGCAGAGCCGCGGAATATCACGACCTCATTCGTCTGGACGGCACCATGACGCAAGGCGGCGGCGGTGGCAGGGTCACTGCGCCCATGCACGGCCTGCTGCTGGAAGTAAGGGTTGCCCCGGGTGACCGTGTTGAGGCGGGCCAGACTCTGGCAGTTCTGGAAGCGATGAAAATGCACTACGAGATCGTCGCCGAAGCTGCGGGCACGGTGCTTGAAGTCATGGCCGGGGCGGGTGTGCAGGTCGCTGCGGAAGACCTGCTGGTTGAAATCGAGGTGGACTCGCCCTGATTCCAGCAGGCCTTCTCCCCCGCAATACGTTCAGCACACCAAAGGAAAGCAAATGATTGGCAGCGACCGTTATCCCCACCTGTTCTCCCCCCTGGACCTGGGTTTCACCACGCTCAAGAACCGGGTCATCATGGGCTCCATGCACACGGGGCTGGAGGAATCGGAAAACGGTTTCGAACGGATGGCCGCCTATTTTGCCGAGCGCGCCCGGGGCGGGGTGGGCATGATCATCACCGGGGGTATCTCACCCAACGAGGAGGGTGGCTTCGGCGCCAGGCTGGCTACCGCGGCGGAAGCCGCACAGCACCGGATCGTAACGCGGGCCGTGCACGCGGCAGACCCCGACGTCAAAATCTGCCTGCAGATCCTGCACGCCGGGCCGCTGGCCTCCACACCCAACTCAGTAGCACCCTCTGCCGTCAAATCGCGTATCTCGCCGGTCACCCCGACCGGGCTGGATGCAGCGGGCATCGAGAAACAGTTGGCGGATTTTGCCAATTGCGCCAGCCGCGCCCGGGACGCGGGCTACGATGGCGTGGAAATCATCGGCTCCGCCGGCTACCTGCTCAGCACTTTCCTGGTGGAGAAAACCAACCGGCGCACAGACCGGTGGGGGGGCAGCTACGAGAACCGGATGCGCTTTCCACTGGAGGTGGTGCGCCGTATCCGCGCCGCAGTGGGCGAAAAATTCATTGTCATCTTCCGCATCGCCGCCATGGACATGCTCGAAGGCGGTATGTCCCGGAGCGAGGTCGTCGAGCTCGGGCAGGCGGTGGAGCAGGCAGGGGCAAATATCATCAGCACCCACTTCACCTGGCACGAGGCGGCGGTGCCGACTATCTCCACCCGGGTGCCCAGGGCAGCGTTCACCGGTGTCACCGGCCGCTTGCGCAGGGAACTGAACATTCCCACCATCACCAGCAACCGGATCAATATGCCGGACGTGGCAGAAGCAGTGCTTGCCCGGGGCGATGCGGACCTGGTGTCCATGGCCAGGCCCATGCTGGCCGATCCCGAGCTGGTGCTCAAGGCCCTGGAAGGGCGCGAGGACGAGATCAACACCTGCATCGCTTGCAACCAGGCCTGCCTGGACCACACCTTCACAGGACGAGAGGTCAGTTGCCTGGTGAACCCACGGGCCTGCCACGAAACCCTGTTGAATTACACTGCAAGCGATGCGCCCAGGCGCATTGCAGTGGTTGGCGCCGGCCCCGCCGGACTGGGTTATGCCACTGTTGCCGCCCAGCGCGGGCACGCGGTGAGCCTGTTCGATTCCGCCGACGAGGTCGGCGGCCAGTTCAACCTGGCCAAACGCGTGCCGGGCAAGGAGGAATTCGAGGAGACCCTGCGCTATTACCGGCGCATGATCGACGTGCTGGAGATCGACCTGCAGTTAAACACCCGGGTGACAGCCGACCAGCTGAAGGCAGGAAACTACGACCATATAGTGATCGCCACCGGTATCGAGCCGCGGGTACCGGACCTGGAAGGCATCGATCACCCGATGGTCATCAGCTACATCGATGCCATAAAAGGCACCCGGGACGTGGGTAAAAAGGTCGCCATCATGGGTGCCGGGGGTATTGGCTTCGACGTGGCGGAGCTGATCCTGCACAAGGGTACCTCCGCTGCAATGGACCGCGAGGTGTTTGCCCGGGAATGGGGTATCGATTTTGAACACCACCCCCGCGGTGGTGTGACCGGGGTTGTACCAGTCGTCGAAAAAGCGGACCGCGAGGTATTCCTGCTGCAACGCAAGTCCACCCCCGTGGGTCGCGGCCTGGGCAAGACCACCGGTTGGACCCACCGCCTGTCACTGGCGCGCCGCGACGTGAAGATGCTCAACGCGGTGGAGTACCTCAGGATTGATGACGAGGGCTTGCATATCGCCATCGACGGCCGGCCCCAGCTGCTGCCGGTCGAGACTGTCATCGTCTGCACTGGACAGTTGCCCCTGCGGACACTCTACGATCAGTTACAGGACAGTGGCCTGCAGGTCAGCCTGGTGGGCGGTGCGTATGAAGCTGCCGAACTTGATGCCAAGGCGGCGATCAGCCAGGCGAGTTACCTGGCCGCAGCGGTGTAGGTCCGGGTTGATCGCCGAAACACCGTCGCCAGCCACCCTTGGAGCGTTGCGGGTAGGGTATCATTCGGGCAACCCGCTCCCAGGAAACAGCACGCCATGTCGAACGATACCCTTTATGAGATCGATTTCAATCCATTCGCCTCGCAGGAGGTCAGCCCGGCACACTCCCGCGAGTGGGAGGCCAGGCGCAGGGTGGCCCAGTCCATCCGGGAACTGACCGAGGCACTGGTGACCTGTACATCGGCCCCCGAGACACTGCTGCAAATCGCCACCGAGCTGGACAAGCACACCGGGGTCCTGGTATCCACCGCGCAGCTGCATGGCGTGCTAGCGTTTGCCATGGATGGCAGCCACGGCAGCTACAGTGAGGTCGGCCATGAACTGGGTGGTGTGGCCGGGCGCAGCAATCCGCTGGCACCGGATTTCAATATGTGGATAGAGGGCGACCGGGCTTTCGGAAAGGTACGCTGTGGCCAGGCCTATGAAGGCCCCCCGGGCTGCGTACACGGGGGCTATGTGGCGGCGATCTTCGACCAGTTCCTTGGCATGGCGCAACTTGCCACAAAAAAACCGGGAATGACCGGTACGCTCAGCGTGCGCTACCACCGGCCAACGCCCCTGCACCGGGAGCTGACCTTGTCGGCTCGGGTTGAATCGCTGGGCGGCAGGAAAAACCGTGTCCGGGGCGACATTTGCGTCAACGGCACGGTGACCGCCACTGCGGAGGCGCTGTTTATACGGCCGCTGGCGCCGCCCGCACCCACGGGCACTGATTCAACGATGTGACCGGGTTTCCGTCTTTTGGGGTACAGTGGCGCAAACCGCGCGATGCTGACGCCCCGATGGGAGGTATAGACGCCCCATGTTCACCAGACTACTGAAAGTTCTCGCCAGCCTTGTTGTCGCGGTCGCGATCGGCGGCGCCCTCTTTGCCTACTTCTGGTTCCAGCAACAGCGGGAGCCCTTCACGGACACCGCACTGGAGCGCGATCTTGCACTGCAGGACGAAACTGCCGTCGCCATTCCGCGGCAGGAACGGGTACGCATTTCCGATAACGCGCCCCAGCCAAACCCCCGGCGCAACCTCTATTTTGGCGAAATGCACCTGCACACGGAACAGTCCTTTGACAGCGTGCTGTTTGGCAACCGCCTGACCATCGACGATGCCTATCGCTTCGCCCGGGGCGACAAGATCGTCAGCCAGGGCCTGGAACTGATGCAGCTGTCGCGCCCCCTGGATTTTGTCGCCATTACCGATCACGCGGAGGGCTTCGGTTCACGCCGTCACTGCGGCGAGCGCGGCCTGCCCCTCAAGTTGCAGTTCAGCTGCTGGATAACGCGCACACCCAACATGGCCACGTTCAAATTCCTCCGGGGCGCGGGGGAAGGCGGTGGTAAAGTCCTCGAGCGGGCCAACAGCCCCTATTGCCAGACCGTGGGTGTCGAGCAGTGCCTGGCCGACGCCAGGGCAGACTGGGCCGACTATATGGCCCTGGCGGACAGCCATAACGAACCGGGCGTCTTTACGGCTATCAAGGCCTACGAGTATTCCCCGCCACTGCCCGATTACGGCAAGTATCACCGCAACGTCTACTTCCGCGGCGACCGGCTCCCCGACTTCGCCGTGTCGGCACTGGATGCGCCTTCGGAGCTGGATCTGTGGCAAGCCCTGGAAGAGAGCTGTAAGGGCGAGCGCTGCGATTTCTTCACCATTCCCCACAATACCAACCGCGCCTGGGGCTTACCCTATGGACCGGTTACCCGCTACGGCTACGCCTACCAGCCCCGGGACTGGGCAAAGCGCGCCAAATACGAACCGCTCACCGAGATCTACCAGATCAAGGGCGCCAGCGAGTGCGCGCTAGGCGCCAACGCCACCGACGAGGAGTGCGGATTCGAGCAGGTATTTCCCCCCTGCAGGCCAGGGCAGGAAACCGCCTGCGCCTTTGTCACCGGTTTTGCCCGGGAGGGCCTCAAGAGAGGTCTGCAGCTGGAACGGGAGGTGGGTGTAAACCCATTCAGAATTGGCTTCATCTCCGCAACCGACTCCCATAACAGTAATCCCGGTGATACCGAGGAATGGGACTACCGTGGCATGGCTGCGGCGATCAGCGGCCCCGCCATCCGGCGCCAGCAGCACCTGGCGCCGGGCATGGGTATTCACCGCTCCCAGCTCGCCGCCTACAGTCCCGGGGGACTGGCTGCCGTCTGGGCGACCCAGAACACCCGGGACGCCCTGTTCAGCGCCATGCAGGCCAGGGAAACCTACGGCACCAGCGGTACCCGGATCCAGTTGCGTTTCTTCGGCGGCTGGGGTCTGGCGGATGACATCCTGGCAAGCCCCGATCCTGTCTCCGCGGCCTATGCCGGCGCCGTTCCGATGGGCAGCGAACTGGGCGGGAAAAATGCTGCCGATGCACCGACCTTCATGGTATGGGCCCTGGCCGACCCTCTGAGTGCGCCCCTGCAACGGATACAGATGGTCAAGGGTTGGCTGGACAGTGGCGGTGACAGTCATGAAACAGTGGTTGATATCGCCTGCTCTGACGGCCTGGAGCCCGACACGCAGAGCGGCCGTTGCCCGGACAACGATGCGGCTGTCGATATGTCCAACTGCGAGGTCATACCGGGCAGGGGCGCCGAGGAGTTGAAGGTTCTCTGGCGCGATCCCCAATTCGATTCAGCCCAGGCGGCATTTTACTATGTGCGCGTGCTGCAAAACCCTACCTGCCGCTGGAGTACCTATGACGCGCTGCGCCTGGGCATCGAGCCCACCACGCATGCGCCGGCAACCATCCGCGAACGCGCCTGGAGCTCGCCCATCTGGTACAAGCCGGACCAGGTATAGCCGGCAGCCAAACGGGATTGCGGCCAGCATACCGCCGATCGATAGCAGCGAGTTGCTTTCCCCGGCAGCAAAAAAAAGGAGCCTTCCTGGCTCCGTAAATCACATCCCTATTCTCTTTCCAGGCGCCTATCGGGTCCAATTAATGAACATCGGGCCCGATTGGCTGCTGGATATCCGTGACCGCAATAACAACTCGCCCGCCTCCCCCGCGGGGCCAAAAAACCGGACTATTTGTGCGGCAATACGAGATAGAGGTTAAGCGATGGAACAACACGAAGCACTAGGAAAAAACCTAGTCCGGGATTCTTTGATACAATTCCAATTCGGTCAGCGCCGGGTTTTCCGGGTCGATGGGGACTGTGGCCAGGTGGATCAGGCCCGTGGTTGATACGCTTATCATCAACTCCTCGGTTGTATCGACGTCCAGCGCATTTTTCAGCCTGGCGATCCGGTAATCAACCGTTTTGCGGGAAATGTCCAATCTACGGGCAATCCGCTTGTGGCTGTAACCCTTCAGCAGCAGGTTCAACACCACGAACTCTGCAAACGAAATCGACCCGCCATTATCCAGCTCCAGGCGCTGGTCAACCAGGTTGATGCGGGCAAGCCAATCGGCACGGGGGTCGAGATGGGTCACGACAAACAGCACTTCCAGCACACGACTGCCACCGGCGTGACTCTTGCTACGCGCCAGCTTCTGCCACTTTCCTCCAAATTTTACCCACTCCGTGAATATGCGCGGCTTCCCGGTAGTAACTACCGTAAGGTTGGCCTCAATTTGAAATTCCTCGGACAAGGAACTGGGGTAACCTATGCTGTCCGTCAGGCTGATCGCCCTCCGTGTCGCCGGAGTCGCATCGATGACCGTTGCGGAATCGATGTCATAAACCCACATCAGGGGCTCCTCGACAAGAACCTGCGAGAGAAACGGGATATATTCCTGGTCCATAAGCTCGACTCGCTGAAATGGAGCAACGGCTTGATAATGCCACACTCGCAGTTTCTGTCACCTTGCAAATAACAGCAACGGACCCCGGTCCTGTACATCGCGAATTACTCGCCGGTGATATCCAGCTCATGACGAGCGAGCTGGCGCAGCCGACCCGTAAGGCCACCTTTGTCCGCTAAGCCTCCCGGCAGAATCTCGCGATATTGGCGGCTGTATCGCGGCTGATGTCCGGGCAGGCGCTGGCAAAAATTTCTATGCCATGCGAGGTTCCCATAATCTGCACACAGCGTGCACTTACACCGGCACGCAGTAAAGTACGGTAGAACTCCACCCCTTCATCCCGCAGCGGATCGCACTCGTTCACGCTGATAACAGTGGGCACCATACCGCGCAGGTCATCTTCGGTCGCGAAGCTGGGCCATGCCAGGGGGTTACCTTTCTCTAATTCTTCGATACCGTAGGCCATGGCACCGCGGTTGTTGTGCAAATCCAGCAGGATGCCGTTATTTTCAAGCGACGAGGGAAAGCGCTGTTGGGGCCAGGCACCGGCTATGTAGGGACACAGGGCATACAGGCCGCGGATGAGACCCAGGTCGCCGTCCTGCTTGAGTTTCAGCCCGGTCGCAAGAGTGAGGTTGCCACCACCGCTTTCCCCGGCTACAACGATGTGGGCCGGGTCGATACCGAGTTGACCCGCCCGCCCGGCCAGCCACTTCAGGCCAGCCACGCAGTCGTTCAGACCCGCCGGGAACGGCGCCACTTCAGGGGCCGACGACGGTGTCAGGCAATTACGGAAATCCACCATCGCCACGGCAACGCCCCGGGCCGCGATAATCTTGCCCCAGGCCCGGTACATACCCAGGAAACAGCTCATGGACTGCATACCACCACCGTGTATGTAATACACGCAGGGCAGGTCTTGTTCCGACGCTGGTCGGATAAACTGAAGCTTGACCGTGTTGCCGTCAGGCTTCGATACGAATTCATGGGTGCTGATATCCAGTCCGGCGGAAGGTGCCACCCGTTCATTGTCGATAAACTCGAACATCGCCTCCATCTGCTGGCGCCGCGCCGTTGCGTCGGAACTATTGGCCTCGGCCAGGGCCTGCTCGCGCGAGGCGACATCGCCAAGCTCTACCGGGGGCATCATGCCGAGAACGGCCTTGATGCGCGGGTCTATACGGGGATCATCGCTAATCTTGTTCATCAGGTCTTCCTGTCTTCAAATGCCACACATGCTAAAATGGCGGGGATCGCAGAGCCATGAATTTCGCCGCGCATACGCAAAAAATTTACGCGAATCCCTAAAACACGTAATCGCCGAACATTTCAATGATGTGATCGGTCCAGCGCAGGGGAAACGGTTCGGTAAGCTCCCTGGACTTCGCAAAATCCGGTTGGAACAAATCCTCCTGCAAGGCCTTCACCGCAGCAGGTTCAGACGTGGCGATATTTATTTCCTTGTTGATGTGCAGACTGAGCCGGTCGAGATTGGCAGAGCCCATGGAAGCCCACCCATCGAATATCGCGGCTTTCACATGGGAAAAACCGGGGTAGATATAAACCCGAATTCCATTTGCCAGCATGGTGTTGGCTGCAAGAGTAATGTTCCTGGTAATCAGGCCGCGATCGGTCTCCAGCGGGATGATGACCCGCACATCGACACCCCGGCGGCGGGCAACAATGAGTGCCCGAAGCAGTGTGTCATCAGTAAAGTACGCGTTTTCGATGTAAATGTAGCGCTGTGAACGCAAGATAGCCTCGCGCTGGAACTGGTAGATTTCATCCTGCCCGGGCTTGGTATAAAGCAATCTGACAGGGTAGCCGTCGAGATCTGCATTCAGGCTTCCGGTGCGCCAGTTAAACAGGTAGGAGAAATCGCCGAATATACCGGCCCGACCCCAGGCAATCTGGAATTCCCGGTTGATCCTGTCCACCACCGGTCCGCGAACCTCGACCATCATGTCATGCCATTCGTAGCGATATTCCCGCCCGATATTCATGCCACCGAGAAAGGCCAGCTTTCTGTCGATCACCATGGTCTTCACATGGTCACCCGTCAGCCAGGGATTCTGTGTCTTGCGCACCTGAACGTTAGAGTCAGCGCTTAGATAGCTGTTGATTGACAGCGGCGCGCGATAATCCTCCGGCAGGGTACTTGATTGCTCGCCGGAGGCGGCGATCGAGCCCAATCCATCGACCAGCACACGCACTTCCACACCCTCACGGGAACGCCGCTTCAACAACTCCGCCACGCCGAGCGCAACATCGTCGTTGTCAAAAATGTAGGCGCGGATGTCAACAAACTGCTCGGCCGAAGCGAGAACGTCTATAAAGCGTGTAAAAAAATTATGCCCGTCGACCAGGAATTTCAGTTCCCCGCGACTGGCGGCACGGCCCAGCTTTTTGTCCAGGTAAGTCTCCCACTTGTCGAGATCCATCGCCGGCTGATCGTTCACAGGGGGCACGGGTCCATCAAAATTCAGGTCCGGGATGAGCCCCCGGCCGGTCTGGACAGCAGTCCCGGTGACAACGGACAAAAGGCTCTGCACCGAGCTGACGGGGCGCATCAATATGGTGTAGGTATGGCTCCCAAAGAAATGCCAGAAGGTCTGCAGGACATGCATACCGGGAACGGCACCAAGGCTGGTCTCGGACAGTTCGTCGTACTGGACCAGGACGACAAGCCTGGTGCGGCTATTGATGTACACGAACGGTATCGAGCCGCGGTCAAGGTCACCGGTGCTGAATATAACCTCGTCCGACTCTATCCCCGACTCGGCGAGGAATTCCTGCAGGACAGGCTGCCATTCGGATAGGTACTGCCGCAAATCAATCCGGCCGGATACCGAGTACCATGGCGGCATATCAATCAGGCGGCGCGCCCTGAAGTTACCTGCCTTGTCATAAAAGAAGAAGTAATCCACCCGATCGAAGCTGACGGCCACACCCTTGTTTTTCTCCGTCGGCACCAGGTCGCCAAACAAGCTCTGGCGCAACCTTGCCCAATCCTGTACATCGAGCACTGGTAAAGGTATCAGGTTCTGGGTGAGGGCATCCCAGGATTTCGGTTGCCTGGGATCCATCGGCGCCACAACCGGCACGTCATATTTCCCTGGCAATGCTTTTTCACCCGCAGCCAGCGGCGCGGGTAGATTACCGACGGCGTAGTAGACCTCCTCACCGCGTCGATATCGCAGAAAGTACTGACTCGTTCCCCGATAGGCATCGAGCAGGATGAACAGGGGGTCTGCCGGAATCGACTCGTCGATTGGCGGCTCGATATCAGAATTCGAGCACGCGACAAGCAGTAATGCCGCAAGGCAGCCAACCATGCCGCGGAAGAACCACCCGGGATGCGTCGCGGGCTCCCGATTCCTATTCTTCAGCATTCTCACCCTTGAGTGCCCTACACAGGCTATACCTATACACCCGACCCTCTTTTCCTTTTCTGATATGGGTCAAGTCTAGCGCAGAAGACAGCAAAGCCGTCCCGGCGATAATACAAGTCCGGGAAACGAACTGTACTTTAATGCAATACCTGCTCGCTCCGGAATGAGTACAGGGTTTATGCTGGTTTGGTGCTGTCTGCCTGTTGCCACATGCAGAGGCAGTACTACACTAGTAATGGGCAGTAACCGTCAAGAGATCCTGGGGAGCATCATGAGAAGCGGCTACGAAGAGAGGCGTAAGCACCCCCGCTACGAAGTCGGGAAAGCGATCTACATCGAGCTTATAAGCCGCGATGGCCGGTCCGAAGCCGACAACACCATCATACGCTGCAATACGCTGGACATCTCTGTAGGCGGACTGCGAATCTGGGTACCCGACGCCGTGCCTGCGGGGTGCGCTGTCAATATCGCGGTACCGGCCGAAGAGTGGAAGGAAAACCTCGAACTCGCCGGAAAGGTGATGTGGGTTAAAGCCGCCGACACGGGGACCGGGTTCTGGGTGGGACTGGAACTGGAAGATACGACCCGCGAAAACATGGAGAAATGGTTCAAGGTTGTCCAGCTGATGAAGGGCGACCGCTAGACCGGCCAGCGCTTACACACGCCGCGGCTCTCAACGCAGGTTTTTGCGGAAGAAATTTACCGTCGCGTCATACGCATCCCGCGCCTCGGTCAATTGCGGGGAATAAATGTAACAGTGCCCCATGCCCTCACCAACGATCAAGGTTGAGGAGACCCCGGCCTTGATCAGTTGCGAGTTGGTAACCACTGCGGGACTGAGGTCCATCGCGCGGGTGCCGGTAATAATCAACGCCGGTGGAAATTTCGCTATCACGTCGGCATGCAGTGCCGGGGATACAATCGGGTCTTTCATGTCAGTCCCATCAAAGTACCCGTGCGTCATGTCAATACCGGGCTGTCCTGGCGCGGCCGGCGGCGGGAAGGTTCCATCGATATATCCGGCCAGGTAGCCCGAATCGCCGGAACTGAAACGCACGGCACCCGCGCCAAATATTCCCACCGCGCCGGCCTGGGGCAGATCATGCGCAGGCAGCCAGGCGGCCGTTTGCGCCGCGAGCGCACCCCCGGCGGAGCAGCCGTAAATACCGATATGGGCAGGTTTATAGCTTTTCAACAGTTGTGTATAAACGGCCGCCACATCTTCAACCGCGGCGGGATGACGGGCCTCGGGGGCCATACGGTAATTTACGCTGACAACCTTGTAAGCACCCAGTGACGCGATCGGAGCCGATTCCAGCGTGGCGCAGGCGTCCGCACAGACCGAAAAAGCGCCGCCGTGGAGGTTGATCAGTACCCGCTCCTTGTCGAAAGCTCGCCCCCGGGGAGTAAAAATCCGCGTCCTCACGCCAGCAATCGATTCTTCAGCCACATCAACCGGATAGGCCTCCAGCATATCCGCCACTTTCGGGGCAAGACCTGCTTCCAGCCCCGCACGTCTCTTGTCGATGCTGATATCTTCCATGGCGGTCATCGAGGGCATGAAAGCGCGCATCTGTTGCTGTTTCAACGCCCCCTCACTGAGATAGGGAGACGGTGGAAGATCAAATGCCGGGACGTGAACGGTCCCGTCCTTGTCAAAAACCGGCCGCGCAGGGCCATTCTGGGGTGAGCTCTCGCCTGCGGCAATTGATGCCGTGTTGGCCAGACACAATGCCAGGGCCACGAATCTTGCGCTTATCACTATCCAACCTCCTCGATTGCAACGACTATTCTTGCCCTTGTGATTAAACCAGGCAAGGCGTTCATGACCACTCGAAAAACAATAACAAAGAAATCCCTGTAAACCCAACCCGAAACGGGCTGTTCAAGCAGCCCGCCTTCGGGCCCAGGCAAGCTTGACTATCCGAGCGTTCGCCCTGCGATATTCATTTCCCCGGCCCTGCTAATCTGGCCAAATGACCGCTGTCCCACTCCCACTGATGTGACGCACTTCACAAGTTTGCACGGTAACCATGCTAAGACGACATGCTGTGCTAGGCTAATTTTGTGCTTTGCCAGGAGGGAGTTTAGCTCACGTTCGATATGACTGGCGCTAAAAGGGCCTCGGCCCTGCAGACACTTTCCAATCACTTTGCGGCTTTGGCCATTCTGGTTATCGCTGTTTCTGAACTGCTGGAAGCTATTTCGACGTTGCTAAAACGCCTGACAAACTATCGAACTTCCGCGGAATGCCAACAGGAATGGGCTTACGAAAATTCCGCTGCCTTGAAATCACCTTATCGCTACGGCAGGGAACGCCGTCGAGTCGGGGTAAGTGACAGAAGGCAGACACGTGCGATTGGTTTTGGTACGCATAACCGCTTGCGAAATCGTGAGCGAAGATTCGAATCTGATCGTCGCAAGAGCTGCCTTAACCCCTGTCCCGCTTAACGGCTTCAATACCACGCAGGAAGTAATATCGCCGCGGCTGCATAAAGCACTACTGGGCTAAATATCCACCATCTACCACGATAGCCTGCCCAGTCACGAGGGAGGCTGCGCCTGAACTCAAGCATATTACCGTCTCGGCGACTTCCTCCGCTGTTCCAGGTCGGCCCACGGGGTGTAGCGCGGTGATGGCGCCCTCGACACTCTGGTTATCTTTTAAGAGTCTTTCTGCCATCTCTGTGCGAACCACACCGGCGCACACCGCGTTAATACGAATATTGGATTTTCCATATTCGACAGCTATGGCCTTTTTTAATACGACAACGCCATGTTCGCAGCCTTGTGGCATCGAGGTCCGATTCTTGCCAAAAACGGCATTTGGAACAACAATGTTTTCCAATGGCTTTTCTGAGCAACGATCCACAAAAGACATTTCCCGAAATCCTATACGACTGATACCTTACCGGGTACCCGGTATGGCAGGTGACTTATCTACATGTCTGCAAAAGAGATTCAATCGCTTGTATTCACAGGCGCGAGTTCATGAGTGAAATAACATTTTCGCATGATGAAAAAGCACTGATCGTCAGTAAGGTGAAGAAATACTTCAACGACGAACTTGGCCAGGAGATAGGTGGCTTCGATGCCGAATTTCTCGTTGATTTTTTCGCTGCCGAGATCGGCGCCTACTTCTACAATCGCGGACTATTTGATGCCCAGCAACTCTTTACTGAAAAAGTTGAGGAGCTGGGATACCTGGTGCAGGAACTGGAAAAGCCAACTGACTATCGGCAATAGCTGCAAAAACCCGGTGGGGAAAATGCCATGGTGACACAGCAGTCGGGCTCGGCTCCGCCATTTAAAACGGCAAAAATCCAAACCGGCCCCGGCAGTAACCGGGCAACCCACAGCCCCCCGTCAATCCAGTAACAGACTCGCGAGTCGCTTGCGGTGATGCTGGGCATCGCCGTACTGCTGCTGGCTCCACTGGGCGCGACGTATGTACAACTGTGCGTCACATTCATAGGTAAAGCCCATGCCACCGTGGAACTGCACTGCCCGGTCGCCGGCGTATAGCAGGGTTTCAGTGGCGTGGGCCTTGGCCATGCGGCAGGCAATTTCCGCATCCTTATCGAGTGGATCGTCCCCCACCAGCGACGCCGCGTGGTAGATAAACGAACGTCCGGAGTCCACCGCGGTGAGTATCTCCACCGTCGGGTGCTTCAGCGCCTGGTAGGAACCAATCAGCTTGCCAAATTGCTTGCGGGTCTTGAGGTAGTCAACCACCGTGTCAAGACAGCTGGCGGCGCTGCCTGTGGCTTCAGCCGCGCTTAGCAGCGCACCCAGAAGCAGCAGGTCACGAAGGGCGGTAGTAACCGCGCTGCCGGTAACAATGTCGTTCTTCGCGACGGTCACGCCGGTGAAATTGACACTGGCGCTGCGCTTGGTCTGGTCAATCAATGTATTGGGTCTAATAGCGCTCGCTGCCAGTTGTTCCGCACGCACTATGGCAAGGGCCGGCGCACCCTCGTGCGCCACGACCACCACAAAAATGTGTGCAGCCGCGGCATCGGCGACGTATTTCTTGGTGCCCTGCAGCGTACCGTTCGCACCAATGCTGCACCCGAGGTGGGCACCCCCCCAGTCGGCATTTTCAAGCAGCGCGACAGTGGCGGTCATTCCGCCGGCGATATCCGACAGGACACCCTCGAAGCGGCTTGCCCCACCGGCGCGCAACAACAATTGCGCGGCCAAGGTAGTACTGACAAGCGGAGTACCGAGCATACCCCGGCCCATGGCTTCCACCACGGGCACGACTGTAGCGACCCCCATACCCGATCCCCCGCAGGACTCCGGCAGGGAAATGCCCGCCCAGCCCAGCGCAACCATCTCATCCCACAGCGCCGGATCAAAGCCGCTGTCAGTTTCCAACTGCGCCCGCACCGCAGCGATAGGTGATTTGTTGCGACAGAACTCCCGCGCCACATCCAGCAGCATGGCCTGTTCCTCGGTGAAATGCAGGCTGGTATTTCCTATAACAGACATCTGTGTGCTCCCTACTCTTTATTCCCTACTTGGGCAGACCGAGAATATGTTCCGCGACGATGTTGGCCTGCACCTGGCTGGTGCCGCCGCCGATGGTCGCGGAGAAACTGTTGAAGTAGGCCCGCTGCCAGAAGCCGCCCTGGCGCGCCTCGTCATCCCCCACGTACAGGCCCCCGGCAGCGCCTTGCAGATTAATGGCAAACTGGCGCATGCGCCGTGTCATCTCCGTGGCCCGCAACTTGTGGGACAGCAGCAGGGAACCGGGATAATCGGACGTCAGCGGCCCGATATGGGCGCGGCGATCCCCCAGTGCCAGGGCTTTTTCCTCCATGATCATTCTGACCAGCTGGTCGCGCATGACCGGATCGTCCAGCACCGGCTCGCCATCGCGGCTTACATCCTTCAACTCCTTGATCATGTCGTCGATGGTGACCCGTATCATGGCCAGGCCACCGGCGGCTCCCGCCTCGGCCCCGCGCTCGTATTGCAGGGTCTGCATGGCTATCTTCCAGCCCTGCCCCTCCTCCCCCATCAGGCAGTCGGCGGGAATTCGCGCATCAGTAAAAAATGTTTCGGTGAAGCCGTATTCGCCGGTGATCTTGCGGATGGGTCGGGTCTCGATGCCCGGCACATCCATTGGCGAGAGAAAATAGGACAGGCCGTCGTACTTGCGGGCGGCGTCTGGATTGGTCCGAGCCAGCAGGATCATGTATTTGGCAAAGTTACCCATGGTGGTCCAGATCTTCTGGCCGTTGAGCACGTATTCCTCGCCATCGCGCACCGCCCGGGTCTGCGCGTTGCCCAGGTCGGAACCATGGTCAGGCTCCGAAAAGCCCTGGCACCAGATATCCTCGGCGCTGAGAATTCCCTTCAGGTAGCGGGCTTTTTCCTGTTCTGTGCCGATGTCGATAATCAGGGGGCCGGCCCAGCCCAGGCCGATGACATTAAAACAAATCGGCACCGCATGGCGGCGCATCTCCTGGTCGGCAATCGCCTGGAATACCCGCTCCCTGCCACCGCCGCCGTATTCCTTTGGCCAGGCCATACCCAGGTAACCGGCAGACCATACCTTGTGCTGCCATTCCCGCAGGAATTCCAACTGGCGCTCGTCGCCCACTTCCATAAACGTCTGGGGCAACAGGAAGCCGGGATCGGCCGGTTGGTTATGCTTCATCCAGGCAGAGACCTGGCCGCGGAAGTCATTCAGTTCCTGTTCAGTGATACTCATATCGTCCTGTCCTGGTGTTATGCCCTGTTGCTGTCAATGTAGGCGGCTAGACCCCGTACTGTCGCGCAGCAAGATCGCGCATGATCTCTTCCGAGCCACCACCGATAGCATTGACCCGCACTTCCCGGTAGATGCGCTCCACCCGGCCACCGCGCATATAGCCGATACCGCCGAGTATCTGCATCGCTTCCCTGGCGCAGAACTCCATGGTCTCGCTGGCCTGCACCTTGAGCAGGGCGATGTCACCCGGGCTGGGCCGGCCTGCCTCGATGGATTCATAGCAGATCCTGATATAGGCCTGGGTGGCATTCAGCTTCTGTTTCATCTGGGCGATCTTGTGGCGAATCACCTGGTGATCGGCCAGTCGCTTGCCGAAGGTCTTGCGCTCCCGCGCCCAGGCAACGGACTCCTCCAGGCAAACCCGGCCCAGCGCCTCCATGGAAGCCGCCATGCCCATACGTTCGGCGTTGAAGTTGGTCATGATGACGCGAAAGCCCTGGTTTTCCTCCCCGATCAGGTTGCTCACGGGCACCCGCACATTGTCAAAGTACAGGGTGGCGGTATCGGATGCCCACCAGCCCTGCTTTTTATCCAGTGCGGTACGGCTGAAGCCCTCGGCGTCGGCAGGAATCAACAGCATCGACACGCCACCAGCACCCGGCCCCCCGGTACGCACGGCCGTGGATACCCAGTTGGCGCGCATACCGCCGGTGATATAGGTCTTGGAACCATTGACCACGTAGTGATCGCCATCGCGCACCGCCGTCGTGGCCAGTTGCGCCACATCGGAACCGCCGCCGGGCTCGGTGATACCCAGGGCAATGTGCTTATCCCCCGCCAGTACCGGCGGCGCGACCATCTCCTTGAGGGCCTGGCTTCCCCAGTTGATTACCGGGGGCAGGCCGATACCGTGCACCATCAGGCTGGCCGGGATACCACCCACACCGATACGCGCCAACTCCTCGTTGGCGATCCAGCTGTGCCAGACGTCAATGCCTTCCGAGATGCCGCCGAATTCCTCCGGGTAACCCAGGCCCAGCAGGCCTACAGCAGCGGCCTTGGGCCACAGCTCGATCGGAATGTGTCCCGCCTCGTCCCAGTCCTGTGCGTAGGGCATGATTTCCACATCGATAAAACGACGCAGCTGGGTACGCCACTCCTCGTGCTCGGGCCGCAACCCGGGATTGGGCAGGCGCGCGCTGTCAAAATCCAGTGGCATGGCTTCGTTTCCTGTAAATTCGCTCAAAAGGGATCAACGATTGTAATGCCACCACAGGGTAAAGACACCGGCTTTGGTGCCAAAGTCTGGGGAAAAGACGACAGCCTCCTGGCAGCAAAAAACGCGGCTTGCCAGCGGCTATCCTGCCGTGCGCAGGCCCCCCGCGGCCCGCTGCTCGATCTCCCGCATGATTTCCCCGTGCCTGGCCGCGGTGAGTGGAAAGCGGCTGGAAATAACCACGGTGCAGGCAAACAGGAGAAACAGCACCGGTCCCGACAAAATGGCGAGGCCCAGCACGGATTCCGGCGGCACGCTGTCAGGCGTCGCCGTGCGCGGAAAATGAATAAGATCCAGTCCCACCCCGGCAAAAAAGCTGCCCAGGCCGTAGCTGGCCTTGGTCGCAAATGAGCGGGCCGCAAAAAACAGACCCTCTTCGCGCTGCCCTGACAATAACTCACGCTCGTCGATCACGTCCGACAACATGGAATCCAGCAGGATGATGTAGGCGATGAAGAATACCTGGGATATGCCATTTACCGCATAAACGAACGCGAACTTGCTGTCGGTAGCCATGTGCTCGAGCAGGCCCGCAAAATAGAGTACCTGTGGCGAAAAGGCGAACAAGCCACCGGTAATGACACACAGTGCCAGGGCATTTTTCTTGTCAAAGCGGCGTGCCAGGCCCTGTGCCACACTGGAGGCGAAGATGATGCCCACCAGAACCGAGCTGGCCAGCCCCGCCAGGTGCTCGGGTTTGAAATCGAAAACATAGGTCGCCACATAAACCAGCAGGGTGGCGATAACCCCGGCCAGGGTATTGAACACCAGTACCGAGACAAACAGGATGCGGAAGGCATCCTGCTTCAGGGTCCTGAACACCTCGACAAAAGCCAGCAGCACATTGCCCTGCCCCCCGGTGGGGCCGGGTTTGCGCAGGGTCGGTATAGCGCGCCAGGTGCCAAGTACGGAAATGAGCATCGCCACACTCCCGAGCAGGCCACAGAACAGGCCGAAATTCGGGTAACTGTCGCGGTTGAGCATGCCATTACCAATGGCTTCAGAAGAGGGAAAGAACAGGGCAAAGCCCACCACACTGGTAATCAGTATGCCGGCGTAAGTGAAAAATACCCGGTAGCCGATCAGCGAGGTGCGGCCGTGATAATCGGTGACCAGCTCCGCGCCCAGGGACAGGTGCGGCACAAAAAACAGTGTAAGCATCAGGCGCACGCTGATGGCGCCGCCGAGCATCCAGTAAAACAGGCCCATCTCGCCCAGCGCTGTTGGCGGACTGAACAGGGCGACGATGGCGACACCGAAAGGCAGCGCCCCCGCAAGCATGAAGGGATGGCGCCGCCCCCAGCGGGAGTTCAGCCGATCAGACCACTGCCCCACCATCGGGTCGGTCACCGCATCCACTACCAGGGCCAGTAGTGCCGCCAGACCCGCAAGGCTGCCGGACAGGCCCAGCACCTGGTTGTAGTAGAAAAACAGGAAGGTGCTGAAAGACGCCTGCTTCACGCCGTCGGACAACTGGCCGACGCCATAGCAAAGTTTGGTGGCGATCTTCAACTGGATTGTTTGTGCCAGGCACAGGCGACGTCAGTCATTGGAGACCACCACGTGCCGGTGATTGATTGACGTGCCGCCATCCACCGGAATAACTGCTCCATGGGTGTAAGCACCAGCCCGGGAGCACAGGTAGATGGCGATACCGGCCATTTCCTCACTCTTGCCCACCCTGCCCAGCAGGCTGTTCTTTTCAATATCGGCGAGACGTTTTTCGAATAAATTGTCGGTCATCTTGCTGGGAAAGAAGCCGGGTGCGATGGCGTTTACGGTAATCTGTCGCGGGCCCAGCTCCACCGCGAGATGCCGGGTGAGTTGGTGCACCGCCGCCTTGCTGGCGGTATAGGCATACGTGCCAACACCGGTCACGGTGGGTATATGCAGGCCGTCCATGGATCCGATATTGACTACCCGGGCCGGGTCATCCTGGTCCGAAGCGGCTGCCTCGAGCAACGGGGTCAATGCCCGGGTGAGACTGAACACCGCGGTCACGTTAATACTCATCAGCTTGTCGAAGGCAGAATCGGGGTACGCCTCATAGGTATCGGCCCAGGCCGCACCTGCATTATTGACCAGGATGTGCAGCCTTGGCTCCAGCTTCCCCAGCCGGTCGCAGAGCTCGCGCCGACCTTCGGGGTTCGCAAGGTCCGCGGGGATCGCAATGCACTGGCCGTACTGGCCCAGTGCCTCGGCTGCCTGCTGGCAGGCCTCCGCCTTGCGGGCGGTGATGTACACGCGGGCGCCCGCCTGCAGCAGGCCCTGGCTGATCATGTAGCCGATACCCCGGGAGCCGCCGGTGACAAGGGCAACCTTGCCCTCGAGGGAGAACAGGCGTTGAATATCGAGGCTGCTGTCAGTAGACATGGTGTTTATACTCTCTCAAGTTGTTCCCGGTTACGCTGCAGGTAGTGCCCTGCTCGCCCTGCCCTGTCGCCGCTGAAGCGACCGGCGGCGACCTCATCTGCCAGTACATCCAGAAACCCGCCAACACCCATTTGCGCCAGGATGGCAAAGGGACCGGTATCGAGAAAAGTACCTGTTTTCCAGGCCCGGTCGATATCACCGGGGTCCGATACCTCATTGGCCGCAACCAGGACAGCGTTGCCGATCAATGCCGCGAGCAGCGCATTGTAAACCACCTCATTGTCGGATTCCTGCCCGAGAAAATCCTGCTGCTGGTAGCGCGGACCGGGGTAGCGGTAAAAGCCCCTTCCGGATTTCATGCCCAGCTCGCCCTTGTCGATCATCGGCTGCAGCAGGGCCAGGATTTTCGGTCTCAGCTGCGCCGTGAACAAGTCCTCCTTGCGGTATCGCCAGCTGTCGTGGATTACATTGACGCCAAACAGATCCATCATGCCGAAGGGACCCATGGTGGCTGTGCGGCCACGCATCCAGGCGCGATCCACTGCTTCAATCGTCGCCACACCCTCAACCACCAGCGTCAGCGCGCAACCCAGTACCGGCCCCAACATGGCGTTGAGCACGTAACCGGGATATTCCTTTTTCAGCACCAGGGGCACACCTCTGGTGCTGAGCACGTAGCGCTCGAGAATGTCGATCGTGGCGGCGCTGGTACGCGGCCCCCCGACGATATCCACCAGCGGCGCACCCAGGTGGGAGTGCAGGGCCGCGAAACGGTCGCCGCGCCCAACGGCAGTCTCTATCTGGGACACCAGCAGCGCCGAAGAATTGGTGGTGAGAATAGTGTGTGGCGGGCACAGCTGGTCCAGCTGGTGGTGAGTGGCGCGCTTGATATCCAGGCGTTCGAAAACCGACTCGCTCACCAGGTCGGCATGGGTCGTGGCCCGCTGCAGGTCCGGCTGCAGCGAGACACGCGCCAGCGCGGCAGGAAGGTCTTCGCGTGAGCAGTAACCGCCCCCCACCAGAAAGGTCGCCATTTCTGCCTGCCGCTGCGGCACCTGCTGCAAAACGGCCGGATCCACATCGTTCAGAATCACGTCGTAGCCGGAAATAGCCGCCGCGATAGCGTTGTAACAGCCCATCGTGCCCGCGCCCACGTAACAAACTGTTTTTATCTCTGCAATAGTCATGCTGCGATTCCGCCAGGGGACCCGGTAATAACAGGTAAAAAACTAGCGGATGGGCCTGGGCGGCCGGTCCGGGATTACCAGGTTGGTACTGCCCCGGGCCACGATGGTCGGCAACCAGCCCAGCACCGGCAAATCCGCCAGTGCATTGACAATATGGTACTGGGTCGGATTCTGCTCCCAGGTGAGGTGCTGCCACGCCACCCTGCCCTGCCCTACCAGCGTTTGGGTGAGGGCGGCCTCCGAGGGAAAGGTGGTGGGCTCACAGATACTCTGCCCGAAGCCGCCGATACCCGGAAAATAACGCCAGGCCATGGGATGATCCTTGCCCTGTGTCGCCAGCGAATAGGCGGCGATCTCATCCGCCGAGGGCTCCCGCAGGTCGCCGGCAGAGATGTCCAAGATCTTGTGGCCGAAGTGGCTGGCGCTGGTGCGCCACTGCCCGTCGATAACGCTGTGGTCCTCGATATCTGCGTAGATTTTCGGTATACCCTGTAACTCACGACCGCTGAGGATAGGGTCCGTCAGGTTTTCCCACATCACCAGGGTGTAATTTCCAGCCAGGGTTTCCTCCTTACCCCTGAAAACGGCCGCGGCACTGACCGCCACCAGGTTATACCCGTGTCCGGCCAACCAGTCGACCTGCCTGTTGCAGGCATAGGTGACGGTAACGACCGCGTCTTCGGCCACCTCGAAGGGCTCCGGCAGGTAGGCGGACAAGGTGTCCCGGTCGGTAAGAAAGGGCACCGTGATCGAGGTGACGTCCCGGTACCAGCCGCTGGACTTTGGCGAGAACTGGCGCGGCCCGAAATGCGCCGGCATCATATAGCTACTGCGGGGATCGAACTTGAACACGCTGTGCGCTCCTGGCAAAAAAGCAGCGTAGCAAGCCCGGAACGCTGACACCTGTCACCCGGGTGACTACCCGGCCAGATAACGGCCGGCCAGTCCAGCAACGGTTCACTCGAAGGGCATCATCTCCTTTTGCAGACCTTCTATATCCCTGATAAACAGGTAATCTCCCCGCGTCTCCACCAGGCCCTGCTTATCCCAATCGCGAAATATCCGGTTCACGCGCTGGCGCGACCCCATGGCGAGACGGGCAAAATCATTCTGGCTCAGCTTGATATCCAGCGCTATACCGCCGTCCTCCCGCTGGCCATGCTCCGCTATCAGGGCCAGGACGCGCCCCGCTACCCGGGCGCTCAGGGGATAAAACATCACGGCAGAGAGAATTTCATACAGGCCGCGGGTATTGACCCACTGGGCACGAAATAAATTCCGGTACAGGGTGGGCCAGGCATCCCCCGCCTCCAGCACAACCTGCCTGGGTATCGACAGCACGTCAGCGGGAGCCAGCACACGCACTTCCAGCATATTGGCTTCATCCACCCCCAGCACCTGCTCGCCCAGCCAGGCGCCGGGCTCCCAGTCGATCAGGGCAAACTCCTGGCCCATTGGACTGGACAACTGGATTCTGACCCGACCTGACAGCAAGCCGAAAATCTGGCGGGTAGTCTGCCCAGCGGTCCAGATAAAACTGTTGACGCTGTAGTGACTTGCCGTGGCCGCGTCCGCCAGCTTATCAAGCACACCCTCAGGTGCCCCCGCAAACCAGCTCGAATCGGCAATAAACTGGCGCAACTGGTCTTTTTCCATCAAGGGTAGCACCCTACAGTCAAGGCAAAGCCCTAAACTAAACCCAGTTCGCGCAGCTTGCAAACCGCGTTGTACAGCTCAAACGCCGCCCCATGCCGCGGCCCGGTTCGTTGTATATGCACTATCCCGCCCGCAATGGCGACAAGCGCCTAAGCCACGACCTCAACCCGGGCCGGTACGATTTTATGGTGCGGGGTGCCGGCAAAACGGTCACAGTCTCCAAGCGACGTCAGCTCGTTCAACGCTACCCCGCTGCGACTGCCGTCCTCGTTGTCCAGCCCGTAGCCATTGGGCAGCGAAATATGCCCTGCCTGCATGCGCGGCGTCACTGCCACCCGGGCCAGCGCGCTGCCGACCCGCGTGGTGACGCGCGCCCTGTCCCCGCTGGCGATACCCAGCCGGTCCGCGTCCTGCGGGCTGATACGCAAGGCGCCCTCGGGATCCTTGCGCCGCCAGTCACCGTCCCGGTAGATGGTATTGGCGGAGTAGTCGCGCCGCTCTCCCGCCATGAGCACAAAGGGATACTCGGCGCTGGTCAGTTCCGCGGCGCCGGCGGCGAGTACCTGCAACTCGTCCAGCAGCTCCGGGATATCCAGCCGGATCTTCTGTTCGTTACCCAGCCGGGCCCAGCTGTCGGCGTATTCATCCCGGGCAAACACCAGCCCGGAATGCTGCGCGACTATCGCGTCGAACAGCGCTTCCCCGCGCACCATCGGCTCGCCGTCAAAACCCGCACGGCGCAGGGACTCGGGCTCGCGCATGGCAAAGCCAAGGGCCACCGGCCACAGTGTGGCGGCCGCGGCGGCACCCTCGGGCAGTGACGGACCCAGGGTCCGGTACAGGATCACCGGGGCCAGATCGACCAGCCCGGGCTCCTGCGCCAGCGCCCGCATAAATCGCTCCCGGTAGGCCTCCCGCCCGCCGTCGGCCAGGGCGGCGTTCAACTCCATCACCAACTGCTCCGGCATGGCGCCCATCGCCTCCACCAGGCGCGCGTGAATTTCCGCCTCCGGCAGGGCGTAACCCGGCGCATCAAACAGGGGCTTGCGCAGGTGAAAATAATTGTCGGGAAACTCGAAGTTGAAAAACGTGGCCTCCCACTTCTCGTACTGGGTGGCCGCCGGCAACACGTAGTCCGCCAGGCGCGCGGTTTCGGTCATGGCGACGTCAATCACCACCACCGTATCCAGGCTGCGCAGGGCCTGGGCGAAGCGCCGGGAGTCAGGCAGTGAATGCACCGGATTGGCGGCCTCGATGACCATGGCGCGATAGCGATCCGGGTGATCGCACAGGATTTCATCGGCGATCACGTTGCAGGGTACCAGGCCGCTGATAATGGGGGCGCCGGCCACCGGGCTCCTGCGCGAGCTGCGGCCACTGCCGGCGATATTCTGCAGGCTGGCCGGCACGTACTGCCCGCCCGGGTTGCCGAACTGGCCGCACAGAACCCACAGCAGTTTTTCAAGATAGCTCACGAGGGTGGAGTGACGATTCATCTGGATGCCCAGGTCTTCCGCCATGGCCACAGAGCCGGCACCGCTGATCACGTCCACCGCCCGCTGTACCTGCGACAGGGGCACACCCGCGATGTCGCAGTACTGCTGCACCGGCACGTCCGCAAAGGCGGCAAGCACAGGCTCCAGGCCGGTGCTGTGCCCGGCCAGCCAGTCGGCCCGGTACCTGCCCTGCTGCACCAGCATGCCCACCATGGCCGCCAGCAGCCAGGCATCGGTACCCGGTTTCACCCGCAGGTGAATATCGGCAAATTCCGCGGTCTCGGACACCACCGGGTCGATCACGATCAGGGTGCGGTCCGGGTCCTTGCTGAAGTCGCGCAACCAGGCCCGGGCGCGGGGCAGGCCGTGGGAATGCCAGGGGTTCTTGCCCAGGAAAATAGCCACCTCGCAGTGCTCGAAATCGCCCTTCACATGGGCGCCGAACATCATGCCGTTGACCCAGAATTCCCCGGTCTTCTCCTGGGCCAGGGCGTTGGAACGGTACTGCATGCCCAGCACCCGGCGCAGGCCACTGGCGTAGGCGCCGGGAAGGTGGTTACCCTGGCCACCGCCGCCATAGTAGAAAATGCGCTCCCCACCTTCCTTGTCGCGCAGTGAAAGCAAGCGCTCGCTTACTTCACGAATCGCGGTATCCCAGTCTATCGCCTCGAAACTGCCGTCGGATTTACGCCGCAGGGGGGACGTCAGGCGGTCCTTGCCGTTCTGGTAGTAGTTGAGGCCGGAAGCTTTCTGGCACAGGTACCCACGGGATGCGGGGTGGGCCTTGTCGCCACGGATGCGCACGATCTCGCGCCCATCCTCGCCGCCCAATTGTACCTCGATACCGCAATTGCACTCACACAGGATGCACGCGCTGGTTTTCCACTCAGACATATCCCGCCCTCCGGCGCCAGGTTATGGAAGACCTAATATAGCCCATGAGTTCCAAAATGCTACTAATAAAAACCGGTACTCTCCGGTAGCGGCGATCAACGGCTGAAAGGGCAATGTTTATGCGGGAAGAAAGGCGCCGCACCCCGGTGGTGAATAACCAGGATCAGCAAGGCCTACTGCAGAAAATCAAACTCAAAGTCACCCTGCGTTCCGCCCAGTTCCATCAGGCGCTGCTCGATAAAATCATAGATAAACCGGTTTGCCACGGGGCCGTCCGGCGACCCGTCACCGCCCTGGGCAAGAGGCTGCATCAGGGCAATCTGGCGATTATCCGTCAATGCAAAACCCGCGGTATCCCGGTCGAGCACCCGTGTCCCGGTTACCGCGCCATCACCTGCAATCCGGGACAGGTAGACCCCGTCGCCGCAGCTGTCCCACAGCACCTTGTGGTTTGACGCCCAGGCCCCGGAGGGGTAACAGGTCAGGCTGTCGGCAGCCTCACCGATTACGATTGCCGACCCCGAGTCCAGGTCAGTCACTGTCAACTCAAGCACAGCGCCGGCGCGCACCGGATAACCGGGCGTGTGTCCCTCTGGAAGCCAGGGCGAGTAGCCTGGAAAACCGGCGAAATTCGTGGTCAACAGGCGGGTATTCCCGGTACTTATTTCATGGGCATAGAACTCGGCAACGGTCGGATCGCCCTCCATCTTGCGGTTCCAGGCGAGCCAGAGTCCGTCCGGGGACCAGTGCAGTACCGAATCATCAAAACTTTGATGGCGAAGAAACAGTGAGCTGGCCTGTCCCGCGATGCGCGCCTCGCCTGTATCCAGGCTCAGCACATGGGCTGCCACCGTGTTGTCCGCGGTACGATCAAGGAATGCCAGTAGCGTACCGTCCGGCGACGGCACGACCTGCCATTCTCCCACACGGGTATGCGTGGCGAGCTGGCGGCCATCCGCAGTCAGTACGTCAAACCTGTCGAAGAACGCAACCAGGATCCGCTGCGCATCCAGCCAGTGCAACTGGAGATTATCCTCGTAGTCAGCTATTGCCCTGCCAATGCCGTCCGCGCCCAGCACGACCAGTGGCCCTGCCGGGAACCAGGTCCTGTTTCCGATAAAGGTAAGCCCGATATATTGCCGCTGCTGGTAAAGCAGTTGCCGGCCGGCGGGGGACCAGCTGAAACCAAAGGTATTCGCATCGCCAGTGGTGTCCGCTACCAGTGCCGGCTCTGCGGCCGCCGCCAGGTCCAGCAGGTAAAGAGAGGAGAAAGTGGGAACATCGCTGTCCGTGGGTCCGTATTCGCTGATCAACACCGCCGCCCTGCTGCTGTCTGCCGAAACGGCAACTTCCGCCAGGCGCGACCCTGTTGCCGGATCTGTTTCGACCAACTTCACCGGATCCGACTCCAGCGGTCTTACGAGGAACAAGGACCCGGTGATGCCCTGCGAATCGGCCACGCTGTAGAGAAGACCCTGCGAATCGGGCAGCCACTGCGGGGATACCACCGCGCCGCCTATCATCAACGTGGGCCGCACGGCTTCACCGGTGGCCAGGTCAATTACCGCCAGGCCCGACTGCCCTGCCGCCAATCCGTAGACGAAGGCCAGCTGCCCGGTATCCGGGGAGATCGCATATCTCTCCACTGAGGCCTCCCCCGCGGCGCCGGACAGCAGGGTGGACTCACCCTGCCGGTTAACCTTGTACAGCCGCGAGGGCTCACCCGGGGATTGTGTCTGGTAGACCAGCACCTCCGCCTTGCCGGGTTCTGGTTCTGGCTCTGGTTCTGGTACGGGCTCTACTACCGGGGGAATTACCGGTGGAGATGACCCCGAACCACCACCGCAGGACAGCAGGAACGGGTAAAGGAGCAAGCCCAGCGCGAGCGGCCAGCGATATCTTCGTCCGAATGTCTGGACACACATTTTGGCAGGTCCCCAGCAAGGAGCCACTAGCAGCCGATTCTGCTCCTGCACCTGCCACTGCCGCAAGGGGATTCGCAGCGAGGGGGCGACACGTCAGGCGGGCCGCCAGATGCGGTACTCCACCCGCGGCCCGGCGCCGACAGGCTGCCACGGCTTGAGGGTGGCCCTGACAGTGCAGTCCTGTATCGGCTTCACCGGTTTCTTCCTTGCTCTGGCGCGAGATTGAATCAGCGTCGGATCACGCGGCGCGCAGGGCCCGCCCCAGTGTCCGGGTGCCCAGCGCGCCGGTAAAATCTCCATCCCGCCACACCGGCTCGCCACGTATCAGCACCTGGCTGACCACGCCATCGGAGCGACTGACCAGCTGCTTGTGCTCGAACAGCTCCCGGTGGGTAAACTGGCGGGAGGCGTTGTCGTCCCACTGGCGCAGGGCCTCGGGGTCGATCAACACGATGTCCGCCTGGGCACCGATCTCGAGTGTGCCCACATCAAGACCGAAAAAGGCGGCCGGCTCGCTGGTGAGTCGCCGGACCATGGTACTTACCGTGGACAGCGAATCCTGCTGGGCCAGCTTCAGCGAACTGAGGTTGGCATCGAAAAAAGCCATATTGGTGATGTGCGCACCGGAATCGTTGAAACCGGGCAGGGTGTTCCTGTGGAGCAGCAGGGGCAGCACGCCTTCCTTGTCCTTGTTCGCCACATCTGCCCAGAATCGGAAGCCCTTGTCGTAGCGGCGCATCATATGCAGCATAAACTCCGCATCGTCCACGATGGGCCTGGGAAACGCGTCGAAAGCGTCACGCTCGGCATCGGAACGGGCGTTGTCGGTATAGCCGCGCTGGTACCGGTCCAGCCGGTCGTACACCGCCTGCAGGCTTTCCCCCTCCCACTGCGCCACCGGTGCGCCGTCAAAAATCATCCGGTCCAGCTCACGCACCACCAGGAGATCCGGCATGCCCAGGCGGGCCTTGAGGTGAGCCAGGTTGCGCCCGCGCCGGCCATGGTGCCAGTCGCGGCGAAACTCCGCGATAAACACCGGGTCGTTGAGCAGGGCGAGGCGACCCTCGACATCGTCATATTCTTTGGCAATCAACTTGCTGGTGGACTCCAGCTCCTCGTACAGCGGGCTGATGATACCGTCCGACCAGATACGGAAATTGCTGCCCAGCGCCTGGAAATGGATGTTGCCCTTGAACAGGCGGCTGTTGAGCAGTGAGGCGAAGCCCAGGAAAACGCGCGAGGCCTGGGGCGCCACCACGAATCGCACTGCGGACAGGGCGGACGTTTTCAGGGTCTTGCCGAAGAGCCGTCCACTGGTGAGCATGAAATAAAACAGCGCCTTGGGCCGGTTCTCCAGGATAGGCGTGGTCTGCCACACCCTGCCCCGATTGCGCACCACCTTGAGCAACCGCTTCATTTCGCCAAAGCTGGCAAACTGGGTGGGAATGCGCTGGTCGGTGTGCGGTTCGTTGGCGAGGTAATGGAACGGCAGGCCATCGGTGCTCATGCCCAGGTAGCCCTGCTCCATGGCCCGGCCCAGCAGGCTTTCCATTTGCGCCAGCTCGGCCTCGGTGGGGTCCCGGCTGATGCTGTCCTGCAGGCCCATCACTTCCACGCGCAGCATGGAGTGGGGCAGGAAAACACCCACATTGGGTCCCAGGGGAATATCCGCAAAGTGATCGAGGTAGGCACCGGTATCATTCCAGCTGACTGCTTCCACGCATTTTTGCAATACTGACTTGGGAATGTTCTCGACACGGGTAAAGCAGTCCACGATCGGGTTTTGCTCGCCCTCCACCTGCTGGCCGAAGCAGGTACCGAGACTGCAGTTGCCCACCAGCACGGTGGTGGTGCCGTGGCGTACCACTTCCGGCAGGCCGGGCTCCAGGTCCACTTCCAGGTCCAGGTGGGTGTGAATATCCAGCAACCCGGGCATCAGCCACTTGCCCTCTGCCTCGATGACCCGAGTCGCCTGGGAGACAGGCAGGCCGTGCCCCCTTGCGGCAACCCTGCCGTCCCTGAGTGCAATATCCTGCTGCCGCGGGGGCGAGCCGGTACCGTCGAATACCAGCGCATTGCGAATCAGTGTATCCCAGGCCAGGGCGGTCATTGGCAGTCTCCCGTGTTGTGTGGATAGCAGCGTAGCAAGCAGTGCTTGCGAAAATCCAGTTGTCCGGAGGCTGTCCACGCGCCTATTTTTCAGGTCCAGCTGGCAACACGGCTCGTATTAACCAGAAAATCTGCCTATGCTGGCGCAAAATAGCTTCGGAGCAACACATGAAACACCTGTCCACTGTAGCCTGCCTGATAGGCGGCCTCATGGCTGCGGCGATTGCGGCGGCTGACACGGTCCCGCCGGACCCCGCAGTCAAACTGATTATTGAAGAGCTGGAACTCGAGCGCTCGGATACCGCCATGCGCGACAATCCAGCCTGGAAGCCCCAGCGCATCGTGGTCAGCCTGCCCACGGAACTTGCGCAGCGCATGCCCGGGTTTGAAGAACAGCTACGCAAGAATGCCAGGGGCGTCGAGCTGGTAATCGATACCTCGCCCACCATGGTTCCCAGTGCCGAGGCATTGGCGGGGGCCGATGCGTACATCGGCGTGTGTAGCCCTGCCCTGCTGAAAAGTGCCACCGAGCGCCTGCTGTGGCTACACAGCCTGACCGCGGGCATGGACGGCTGCGCCAAGGAAGCACCCGAGGAGTTCGAGGGCAGGATCTTCACCAACAGCAAACGCCTGATGGGCCCTGCCATTGCAGAGCACAGCATGGCCATGCTGCTGTCGCTGACCACGGGCCTGCCGGCCTATGGCCGCGCACAGGCGGAAAAGCGCTGGGATCCCGCGCTGGCGGACACGGTGCGTTTCGGGGAATTACGGGGTAAAACCCTGCTGGTCGTCGGCCTTGGCGGTATCGGGACAGAAATCGCCTGGCGCGCCAACAGCCTGGGTATGCAGGTGCTGGCTACCCGCAACTCCTCCCGCGAGGGACCGGATTTTATCGAGTACGTGGGTCTGCCTGATGAACTGCCACTGCTGGCCAGCCAGGCGGACGTCGTCGTGAACGCGCTGCCGCTGACCGACCGGACAACCGGCATTTTCAACGAGGCCTTCTTCGCCGGGATGAAGACCGGGGCGATCTTCATCAGCGTCGGGCGTGGCGCGAGCACGGTGACCGAAGACCTCGTGGCGGCGCTGCAATCGGGTAAACTCTATGGCGCGGGGCTGGACGTTACCGACCCCGAACCCCTTTCCCCCAAGAGCCCCCTGTGGCAGATGGACAACGTCATCATTACCCCGCACGTATCCGCCGGCAGCCCCGACAGCGTGCGGCGCACCGCGGCCATTGCCGCCGAAAACCTGCGCCGCTACGTCGACGGCGCACGCCTGTTGAATTTGGTTGATATGAAGGAAGGTTACTGAGTCGATGACCGCCATCGCCTTTGACAACAGTTACGCACGCCTGCCGGAGCGATTTTTTTCACGGCGGCTGCCTACCCCGGTCACCAGGCCGGGGCGCATCCGGGTAAACCATACCCTGGCCGCGCAGCTGGGTATGGACCCGCAATGGCTTGAATCGCCGGAGGGCACTGCCATGCTCGCTGGCAATGCCCTCGCGGCGGGCAGCGATCCCATCGCGACGGTGTACGCCGGCCACCAGTTCGGCAGCTACAACCCACAACTGGGGGACGGTCGGGCGATACTGCTGGGGGAAGTGATCGGCACAGACGGTGTCCGCTATGACATCCAGCTCAAGGGCTCCGGCCCCACGCCCTACTCCCGAGGCGGTGATGGCCGTGCGCCCCTGGGGGCGGTACTGCGCGAGTATATTGTCAGCGAGGCCATGTTCGCCCTGGGCCTGCCCACTACCCGCGCACTGGCGGCGGTAAGCACCGGTGAGCAGGTGGCACGCGAATCCTTCCTGCCGGGCGCGGTGCTGGCACGCGTGGCGAAAAGCCACATACGCATCGGCACTTTCCAGTTTTTTGCTGCCCGCCAGGATCACGAGGCGCTGACACTGCTGGTGGAGCACGTGCTGGCCAGGCACTACCCGGATGCCCTGGCTGAGGACAACCAGGCGCTGGCACTGCTGCAAAAGGTGATAAGCGCCCAGGCTTCACTGGTCGCCCGGTGGCAGTCGCTGGGTTTTATCCACGGGGTGATGAATACCGACAATATGCTGCTGTCGGGAGAAACTATCGACTACGGCCCCTGCGCTTTCATGGATGGTTTCGACCCGGAAAAAGTATTCAGCTCAATTGATCACGGCGGCCGCTACGCCTACCGCAACCAGCCGGGTATCGCTCACTGGAACCTGGCAGCACTGGCACAGGCGCTGTTACCGGTACTGCACCCTGACCAGGAGCAGGCGGTCGCCCTGGCACAAACAGCGGTGGACCGCTTCCCGGACCAGTTTCAACAGGCGTACGCCGCGGGCATGGCTCGCAAGCTAGGGCTGGTAGAACCCGGTGAAACCGATACGGCCCTGGTGGAAGAGTTCCTGTCCTTGCTTGCCGGGCACAAGAGCGACTTTACCCTGGCCTTCCGGCGACTGGCGGACCATGCGAGCGACGGTGCTGCGCCGGGTGTCGGTGATTTGTTTGAATTCCCCGATGCCTTCCTGCCCTGGCTCGCGCGCTGGCGGCAACGACTGGCCACACAGCCTGGCACACCAGCCCGGCGCCAGGCCGCAATGTACGCCGCCAACCCGGTGTTTATCCCCCGCAACCACCTGGTGGAAGAGGCGCTTCGGGCTGCGGTAGACCAGAACGACTATGCACCATTCAATACCCTGGTCGACCTACTGGCACAGCCCTTTACCTATCGTGCGGATCTTGCGCGCTTCGCCATGCCGCCACGACCCGAGGAGGAAGTCCGGCAGACGTTCTGTGGCACATGA
>JAHEBM010000035.1 GCA_024642245.1 Haliea sp.
TGGTCGATGGTGATGAACTGATTTACATGATCGCCATGGACCGGTTGCACAGTGGCCATGGTGACACCGGTGTGGTTGGCACCCTGATGTCCAACCTGGGTCTCGAGCTGGCGCTGAAGGCGGCAGGGTTGGAGTTCGCCCGGGCCCAGGTGGGCGACCGGTATGTGAAAGAACGTATGGAGGCCGAGGGCTGGTACCTCGGGGGCGAGTCGTCGGGTCATATCATCTGCTCGGACGTGACGACCACCGGGGACGGTATCGTCGCCGCACTGCAGGTGCTGATTGCGCTGAAGCATTCCGGGAAGGATCTCGCCGGCTTCCGCTCGGGTATGAAGAAATACCCGCAGCGCATGATCAACGTCACGGTCGCCGGGCGGGTTAAGCTGGATGACTATCCCGCTGTTGCGGCCGCGGTGGCGCGCGTGGAGGCCCAGTTGGGCCAGCGGGGCAGGGTGCTGCTGAGGCCCTCGGGCACGGAACCCAAGGTCAGGGTGATGGTCGAGGGCGAGGACGCCGCCGAGGTTGATGCGCTCTGCGCCGAGCTCGCTGCAGACGTGGAACGCGAGTTGGCTTGAGTCCAGGTTGTATCACGGGCGCTTCTTGGGTAAGATTGCGCCGCTTTTTCTGCCGGGAGGTCGTATGCGCCAGAAACTGGTTGTAGGTAACTGGAAGATGCACGGTTCCCGGGCCGATGTGGCGGCATTACTGGGTGAAATATCGGCCTCCTTGCCTGCCCAGGCCGCCGAGACTGCCGTATGTCCCGCGTATGTGCACCTGGCGCAGGCACTGGAGGTTTGCGCGGGTTCCGCTGTTGCGGTGGGTGCCCAGGACTGCAGTCATATGTCCTCCGGGGCCTTTACCGGGGAAGTGTCGGCACCCATGCTCCAGGACCTTGGCTGTCGCTGGGTGATTCTCGGGCACTCTGAACGCCGCCAGTATCATGCCGAGTCGGATAACCTGGTCGCGGCGAAATTGGGCGCGGCCGTGGCGGCGGGCATACGGCCCATCGTCTGCGTGGGTGAAACCCGCGAGCAGCGGGAGGGCGGCGAAGCCGAGACCGTGGTGGCTGGCCAGCTGCAAGGGGCGCTGGACGGACAGAAAGACCTGACGGGCCTGGTAATAGCTTACGAGCCGGTCTGGGCAATCGGTACGGGCCTGACGGCCAGCCCCGAGCAGGCCCAGGCCATGCATGCATTCATCCGTGGCTGCCTGGCTGGCGTGGCGGGTGTTGATGCCGAAGCGACCCGGATACTGTACGGTGGCAGCGTGAAGCCGGACAATGCTGCGCAGTTGTTTGGTCAGAAGGATATAGATGGCGCCCTCGTCGGAGGCGCGTCACTGGACGCCAGGGATTTCCTGGCAATTGTCGGCGCCGGACGGGCGTGAAACCGGTGCAAAGACGCAAGAATTGAGGCGCTCCCGCGGGAGCAGGAAGTTTATGGAACAGATTATTTTGGTAGTGCACCTGCTGGTGGCCCTGGCTATTATCGGCCTGATCATGCTGCAGCAGGGCAAGGGCGCGGATATGGGGGCGTCATTCGGTGCCGGTGCGTCACAGACCCTGTTTGGTTCAAGTGGCAGCGGCAACGTATTGACGCGTGCCACCGCCTGGTTGGTGGCATTATTTTTTGCCACCAGTTTCGGTCTGGCCCTGGTCGCCAACCAGAAGTCTGCCGTTGTAGACGACCTTGATCTGGAAATTCCTGCCGCGGTGGAAGTGGCCCCGGCACCCGCGCAGGACGCGCAGGAACTGCCTGTTATAGAGGAAGAAGTACCGGCCCTGGTGGTGCCCGAAGGGGACCTGCCCGAGCCGGACCAGCAAAAATAAGCCGAAGTGGTGGAATTGGTAGACACGCTATCTTGAGGGGGTAGTGAGCTATGCTCGTGCGGGTTCAAGTCCCGCCTTCGGCACCATCTTTACAACAATGCCCCGCTGCCGCGGGGTGCTCGTGCGGGCCTACGCGGCCCGGTTAAGTCCCGCCTTCGGCACCATCTTTACAACCATGCCCCGCTGCCGCGGGGTGCTCGTGCGGGCCTGCGTGGCCCGGTTAAGTCCCGCCTTCGGCAATGTCGCCGGTAAATCGCTGTTGCGTGGCATTGGCCAGCGCTACCAGCGACAGCATGACCGGCACCTCAACCAGGACGCCTACCACTGTCGCCAGTGCGGCGCCTGAATTCAGGCCGAACAGGCTGATTGCCACGGCAACTGCCAGTTCAAAAAAGTTGGATGTGCCGATCAGCGCCGCAGGCGCGGCGATACTGAAGGGCACCCGCCACACGTACGCCCAGCCATAGGCCAGTGCGAAGATGCCATAGCTCTGGATGAGCAGGGGAACCGCGATCAGGGCTATCACCAGGGGTTTTTCGATGATTGTCTGGGCCTGGAAGCCAAACAGCAGGATGACAGTGGCCAGCAGTCCCAGTATGGAAAACGGTTTAACCCTGGCCGTGAACCGGGCGATACGCGCATGATTGCCCGAGTCATCGAGCATTCTGCGCGTGAGGTAACCCGCTGCCAGCGGTATCACGACGTACAGCACCACTGACAGGAGCAGCGTTTCCCACGGCACGGCAATATCGGTGACCCCCAGCAGGAACGCGGCAATTGGCGCAAACGCGAACACCATGATGATGTCGTTGATAGAGACCTGTACCAGCGTGTAGTTGGCATCGCCGCGCACGAGCTGGCTCCAGACAAAAACCATGGCCGTACACGGTGCGACGCCCAGCAGGATCATGCCGGCGATATATTCCCGCGCGGTCTGCGGATCGACCAGCCCGGCAAAAACATGTTCAAAAAACCAGATTCCCAGCGCTGCCATCGTGAAGGGCTTTACCAGCCAGTTCACCACGAGAGTGATGCACAGGCCTTTGGGTCGTTCGCCGACGCGGCTGAGCGAGGCAAAATCCACGTTGACCATCATCGGGTAAATCATTACCCAGATAAAAATCGCGACGACGAGGTTGACGTTGGCGTACTCGAGTGCGGCAATGGATTCGAACAGGCCCGGCAGGGCGAGTCCCAGTCCGACCCCTGCGCCGATGCACAGCGCTACCCACACCGATAAATACCGCTCGAATGCACCAAGGGGCGACAGCCTATCCCGGCTCATAGCAACTCCTGTTCAATCCGCTTCCTGAGCAAGTCCAGGGCATTGTCAAAAGCCCGGGCCTGCGCGTTGCTGCCGCCGCTGGCGGCAGCCGGGTCCGGTATGCTCCAGTGCTTTCTCTGGGGTTTGCCTGTGAAGGCGGGGCAACTTTCACCGGCAGCCTGGTCACAAACCGTAATGACCAGGTCGAAGTGCTGCCCGGCGAACTCATCCCAGGACTTGCTGCGTGGCTCACCCGGGTCGACACCCTGTCGCTGCAAGGTCGCGATGGATTCGGGGTGCACATAACCCGCCGGCATGCTGCCCGCGCTGACGGCCCTGTACCGCCCGGATCCCAGCTGGTTGATCAGGGCTTCGGCCATGACAGAGCGGCAGGAGTTACCCGTGCAAAGGACAAGGACGCTCTTCATCCGCCGCAGCAGGTTGTGGTCTTCCCCGCGGTGGCGGTGTGGCCAGGGGGCGGCTCGTCCGGGGCGCAGCAAGCTGCATTTTCAAGGGGCTCTTGAGCCGAGAACAGTTGTGCGTCATCCATGGTTTTAAACGCTTCCCAGGCGATGCCCGCGGGATCCTGCACCCATGATTTGTCGGAACGGGCATAGCAGCAGATCGTTTCTCCTTCATTGAAGACGGGCATTCCAGCGCGCGTGATCCGTTCCCGGACCTCCTCCAGTTCGCTGTCTTCGTCCACCTGCAGGCCGAGGTGGTCGACACCTTTTGTGCTGCCTCGCGTCGATATAGCGAAGTTGATGCGCGGGTCATCCAGCATCCACTTGGCATAGTCGATTTTGGTCTTGACCGGTTCTGCACCGAAAAGAGCGCTGTAGAACGCGATACCCTGCTCGAGGTGCTCGACCCCGACGTGGATGTGCATGCGTTTCATTAGGATTACCTCGCGAGAGTCTGTTTCAGGTTCTGGGCTCGCAGCAATTTGCGAGCTCGATTATTGCGCTGCCGCTGTCATTGTCCTGGCGTATGCTGGCAAACTCATCGCTGCAGCAGTCCTTGACCAAAAAGCCGATCAGCGCGTGGGTAAGTTCAAAATTCGCAGAGTAAATGACCGACCGTCCCTCTTTGCGAGAGCTTACAACCCCTGCGTTGGACAGGTGGTTCAGGTGGAAGGACAGGGTGTTGTGCGGCGTACCCAGGCACGAGCTGAGCGTCCCCGCGGGCAACCCCCGGGGGCCAGCCTGCACCAGCAGGCGAAATGCCCCCAGCCGGGTTTCCTGGGAGAGTGCGTCAAAAAGGATAAGGGCCTGCTGTATGTCCATGTGTCGAGACTAATGGACATATATTGTTATGTCAATGGAAATCGACATAATATAAGCCCCCCACCGGGCCTGCCACCACTGCTCGAAAAGGCGCCGTCTTGCGGGGTATTTTTAGCTGCAGGTCGTTTGGCACGCCAATATGGACCCGTTGCAGTTTCCCCAGGGTATATAATCACACCACGTTATCACCCGGCGGGGCGCCGCCCCGGCGCGTGCACAGAGGACTCGTTATGGCTGACCTGTTTGACAACCCCATGGGACTGGATGGATTTGAGTTTGTGGAGTTTACGGCGCCTGCAGAGGGGCTGCTGGAGCCCGTTTTTGAGGTGATGGGATTTTCAAAGGTCGCGATCCACCGCTCCAAGCAGGTTGCGTTATGGCGCCAGGGCGATATCAATTTCATCACCAACTACGAGTCGGGTAGCCATGCCTTCTATTATGCCCGCGAGCATGGCCCATCGGCCTGCGGTATGGCGTTCCGGGTTCGCGATGCCCGGGCCGCCTATGCCCGCGCCCTGGCGTGCGGCGCCGAGCCAGTGGAAGTGGAAACAGGCCCCATGGAGTTACGCCTGCCAGCGATCAAGGGTATAGGCGGCGCCACGGTCTACCTTATTGACCGCTATGCCGAGGGCGCCAGTATCTACGACATCGATTTCACCTGGCTTGAGGGCGTTGACCACAAGCCGGTTGGCTGTGGTTTTCATACTCTCGATCACCTGACCCATAACGTCTACCGCGGCCGCATGCAGTACTGGGCAAATTATTACGAGAAACTGTTTAATTTCAGGGAGATTCGCTACTTCGATATCAAGGGCGAATACACCGGCCTGTTGTCCAGGGCAATGACCGCCCCGGATGGCAAGATACGCATCCCGCTGAACGAGGAAAGTACCGGTGGAGGCCAGATCGAGGAGTTCCTGATGGCCTATAACGGCGAGGGTATCCAGCACATCGCCTTTGCCTGTGACGACCTGCCCGCTTGCTGGGACAGGCTGAAGGCCCGGGGCCAGAAATTCATGACACCTCCTCCTGCAACCTATTATGAGATGCTGGACGAGCGCCTGCCCGGTCATGGCGAGCCGCTGGCGGAGTTGCAGTCCCGCGGTATCCTCCTCGATGGCAGCACCGGGGGCGGCTCGCCGCGCCTGTTGCTGCAGATATTCTCCGAGAATGCCCTGGGCCCGATGTTCTTCGAGTTTATCCAGCGCAAGGATGACGAGGGATTCGGGGAGGGTAACTTCAAGGCGCTGTTTGAGAGTATCGAGCGCGACCAACTGGCTCGCGGGGTTCTCGAGGGCGGCAGAGCAGGGGGTTGATTCGGCGCCCGGGGGCCGGAAATCAGGCCCTAAAATAGTCTGGAAATTCCCCCCTGTTACGGTTGACCCGGCAGGGGGGGCTACCTATAATGCACAGCCTCGAATTTGGGCCGAAACGACGAGATCGGTTCATAGTGAAGCGCCGAAGGGGCCTTCACAGCGAGGAAGTTTTGATGCGGGGTGGAGCAGCCTGGTAGCTCGTCGGGCTCATAACCCGAAGGTCGTCGGTTCAAATCCGGCCCCCGCTACCAATTGATCACTGTCAGCTCCACGGATCGACAGTGTGAATATAAAAAAGCCCCTTTTCAGGGGCTTTTTTATACGTGGAGAAAAAATTCAGCCCATGGCGACAAAAGATCAGCAGATAACAGACTTGCTGGGCGCTACCGTTGAAGCCCTTGGCTTCGAGCTGTGGGGTGTCGAATACCTGTCCCAGGGCAGGCACAGCATCCTGCGGATCTATATCGATGCGGAGGATGGCATCACGGTCGAGGATTGTGCCAGGGTCAGTGAGCAGGTGGGAAGCGTACTGGACGTGGAAGACCCCATAACCGGGGAATACACGCTGGAAGTGTCTTCCCCCGGGATGGATCGCCTGTTGTTCAGGCTGGACCAGTATCCCGGCTATGTAGGTGAGATTGTGGAATTGCGTTTGCGCGCCCCCTTTGAAGGGCGGCGTAAATTCAAGGGTGTTTTGACAGGCATAGAGGGTGAAGACATCGTGATCCGGGTAGACGATCACGAGTATCTATTACCTCACAGCGCTATCGATAAGGCGCGGATAGAACCGCGCGTTTAGTGCGACAAGTGAACAGGCGAGGCTTGAGATGACAAAAGAAATTCTGCTGGTGGCTGAAGCCGTATCCAATGAGAAGGGGGTGTCGGAAGACATCATCTTCGAGGCGATAGAGCTGGCGTTGGCAACGGCTACCAAAAAGCGGTATGACGAGGACGCGGAGATCCATGTCACCATCGACCGCAAGACCGGCGACTATGTCACTGTGCGTCGCTGGTTGGTCGTGCCCGATGATGAGATGGCCCTGCTCGGTACCCAGCTGACCACCGAGGAAGCCATTGAAATGGACCCGGTCCTGAAGCCGGGCGACATTCACGAGGAGCAGGTTGAAAACGTCGGTTTCGGGCGCATTGCTGCCCAGACCGCCAAGCAGGTGATCGTCCAGCGAGTCCGCGACGCCGAGCGCGCCCAGGTCGTTGAGCAGTACATGAGCAAGGTCGGCCACCTGGTGGCGGGCACAGTCAAGAAGGTTACCCGCGACAACGTCATCGTAGACCTGGGTAACAATGCGGAGGGCCTGTTGCCCCGTGATCAGTTGGTGGGTCGCGAGACTTTCCGGGTCAATGACAGGGTGCGTGCGATCCTCAAGGAGATCAGCGAGGAGGCGCGTGGCCCCCAGCTGATACTCAGCCGATCCTGTCCGGAAATGCTGATCGAGCTGTTCAAGATAGAGGTGCCTGAGATAGCCGAGGAGGTTATCCAGATCCGCGCCGCAGCGCGCGACCCGGGTTCCCGGGCGAAAATCGCGGTCAAGACCAACGACCAGCGTATCGATCCTGTAGGTGCCTGTGTCGGTATGCGGGGTTCGCGGGTGCAGGCGGTTTCCAATGAGCTCGACAACGAGCGTGTTGACATCGTGCTGTGGGACGACAACCCGGCCCAGCTGGTTATCAATGCCATGTCACCGGCCGAGGTAGAGTCTATCGTGGTGGACGAGGACAGCGGCACTATGGATGTGGCCGTGTCAGAGGACAACCTGGCACAGGCGATCGGCCGCTCAGGCCAGAACGTGCGCCTGGCCAGTGAGCTGAGCGGCTGGACCATCAATGTAATGAGCCTTGAAGAGGCCGCAGACAAGCATGAAGCCGAAGCCGGCCAGGTAATCAACCTGTTTGTCGAGCAGCTCGATATCGATGAAGAGGTTGCGGAAATCCTGGTGGAAGAAGGCTTTACCACCCTGGAAGAAGTGGCTTACGTACCGCTTGAGGAGATGACCGCTATCGAGGGATTCGACGCGGAAATCGCCGCCGAGTTGCGGGCCAGGGCCAAGGATGCCCTGCTGACGCAGGCTATCGCCTCCGAGGAGCAATTGGGTGCCCGCGAGCCGGCCGAAGACCTGCTGACCATGGAGGGCATGGACCGACACCTGGCCTATATTCTTGCCAGTCGCGAAATCGTGACCATGGAAGACCTGGCGGAACAGGGTGTTGATGACCTGATGGATATTCCGGACATGACTGAAGAACGTGCGGGCGAATTGATTATGACCGCCAGAGCACCCTGGTTTGCCGAAGCGGAATAGTACGCTGACTGAGCAGGCTTGAAGGCATAAAGACCGGGTACCAAGGAGATTATTGAATGGCGCAGGTGACAGTACAGCAACTCGCAGAGGTAGTGGGCGCGTCCGTTGATCGTCTGTTGATGCAGATGAAAGAAGCGGGCTTGCCACACGCCGAGGCGCAGGAAGCTGTGTCCGACGAGGACAAGCAGACACTGCTTGCCTTTTTAAAGCGCAGCCATGGCGAATCCGAGGCTGCGCCCAAGCGCATTACACTGAAGCGCAAGACGCTCAGCACCCTGCGAACCTCCGGTTCGCAAGGCAGGAAAACCGTCAATGTCGAGGTACGTAAAAAGCGCACCTACGTCAAGCGCGACCCGAGTGAGCTTGCCGCCGAGGCGGCCGGTGTAGAGCAGGAAGAACTGCAGGTCGAGGAGGCTCCTGTCGAGCTTGCTGTCCCGGCCGATGCTGAGACGGACGCTGCAGCCCAGGACCAGCTTGCCGCGCCGGTGGAGGTGCCTGCGGCACCCGCCCAGGCCGAGCCCGAATTTGTCGAGGAGGACCTGTCCAGCGTAGATCCCGAGATCCTGCGCCAGCGTGCGGCCGAGCGTCGCAAATTGAAGGAGGCTGAGGAAGCGGCTGCACGACAGGCTGCAGTTCAGGCACGCAAGGAAGAAGAAGGTCGTCGCAAGGAAGAACCCCAGGGCCGTAATGAAGAGTCGGCAAAAGACGGCGTCAAGCGACCCAAGCGCTTGCACGAGGTTCGCACGGCGGCGCAGGACGATGAGCAGCGACGCAAGCAGCGCGGCAAGCTCGATCGTACGACACCCCTGGTTCGCGGTAAGAAGCGCGCACACAACCTGTCGCTCAATGATCTTGAGGCAGCGGAATCGGGCCTGGCCCGGCGTCGCGGTGGCCGCAAGAAGATCAAGGCGGCTCACGCAGAGCACTCCAAGCACGGATTTGAAATGCCCACCGAGCGAAAAGCGCAGGAAGTACAGCTGGCGGATATGATTTCGGTCGGGTCCCTTGCCCAGCAGATGTCGGTCAAGGCCGGTGAAGTGATCAAGGAGTTGATGAAGCTTGGCGTAATGGCCAACATCAACCAGATGATCGACCAGGATACAGCGACCCTGGTAGTCGAGGAGCTCGGGCATGTTCCCAGGCTGGTCAGCACCGATGTGCTGGAAGAGAAGCTGGAGGAAACCCTTTCCCTGCAGGAAGGCACGCAGGAGGCCAGGGCGCCGGTGGTGACCGTAATGGGCCACGTCGACCATGGTAAAACCTCGCTTCTGGACTTTATTCGCAAGAGCCGGGTGGCCTCTGGCGAGGCCGGCGGTATAACCCAGCATATCGGCGCCTACCACGTGGAAACCGATCACGGGATGATCTCTTTCCTGGATACGCCCGGCCACGCGGCATTTACCGCCATGCGGGCACGCGGTGCCAAGAGCACAGACATCGTGATCCTGGTCGTGGCCGCCGACGATGGTGTTATGCCGCAAACGATCGAGGCGGTAAAACACGCGCGTGCAGCGGGTGTGCCGATGATTGTCGCCGTCAACAAGATAGACAAGGAAGGTGCCGACCCCGAACGGGTCAAGAACGAGTTGTCCGCACAGGAAGTGATCCCTGAATCCTGGGGTGGAGACACGCAGTTTATCAATGTTTCAGCCCATACTGGTGAGGGCATAACCGAACTGCTGGACGCGGTACTGTTACAGGCCGAGGTGCTGGAGCTGACTGCGGCCAGGGACGTACCGGCGCAGGGTATTGTGATCGAATCGCGCCTGGACAAGGGCCGCGGTCCCGTGGCCTCGTTGCTGATCCAGAGTGGAACGCTGCGTCGCGGAGACGTTGTGCTGGCCGGGCTGCAGTACGGCCGGGTACGGGCCATGCTGGATGAGAATGGCAAAGCGATTGACGAGGCTGGCCCGAGCATACCGGTAGAGATCCTGGGCCTCAACGGCACCCCGGACGCCGGTGACCAGTTTGCAGTGGTGGAGAGCGAGAAGCGCGCTCGGGAGATCGCCGATTTCCGCCACACGAAGAGTCGCGACAGCAAGCTGCAACGGCAGCAGGCAGCGAAGCTCGATAATATGTTCGAGAGTATGACCGCTGGCGAACGCAAGACGCTCAATGTCGTGCTCAAGGCCGATGTGCGCGGTTCACTGGAGGCCATCAATGCGGCCCTGATGGACCTGGGCAACGACGAGGTCCAGGTGAATATCGTGGTAGGTGGTGTCGGCGGTATTACCGAGACCGACGTCAACCTGGCCATGACCTCCGGGGCGGTTATTTTTGGCTTCAACGTCCGTGCGGATGCCGCGGCGCGCAAGCTGGTCGAGAACGAAGGCGTGGACCTGCGTTATTACAACGTGATTTACAACCTCATTGACGATGTGAAGGCCGCCCTGACGGGAATGCTGGCACCGGAACTGCGCGAGGAGATACTGGGCATTGCCGAGGTGCGCGATGTATTCAGTTCGCCCAAATTCGGCCAGATAGCCGGCTGTATGGTTATCGAAGGTACCGTGTATCGCTCCAGGCCCATCCGCGTGCTGCGTGACAACGTGGTGATCTACGAGGGTGAGCTGGAATCCCTGCGCCGCTTCAAGGATGACGCCAGCGAGGTGCGCAACGGCATGGAGTGTGGCATCGGGGTGAAGAACTATACCGACGTCAAGGTGGGCGACCAGATCGAGGTGTTTGAAGTGAAGGAGATCGCCCGCTCACTGTAAGCGGCGCAGACCCCGAAATGGCAAAGGAATACAGCCGCACCCAGCGAGTGGCAGATTACCTCCAGCGAGAGCTGGCGGCGTTGATCCAGCATGAAATCCGCGACCCGCGGGTGGGTATGGTCAGCATTACGGGTGTGAATGTGAGCCGGGACCTGGGTCATGCCAAGATATATTTTACGGTGCTGGGCAGTGATACCAGCGAGGACGCCAGCGACTCCACCGAGGCACTGAACAAGGCGGCCGGTTTCCTGCGCTCCCAGCTGTCCCGCGACAGCAATATGCGCAGTGTTCCCCAGCTGCGGTTTTATTTTGACAGCAGCGTGGGTCGGGGTCGCGACCTGGAGGATTTGATCCGCAGGGCCGCTGATGCCGATCGTCACCTGGGCTTGCGTGATGAGGAACCCGGAGAGGACAGCTAGGCAGTGGCCAGGCAGCGCCGAGGTCGTCCGCTGGACGGCATCCTGGTACTGGATAAGCCACCGGGAGTCAGTTCCAACCGGGCCTTGCAGATAGTGAAGCGGCTTTACGGCGCGGCCAAGGCGGGCCACACCGGTAGCCTGGACCCGCTGGCGACGGGGGTATTGCCCCTGTGCTTTGGCGAGGCGACCAAGTTCTCGCAGTTTCTGCTGGACGCGGACAAGGCCTACGAAAGCACTTTTGTGCTGGGCACCGCCACCGATACCGGCGACGCCGAGGGACAGGTGCTTGAAACAGTGGATGCCTCGGCCCTTACAGAGGCGGAGGTAGCCGAGGCACTGGCGGCTTTCAGGGGGGAGATCGAGCAGGTTCCCTCCATGTTTTCGGCGCTGAAGCATCAGGGCCAGCCCCTGTACAAGCTGGCCCGCCAGGGTAAGGAAGTTGAACGTAAAGCCCGCAGGGTTGTCATAAGCAGGCTCGAGTTACGTGCTTTTCGCGCTGCAGCGCAGCCGGAGGTGGATATTTATCTCGAGTGCAGCAAGGGCACCTACGTGCGATCTGTCGCCGAGGATCTCGGCAGGATGCTCGGGTGTGGCGCGCATGTTGCGCAGTTGCGGCGAACCAGGGCCGGTCCTTTCGGGATCGACCAGAGCGTCAGCCTGGCAACACTGGAGGCATTGCAGGCCGAGGGCCGCATGGCCGATATGGACGCGCTGTTGCTGAGCGCCGACACGGCAGTTGACAGTCTGCCGCTGGTGAAGCTCAGTGTTTCCGGCGGCTTTTATATACGCCAGGGCCAGCCGGTACTGGTGCCAAACGCGCCCTGTGGTGGTATGGTGCGCGTCGCCCTGGAAACCGGTGAGTTTCTGGGGATTGGAGAAATATTGGACGATGGGCGCGTGGCGCCGCGTCGACTGATAGTCACCGGAAGGTGACGCGAACCTGTCTGTAGATCTGCACGGACAGGCTCTTTTTACTAACGGGGTAGACGTACTACCCAGGGCAGATTCAACAAGAGGAAATCAACATGGCTTTAAATGCTGAACGCAAGGCAGAGATCGTAAAAGAGTACCAGGTAGGTGAAGGCGACACGGGTTCCCCGGAAGTACAGGTAGCACTGCTGACCGCGAATATAGAGCAGCTGCAGGGACACTTTCAGTCGCACAAGCATGATCACCATTCCCGCCGCGGCCTGATCCGCATGGTAAACCAGCGCCGCAAGTTGCTGGATTACCTGAAGCGCAAGGATGCCGCGCGCTATACCGGCTTGATCAAGCGACTGGGTCTGCGTCGATAAGCTGTACAAAATACCGGGACCATAAGGTCCCGGTGTTCATATAAAGAATTGGAGAAAAATTGTGAATCCAGTAACTAAAACATTCCAGTACGGTGGCCAGACAGTCACCCTGGAAACCGGCCGTATTGCAAGGCAGGCTTCCGGGGCGGTTCTGGTGACCGTCGAAAATACGTCGGTGCTTTGCACCGTGGTGGCAGAAAAAACCCAACGCGAAGGTCGGGACTTTTTCCCCCTGGCCGTGCATTACACGGAAAAAACCTATGCAGTAGGCAAGATTCCCGGTGGCTTTTTCAAGCGTGAAGGTCGTCCCAGTGAGAAAGAGACCCTGACTTCCCGCCTGATCGATCGCCCCATACGCCCGCTGTTCCCGAAAGGCTTCATGAATGAAGTGCAGGTGATATGCACCGTGATGTCGGCGGACAAGCACATCGATCCCGATATTCCGGCAATGATCGGTACCTCGGCTGCGCTGGCAATATCGGGCTGCCCGTTCAACGGCCCTATCGGCGGCGCTCGGGTTGGCTTCAGCGAGGAGCACGGTTACCTGCTCAACCCCACTTACCCGCAGCTGGCCGAGAGCAAGCTCGACATGGTCGTTGCCGGCACCAAGGACGCGGTGCTTATGGTGGAATCCGAAGCCAAGGAGCTCACCGAAGACCAGATGCTCGGTGCGGTGCTGTATGCCCACCAGGAAATGCAGGTGGTTATCCAGGCCATTAATGAACTGGTAGCCGAAGCCGGCAAGCCCCGCTGGGAGTGGCAGGCTGCCGCGGTAAACCAGGATCTGCTGGCCGCCGTTGAAGCACAGGCCAAGGCCGACCTCGGCGAGGCCTACCGGATCACGGACAAGGCCGCGCGCTACGAGCGCGTAGGTGCTATCCGCAATGCCTGTGTTGAAACCCTGGCTGTTGCAGGTGGCCCCTCGGCAGACGAAGTGAAGGATCTGTTCAAGAGCGTCGAGAAAAGCCTGGTTCGCAAGCGCATTCTCGCCGGTGAGGCCCGCATCGACGGGCGCGACAACCGCACTGTTCGCCCCATTGCCTGCGAAGTCGACCTGCTCTCGAAAGTCCATGGTTCCGCCCTGTTTACCCGTGGCGAGACCCAGGCAATCGGTGCGGTCACCCTTGGCTCCACCCGGGATGCACAGATCATCGACGCACTGGAAGGCGAGCGTCGCGATCCCTTTATGCTGCACTACAACTTCCCTCCCTACTCCGTGGGCGAGGCAGGACGTGTGGGCTTTACAGGTCGTCGCGAAGTCGGCCACGGTCGCCTGGCACGTCGCGGCCTGGCCGCGGTGCTGCCCGGCGCTGAGGAGTTCCCCTACACCATTCGCGTGGTGTCGGAAATTACCGAGTCCAATGGCTCCAGCTCGATGGCCTCCGTCTGTGTTGGTTCGCTGGCGCTGATGGCTGCCGGCGTACCCCTGAAGGCACCGGTAGCCGGTATCGCCATGGGCCTGGTCAAGGATGGCAACCAGTTTGCCGTTCTCACCGACATCCTGGGCGATGAAGATCACCTGGGTGACATGGATTTCAAGGTGGCCGGTACTGCCGAGGGTGTTACTGCCCTGCAGATGGACATCAAGATCGAGGGCATCAACGAGCAGATCATGGAAGTGGCCCTGCAGCAGGCACAGACTGCGCGCCTGCACATCCTGGGCCAGATGAACCAGGTGCTGGCAAGCGCCCGCACGGTCACCTCGGAAAATGCACCCAGCATGGTTACCCTCAAAGTCGATTCCGACAAGATTCGCGACATTATCGGTAAGGGCGGCGCAACGATTCGCTCTATCACCGAGGCGTCCGGTGCGACTGTCGATATCGATGACGACGGCACCGTACGGGTATTCGGCCAGGACATGGCGGCGCGCGATGCTGCGGTAGCCATGATCGAGGAAATTACCGCCGAGGCTGAGGTGGGTGCGGTTTACACCGGTACCGTGGTTCGCATTGTCGATTTCGGTGCTTTCGTCAACATCCTGCCAGGCAAGGACGGCCTTGTGCATATTTCCCAGATCGCCAACGAGCGAGTGGAGAATGTGTCCGACCACCTGAAGGAAGGCCAGGAAGTCCAGGTTAAAGTACTGGACGTTGACCAGCGCGGTCGTATCAAGCTCTCCATCAAGGAATTGCTGGAAGATGATGGCCAGGCCGACGAGGCCCCGGTGGAGGAAGGCGCTGAGTAATCGGCCTTTCGATAGTGAAGAGGGGGATGCACCGTGAGGTGTGTCCCCTTTTTTTATATACGATAGTATAAACAAGGGGCATCGGCTGCCAAGGCGGACCAATCCGGATTTGCCTCGGCACCATTTTTCGCCTGGCAAATACAGGTAGATGGATACTGTTTTGACCGCAAAAATCCGCTTTCTGCATATCCCTAAAACCGCCGGATCCACTTTCGACGAATGCCTGTTCCTGCAGTATTTGCGCCCCTACCTGTTGCGACGGCAATTTGTATTTTCGGGTGATTTCGATAGTGACAGGAAGCGATTTGAAGCGTTGTCGCCGGCAGCGCGCAGTCGTATCGCACTTTGTACGGGGCACGCGCCGCGCGTAACGGGACTCGCTGAGATCGATGCGCTGCCCACGGTGGCGCTGCTGCGGCACCCGGTGACGAGGGTGAAATCCTTTTGCCAGCATGTCAGCGAGGGCAAAAGCCCGAACATTTACTGCCGTGAACGCGATGGGCTTTTCGACCTGGACCAGTTTCTTGCAAGCGGTCGAATCCAGCTCGAAAATTTCCAGAGCCGTGTTGTGCTGGGAGAGCAGGGTTACCAGCTTCGGCCTGGCAATCGCGGCGAGCTGGCCCGGCTGGCGATGACGCTGCTTCAGTCGGAATTTGCCTGCTTTGGTATAACCGAGGATTTTGACAGTTCACTGTTATTGTTCAGGCGGGTGCTGGGCTGGGAGGGGTGGCCCCTGTACCGCTCGCGAAACATTAGCAGCGAGCGGGCACGGCTGCACTTCGATGCGCGACATATCGCCCGCATCGAGCAACTCAACGCGCTTGATCTTGCACTTTACGAGCTGGCCAGGGAGGCCTTTTACCAGCAGCTGGCACTGTTGTGCCCGCAGCTCGAGGAGCAGTTGGCGCAGTTCCGCTCGGCGCTGGGAAGGTCGCAGGTGCGCTTCATCCCTATCGACCTTGCCCGGCTTGCGGGCCGCTTGGGCCGGTTACTTACCAGCGCTCGTCCGGCTTGAACGGCGCATTGCGAAGCTAGAAACTGCCGGCCCCGGCCCGTGTAGTTATTTCGGGCGGTTGGCGACCAGGTTCTCCACGACTGAGGGATCGGCCAGGGTGCTGGTATCTCCAAGACTGCCCAGTTCGTTCTCGGCAATCTTGCGCAGTATGCGGCGCATAATCTTGCCGGAGCGTGTTTTTGGCAGGCCCGGTGCCCACTGGATGATATCGGGCTTGGCGATAGGACCTATCTCCTGGACGCACAGCGCAATCAATTCTTCGCGCAATTCCTGCGTGGGCTCGACGCCCTGCATCGGTGTCACGTAGGCGTATATACCCTGGCCCTTGATGTCGTGAGGAAAGCCCACCACCGCCGCCTCGGCAATCTTGTCGTGTAATACCAGCGCGCTCTCAACCTCGGCCGTACCCATGCGATGGCCGGAGACGTTCAGCACGTCATCCACCCGGCCGGTAATCCAGTAGTAGCCGTCTTTGTCCCGGGAAGCACCGTCACCGGTGAAATAGTAACCGGGGTAGTTGCTGAAATAGGTGTCTATCATGCGCTGGTGGTCACCGTACACACTGCGAATCTGGCCGGGCCAGGAGGCTTTTATGACCAGGTAGCCGGCGCCGGGACCCTGGATTTCGGAGCCGTCCTCGTTGAGCAGCGCCAGTTCCACCCCGAAAAAGGGCACCGTTGCCGATCCGGGTTTGAGGGGTGTCGCACCCGGCAGGGGCGTGATCATGTGGCCGCCGGTTTCGGTCTGCCACCAGGTATCGACGATCGGGCAGCGCGAATCTCCCACCGTTTCGTAATACCAGTTCCAGGCCTCCGGGTTGATGGGTTCACCCACGGTACCCAGCAGGCGCAGGCTGGAACGGGAGCTCCGCTTCACGGGTTCATCGCCGACGGCGTGCAGTGCCCGTATCGCCGTTGGCGCGGTATAGAACGTATTTACCTGGTGCTTGTCGACGACCTCCCAGAAACGCCCGGCATCCGGGTAGGTGGGTACGCCCTCGAACATCAGGGAGATCGCACCGTTGGCCAGGGGGCCGTAGACGATATAGGTGTGCCCCGTGACCCAGCCGACGTCGGCCGTACACCAGTAGATTTCACCCTCGCGGTAATCAAACACATACTTGAAGGTCATGGCTGCCTGCAGCAGGTAACCGCCTGTGGTGTGCAGCACGCCCTTGGGTTTCCCGGTAGAGCCTGACGTGTAGAGGATGAACAGGGGGTCTTCTGCGTCCATGGATTCGGGCGCGCATTCGGCAGCGGCGTTTGCGATGGCCTCGTGGTACCAGGTGTCACGGCCCTCTTTCCAGGCGATGTCGGCACCGGTGCGCCTGACCACAAGGCAGGTATGCACATTGGGGCAGGCGGCCAGGGCCTTGTCCGCATTCACTTTCAGGGGGATTTCGCGACCACCTCGAACACCCTCGTCGGAGGTGATGACCGTCTGGCAGTCCGAGTCCAGGATGCGGTCTTTGAGCGCCTCGGGGGAGAAGCCGCCGAAGACAACGGAGTGAACCGCACCGATGCGGGTGCAGGCCAGCATGGCGTAAGCCGCTTCCGGGATCATGGGCATGTAGATGCAGACCCGGTCGCCGCGGCGGACCCCGCGCTCCTTGAGCGCGTTGGCCAGCCTGCACACCTGCTCCTTCAGTTCGCTATAGCTTATATGCTTGCTGTCAGCCGGGTTGTCGCCCTCCCAGATAAGTGCGGTCTGGTTGGCGCGTTCGGGCAGGTGCCGGTCGATACAGTTGTAACTGACGTTGAGCTTGCCCCCGGCAAACCATTCGGCTTTACCCCTGGTAAGGTCATAGTCGACGACCTTGTCCCAGGGCTTGTCCCAGGACAGGAACTCGGTCGCCATTTCGCCCCAGAAAGCATCGCGGTCGGTGATCGAGCGCTGGTACATCGCCTGGTACCGCTCGGCGTTGATGTGGGCGTCCTTGAAGTTGGCTGGTACCGGATGGGTAGGAAATTCAGACATGGCAACCGTTCCCCTGAGTATTTATTGGTGAGTCTGGGATGATACTGGGACTGGAGGCTTACGCAAGCCGACCAAAGTCTAACGGCTTCTGGGCTGGCCTTGGGTGCGCGGAAATGCCTAGTGGCGGCCGGCGAGCATGCCCCAGTCTGAAACCGGGTTAAGGGCGATACGCACGTTGTCGATCAGGCGGGTGGAACCGAGCCTGGCGGCTGCCAGAATGGCGATCTCCTCGGTTTCCTCGGTAACGGGACGCAGTGTCCCGGCGTCGCGGATGGCGAAATAATCCGGCTCAAGACCGGCCTGCAGCAGTTTCATGCGGGCGTGGGATTCCAGCTGCAGGAAATTATCGAAACCGCAGGCAATGGCCTCGCGGCAGCTATTGAGTGTCTGGTGGATGACCGGGGCTATGTGGCGCTGGTCCGGTGACAGGTACCCGTTGCGCGAACTCTTGGCAAGGCCATCTGCATCACGGGCTGTCGCTACCCCGACAATGCGCACGGGCATACACAGGTCCTTCACCATTTTGCGTACGATGGACAGCTGCTGGTAATCCTTTTCGCCAAATACGGCGATGTCGGGCTGCACGATGTTGAACAATTTCGCGACCACGGTGGTCACACCATCGAAGTGCCCGGGGCGACTGCTGCCGCACAGGGTTTCTGAGAGGTCGGGAACACGGACCTGGGTCTGCGCCGCCATGCCCTCGGGATAGATCTCACCTACCTCTGGCGCGTACAGCACCTGCACGCCTTCACTGAAGAGCTTTTCCTTATCCGCCGCCATGGTGCGGGGGTAGGCGTCGAGGTCTTCATTGGCGCCGAACTGCAGGGGATTGACAAAAATACTGACCACAACCACATCGCACAGGGCCCGGGCCTTGCGCACGAGATTGAGGTGACCTTCATGCAGGTTCCCCATCGTGGGAACGAAGGCGATTGTCTGGCCCTGTCGGCGAAAGTTTTCGAGGGCTGATTGTAACTGCGCGTTGCTGCTGTAAGTTCGCATATCGACCTCATTCCTTCAGTGCGGAACGGTGATGCTAAACGAATAGTAATCACGGGCTGGCTATCCCGTGCGCCTACCAAACCTGCAAGGGACGGGAAGTATGAACCAAGGTCCTGTACCCGGCAACGAATTTTCATGAAAAATTCACGTGATCTGTTACTAAAAGAAGCACGCTTTCCGGCCTCTGGGAGACCCGGGTAGCGAATGATAGTGAGCGCTCACATTGTTTAATGGCGCTGGTGGCCTGAGCAGTGGTGATAGGCGCGCGAGCGCCCCCGCCGGCTACCGGTAGGAGTGTTCTTCGGTAGGGTACTGCCCGGCCTTCACCGCGTTCACAAAGGCCTTGAGCGCACCCTGAATCGTGCTCTGCCCCTGCATGAAGTTCTGCACGAATCGGGCGGTGTGGGCTGTAAGCCCCAGCAGGTCATGCATTACCAGTACCTGGGCGTCGGTGCCCGGCCCGGCACCGATGCCGATAACGGGGATATCCAGCTTGCGACTGATGTCGCTGGCCAGGTCGGCCGGGACGCACTCGAGCACCAGCAGGCTGGCGCCGGCATCCTTGATTTCCACCGCGTCGGCGAGAATGGATTTGGCTTCCTTCGGGGTGCGACCCTGCACCTTGAAACCGCCAAAAGTATTGACTGACTGGGGCGTGAGACCCAGGTGCGCGCAGACCGGAATGCCGCGTTCAACCAGCATGCTTATGGTGTTGCTCAACCAGGTGCCACCTTCCATCTTGACCATCTGGGCACCGGCCTGCATCAAGCGGGTGGCGTTGGCCATGGCCTGGTCGGGCGTGGTGTAGGTCATAAAGGGCATGTCGGCTATCACCAGCGCGTCCGTTGCCGCGCGGCATACGCACTCGGTGTGGTAGGCCATGTGATCAATGCTGACCGGGATGGTGCTGTCATGTCCCTGCAATACCATTCCCAGTGAGTCGCCTACCAGGATGGTTTCGGCGCCGGCCTCACCGATAATGCGGGCAAACGTGGCATCGTAGGCGGTGATGCAGACGAATTTTTCCCCCGCAGTCTTCATCTTGCCCAGGGTGCTTATGGTTACCTTGGCCATTGCTCGCGCTATCCGAAAAAAGTGGGGTTGAAGTAGTGGCGACCACTGCGAATTTCCAACAGGTAGTCCACCAGGTGAATGTAGTCAGTCTCGCTGTTGGCCAGGTCAAGTTGGCTGGCGTTTACGATCAGCAGAGGCGCGTCATCGTAATATAGAAAGAACTCACTGTACACTTCGTTCAGGCGCTCGAGATAGTCGCGTTCGATTGCCTTCTCGGCGGCAATTCCGCGGTTTTCGATCCGCCCCATCAGCACGTCAGGGGACGCCTGCAGGTAGATCACCAGATCGGGTTTGGGCGCGTCGATCGTCAGCTGGCGATAGACTTTTTGGTACAGCTGGAACTCGTCGCCGTCGAGATTGATCCTGGCGAACAATGGATCCTTTTCGATCAGGAAATCCGCCACTCGCACCGGCTCGAAGATATCCGCCTGGCGCAGGTCATGTATTGTCTGGGAACGCTGGAAAAGGAAGAAAAGCTGGGTCGCCAGTGCCGCCTGCTTGGGGTTGCGATAGAACCGCTCGAGGAAGGGGTTGTCCTCGGCATTCTCCAGCAGGGTCTGGTAGTTAAAACTGGCTGCCAGTCGCTTGGCCAGGGTGGTCTTGCCCACCCCGATGGGTCCTTCCACGGCGATGTAGGCGGGGGGTGTGCGCCCTTTCAGGTCGATTTCTATGGCCTCGGTATCCCGCATCGGGTGTGTTTGTCCCCTGTCATTTCCTGTCTCCGGGCACGATAGCGTCCTGTTCGAGCCGCAGCCTGGTCCTGACCAGGTCCGCGCGTGGGACCCGGGCGATTAATGTACCAAGATCCGAACCATCCGGCAGCACCAAATTTGCGCCGCCGATTTCCACCAGCGGGTAGAGCACGAAATTGCGCTGTCCCATGGCCGGGTGGGGAATGGTGAGCCTGGCTGTAGAGACCTGCCTTTGTCCGTACAGCAGGATATCGAGGTCGAGCGTGCGGGCACCCCAGCGGACGGTCCGGACCCGACCCTGCTCCTGCTCAATGTGCTGCAGGGCGTCCAGCAGTGCAGCAGGGGCCAGTGACGTATCCAGTCGCAGGACGGCGTTGAGGTAATCGGGCTGACCTGCGGGCCCAACCGCGGCACTGCGGTAGACGCTGGAGATTTTCCCGATACGCGAGGAGGGCAGTCGCGCGAGGGCGAGCACGGCGGAGCGCAATTGCTGTATCGGTTCCTGCAGGTTGCTGCCCAGGCCGATATAAGCGGCAATCATGCCTTGCTGCTGTTGCGTCTTTTACGGGACCTGCTGCGCCCGCCGCCGGGGCCTTTTTCGAGAGCCGCCTGCTCCAGCCTGCGCTCCATGGGGAGTTCCTGGAAGTCGGTCCACCAGCTGCCGAGCTTGCCGGTGTCCTCGCCCGCCAGCTCGCGCAGCAGCAGGAAGTCGTAGGCTGCGCGAAAACGGCGGTGGTCCACCAGTTCAGCCGCCTTGCGGCCGCGGCGGTTTTGCAGGCGCAACTGGAATTCCCAGATCTCGCGCATGGGCTGGCTGAAGCGCTTGGGTATGGAAATCGTGCGCGCGGCCTCTGAGACCGCCTGCTGGCCGGCGCTGTGCAGGGCGGGTATGGGAGGTTCGCCGTGCTCCTGCAGTTGCCACGCCCGTCGCTGCACCACCGGCCATAACAGCGCGGCGAGAATGAAGGCGGGGGTCACGGGTTTGTCCTGCGCTATTCGCTGGTCCGTGCTGACCATGGCGGCGCGCACCAGGGCGAGGGCGGCCGGGTTGCGTTTCGTCTCTTCGCCGGTTTGCGGAAACAGGTACTGCAACAGCTTGTGTTCGAGCAGCAGGTCAAAAGTGGCGGCAGCATTGCCAGCAAGGAAGAGCTTGAGAAATTCGTCAAACAAACGGGCAGCGGGAATTTCGGCCAGCAGGTGCGCGCAGGCGGGTATTGCCCGGGCAGTGTCGGGGTCGATACTGAAATCGAGCTTGGCGGCAAAGCGCAGGACCCGCAGCATGCGCACGGGATCCTCTGTGAAACGCACCCTGGGCTCGCCGATGATGCAGATGCTGCGGCGCTCCAGGTCACTCAGCCCATGCACATGGTCAAAGACTTCGAAAGTGCCTGCATCGTAATACAGCGCGTTGACGGTCAGGTCGCGTCGCACGGCGTCTTCTTCGAGCGTGCCGTAGACATTGTCGCGCAGCAGGAGGCCGCTGGCGGACTGGCGGGAGTGGTTGCCGCCGGTTTCCGTCGTTGGTTGGGCGTCGTTGTCATGGTGCCCGCGGAAAGTGGTGACTTCTATGATCTCGCGTCCGAAGCGCACGTGGACGATGCGAAAGCGGCGACCGATGATGCGGGAGTTGCGAAACAGCGCATGAACGGTCTCCGGCGTGGCGTCGGTTGCGATGTCGAAATCTTTCGGATGCCCCCCCAGCAGCAGGTCGCGCACGGCGCCGCCCACGAGGTAGGCCTGGTGCCCGTCGCCGCGCAGCCGGGACATGACCTTGAGCGCGCCGTCGCTGATGTTTTTACGCGATATGCAGTGCTGGTCCCTGGGAATGATTTTCAAACGAACGGATGCCTGTGACGGTTTCGGTAAGCCGCGCAGTCTAGCATAGTTCAATAGCCGATTTAGGAGGGTTGCCAAGGCTTGATTTCAGTAGGTGAATGAGGGGGAAAACAGTGTTTTCCCCATCCAGGTCTCACGGCGAGAGTTATTGTTATTTCTTGAGCGCTGTTATTTTTATGGTTCGTATGGAAACATAGTTTCCAGGGATGCCCAAGTTCTTTTCGGTAAGATTATTACCAGCACCGGGACAATCCAGCGGGCCGGACAATGCTGGCCCAACCCTAGCTGCGAACCGCTAAATTGAAGGGGAAGTTACCTTCCCCATCCAGGTCCATAGTGACACGTGTTATTTTTATTACGGTAACTGTTATTTTTATTTTTCGTACCTGACCCTTAAGAGCACGCCGTGTGCCAATGTTTAAAAAGTCTTTAATAATCAAGTAGATGAAATATTCCTATAAATTGCGGACCGGCTAAAATCTCCGGGGTTGTTACCTAACTACACCCCTTTATGTAACGGCTGGTCCACCGGGTAACGCTCATTTTCCCCTGGCGGCGACCTTTCTACCCTGGCTGGCAGCGCCTTGCCGGTTGCGCGGTATGCCCAGGCGCTGGCGGCGCTCCCATAAACATTTGCGGCTGACCCCGAGTTTCTGGGCCAATTCCGTCTCGCTCATGGAGTCCTGATGCTCCATCACGAAGCGTTGGAAATAATCTTCCAGGGACAGGTCTTCCAGCGGATCCGTATTTCCGGGGCTCGATTTCCTGGGTGTCTGGGTAATGCCCTGTTGGCCGCGAATGCGATTGATGTTTACCAGCTCCAGGTCGATGCCCAGCGTGTCGTTGTCTATTTCATCACTGTCGGAGAGAATCACCGCGCGCTCGATGGCGTGTTCCAGTTCGCGCACATTGCCGGGCCACTGGTAGGTGGTGATCGCCTGGATGGCTTTCGGGGACAGGCGCATGGGGCCTTTTCCCAGGCGCTCGGCCTGGGATTGCAGCATGGTCTCCGCCAGGTGCAGTATATCCTTGCCCCTGTCCCGCAGGGGAGGCAGGGCAAGTTGCAGCACGTTGATCCGGTAGAAAAGATCCTGCCGGAAGTCCCCTTCGGCGGCCAGGCTTTGCAGGTTGCGGTGAGTGGCGCAGATCAGCCTGACGTCCACCTTGCGCGAGTGCACGGAGCCGATGCGCCGGATCTCGCCCTCCTGGATAAAACGCAGCAGGCGGGCCTGGGCCTCCATGGGTAATTCGCCAATTTCATCCAGAAAAAGAGTGCCGCCATCCGCCGCCTCGATCAGCCCCATACGGCTGGCGTTGGCGCCCGTGAACGCCCCTTTTTCATAGCCGAACAACTCCGACTCGATCAAGGTGTCCGGAATGGCCGCGCAATTGACCGATATCAGTATCTTGTCGGCCCTCTTGCTGTGGCTGTGGACGCTGCGCGCCACGATTTCCTTGCCGGTCCCGGTCTCGCCCAGTACCAGCACAGTGGAATCTGTCGGCGCGACTTTCCTGATGTGCGCAAACAGCGTGTGCATGGCGGGGCAGTTGCCCGTGATGCCGGTAACGCCGCTGGGCTTGGATGGCCTGGCAGCGCCGTTATTTTCCTGGCTCTGCCGTGGCGCGGGATGGTCGGCGATAATGCGTTGCACCGCCGCGATCATATCCCCGTGATCGAAGGGCTTGGCAATATAGTCCACCGCTCCCATGCGCATCGAGTCCACGGCAGAACGCAGGCTGGCGTAGCTTGTCATGATGAGCACCGGCACATCGCCCGCCTTGCGTATCAGGTCAGTGCCGGGCGCGCCGGGCAGGCGCAAATCGCTGATGATCAGGTCGAACTCCTCCAGGTCCTGGCTGGACTCGGCTTCCTGGACCGAGCCCGATTCGCTCACCTGGTAGCCATTGCGCTCCAGCAGTCGTCGCAGGGCGGTGCGGATCACGGTTTCGTCTTCAACAATCAGGATCTTGAGCATCAAGTGTTACCTTTTGTGTACAACCTACACAACATACTATCCCGCTCAGCCAGATTCCAGTAAAAAGCCGGGCGCCCGGCCCGGTTCGCGCCACCTGGGGGGCGTTACTGTCGGGGTTGTCCTAGGCGTCGAAGGTGTTACCGTAACTGCCCCGGGGCAATTGCAGGGTGACGCGGGTACCCGGGTTCGGTCCGTCCGAGAGGGGGCTGCTAACACTGACACTGCCGTTCATGTCGTCCATGATACTGAATACCAGCGCCAGGCCGAGCCCCGTTCCCGCTCCCGGGTCCTTGGTGGTGAAAAAGGGTTCGAATACATGGGCCTGCAGTTCAGCCGGTATACCGCAGCCGTTGTCACATATGTTAATGGTCACCAGTGCATCGGTGCAGTCAGCGGTGATATCGACCCTGCCGTAGTCGTCGCATGCGTCACGGGCATTGCCCAGCAGATTGATAAAAACCTGCAGCAGGCGCTGGCTGTTTGCCAGTACGACCAGCTCGCGGTCGCATTGATTGGTGAACTGTACCGGCTTGGCTTCGCGGTCCAGCGCCAGCAGGTGAACTGCCTCGTCCACACAGTCGGCCAGGTTGCATGGGGCGAGACTGACCTCCCCGGAAGAACTCGAACCGGCGTGGGAGAAATTGACCAGTGACTCGACGATTCGGCTGATGCGGTCTGTCTGCTTGAGAATATCCAGCGCGGCAAAGCGTATCTCTGTCGGGTCGGTTTCATACTCCAGGTTCTGGGCCAGGCAGGCAATACCGGTTACCGGGTTGCCTATTTCATGGGCGACGCCGGCCGCCAGGCGACCGATCGATGCAAGTCGCTCATTGTGCAAAAGTTCTTCCTCGAGCAGCTCAAAATCGGTGATGTCCTCCACCAGGATCACCGTGTCCGTGGACCTGCCGTCGCTGCCACCATCTGCCTTGTGCAGGCTTATCCAGCAGGGCTGGCCACTGTCACGTGCCACTTCAGCCTTCAGCAGGGTGTGGCTGTCACCGCGCTGGAAGTCACTGATAATCTGGCGCCAGGGTCGGGGCAGGGAGTCCAGCAGGGAGCCCAGCACCTCCCTGGGGGCAACGCCGGTGATGTGCTCCATGCTGCGGTTCCACAGCAGGACTTCCCCGTCAGTGCCGATCGAGCATACACCGATCGGCAGGTTGTCCAGGGTTTCCCGGTAGTGGCGTCGCAGGTTGTCCAGGTCCGCCGTGAGGCCGGTAAAGCTGGACTGCACCCGGTCGAGTTTGCGTTCAATCAGGTAAAGGTCCTCCGTCGCGCCCTGCGGGCCGGCCTGGAACGGTATGCAGCGCTCAACGATGCCGTGCGCCACCGCCGGCCCCAGCAAGCCAGACAGGTTGGCTTCGAGGCGGGCACGCAATCGGCGAAGGGCATAGGGCCTGGACTCCCCGGGTGAGAATTGCAGCTCATTGAGCGCCCTGTTGACTTCTGAGCGGGCGGTCTTTTCACCGAGGGCGGTAGCGAGCTGCTCGCCGAATTCGGCGGCGCTGTGCAGTGAGAGGACCCGGCGGACAGGCCGGGTCGAGTCATCCATCGAACAGATCTCGGCGGCTACCCGCTCGTCGTCGCTGGTGCTGGTCAGCAGTGATACGAGCACGAAAATACTGGCATTGAGGGTGAGCGAAACAAGGACGGCATTCGCCCAGTGATTATCGCCGGCGGCAAGCGCGTGGTCTGACAGGGCGCTGACCAGTGGTATTGAAAACTGCCCGGCAAGTGGCAGCAGCATCGCAAAAAACCAGATGGTGAGGCCTGTTGCAATCCCCGCTATCAGGCCCTTGCGGTTCGCCGAGGGCCAATAGGGGGTGGCGATGATCCCGGGCAGGAATTGCAGGGTGCCTGAGAATGCGACGAGTCCGAGCTGGGTGAGCGTCTGGGTGCCGCTCAGGGCAATGAAGAACCCGTATCCGGCCAATATCAGGATGCCGATCAGTGAGCGGCGCAGCCATTTGAGCTGCATATAGATGTTGATGTCCCGGTCGATCTGCAGCAGGCGGGTAGGAAGTATCAGGTGGTTGAGGCACATATTGGCCAGTGCCAGGGTGGTGATAATGATGGTGGCGCTCGCGGCGGACAGGCCCGCGACAAAGGCCGCCGCACTGACGGTCGTGGAGCGCAACTCCAGCCCCATGGCCAGGCCGCTGTAGTCGATGGGTAACTGTTGCCCGAGCCTGATGCCCGCCCAGGTGACCGGCAGGACCGGCAGGCTCAACAGCAGCAGGTACAGTGGCAGGCCCCAGGTCGCGGTGCGCAGGTCACTGCTGTCGGTATTTTCGGCGAATACCATGTGGAAGATGTGCGGCATACAAACGGCGCCGGCAAAGAAAATCACCAGCAGTGTGCGCGCCGTGTTGTCATGCCTGGAATGCTCCAGCGCGTTTTTCACTTCAGGGCTTTGTTGCAGCCATTGCTCGACGCCGGCAAAGCTGCCGAAAATACCGTATACGGCCGCGATGAGGAGTACGAACATGGCGCCGAGCTTCACCAGTGACTCGAATGCGATGGCCGTCACCAGGCCGGTATTGCGCTGTTGCGCGGAGACGTGGCGGGTGCCGAACAATATCGAAAATACTGTGATGATGATACAGAACAGCAGGGCCAGGCCATCCTGTCGATTATCTCTTGAAAACAGGCTGCCGGCGTCACCTGCCAGAATATGGATACTGTCAGCGACGACCTGGATCTGCAGGGCGAGCAGCGGCAACAGGGTAAGGCACATGGCCACGGTGATGATTGCCCCGACCCGCGGGCTGCGAAAGCGGAAGGTCAGTACATCGGCCAGGGATGACAGCTGGTACACCCGGCACAGGCGCAGCAGGGGCAGCAGTAGCAGGGCGGCAAAGGCGAACATGAACACCACGCCGCCGTAATACAGCAGGAAACTGTAGCCGTAGCGGTAGGCGAGTTCCATTACCCCGTTGGTGGCCATAGCGCCGGCGAAGACCCCCAGGGACAGGACGTAGGTGGCGGGATGCCGGGTTATACGTTCGGAGATAAGGCCGCGGTCGGCCAGGTAGGCGACCGCAAACAATCCCGTCAGGTAAGCGACGATGCACAGCAGTATCTGGGCGAGACTAAAGCTCATCCGGGTAGCTCGAACGCTGGTTCCAGTAGGCCGCCACTATGACCAGCAGCCACAATTGATAGGGGCGGTACCAGATCGACTCGGCGTGAAAGATCCAGTCTTCCACCGCGGGAGAAAAGATGATGAATACGCCCACCGCCAGTAACAGCGCTCGGTTGATATACATGGGAACGGATTTCCTGTGGCCGGCTCAGGCAATCGATACTACTGAAGCGCTGCGGGAGGGTAAAGCTCAGGCGCGATGGGTGGCGGCGATAGCCGGGACGGCGGGAATTTCCCCGGGACGCCAATTGCGGCTGGCGAACTGAAGAATCGGCGCGGTCGTGCGCAGGCCGGCAGGCGGCTTGGGCTGGCCCAGGAAATCCAGCGCGGTGCGAAGATTGGCGGGGGCATCGTGGCTGTCCAGGGCCGGTGCGTGATTTTGCTTACTGAATTTTTGCCCGCTCGCATCCGTGATAACGGGCAGGTGGCTGTACCGGGGTGTAGGCAGCCCCAGCAATTTTTGCAGAAAAATCTGTCGTGGTGTTGAGTCCAGCAGGTCTGACCCGCGCACGATATGGGTAATTCCCTGCCAGGCATCGTCGACAACCACCGCCAGTTGGTAGGCATATAAGTCGTCTTTGCGCCTGACCACGAAATCGGGTAGTTCCACGCCCAGGGCCGTTGTTACCGTGCCCTGTATTTCGTCCATAAAGTCAATCCGGCACCCGGGTGGCACCGCCACGCGGGTTGCGGTCGGTTTGCCGAGCTGTCCCTGGCGCGGCGCGCAGCGACCGCGACAGGCGCCGTCCGGCCCCAGCTGCTGGCGGGTACAATCGCAGTAGAACAGGTGTCCGCTCTCGGACAGTTGCTTCAGCGCCGCAGCATAGGCGGCACCGCGCTGGCTTTGGAAGCAGACCGTCTCGTCCCAGAGCAATCCATGGTCTCGCAGGCTGTCGAGGATGCGCCCGGCGGCGTCCTTCTCCTCCCGTGGAGGGTCGAGGTCTTCCATGCGTACCAGCCAGGCGCCGCCGTTATGGCGGGCATCGAGATAGCTCGCCAGTGCGGCTATCAGCGAGCCCAGGTGCAGTGGACCGGTGGGAGACGGGGCAAAGCGCCCGCGGTAGGATTGGCCTGTGTCGGGCACGGACCTCAGGGTTTAACCCAGTTCCTGCTTTTCCTTGATTTCGGCCAGGGTCTTGCAGTCGATGCACATGCTGGCGGTGGGGCGCGCTTCCAGGCGCTGGATACCAATTTCCACGCCGCAGGCGTCACAATAACCGTAATCGTCCTGTTCGATACGCTCCATGGTCGAATCAATTTTCTTGATCAGCTTGCGCTCGCGATCACGGGTGCGCAGCTCGAGGCTGAATTCCTCTTCCTGGGTGGCGCGATCCGCCGGGTCCGGAAAGTTGGCGGCCTCGTCTTTCATATGGCTCACAGTACGATCGACTTCCTGCATCAGTTCCGCTTTCCATTTGGACAGGATGATCTTGAAGTGGTCGCGCTGCTTCTCATTCATGTACTTTTCGCCCCGCTTTGGCTTGTAGGGCTCGAAGTTTTTGAATTCAGTGGATGCTGATGCTTTGGCCGTTGGTTTGGCTGCTTTTTTGGCTGCTCTAGGCATGGTTATTTTCCCATACTGCAAAGGTAACTAGACAATACTCACAGGTCATTGGCTTGCGCTATCAAGGGCAGCCCAAAACCGAGGGCGGTGAAACTACCAGATAACCGGCAACGGTTCCACTTTTTCCTCGGAGTTTTTGCCTGTGTCGGGAACCGGCCCCGGTTTTGCTAGAATGACGCATTTTACACAGAGCGCCGGACCGGCGCAGTGACAATGATGCAATTTGATGGATTGTTGGAGGGTCGCCTGCTGCGGCGCTACAAGCGCTTCCTGGCGGACGTGGAGATGCCCGGGGGCAAGGTGGTCACGGTACATTGCCCCAATACCGGTGCGATGACCGGCTGCGCCGAGCCGGGTTCCCGGGTGTGGCTGTCCACCAGTGCCGTGAAGACCCGCAAGTACCCCCATACCTGGGAACTGGTGGACACCGCCGGTGGGCTTGCCTGTATTCACTCGGCCAGGGCGAACCAGGTGGTCAGGGAGGCGTTTGCGGCGGGTTTGATACCCGGTTTCCGGGACTATCCCGAGATCAGTGCAGAGGTGAAATATGGCCAGGGCAGCCGCGCCGACCTGGTGCTGCACGGGGCTCCGGGACGGGTTTTTGTGGAAGTGAAGTCCGTGACCCTGTGCCGCCAGGGCGGCCAGGGCGCATTTCCCGACGCGGTCAGCGAGCGTGGCCGCAAGCACCTGCGGGAGTTACAGTCGGTACTGGCCGCGGACACGCGGGCATTGCTGTTTTTTTGCGTTTTCCACGCGGGTGTCAACAAGGTTTCTGCCGCGGGGGATATCGACCCTGGCTACCGGGAGGCGCTGGCCCAGGCCCTGGGCGCCGGTGTCGAGGTGCTCGCCTGGCGAACCAGCATCAGTACTGCCGGCCTGGCGCTGGAGCGCGAGCTGCCCTTTTCCATCGACCCCCCTGGCGCTTGAATCCCCGGCTTGTTGCCGTGTCCTTTCCTGCGATAGTACGATGGTGCGCCAGGGTCGCCAATGCTGGTCCTGATCAGCCGGGCCGGCCCAGGCCCTCAATTTACCGGAGCGATACCGATTGGCGACACAGCTTAGCGCAGCGCAGTTAACCGGGCGGGAGGAAAGCCACCTCGTGGACCTGCCCTCGGGCCACCGGCTGCAGGCAGCGGCAGCCCTGGCCTTTGCTGCCCTGCAGGCAGATGCCCGGTCGGCGGGATTTGAGTTGGCTGTTGCCAGCAGTTATCGCTCTTACAGCCGCCAACTGGCCATCTGGAATGGCAAGGCCAGTGGCCAGCGGCGGGTCCACGATGACGCCGGGCAGGACATTGCTGTCACCGAACTTCCGGCGGTGGAGGCACTGCGCGCGATTTTGCGTTATTCCGCCATTCCCGGCACCTCTCGGCATCATTGGGGCACCGACCTGGATGTCTTTGACGCGGCTGCGATGAGTGCCGGCTACCAGCTGCAGTTATCACCCCAGGAGGTGGCGCCCGGTGGCCTGTTCGACGCCCTGCACTGCTGGCTGGACCAGCGCATGGCGGCCGGTAAGTCCCATGGGTTTTATCGTCCTTATGACCGTGACAGGGGCGGGGTTGCTCCCGAGCGCTGGCACCTGAGCTACGCTCCCCTGGCCGCGGCTTGTGGGCGACAACTGTCCGCACAGTTGCTGCTGGAGTGCTGGGATGAGTGCGAGGCCCGGCAGGAACATCTCCTGCTGGGCGCCCAGATCAGGGCAGAGCTGCCCAGTATATTGCGGGACTATATATCGGTAACGGCGCGGTGGTGCCCGGCGCGATACCGGGCATAGGTGCTGGTCCTATAAGATCCCGGCTTTCGCTTGCTTGTGCAGGTGCCCGAAGTGATTCTGGTAGTCCAGCTCGGCGGCGGCGATGACTTTCAGGGCTTCCTCGCGGCCGTACACGTAGTCAACCTTGACGTTATTCTCCTTGCCCGGGATCATCTTGTAGGTGGAGAAATAATGCTGCAGGCGCTCGGTCTTGATTGCGGGCAGGTCTGCGATATCGTGTACCTCACCCCAGATATTGTCGCCGGCCAGCACGGCCACGATCTTGTCATCGGCTTCACCACCGTCGATCATCTGGATGCCGCCCACCACGCGCGCTTTCAGGATGATGTCGGCGCGAGTGATGTGGCGCTCGGAAAACACGCAGATATCCAGCGGGTCGCCGTCGGCCTCCGCGGCGTGGGGGCAGCGCTTGGCCACTTCCTCGGCACAGTAGGTGCGCGGGATAAAGCCATACAGTGCGGGCGGGCTTGAGGTGGTGCGCTGGGGGCGATCGACCATCAGGAAGCCGGAGCTCTTGTCCAGTTCATACTTGACCACGTCATCGGGGGTCATTTCGATATAGACCTGGACGATATCTTCTTTTGCCCCGTCTGCCCGGGCGTGCAGCCCGTGCCAGGGGTGGCGGCGCCAGCGGTTGAAATCGCTATTGTTGTACATGGGATAAGCCTTCCGTTGGGTTCAGAATGGAGGCGCGCATTGTACAGCGTGTGGTCGCTGAAATCTTGCCGGAATCTGGCAAATATTGCCGCTTGGGGTGCCGCGGGGAAACTGGATCCCCGCAGCGTACACTGCCTTTACCCCGTGACTTTGAAAGATTTTTTCAGTTTTTTCGGCACCGGGGTGTTTTTCAGGCGCACGTAGACCGGCATGCCCCTGCTGTACTGCGGATAGGCCTCCCCGGCAATGAGGGGCGCGAGGTAGGTATGCGCCTCGGCGGTGATGCCGAAACCGTCCCGGCTGATATAGCTGCGCGGCATTTTCTTTTCCCGGTTGGCGACATCCTCCAGTCGCGCCTCGCCGATGGACCAGCTATAGCGCTTGCCCTTGCCCCGAACGATACAGGGCATGATGGCATTATCGCCCTTCAGGGCGAATTCCACCGCCGCCTCGCCCAGCGCGTAGGCCTGGTCCACGTCGGTCTGGGAGGCAATATGCCGGGCGGAGCGCTGCAGGTAATCGGCCACTGCCCAGTGGTACTTGTAACCAAGCTCGTCCTTGACCATGGCTGCCAGGTAGGGGGCAAGGCCGCCGAGCTGGCTGTGGCCAAAGGCGTCCTTGAGCCCGGACTCCGCCAGAAAGCGGCCGTCCGAGTACTGGGCGCCCTCCGAGGCGACGATCACGCAGTACCCGTTACGTTTGACCGTGCGTTTGACCCTGGCCAGGAATTTTTCCCGGTCAAAGGCGATTTCAGGAAACAGGATGATGTGGGGCGCATCACCCTCCTGTTCGGCCGCAAGTCCCGCCGCCGCGGCAATCCAGCCCGCGTGCCGCCCCATGACTTCCAGGATGAATACCTTGGTCGAGGTTTCGCACATCGAGGCGACGTCCAGGGCGGCCTCCCGGGTTGAAATGGCGATATATTTGGCCACGGAGCCGAAGCCGGGACAGTTGTCCGTCAGTGGCAGGTCGTTGTCGATGGTTTTGGGTACATGGATTGCCTGCAGCGGGTAACCCATTGCCGCGCTCAGTTGCGATACCTTCAGGCAGGTATCGGCGGAATCGCCGCCACCATTATAAAAGAAGTAGCCGATATTATGGGCCTTGAACACCTCGATCAGGCGTTCGTACTCAGCCCGGTTCTGTTCCAGGCTTTTGAGTTTATGGCGGCAGGAGCCGAAGGCGCCCGACGGTGTGGTCAGCAGGCCGCGAATAGCCGCCTTGCTCTCCTTGCTCGTGTCGATCAGGTCCTCGCGCAGGGCGCCGATAATGCCATTGCGGCCGGCGTAAACCTTGCCAATCCTGTCGCGGTGTTTTGCGGCGGTCTCGATCACACCGCAGGCAGAGGCATTGATCACCGCGGTAACACCCCCGGACTGGGCGTAAAAGGCATTCTTTTTCGACATTCGAGTGCATTCCTCATTGGTGGGCCGCCGGTACGGCCCGGTGCCCGGCCATGGATTGGGCCGCCGGCGTCTGGCAGGTCCGCCATGATACGAAACTTGGCGCGATTTGTGGACCACTGGCGCAGTTTAATCCGTATCAGTACCTGTGGTGCGTACGACCTGCGTGCTACCATTGTCCGCTTTATTTTTGTATAGAGTACGCGTGTTGAAAGGCCACATTCACATCCTGGGAATCTGCGGTACCTTCATGGGGGGCATCGCCCTGCTGGCCAGGGAGAGAGGTTACCGGGTTACCGGTTCCGACGCCGCCGTATACCCGCCCATGAGCACCCAGCTCCGGGCGGCCGGTATCGACCTGATGGAAGGTTACCTCGCCGAGCACCTGTATGAGAGGCCGGATTGCGTTGTTGTCGGCAATGCCATGACCCGGGGAAACCCGGCGGTGGAGTACATGCTCAACAGCGGACTACCCTATACCTCGGGACCCCAGTGGCTGGCCGAGAACCTGTTGCGTGACAAATGGGTACTGGCCGTATCCGGTACCCATGGCAAGACCACCACCAGCAGCCTGCTTGCCTGGATTCTGGAGTACGCCGGCATGGCACCGGGCTTCCTGATCGGCGGGGTCCCCGCGAATTTTGGCCTGTCTGCGCGGTCCGGCGGCTCTGATTTTTTCGTGGTGGAGGCCGACGAGTACGATACCGCCTTCTTCGACAAGCGCTCAAAGTTTGTTCACTACCGGCCCCGCACGCTCGCCATCAACAACCTGGAGTTCGACCACGCCGACATCTTTGACAACCTGGCGGCGATCCAGAAGCAGTTCCACCACCTGGTTCGCTGCGTACCGGGTGAGGGTCTTGTAGTGCACCCCCGGGGCGTTGCGGCCATTGACCAGACCCTGGCGATGGGTTGCTGGACACCGGTGACTTCTTTTGCCGTGGGTGTCGACAGTGGTGCGGATTGGCGGGCTGAGTTGCTGGCACCCGACGCTACGTCTTTTCGCCTGCACCGCAGCGGTGAGCCCCCGGTGGACGTCAACTGGAGCCAGTGCGGCCTGCACAATGTGGAAAACGCGCTCACGGCAATGGCCGCCGCCCGGCATGTGGGCGTGACACCGACCGTGGCCGCCGCGGCGCTTGCCCAGTTCGGCGGGGTGAAGCGCCGGCTGGAACTGCTCGGCACGGTGCGCAATATTGCCGTGTACGACGATTTTGCCCATCACCCCACCGCCATCGCCACCACGCTTCAGGGACTGCGCGCCCGCACGCGGGCCGGTCGTCTCATTGCCCTGGTTGAGCCGCGTTCCAATACCATGCGTATGGGAGAGCACCGGGAGCAACTGGCGGCCTCGACCGCGTCGGCGGACCTGGTTTACTGGTTCCAGCCCGCGGGAATGAACTGGTCGCTGGAAAGCGTGGTCGAACACAGCCCGGTACCCTCCCGGCTGGCCTCCGACATTGACGAACTGGTGCGCCAGGTGGTGTCCGAGGCGATGCCCGGCGACCAGGTGGTGATTATGAGCAATGGTGGTTTCGGTGGCATTCACCAGAAGTTATTGACGCAACTTGACAAGGCCTGCAGCCATGAATGATCTCCTCCTGTCGGCCTATGACCGCCTGGTACTTCGCCGCCCCTGGCTGGTGCTGGGCCTGGTTACCCTGCTGGTGGCCGGTTTTGCCACCCAGTTGGAGAAAATCAAGCTCGATGCCTCGGCGGATTCCCTGATGCTCCAGGGTGACCCCTCGCTGGAGTTTTACCGCCAGATCAGCGCCGAGTACAGCTCAGAAGAGTTCATGCTCATCACCTGGCAGCCTTTCGCCCCGCTGTTGTCGGATGAGTCCCTCCTGCCGCTGCGCCAGATGGCCGACGAGCTGCGCCAGCTCGACGGCGTGTCCTCCGTGGTGACGGTCTGGGATGTTCCCCTGCTGGAAAGCCCGCCGGTAACTCTCAGTGATATCAGCTCGCCGGAACCACTGCCCCGGCTCGACCGCCCGGGAATCGACAAGACCCTGGTACTGAAAGAGCTTACTTCCAGCCCGATCTATGCCGACCTGCTGGCCAGCCGTGATGGTAAGCTCACGGCGGTGCAGATCAACCTCAAGCGGGACGAGGTCTATTACGACCTGCTGGCCAGCCGCGAGTCCCTGCGTATCAAGCGCGACCGGGAGGGCCTGTCGTCGGCTGAACAGAAGGAACTGGGTGAGGTGGAAGCCGCCTTCAAGGCACACACTGCGGTCGCGCTGGACTCACAAAGCCGCATGGTGGAGCGAACCCGGGAGATTGCCGAGCGCTACAAACCCTACGCCGATATTTTCGTTGGCGGCGTGCCGATGATCGCGGCGGATATGGTGAGCTTTATCGCCCGGGACCTGGCCGTGTTCGGAATTGCCATTCTTGGCATTATGCTGCTGGTGCTGGCGGTGATCTTTCGCCGGGTGCGCTGGGTAGTGATACCGCTGCTGACCTGTACCGCCACGGTAGTGGTCATGCTGGGTCTGCTGGGGGCCCTCGACTGGCGCATGACGGTGATCTCGTCGAACTTTGTCGCGGTACTGCTGATCATTACCCTGGCCATCGCGATTCATCTCATAGT
>JAHEBM010000084.1 GCA_024642245.1 Haliea sp.
TTGCAGATACGCTGCCACAGCGCGGTATCGTAACCGGCCTCGGTCACCATGGCCGCGCGCACCGCGGCCGACGTGGACATTTCTGCCAGGAACGCCTCCGCGGTGGCGCGGATCATTTCCTGTTCCTCGGTAAATCTGAAATCCATTAGCGTGACCGCTCAGTTCACATTCTGGTTGTGTTTCAAGTGCCGTACACTTTCTGGGCCGGCACTTCCGCGGCGAGCAACTGCGCAATCGCGCCCTGCACTTCCGCCGGCTCCCAGCGCGCCCCCTTGTCGACGCCCGGCGTCGTGCGCCAGCCATCGGCGATGGAAATCTTGCCGCCCTCGGCCTCGAATACCCGCCCGGTCACGTCTTTTGACTGGGTGGAAACCAGCCAGGCCACCAGCGAGGACACGTTCTCCGGTGCCCAGTAGTCGAAGCTGCCATCGGCCGGCTTCGCCATGCGCTGGGCCATTTCCGGTACGGCTGTCGTCATATTGGTACGCGCCGCCGGGGTGACCGCATTGGCGGTAATGCCATAGCGCTGCAATTCCGCCGCCTGGTTCAGGGTCAGCGCGGCAATACCCGCCTTGGCCGCGGCGTAGTTGGACTGGCCGATGGAACCCTGCAGGCCGGCACCGGAACTGGTGTTGATAATGCGCGCATCGACCTGCACGCCTTCCTTGGAGCGACCGCGCCAGTAATGCACGGCGTGGGAGCTGATGCAGAAGTGCCCCTTTAAATGCACGGCCATGATCAGGTCCCAGTCTTCCTCTGTCATGGAGGCAAACATGCGGTCGCGGTTGATACCGGCATTGTTGACCACGGCGTGCAGGTCGCCAAAACTGTCCAGTGCCTGTTTAACCGCGTTCATACTGTCGTCGTAGTTGGTGATATCGCAGGTGTTGGCCACGGCCTTGCCACCGGCTGCCGTGATCTCTGCGACCACCTTTGCCGCAGCCGCCTCGTTGATATCGTTCACTACAACGCTCGCGCCCTCACCCGCCAGCACCCGCGCATGGGCAGCGCCCAGGCCGCCGCCGGCACCCGTGATAATCACTACCCGCCCTTCACATATTCCGCTCATATTTTCGTTCCTTTTAATCCCAAAACTTTGCAATACGGATTATTCACTACTCGCCGCCGGGAACAGGAGAGTACATGCACTCCGGACACGCCGTGAATACATCCCTGTAGGCTCGCTGCAGCCATCCCTGGCTGCAGACGGTCCCGAATGCATGTACTCTCCCACTCCCGACTAACATCGAGCTTTTATGTGACCTGCAATGTCTCCCCGGCATTCTGGACGGTCTTTTAAACCGAGCCGGCCTGCCTCCACTGGGCGGATTAACTGCCCGGGACCGTTGGAGGCCATGGATGGCCGACACGAGCCTACAGGGATGTATTCACGGCGTGTCCCGGGCGGTTAGCCAGCGCAATCGATGCGTCCTCCAACGAACGCTGAAAAGCCCTACAAGCGCTCGATGATCGTAACGTTCGCCTGCCCGCCCCCCTCGCACATGGTCTGCAAGCCATACCGCCCACCCGTACGCTCCAGCTCGTGCAGCAAAGTCGTCATCAACTTGGTGCCGGTGGCGCCCAGCGGATGACCCAGGGCGATGGCGCCGCCATTCACGTTGATCTTCTCGTGCGGGTAGCCGGTCTCTATCAGCCAGGCCATGGGCACAGAGGCGAAGGCCTCGTTGATTTCCACCAGGTCCATATCCTCCAGCTTCATGCCCGAGCGCTTCATGGCGTAGGCAGTGGCGGGAATCGGCGCCGTCAACATCCAGATGGGATCTTCGGCGCGCACGCTCATGTGGGCAATGCGGGCACGGGGCGTGAGGTTATAGCGTTTCAGCGCCGCCTCGGACACGATCAGCATGGCGGAGGAGCCGTCGCAGGTCTGGCTGGAGACACCGGCGGTGATGGTGCCACCCTCGGCCAGGGGCTGCAGCTCGGCCATTTTCTCCAGCGAGGTATTGCGCGGCGTCTCATCCATGGTGATGCCGTTGAGCGGGATGACCTCCCTGTCAAAACGTCCCTCGGCGATGGCCCGCAGGGCCCGCGTGTGGGACTCGAGAGCGAACACCTCCATCTGCTCCCGGGAAATCTTCCACTTGTCCGCAATCATCTGGGCGGACTTGAACTGGGATACCTCGGCGTCACCGTAGCGGGCGCGCCAGCCCTGGCTGCCGGAAAAGGGATCGCTGAAGCCCAGTGGCTGGGCGGCGATCATCGCGGCTGAAATGGGGATCTTCGACATCGTCTGTACGCCGCCGGCGACGACCACGTCGTTGACGCCCGCCATAACGGACTGGGCGGCAAAGGAGACGGCCTGCTGGGAAGAACCGCACTGCCGGTCGATGGTGGTGCCGGGAACCTCGTCGGACAGGCCGGCGGCCAGCCAGCAGGTCCGGGCGATGTCACCGGCCAGCGGGCCGATGGCGTCCAGGCAGCCGAAGATCACGTCGTCATACTCCGAATCCGGTATGCCGTTGCGCTCCACCAGGGCTCGCAAAACATGGGCTCCCAGGTCGGCGCCGTGCACCTCGGCCAGGCCGCCCCGGCGCTTGCCGGTGGGGCTGCGAATTGCGTCTACTATGTATGCCTCTGCCATTGTCCTACTCCTCGTTTTGGTGGCGGATTGCAATCCGCCCTACAGTGAAAATTGCCGATAGCGCGCCAGCTTACGCCGACGCGCCGGCAAACGTTGCCCCGGCACCCAGCTGCGCGCCTTCGGAAAAAATGTAATCGGCCACGCGGGCCTTGTGAAACCCGGCATCGCCCCAGGTATTGGCCAGGGCCCAGGCTTTTTTCATGAATATGTGCAGGTCCACCTCCCAGGTGTAACCCATGGCGCCGTGTACCTGGATACTGTGTTTCGCCGCGAGATTGGCTGCCTCGCAGGCCAGCAGCTTGGCCTGGGATACGGCGCGGGGCGCGACGCCATCGCCCCGGGCAATGCTGTAGGCCGCCCGGTGCACCGGGGCCCGGGCGTATTCGAGTCGCACCGCCACGTTCGCCATCAGGTGCTTCACGGCCTGGAAGGTGCCGATGGGCTTGCCGAACTGCTGGCGGTCCTTGCTGTAGCTGACCGCCAGGTCCACCATGCGCTGGGCCAGCCCCAGCGCCTGCGCGGCGCAGCCCAGCGCGCCGCGATCCAGCGCCGCGGCGGCCAACTGCGCTGCCCTCTCGCCCCGGGCGATGGGCTCGGCGCCGGGCCTGATGGTGACAGCGTACAACCTGCGGGAAGGGTCGACGGATTCGTTAAAGCGCAGCTCGATGTCATCCTGCGTCAATGCATATAAGGCGTCGCCCTGCTGCAGCAGCAGCAGGTCTGCCACGTGGGCATCTTCCACCACGAGGTTCTGCTGCAGGCCAACCAGCACCTTTGACTCGCCGGCGGCGATGCGCGGCAGCCAGGTGGCCGCCAGCTCGCCCCCCAGTTCGCGCAGCATGGGCACTGCCACCAGCGCGGTGTGCACCAGCGGTTCGCTCAGCGCGACGTAACCGCATTCCTGGGCGAGCAACACGAAGTCCAGCTCGTTCATGGCCAGCCCGCCAAACGCTTCCGGCACCGTCAGGCCGACCAGTCCCAGCTCGGTGAGCTGCTGCCACAGGTCCGGGTCGCGGCCGTCGTCACGCTCCCAGCTCGCCCGGATGCGCTGGGGCGTCACCTCGCCCACCAGGAACTCGCGCACCGAGGACTGGAACAGCAACTGGTCTTCCGAAAATGTAAAATCCATAACTACCTCGGCATCCCCAGCATTCGTTCGGCGATAATATTGCGCTGTATCTCGTTGGTGCCCGCATAGATGGGGCCGGACTGGGAGAACAACCAGCCATCCAGCCAGGTGCCCACCCCGACAGCTTCCGGCGCGTGGGGCAACAGTTCCGCCCGGGCGCCGAGAATACTCATGGCGGTGGCGTGCATGTCCTGGTCCAGCTCCGACCAGAAGATCTTGTTGGTGGATGACTCCGCGCCAATTTTGCCGCCCTGGCCCAGCCGGCAGGCTGTCTGGTAGGTGGCCAGGCAGTAACTCTCGGCATCGATGTAGGCGCGAATGACCGCGTCGCGCACCCCGGGGTCGCGATCGGCAGACCCGCTGTTGGCTTTATACAGTTCTACCAGCCTGCGAGCCGTTTCCTGGAACCGGGCTGGAGATCGCAGCATCAGGCCGCGCTCGAAACCGGCGGTGGCCATGGCCACCTGCCAGCCGGCCCCTTCATCACCGAGGCGGTTCTCAACTGCCACTTCCACATCGTCAAAGAACACCTCGGCAAAACCGGGCAGGCCGTCCAGCTGTGGAATCGGGCGTACCGTGATGCCGGGCGTATCGAGCGGCACCAGGATGAAAGTGAGTCCCCGGTGGCGCTCGGAGTCCGGGTCAGTGCGAAACATCCCGAACAACCAGTCGGCCCACACCGCCCGGGTAGACCAGATTTTCTGGCCATTGATCACATAGCTGTCACCCTTCAGGTCTGCCCGGGCGCGAATGGCGGCCATATCGGAACCGGCGTTCGGCTCGGACCAGCCCTGGGCCCATACCTCCTCGCCACAGGCCATTTTCGGCAGGATGCGCGCCTTCTGTTCTGCGGTGCCGTACTCCATCAGCGTCGGCCCCAGCAGGAAGATGCCATTCTGGTTGACCCGCAGGGGCGCCCGCACCCGGTAGTACTCCTCCTCGAAGATCAGCCAGTCGATCAGGTCACAGCCGCGGCCCCCGAATGCCTGCGGCCAGGTCACCATACCCCAATGCCCCTCGTTGAGTTTTGCCTCCCACTGCCGGTGCTGGGCAAAACCCTCGGCAGTGTCAAAAGATTGCAGGGGACTGGCGGGTATATTGGCCGCAAGCCAGCTGCGTATCTCGGCGCGGAAAGCCTGCTGTTTTTCTGTATATGCCAGATCCATATTGGTGTCAGTCCTGAAACTTCACATCGCGCTTGGCGACAAAGGCGTCACGGGTTTCCTGGGAATCGGCCATGGTATAGGCCTCCAGCGTGAAGCCCTGCTCCCAGCGGTACTTGTCCTCGAGGTTGCCGTCCTCTATGCCAGTGAGGGCCTCCTTGGCCAGTTTCACCATCGCCGGGGACTTGGCGGCGATTTTGGCCGCGATGTCACGGGCTGTCGGCAACAGCTGCGCCAGCGGCACAACCCGTTCCACCGCACCCAGCCGGTAGGCCTCCTGCGCGTCGATAAATTCGCCGGTGAAATACATGTAGCGCACTTTCTGCACGGGGAACATGCGTTGCAGGTGGGCGCCGCCACCCATGGCGCCGCGATCGATCTCCGGCACACCAAAACGCGCGCACTCGGAACAGACAATGATGTCCGCGGCCCCCGCCATGCCGATACCACCGCCCAGCACGAAACTGTGCAGGGCGACGATAACCGGTTTCGGGTTGCGGTGAATGGCGCGGAAGGTCTCGTAGTTGCCCTTGTTGACATCGACGATCCTGCCCGGCTGCGCCGCCAGCTCCTTGATATCCACGCCGGCGCAAAAGCCCTTGCCGGCGGCACCGATAATTATGACCCGCACAGCCTCGTTGGCGCCGAGGGTATCGATCTCCCGGGCGATGGCGAACCAGCCGGCGCTGTCAAACGCATTGACCGGCGGGTGGTCGAGAATCATCTCGGCAATGCCGTCGGCGATGGATGTACTGAAAGGTTTTGACATAATTTTTCTCTCGCGTATCAGGTCGGATGGCGGACTGCATTGCGCCCTACCGGACCGGGTTTAGCGACCGGGCTTCCCACTCGCATCCTGCCCGGTCAATTTGCATCATTTCAGCGCACCCGCCAAGGTCGCCGGCCCGGCGCGGCGCGCCAGCTCGGCGAGGCGCTGCTCGGCCTGCGCCACGATGGCGTTGATCAGGTCGGCGCAGTGCGGCAGGTCGTTGATCACCCCGGCGACCTGGCCGCTGGGTAACACGCCCCGGGACGGTTCCCCTTCCACCATGGCCTTCTGGATAATCATCGGCGCATTGGCCGACATGATGGCCTGGCTCGCGGTCATCTCGTCGTCACGGCCCATGGCAATAGCCGTGCGCAGCAAATCCAGTACGCCCGCCCCGGTGTGCTTGCGAAACGCCAGGCCGTTGCGCAGGGCGATCCACAGTTTGTGCAGGCTGCCGGCGCGCTCCAGCTCGTTAAGCAATTCGTTCATGATCATGCGCTGGGGCAGCCCGTCCATCGCCCGGGACACGATGATATCGCCCGGGTTGGTGCAGTCCACGTAGCGCTGCAGGGTCGCCCGGGGCACCGGGCTCTCGGCCGTCATCAGGAACCGGGTACCCATGGCAATGCCGTCGGCGCCCCAGGCCAGGGCCGCCACCAGGCCACGGCCATCCTTGAACCCGCCGGCCGCCACCACCGGCACTTTCGCACCCACCGCATCGATCACCTGCGGAATCAACAGGGTGGTGGGAATGGCACCGGTATGACCGCCTCCCTCCCCACCCTGCACGGTCACCACGTCGGCACCCAGCTCCACCGCCTTGATGGCGTGCTTGGGCAGCCCCACGGTGGGCATACAGACCACGCCGGCGTCCTTCAGCCTGCTGATCATCTGCGGGCCGGGAGAGCGGGAATAACTCACTGCCCGCACCCCGTGACGTATGACCATGTCAACGATGTCCGCCGCGTTGGGCTGGTACATATGGAAGTTCACGCCGAAGGGTCGGTCGGTCAGCTCCTTGACGCGCAGCAGGTCCCGCTCCATCTCCCGGGGCGGAATCGTGGCGCCGGCCAGGAAACCAAAGCCCCCGGCGTTGCAGCTGGCGGCCACCAGCTTCGGGTCTGCAACCCAGCCCATTGCCGTCTGCACGATAGGGTATTTACAGCCGAGCTTTTCTGTCAGGCGGGTTTGCAACATATCAGTTACCGGCACCCGAACGATCGCCTGCAGGGTTGCCTTTTATCTGCTGGGCCCGCTGGTTGTGCGGGTCCAGGGCGGCGATGATCGCCAGCTGCCCCGTGGTCGGGGCGGCCGTTACCGGCACGTCGGAGCCAACCTCCAGCTCGAAGCCGGTGTTCTCGCGCACCTGTTCCACCGTGACCCCGGGGTGCAGGGACACCAGTCGCATGGCATGCCCGGCGCCGCCAAAGTCCATGACGCACAGGTCGGTGACCACCAGGCGGATGTCCACATCGTCCAGGGAGTGGCCCCTGGGCAGGCGCGCGGGGTTATAGCCGATGGAGGAAACAAAATCGCACTCGCCATCGACAAACACCCGGGTGTTATGGCCCGGCACGAAGAAGCTGTTGGGGTGGGAAATGGAATTGCCCGGAAAGCCGCGGGCGCCCAGCATCATCACTTTCGGTTGCTCGTAGGTGCCACCCAGGGCCGAGGTATTGGACTGGCCGAAGCGGTCGATCTGGGTGGGCCCGAGCATGGCGTGGCGGCGGCCGCTCCAGACATTGTCGAAGATACGCGAGAAACCCATCCAGGTCTCATTGGCCTGCACGAAGTCGTCGCCGCGCGCGCCGATCGGGTTGGGCTCGCTCAGCAGGTAGGCCTCAGAGTCCGTCATCATCAGGTCCGGGTTGAAACTTTTCATCGCCAGGCTGGCGGCCAGGCGCGGAATAACGCCAATGCCGGTGGCCAGGACCTCGCCATCACCACGAAAGGCCTCGGCGGCGGCCACGATGCACAGTTCGGCCAGGGTGTAGTCAGTTGCTGCATTACTCATTCGGGTACGTTCTCCATGTCCGCCAGGGCGTCGACTCAATAGGTGGGCAGGGCTATCGCGCGAATCGCGTCGATGCCGCCGACTTTCTGCTGGTATTCCTGCTCGGAAGCTCCCAGGTACTGCTCCAGGTAGGCGTCGATGCCGCCCTCCCCCGCGCTGGCGGTATACGCCTTGAAGTGCGGCACATCGAAACCGTACAGGGGGCTGCAGGAGGTCGGGTGGGCGCCACCGGGAATGTGTACCACACCGGTGGTGGCAGCGCGCTCCCAGTGCACCATGCGGGCCTGGGCGGGATCGCGGAAAAACTCGCTGGGCACAAGCTCGTCACAGGACACGTAGGTCTTGCCGGCCGCCCGGGCGTACCAGTCATCCATGTAATGGTCCGGGCCCGCAATCTGGCACACGCCGCGGGCGTCGGCCCGATCCGCGTGAATCAGCGCCGCATCCAGTTTCAGCGCCGGCATGGCAACCCATTCCTTGTCGTCATAGGGACTGTCGATCAACTTGATACCCGGGTTGCGGGCGATGATGTCGGTACCCAGGCCCACCTGGGTGGGAATAAATGGAATGCCCCAGGCCGCGGCGCGCAGGCCCAGCAACAGCATGCCCTCATCGATCTCCATCACCTCGATGGCACCGCTTTGCCGCGCCTCGCGAAAATAGGGCTCCAGCGGAATAAAATCCAGGGAGACAAAGGCGAATACCAGCTTTTTCACCTTGCCCGCCGCGCACAGCATCCCCACATCGGCCCCGCCATAGGACACCAGGGTCAGATCCTTCAGGTCCGAGCGCAGGATCTCCCGCACCAGCGCCATGGGTTTGCGACGCGGGCCCCAGCCACCGATACCGATGGTCATGCCGTCGTGTAATTGCGCCACGACCTGCGCCGCGCTCATTTGCTTATCCATACCTTATTCCCTTTCTCCAACATTTTGCCGAGATCCACCACCGTCGACGGATTGAGATCCATCCTTGCGGGCGATGTGCCGATGCCGCAGGCACACTAGTTCACTATCCGCGCCATACGGTAATCGTGTTTTACAAAATTCACCCCGAGCGTACTCTCGGTCCGGCGCACGCCGTCGATCGCACTGATGCGCGTGTGCACAAACTTCGCCAGGTGCTCGGTATTGCGCACCATGGTAATGGCCAGGATATCTGAGCGGCCCAGCATCACCCCGACAAATCCCAGCTCGGGTATCGCCGCCAGTGCCTTCGCCACCGCCCGGGTGCGATCACTGCGTTCCACCTCTATCCAGATATAGGCCAGCAG
>JAHEBM010000085.1 GCA_024642245.1 Haliea sp.
GACGGCCGCCCCTGGCTCGTTCACGAGGTGCGCTATGCTATTTTCCCTGAACAGAGCGGCACCCTGGACATTCCCGCCCAGACGTTCAGTGCCAGGGAAAGCACGCCGCGACGGAGCCTCTTTGACATCGGCGGCGGCGGTCGGCAACTGCGCCGAACCACCCAGGCCCTGAGCATTGAAGTGCTGCCGCGCCCGGATAATTTCCCCGGTACCGAATGGTTGCCCGCTCAAAACCTCACGATCGAGGAGTCCTGGTCCTCTGCACCGGAGCAATTGAAAGTAGGTGAATCCTCGACACGCACCATTACCATCCGCGGTGAGGGCCTGCAGGGTGCACAACTACCGCCGGTGATGTTTCCGCCGACAAAGGGCCTGAAATACTACCCGGACCAGCCGGTAATCAGCGACGGCGAATCGGCCACCGGCCTGGTGGGTAGCCGGGTAGACAGTGTTGCCGTGGTGCCCACCGAGGCAGGACGTTGGCAGATACCCGAATTACGTATCCCGTGGTGGGACACGCAGGCACGAAAAGTGCGCTATGCCGTGCTGCCGGGACGTGAACTGGACGTGGCGGCGGGCGCTGCCACGACTGCGGTGCAAGCTACTGCCGCACAGCCCACCGCAGATATCGCGCTGAACCCCGGCCAGGGCAATATTCCCCTGGTGAGCGGCGATAACTCCCGCTTGTGGCAACTGGTCAGTGCGATTACCGGCCTGGGCTGGCTACTGACACTGCTGTACGTCGCCCGGCTTCGCCAGGGCAGAAAAGCGCCGAAGGAACAGGGCACAGGTGAACCCGGCGAACAACCCGCGTTCAGGCAACTGCAGAAGGCCTGCGCCAGCGGCAGTGCGCACGAAGCTCGAGCCGCGGTGATCAACTGGGCGGGCGCACTGACAGCAAGGCCGCAGCTGGGATCACTGGCCCAGGTGGCTGCGGTCTTTGGTGACCCTGCAATGGCGACTGCCCTGGATACACTGAATGCGGCGCTTTACAGTGGTGACAGCCCCGCCTGGGATGGCGCCGCGCTTGCGGACGCGACCCGCCGCCTGCGCGCAATCCATCGCAAGGCGAAAAAAACCGGGGAAGATACCCTGCAGCTGTACCCGCAAGGTACCTGATGCCGGGGCACGCTCGCCGCAGCCAGCGGCCGCGGCTATCGGGAACCGGCCTGTGCGGGCTCCCTGGCATCCAGGGATTTTTTGACGAGTTCAAATACATCCGGTGACAGGTCGGGCAACAGGGCAATACGCTCCAGTTGCGCGCACATTAAATCGGCCCGACCGCGGTAGTTGTGCCACTTGGTCAGCGGGACCACCAGGCGCGAGGCGAGCTGTGGGTTGCTGCCGTCGAGCTTTGCCACCATATCCCCCAGAAACTGGTATCCCTGGCCGTCCACCCGGTGAAAATGCACCGGGTTCTGCCCGGTAAAGACACTGACCAGGGCCCGCACCTTGTTGGGATTGCGCAGATCAAACGCCGGGTGCAGCAAGAGTTCCCGTACCCGCGCGAGTGTATCGCCCAGCGGCATTGCCGCCTGTAGCGAAAACCACTGGTTTATTACCAGCGTGTCATGTCGCCAGTCGCGATAGAACTGGTCCAGTGCCCGTTCGCGCTGGGCTTCCTCGCCATAGAAAACGATCACGCGCAGTGCCGCCAGCCGGTCCGTCATATTGCTTGCAGTGTCGAACTGCTCGAGCGCCAGTTCCAGGTGCACGCCCAGGGCACAACCCAGGTACTCCAGGCAGGTATTGCGCAGGCTGCGTGCGGCGACCTGGTCCGCGCTGGGGGCGTAGGGCTCGTCCTGGGCGAGGCGGTGATAGGTTTCCAGCAGCTGCCCGGAGCAGGTTCTGGCGATTTCCGCCTGGACCGCCCAGCGCGCGTTGTGAATGGTGTCGACATTGGCGCCGGCGGTGTGGCTGGCCAGTTCTGCCAGGTAGTTTTCGCCGGGCAGGGTGATCATCTCCGCCACCATGGCCGGGTCAATTGACTCGTCAGATAGAAGGCCCCGCCAGGCCCCCGTCAACATTGGATCAACGACGACGGTCGCGCTGCCCTGAATCTGCTTCTCGACATCCTGTATTACCCGGGTCGCCAGCGCCTGGGCGCTGTCCCACCTTACAAAACCGTCGTCATCGCGGCTCATCAGAGCGTACAGGTCGGCTTTGGTGAAACCGTAATCCAGGCGTACGGGGGCGGAAAATCCGCGCAACAGGGAAGGCACGGGTTTTTCCTTTACCTGCTCGAACACAAAACTCTGCTGCGCCTGGTCGAGCACCAGGACACACCGGGTATTGTCCGCGGTATCCGGGTCGGGCTCCGCATTCGCAAGGTGCAGGGGCAGGTTGCCGGCCTCCCCCAGTAAACCCATCGCCAGGGGAATCACAAAGGGCTGTTTCGACGCCTGACCCGGCGTTGGGGGACAGGACTGGGTCACGTGCAGGGTGTAGCGACCGGCGTCAGCATCATACTCATCGCGCACGGTGAGCAGCGGCGTACCGGCCTGGGAGTACCAGTTGCGAAACTGGACCAGGTCTGTACCGCTGGCGTCCTCCATGGCGCGCACGAAATCCTCACAGGTTACCGCCTGCCCGTCGTGGCGCTCGAAATACAGGTCTGATCCCCGGCGGAAAGCTTCGGGGCCCAGCAGGGTATGAAGCATGCGCACCAGCTCCGCGCCCTTTTCATACACCGTCACCGTATAGAAATTATTGATCTCTATAACCGACTCGGGACGCACCGGGTGAGCCATGGGGCCCGCATCCTCGGCAAACTGACTGGTACGCAACACGTTGACCTCTTCCACCCGCCTTACCGTGGCAGAGCCCATATCTGCCGAGAAGCTGGCATCGCGAAATACGGTGAAACCTTCCTTGAGACTGAGCTGGAACCAGTCACGGCAGGTCACCCTGTTGCCGCTCCAGTTATGGAAATACTCGTGGGCAACGATCGACTCGACGCGTTGGAAACCCTGGTCCGTGGTGGTCTCGGGACTGCACAACACGCAGGAGCTGTTAAATATATTCAGGCCCTTGTTTTCCATTGCCCCCATGTTGAAATCATCCACCGCGACAATATTGAAGATATCGAGGTCGTATTCCCTGCCATATACCTCCTCGTCCCAGCGCATGGAGTGCTTGAGTGAGCGCATGGCGTGATCACATTTGCCCAGGTCCTTTTGCTCAACATAAATTCGCAGGCAGACATCGCGCCCGCTGCAGGTTCGGAAGGCGTCCTCGATGAAATGCAGATCGCCCGCCACGAGGGCAAACAGGTAAGCCGGCTTGGGAAAAGGATCATGCCAGGTGGCGCGGTGGCGTCCGCCCTCGATGTCGTCGCAAGCCTTGAGGTTGCCGTTACTGAGCAGCACCGGGTAGCGCGATTTGTCCGCTTCGATGGTGACCGTAAACACGGACATCACGTCCGGTCGGTCCAGGTAGTACGTGATCTTGCGAAATCCGTGGGCCTCGCACTGGGTGCAAAACATGGACCGCGATTTGTACAGGCCGTCCAACGCGGTATTTTCCTGGGGCAGAATACGCGTGGAGCACTCCAGCAGGAAGCGCTCGGGAACGCTGGCCACTTCCAGGCCCTCATCCGTCACCGTGTAACGATCAAGCGGCAAGGTCTCACCATCAAGACTGACCGCCAACAACTCGAGCCCCTCCCCGTGCAGCCACAGCGGTGCGTCCACCGCACAGTCCTCACTGCGCCGCAGTTGCAGGCGCGAGTGCACCAGCGTGTAATCCTCGTACAACTCGAAATGCAGGTCGGTACTTTCCAGCAGGTATGACGGGAGCTGGTAATCCTTGAGGTAGATGGCAACGGGATTGGCACTTCGCATGGTCTTTCTCAGTCTCTTGTCAGCGACAACCGGTAGCCGCCGTACTTGCGCATATTGATAACCCCGGCATCAAAGATCAGGTACTGGCCCTTGATGCCCAGCAGTATGCCACCTGCAAAAGGGGTTTTATCGAGGTTGAATGAGGACACTTTTGTCGGGTACTCCAGCACCGGGTAGCTTATCAGCGTCGGCGACTGCCCCTCGAGTACGGTAACCGCCTGCAAGCCGAATTGCTGCTGTAATGCGCTGATTTCGGCCATACATTCGGCGAGCAGGCGAATCCTTTCCTGCTCGAGGTCACAGTGATCGGCATCGCCCTTGAGCATGGCCTGCCAGTTGGTTTTATCCGCAATGTGGTTTTTGAACACGACCTCCACAAGTCCCGAGTGCAGACGCGTGTCGACCCGGAAAATAGGCAGGGCCTGGGTAGCACCCTGGTCCATCCAGCGGGTGGGGACCTGGCTACCACGCGTAATACCCACCTTGAGGCCAGAGGTGTTGGCCAGGTAGACAAAATGATCGATCATGCAGTGCTGCTCGCCCCACTCGGGCTCACGGCAGGTCCCGGCTGCATAGTGGCACTTCTCGGGGCTCATAATGCAGCCGTCACATTGCGCCAGGCGTTTGAAGCAGGGGTAGCAATAACCCTGGTTAAAACTCTTTGCTGTTTTCCTGCCACAGTGAATGCAGTTTATGGCCCCGTCGAAATGCAGCCCGAGCCGCTGGCCCAGGTACTGGTTGAGGGGAATCTCCTCATCACCCAGCAGCATGGTGTACTGCACCGGGCTATCCAGCTGCGTTTTCATTTTGCGCACATGGCCTGCAGCCAGGACCTCAGTCAAGGTTTTCTCCTTTCCATTTCAAGGTGGTTTCAACCGGGTCATCACAGCTCTCTCCCGCCTTGTGGCCCTTATCGATGAAGCCGACCTGCTCACTTTCGGGCAAATGCAACTTACCCCAGGCAATAACCGCCTGCAGGGCTTCCCTGCGCTGCTCAGGGGTGAGGGCCTTGCCATCGGGCCATTTGCCAATCTCCACCGAGCGCTTGAGGCTCTTGTATATGGCAGGGGTCATGGTTTCAATCAGTTGTAAATAATCCATCGCTAAGCCTTCATCGCCTGCAACTGCTCCACAAAGTGCCACGGGGCAAGCATGGCCTGAAGTTCTTCGGGCGGCACAGGCTTGCTGAACAAATAGCCCTGCAGAATCTCAGCACCCTTGCCTATAAGAAAGTGATACTGTTCCTCCCTCTCCACGCCCTCGGCGACAATACCCAGTTCGAGGCTCCTGGCCATGGCAATGATGGCGCCTACCAGCCGGGCACTGCTTTCACTCCTGTCACAATCCTGGACGAAGCTGCGGTCGATCTTTATCTCGTCAACGACATACCGGCCGAGATAGCTCAAGGGTGCGTGGCCGGTGCCAAAATCGTCCACGGACAGGTACATACCCGCCGCCTTGAGATCCGCGAGAATCTGGCGGGCAGTGCCGTCATCATCCACCAGGGTACCCTCACTCAAGCCCAGTTCCAGCCTGCTGGCCGGGAGGTCGACCTCCTGAAGTATGGCCTGCACCCGCTGTGTGAATCGTTCGGTAAACTGGAATGCCGAGATATTGATCGCCACCTTAGGCAGCTTGAGCCCAAGCTCATCGAACGCTTTCAACTGCCGGCAAACCTCTGCCAGCACCCAATCACCCAGCTGGCCGATCACCCCGATCTCCTCGGCGACCGGGATGAACTGCGATGGTGGTATAGCACCGTGCTCGGGATGCATCCAGCGCAGCAGCGCTTCGGCGCCAATGACGGCACCGGTCAGGGTGTTGATCTGGGGCTGGTAATGCAGGACCAGCTCACCTCGCTCAACCGCCTTGCGCAAATCTGATTCCAGTTCGAGGCGGCCACCAACGGCAATCATATCGCTGCTGTACAGCCGTATTTTGTCACGCACCGATTCTTTGGCGTGATGCATGGCGATGCCTGCGGCCCTGAGCAATGCCTCGACATCCGCGCCATCGCGGGGCGCAATCGCCACGCCGATGCTGGGGCTGACAACCAGTTCCTGCCCGTCGATAGTCATCGGCCTTTCCACTTCATCAAGCAGCCTCTGACCGACTTTAATCGCAGACTCGATACTGTCGAGCTGGTTCAGCACGACGGTAAACTCATCACCACCCAGGCGCGAGACGTCGATACTCTCACCGGCGTCGACATTGTGACCAACGGAATCGCTGCCGCGCACTTTCAGGCTCAGGCGTTTCGCGACTTCCTGCAGTACCTGGTCCCCGGCACGGTGGCCCAGTGAATCATTGATCCGCTTGAAGTTGTCCATATTGAAGAACAGCAGCGCCAGGGTATGCCCATTGCGGTGGTTGAGGCCCAGCAGAAGATCGAGCTGCTCGGTAAACAGCCGCCGATTGGGCAGGGTGGTCAGGCTGTCGTAGTAGGCCAGTCGCTGCAGCCGGGTCTGGGTCGCCGAAATTTCCTGGGTCGCCCGGGTCAACTCCTCGTCGCGCCTGGACAGCTGGCTGGTACGCTCATCCACTTTCATGCTCAGCAGGCGCTGGCCTACATCTTTTTCGCGTTGCAAGCTGGTAAAGCCGCCGATGACGCTGTTGAGCACAGCGGCAATATCCCTGATCTCACCACTGGCTTTTATTTCCAGGGGCTTTTCCACCTTACCCGAGGCCACCTCATCTGCCAGCTGCGCAAGCCGGGACAAATCGCGGGTAATCCGCCGCGTGGCAAGGGCAGTCCCCGCGCCACACAGTACAATCAGCACAAGACAGCCATAAAACAGCCGTTGGATAACGGGTCCGATGCCTTCCAGCAGGCGCTCACGAGAAATCGCCACCTGCATATAACCGATTACCCGCAGGCTGCTATTGGCAGCCGGATCGGCCGGTGCCAGGAAAAAATCGTAGGCAACCAGGCCCTGCTGCGCCGGGTTCACCGCGGTAAAGACCGGCACAGTCAGGTAAAGCGGAAGGCCATCGCCGGTCCACGCTGTCCACAGGCCATTGCCCTCGGGATTCATCTGGGCGTCAAAGGCGGTCAAGCCCGTATCCACGGTCGACAAATCGCCCCGCAGCGCGGAAAAAGGCGGCTGCAGAGCCTCGCTCCCGCCGGGACCTTCCACTTTAGCCAGCAATTCGCCGAGCCCGTCCCGGGTGATTGCAGACGCCACTGCCGGTATCTCGAGGAAACCGGCCATCAACGTCCGCAGGCGGGGCGCATCCCGATTGTAGATCGCCAACTGCAGGTCCGGGTGGCTGCGAATCTCCGCCAGGGCGGCGTCAACCGTCCGCTCGCGGGCGATATGATATTCGCGAAATGCAGTAAAGGCCGTGAGCAAAAGCGTCAGAACCAATGCTGCCGAAACAAAAGTTGCATTTATCCTCGCAGCTATCGTCATTTAACGTCTCTCCCTGACATCATCCCGAACAAAGCACCCATGACCGCACCGCAGATCAACCCACCGACATGGGCCGCGTTGGCGATCGCACCAAAACCAAGGCTCTCGACAAGGCCTACCAGGCAGGCAAGCAGCCATCCCACCATAACCAGCATCAGCGTGGGAGTCGGCTGGATCCGCCAGGCCGGCTGCAACATGGGCGCCACCCAGGAAAATCCCAGCAGCCCGTACACCACGCCCGACATGCCGCCGAACAGGCCCGGACCGCCAAAGGCGAATTGGCTGGCGTTGGACACGATGGCGATCACCAGGAACAAAAGGAACATGTTCATGTGCCCCATCACCCGCTCGACCTTATTGCCCAGCTCCCACAACCAGAGACTGTTAAAAACAATATGCAGCCAACTGAAGTGCAGGAAAGCCGGCGTCACCAGGCGCCAGTACTGGCTGCCGACACTGTCAAAAACCGGCTTGCCATCGACCACATGAACCGATGTAAAAGTGAGATAGCCCAGCCACTCGACCGGCGCCTGCAAATAGACCAGCAGGAAGCCCGCGATGCTGCAAAGAATCAATGCAAACGTGACCGGGCAAGCCCGCCAGCTTACGGTGCCCTGGAGCGGCACCCGCCTTGCTGCCCCTGCCATCTCAATACGCACCTCGCCCGCACGCCAGGCACGGTACAGGGACAGCACTTGCGGCACCTGTGCAGTGTGCTGCACAGCGAGGACCTGCTGGCCGTTTTCCTCAAAAATACGGTGCACCACACCGCGCTGGTGCAGGAGTGCGCTCAGCGGCAGCAGGTCTTCCTCAAGGCTTACACTGAGGGCGGGGTGAAAATCCGTCATCAATTTACCAGCGCATCACCCCAGCGCAGCTTATCCCTGCAGCTGGCATAGAAACTGTGACCTACCGGGTGCAGCAGGGTAAGGCGGTGTGTTTTCTTGCTGAGGTGAACAGAGTCACCGGGGCGGGCCGTCATATTGACCTGGCCGTCACAGGTTACCGGGGGATGGATACGGTTGCGCGCCAGGATATCCACCCGTATCTGCGAATTGCCTTCCACGACAATGGGGCGACTGCTCAGCGCATGGGGAAACATCGGCACCAGCACCATCGCATCCAGGGTCGGGTGCATGATCGGGCCGCCACCGGACAGTGAATAGGCAGTGGAGCCGGTGGGAGTGGATACAATGAGTCCATCCGCCCGCTGCCGGTATACGAAACTGTCGTTGATATATAACTCGAACTCAATCATCTGGGCGGAAGTACCGGAGTTCACGACCACGTCGTTCAAGGCATCAGCCCGCCCCACCACCTTGCCGTCACGCCGCACCTGCGCATCCAGCAGGAAACGATTTTCGCGTTCATACTTGCCGTCGAGCACCGCGGGCACTTGCCGGGCAATCTCATCCGGCATGATGTCGGTGAGAAAACCCAGCCGGCCACGATTGACTCCCAGCACGGGCGTGTCATATTTGGCGAGCGTACGGGCAGCGCTGAGCAGGCTTCCGTCACCACCGACAACGATAACCAGGTCGGCTGACTGGCCAATCTCATCAC
>JAHEBM010000036.1 GCA_024642245.1 Haliea sp.
ACCGAGGCCCATCTCAAGGACCTGATAGAGCACCAGACCCGCTTTGCCGGTCGCTCCTTCCAGCAGATCTACCACGTGGATTTTTTCAACCAGCACGGGGACAAGGTCGCAGAGGGTGACAGCTGGGTGTTCCGTACCGATCGTGACGAGGCGCGTGAAAAGGGCACCAAGTACACCGAAGCCCGCGGCAGGGTAGAACCCTATACCGAGGAAGAACTGGCCGGGTTTTCCAAAATCTACGCGGCAGAGGAAATCCGCGGTGCGACCCCGCGTTTCTGGGAGGACGTGAAAGAAGGCGAGGTCCTGCCGCGCATGATGAAGGGTCCGATGACCGTCACCGGCTTTATCTGTTACGCGCAGGGCTGGGGTGGCCTGTACATCCGCGCCAACAAGCTTGCCTGGAAAATGCAGCAGGCGCACCCGGGCCTGGGCATCAAGAACCGCTTCAATGTGCCCGACTGTCCGGAGCGCGTTCACTGGGACGAGGAATTCGCTCTCGAAGTGGGTGCCCCGGGCGCCTACGACTACGGCCCCGAGCGCTGCTCCTGGCTGACCCACCACCTCACTAACTGGATGGGCGACGACGGCTTCCTGCGCAAGAGCAAGTGCGAGATCCGCCGGCACAATCCCGATGGCGATGCCCTGTACATCGACGGTACGGTCGCCCGCAAGTTTGTCGAGGACGGCAAGCACCTGGTGGAAATCAGCCAGGTCGCCGAAACGCACCGTGGAGAGCTGTCTGCTCGCGGTACATCCGTCGTGGAACTGCCCAGCCGCGGTTAAGCGGCCGGCGCCAGCCGTGGCGTAAAAGGCTAAGATACGGGCTGACCCCCTTGCGGGGGCCAGCCTTTTTTTCGCGGGTAAGCCTGGTCACGGTGACACCCACACATCGCGGGTTGCCGTACTCGTACCGCGGTAAGCGAGTCATTTCGGGCAGGGTGAGGTATATGAAAGACAGTGAAACCCCGGGTTGGGCAGGTCCGCTGGCCGGTATTCGTGTGCTGGACCTGACGCGGGTGCTCGCGGGTCCAGCCGCGTCGTTGGCATTGGCCGATCTCGGCGCCGAGGTCTTCAAGGTCGAACCGCCCGGTACGGGGGATGAAACCCGGTCGTTTCCGCCTTTTCGCGACGGCGAAAGCCACTATTACCTGAGTGTGAATCGCGGCAAGAAAAGCATAGTCGTTGATCTGAAGACAGAGGCCGGGGTGGCACTGGTCAGGGACCTGGCCGCCAAATGCGATGTGCTGATCGAAAACTACCGCCCCGGTGTTATGGACCGGCTGGGGCTGGGTTACTCGGCGCTTAGTGCGCTCAATCCCCGCCTGATCTATTGCGCGATATCGGGCTTTGGCATGACAGGGCCGCTGCGGGATCGACCATCCTTCGATATCGTGCTGCAGGCGCTGTCGGGCGCCTTGAGCGTGAACGGCGAAAGCGGCGGTGTGCCACACAAGCTGGGCATCCCGCTCGGGGACCTGGTGGGCGGGATCAACGGCCCCATCGGTATCCTGGCGGCGCTGCACGAGCGCAACACGACCGGGCGTGGACGACTGATAGATATCAGCCTGCTCGACGGCATGATAGGCATGCTGGGCTACCTGGCGCAGCTGGCATTTTTTACCGGCCAGGATCCCCAGCCGCAGGGGTCGCAGCACCCCAACCTGGTGCCCTACGGCGCGTTTCCCGCCAAAGACGGCTCTATTATCATCGCCTGCCTGACCAACAATTTCTGGGGGCGGATCTGCCGGGCGCTGGATATGGAGCAGTACAGCCTTGACCCGCGCTTCGATACGCTGGAGAAACGCAGGGACAGTCGAGAGGTGGTGAATGAGCTTATCGCCGGGTTTACCCGGGAGAAGCCGGTACAGCAGCTGGTGGCGCTATTTACAGAGCACAACGTGCCGCACGCGCCTATTCTGGGCATCACGGATGCGCTCGAACAGCCGCAGGCAGTGGCCAGGGAAATGGTTGTCGAGACGGCGCACCAGGTGCTCGGTTCCATACCCATCGTCAACCGGTCGATAAAATTTCCGGGCGATACGCAGCCCGTCCCGACTGCACCACCGGTGCTTGGCCAGCATACCGACGAGATATTGAGGGAGTTTCTCGGTTACACTGCAGAACAAATCGAGGCCCTGCGCGCCTCAAATGCCGTAGCTTGAAATGTAGGGAGAGGCTGAATGCAAGAGTTGAGATTCGACGATCGTGTGGCGGTTATAACGGGAGCCGGCAGGGGGCTGGGGCGAAGCTACGCGCTGCTGCTCGCGGCGCGCGGAGCGAAGGTCATCGTCAATGACCCCGGCGCCGGCATGAAGGGGGATGGCATTGACGCCGGTCCCGCTGAAGCCGTGGTCCGGGAGATCAGGTCGGCAGGAGGTGAAGCTGTCGCCTGTATGGATTCGGTGGCAACGCCTGAAGGGGGCAAGGCGATTATCGATGCCGCAATGGACAACTACGGCCGCATCGACATACTCATTCACAACGCGGGTATCGTGCGCCGCTCGCCCCTGGATGAATTGAGCTACGAGGATTTCGAAACCGTACTGGATGTCCATTTGCGCGGGGGCTTCCACGTGTTGCGATCCGCGTTTCCCCATATGAAGGCTGCCGGGTACGGGCGCGTCGTGATGACGGGCTCGATCAGCGGTCTGTACGGTAATGCCGGTGTTACCAATTACAGCGTGGCCAAGACCGGTCTCATAGGGCTGACCAACGTGGCAGCGCTGGAAGGCGCCCCACACAACGTGAAATGCAATATTATCCTGCCCGCGGCGGTCACGCGCATGTCCGAGGGAGTGGACACCAGCGCCTTTCCCCCGATGGATCCCGAGCTTGTTGCGCCGGCGGTGGCGTGGCTGTCCCACGAGGCCTGCTCGGTAACGGGTGACATGCTGATTTCCGCGGCCGGGCGCATAGCCCGGGCGTTTATAGCGGAATCTCCCGGTGTCTATCATCCGTCGTGGACGCTAGAGGATGTCGCCGCGGAAATGACCGCGATTCGCAAAGCCGACGACCCCGTGGTCTTTCCTGTCGTTCCCTCCGGCCAGCTGGACCATCTGCGCTACAGCTTCGCGATGGCGAGCGAGGATTGAGCGGGTTTCCATTGGCCGGACGGGGGCGATAATGCATTCAGACGACGTGGACCCTGCCCATTCACCGGTAGCCGCTGGCGGCCTTCCTTCGGCGGACTGGACCCGACGCAAGATGAAGGGCATCCCGGCTTCCCTGGGTGCACTGTGGACCCGTCGCGACGAGTCCGGCTGGCACTACGGTGTACAGCTGGATGAAAGCCATTGCAATGCCCAGGGGTTTATCCATGGCGGTGTGTTGATGACCTTCATGGATCACGGCCTGTCACTGCTTACCTGGGAGGCGGCCGGGCGCGCAATGACCTCCACCATTCACCTGGACAGCCACTTCCTGGAAGCGGTCCGTCCGCCTGCCTTTGTCGAGCTGCATGGCCGCATTCTGAGACAGGGTCGCAGGCTGGCATTCGCTCGCGGCGTTCTTCGCGTCGATGGCACGGACATCATGGAAGCGACCGGTGTATGGAGTATCGCACCGGCGACCCGTTCACCGGCAAACCCCTGAAATAACCCGGGGGCTCATCCCCGCGCCACGATGGGCGCGCCCCGCTGTGCCGGCGAAATTCACGAGCACAGGTAGCGGTCTTCCTCCCGGTGCATGTTGAGTATCAGTTTTTCCTGGTTTGACGCAAGCCAGGTCTGCTGCATGCCCCTGGAGAGCAGGCCTTCCTGTATGCGCGGCAGGTTACTGAGATCCTGCTGGGGGATGAGCCCGACCTGCTTGGGATCAGTCACCTCCTCAACCGTGGCACGTTGCAGCGCTTCTGCCGCGGGGTAGGTTTTGGTTGAGCGAATCTCGAAGGTGCATTGGTTGGGGTCGCTCGGGTGGGGCAGTGCCCGGTAGATGACGGCATTACCGGCCTGTAGCAGCACCAGGATATTTGGGAACAGGTAAGTCACCCCACCCCAGCGTGCGATCACTTCCGGTGACATTTTTGGCATTGGCCTGTCCTGCGCCGCAGCGGTGGCGTATTGCAGCTTCACATACTCGGCGCCCAGATTCGCATCCGGCGGCAAGTTCCTGTCCTTCAGGGTGAGCAGCAGGTCGATATCCTGCTTGAGAATCATGCCGCCGAGGCCCTCCGCGGTCAGGTTCATGCGCGCCGCCATTTCTTGCAGCCGATCATCGGCCGGTGCCGGCTCCTGCACGTGGCCGGCGATGGGTGTTTTGTCGCCACCCCAGAACTGGCCGTGACCCTGGTCGAAGGTATCGTAGATGATGTCGCGGTACATCATGGGTCCATCGTCGCGATCCCCGTACACCACTTCCCGCCCGACCTTTTCCAGCTGGGGATGGGTGGCTGACACGTGGTAGGCCTCGAAGAACGCCTCCTGGGCGACTTTCCAGTTACACGGGATGGTCGCGCGCTTCCACCAGATGTGGCGCATGTCGCCAAGCACGATGTCGTCGAAATACTGGCGCAGTGGTTCGATAAAGGTGTCGAAAGGCTGGGGGTTGGGGTCCAGGTTGATAAAAACAAAGCCCGCGTACACCCGTGAGACGACCTCCCGCATGGCCACATCGCTGTCCTGTAAATTCCCGCCATGAAACTCGTTGCGCTCCAGCACCTTTTCGATGTTTCCCGCCAGGTCCCAGCGCCAGCCGTGGAACGGGCAGATGATCCGGCCGCCCTCGTAGTGGCCGCAGCCCTCGCCCAGGGTGGTGCCCCGGTGTGGGCAGAAGTTGTAATAGGCCTTGATCGATGACTCGTCGACCCTTACCAGCAGGATGGACTGGTCACCGATTTTATAGGTGGTGTAATCGCCGGTTTGCGGGATTTCGTCGACCCTGGCAGCGACCTGCCATACCGAGCTCCACAGTTTGTCAAACTCCAGGCGGGCGAATTCAGGATCCGTGTAGCGCCCCACGCCCAGGCCTGTTGGCCTGGTTTGCCATTTTAACGGCCATTGGGAGGTGCCGGCTGGAACCTGTGGCGGCGCGTCTGCGACTGGGGGGCGAGATGTCGTGCTCATGGTGATTTACCTGTGCTTGCGCGGTGAAAGTCGGACCATGCTAGTGCATTAACTAAACAGCATTGTTGACCAAGATCAATGTCCGGGTTTCCGGAGCTGCTAATCTGCCCAGCGAAGTACGTTATCTTTTTAATGGCCAATAAAGGGCCTGGAGGAAATCCAATGCAAATGGAAGATATGGTGATTATCAGCGTCGATGATCATGTCTGCGAGCCACCGGACACCTTCAAGCGGCACCTGAAGGGCGATGACCTGGCCAGCGCCCCGCAATTTCACACCAGCGACAGCGGTGCCAATTTCTGGACCTACCAGGGCAAGTTGCTCGCCTCGGTTGGCCTCAATGCCGTGGTCGGCCGGGTGCCGGAAGAGTACGGTATGGAGCCCCAGTCGCTGGACCAGATGCGCAAGGGGTGTTACGACGCGAAAGCGCGTCTTGAAGATATGGATATCAATGGTATTGCCGCATCGCTGAATTTCGGCAGTATCGGCGGTTTCGATGGCAGTCGGTGTTTTCATACTGCGCAGGACAAGGATCTTGCCCTGACCCACCTGCGGGCCTACAACAACTGGCACATCGAGGACTGGTGTGGCACCGACCCGGCCAGGTTTATCGCCTGTGCCATGCTGCCCACCTGGGACATGAAGGCCACTGTCGAGGAGATCCGCCGTGTAGCCGCGATGGGCTGTACCTCGGTAACCCTGACCGAGAACCCCACCAAGATCGGTTTACCCAGTATTCACAAGGACTACTGGGAGCCCATGTGGAAAGCGCTGGCCGATCACGATATTACCACCTGCCTGCACATCGGCTCGGGCAATCCGCAACCCCATGCCTCGGACGACACTCCCATCGAGGCGTGGATCAGCACCATGCCCATGTCAATTGTCGTGGGAGCCGCGGACTGGTTGCAACTGGAGGCGCTGCAACGCTACCCGGACATGAAAATCTTCCTGTCGGAGAGCGGCATCGGCTGGATTCCGTATTTCCTGGAGCGCTCCGATTTTTCCCACTGGCGGCACAAGGCCTGGACCAACAGCAGCTATGGTGGTGCAAAGCCCAGCGATGTTTTCCGTAAGCACTTTATGACCTGTTTTATCGACGACACCTTTGGCCTGAAGAACCTCGATGATGTCGGTGAAGACATGGTTGCCTACGAATGCGATTACCCGCACTCCGATACCCTGTGGCCCGAGGTACCGGAGTACCTCTGGCAGAGTGTAAAACACCTGTCCGGTAAGCAGATCGACAAGATTACGCATCTCAATGCGATGCGGTGGCTGCGGTTTGACCCGTTCAGCCGCTACAAGCCACAGGAGATCAATGTGGGTGGCTTGCGCGCCAAAGCCGCCGCGGCCGGCGTGGATACCACGCCGATCTCAACCGGTGGCTCGGCTCCACTGGTCCCGGGTGAGCAAAAACGCCGGGTAACCTCTGGCGATGTTATGCAGATGATGCAAAGGCAGTCTGACCTGGTAGAGGTGGGCTAAAGCCCGCTCTTTTAATACAAGGCCCACTTCTGGAGAACGGTGAAACATGAGCGCAGCGACACTGGAAAAACACGATATATTCGAGGAAATTTCGCCGATGATTGGCGCCCGGGTACATTTGAAAAAGCAGGACCTGCTCAGCGGCGAGTACGGGGATTTGCTGCGCGAACAGCTCTCACAAAGAGGGGTTCTGGTGCTGCCAAAGATCAACTTTAGCGACGATGAACAGGTCACGTTTACCAAAACCATCGGTAATTTCATGCCGGAACTTGCCGGGCAGAAGGTCTACGATATTTCCCTCGATGCCAAGGTCAATCCGAATCGTGACTACCTGAAGGGCTCCCTGTACTGGCACATAGACGGCACCATGAACAGGGCGCCCATTGGTGCCGCCGTGCTGTGCAGCAAGGTATTGCCCACCTGGGGTGGTAATACCGAGTTCTGCAACACCTATGCGTCCTACGATGCCCTGAGCGAGGAACAAAAGCAGGAAATCGAGGGGCTTCGCGTGGTGCACTCGATGTGGATTTCACAGCTCTACCACACACCCGAACCGACGCGCGCGCAACTGGAAGACTGGATGCGCATGGGCCAGACGGAGCTGCCCCTGGTGTGGAAGCACCGCTCGGGCCGCAAGTCGCTGATTCTCGGGAATACCGCGCAGTGCATTGTCGGCAAGGATCCCATGCAAAGTGCTCTGTTGCTGCACGGCTTGCGCGATTTTGCCACACAGCCGCAATTCGTCTACAGCCACGAGTGGTCGGTTGGGGACGCCGTTATCTGGGACAATACCGGTACCATGCACCGGGCCATGCCTTACGACCCGGACTGCGGGCGACTACTGCACCGGACCAAGACGGCAGGAGATGAGCCCATCGAGTGATGTCGCGATACGCAGTTGAACAGCCGGGCTGTTCAACTGCCGGGTTCGGGACTATTCATCCACCAGGTAGCGATCCAGCGCCTTGTGCATACCCTGTATGATTTTCTCCTGGTGGTTCGCCAGCCACACCTGGCGAATGGAGCGTGAGTGCAATCCCTTCTGGATGCGCTTGAGATTGCCAAGGTCCTGGCGCGGAATCTGGCGCACCTGGTCGGGATCATCGCCGTCGGTAACAAACTCCACCTCGGCTCGTTCACCCCTGGTATCGGCGGGAAGTGAGCGGGTGGACAGTATCTCGAAGGTGCAGCGATCCGGGTCGATGGCATCCGGGCGCACGCGATAAATCATGGCATTGCCCGCCTGCGGAAATACCATCAGGTTCGGGAAAATAAATATGGTGCCGCCCCACATGCTCAATAACTCGGGGGTCATTTTCGGCATCGGGCGTTTCCTGGCAGCGGCGTCCTCGTACAGCACCCGGATGTATTCTCCCCCCAGGCTGGAGCCTTCGGGAATCGGCTTCCCTCTCAGCGACCGCAGCAGGTCAACATCGCCCTGCAGTACCTGTGCATCCATACCGTCCACCAACAACTGGAAGCGGTCAGCCATGGCATCCACGGGATCCTTCCCGACCGCAAATCGCTTGACGTTACCCTGGTAATTGCTCGCCCTGCCTGCATAGAAGCGTCCATGGCCCCCCGGGAAAGTCTCGTAGTCGACGTTATGGTGGTTGAACTCGTTGAACTCTTCCTCGATCTTCTCCCCGTAGATGAACCTGGCGGCCGCTTCTTCCAGTTGCGGATGGGTAGCCGGTACGTGATAGCCCTCGAAAAAAGCTTCCTGGGCAACTTTCCAGTTGGCGGGAATAGGAATTGATTTCCACCAGTAGTGACGCATTTCCTTTATGTTGAGGTCTTCCAGCAGGGAGCGTACCGGTGCGATGAAGTCGCCGAAGGGTATGCAGTCGGGGTCGAAATTGATAAAGACAAAACCGGCAAAAACTTCACAATTCAGGCTTTTCAGGGCGACGTCGCTGTTGCACAGTTTGCCGCCGCGAAACTCCTCGCGGGAGAGTATGTACTGGTTCTCGCCCTGGGTGTCCCAGCGCCAGCCATGGAACGGGCATATGATATTGCCATGCTCGAAAGTTCCGGCTCCCTCCGCCAGGGCGGTGCCCCGATGGGGGCAGACGTTGTGGTACGCCTTGATGGTGTCGTCATCCACGCGAACCAGGAAGACCGACTGGTCACCAATGTCGTAAGTGGTGAAATCATTCACCTGCGGGATTTCATCGACCCGGGCGGCGGCCTGCCAGACTTTTGGCCACAGGCGGTCATATTCGAGCTGCAGGAACTCGCGGTCTATATAGCGGCCGACACGGATGCCGTGGTCCAGCGTCTGCCACCGCTCGGGCAATTCTGTTACCGGCTTATCAGAAGCCGCTTTTGAGGCTGAAGAGGTTTTTTTCATAACTGACTATCCCACTTGATCTGTTTTGAATGCATCTGCTTACGTTTTTTTATCTGCCAGGTCCTGCAGCGTCCGCGCCGCCAGTTCCCGCAGGTCCGCGGTTTTTACCTTGGCGCTGCCGGTTAACTGCAGGTCCGCGGCGGAGAAAAAGAGTACGCGGCGCGGAACCTTGTAGCTCGCCAGCTTTTCCCTGGCATAGTTGCGCACGGTCTCCTCATCCAGTAAATCGCCCTGGTGCGCTACGATACAGGTGACGACCAACTCGCCCAGCATATCGTGCGGAACCCCAACCGTCTGCGTTATTTTGACGCCCGGGCAGTTGCGGATGACCTCGTCTATCTCCAGCGGCGAGACGTTGGCGCCACCGGTCTTGATGATATCATTCAGGCGGCCCTCCCAGAACAGGCGGCCCTCGCTGTCGATATAACCGCCATCGCCAGTGCGAAAGTAGCCTTCATTGTCCAGTGTTTCATCCAGCGGCACACCGATATAGCCGAGCATCAGGGTGGGACCCCTGGTGGCAATTTCACCTCGTTCGCCAACCGGCAGTATTTGACCGGAGAGCGGGTCGACGATCTTCACGCTGTTTCCCGGCAGTGGCAGACCGTGGCTGTCGCCGGCCTCCTGCCGCGAGGTGCCGGCCGGATAGGCGGTACTCAACGTGAAGGTTTCGGTATTGCCGTAGCAGTGATGGGGCTGGACCCATTGGCTGGTCACCGTCGGATGCCGGGCGATGGGTGAGTCGATATCGATGTAAACCAGCCTGGAAAGATCCACTGTCTCCCAGTTGGGTGCATCGGTCAGCTGGGCCCACTGGTGCGGCCAGGCGAACAGGAAGCTGACCCGTTCGGATGCCATCAACTCCAGGGCCGCCTGTGGCGCAAAGGTGCGCTGCAGTACCAGCGATCCACCCCTGGCCAGCGTGCTGCCCACGACCATGACGAAGTTTCCCGACCAGAAAAAGCCATTTGCCGTCCAGCTGCGCACACCCTGTTCCAGGCCCTGCAGCCTTGGCATGCGCCAGAGCTGGATGCTGACGCCGCGATGCGCGCTCAGGATGCCCTTGGGTTTACTGGTCGAACCGGAAGAGTAGAACAGTACCCCCGGATCGGCAGGGCTCACGGTGGCGGCCCGGGCATGGACCTGTTCGCCCGCGATGCCTTCGCCACGGGACAGGAATACTTTCCAGGTCTCGATCGCACCGATTGGCGTATCACTGTCCAGCATTGCGAGTTGCCGCAGGAAGGGGAACCTGTTCGAAGCCAGCGCGCCAGGTTGCGCGGTCAATATACCGGGATCCAGCTCGCACAATATGCGGCTGAAATCCTTTTTGAGCACCTCGCGTTCCAATAGCAGCACAGAACAGCCCGCATTCGCCAGCAGGTATTCGAGCTCCGCGGCTGTTGAGAAGGTACTGAGCAGGGTGGCGACGCCACCTGCCAGCGCCGTGCCGAAAACCGCAGCCAGCAGTTCCGCGCGATTGGTCATCAGCACGCCGACCCGCTCACCCTTGCCCAGTCCACAGGCGACCAGTGATTTCGCCACCGCGAGCGAATGTTCCCACAGCTCGGTATAGGACCAGCGTTCGAGCGTGCCATCGCTATGCGTTTGCACGAGAGCCTCGCTGTCGCCGAAGCGCCTGGTGACGTCACGCAGGAAGCCCGGCAGTGTCAGGTCGCCCAGGCCTGGCTCCTCGGAAAGCGGAATGCCATGCGAACGCGAAAGCGAACCGTCCTCAAGGAATCGATGTGCCTGCATTGGTGCGAAATCGCGCTTTTCCATCAATAGGGCAACTCGACTTCGTTGAGCGATTTGACGACGATTTTTCCGTCCTGGTTGGTCATGGTGACTTCTACCTGCACGATCGGAAAGCCCCAGGCGGAGTGCTCGATCCTGTCGACAACCTCGCCCTCGATAAAGGTCACGTCCCCCTCGAAGGCCGGCCCGCGAAACTCGGATTTGGCATGCCGCACCAGGCCGTCGTGCCCGGCCCAGAACGCGAGGTAGTCTGTATTCCACGCCGCCATGGTTGCGCCGTAGCCGTAGGCCCTGTGCATGCCGATCTCACTGGCCCGGCTGTCGTCGATGTGGCCGCGCGAGGGACCCAGGTAAAGACCGTCGCGCAGGCGGGGGTCGATCATCGCCCCTTCCTCATCAAAGCTGAAGCCCTCGATCCAGCCCATGTCCTGGTTGACCCAGGGGTCCTCGACGCCCTCCGGTGCTGTCCAGTAGAAGCTGCCCCAGATATTGAAAATAAAGGCGCGGTACTCAGTGGTAAAGCTGGCGATGGAATGTGGGCCTATCACCCTTCGCGGCAGCCTGTCACCCACCTGCACGTCCTCCCAGTGAGGCGACAGTCCCTCGCGGTTCGACAGGAACCATTCGCGCCGTATCCTGTCGATATCGGCCAGCTCGGCTGCCGTCCAGCGCTTGAGTTCGCCCGCCGTGGCGGCGTATACGCCGCGCTTCTCCGCTTCATGGGCAAGGTAGCGGATGCAGGTAGGGCAGGACCTGGCAATGAGATCACCGCGCTGGTTGCGATGAATCGTATCGCCGCGCTGGAACAGGGTCGGCCCCGCAAATTTTGTGTCGGCAACCTTGTAGTCGGTAAAGATACGCTCCTGGAAGAGCTGGTCACCCGGCCGGATGTGAGTGCCGTACCACCACCATTCCTCGCCACCGAAGATCATGTGCTGACCCTCGATATAGCCGCAACAGGCCTGGTTGTTGCCATGGCCGTAATCCAGGGCCACGGCCATCGATTGCGGGGCGATGATGTCGCCGTAGCGGGTTTCCCGGGCGAAGCGCTGGTCCCAGTGCAGGGGGTTTACGTAATCCATCGCCATCACCCAGCGACGAATATCGGTTTTGTTACAGGGTTCCCAGAGCTGGCCGCCGCCGACTTTCTGCCCGAGTCGCCGTTCGACATCGCTGAGATCGAGTTGCGGTTTGCTGGTATCTGTTGGATCTGCCATGCCCCATCTCCGGTTGGCTTTGCTTCAGGATACTACCCGCCCGCCATTGACCCCGATGGTCTGGCCGGTGACATAACTGCTCTCTTCAGACACGAGCCAGGCGCAGGCATTGGCAATGTCTTCCGGTTCGCCGGTCCTGCCCACCGGAATCATTTTTGTCAGTTGCTCCATTGATATTTTGAAGCGATGCTTGTTGGCTTCAGACATGATGGTATTCATGACCGCGCCGGGGGGAATATTGTTTACGGTGATGCCGTGGGGTCCCAGCGCCTGGGCGAGTGAGCGGGTCATGGTGATCACCGCGCCTTTCGATGCGGAGTAATGCACCTGTTCGACGCTCCCGGTCTGCGCACTGGAGGACGAGATGTTCACGATCCTGCCCCAACCGGCGGCCTTCATATCCGGCAGGACGACCTGGGTCACGATGAACGTCCCTTTGGTGTTGATCTCAAACATTCTCTCCCAGTCGTCGTCTGTCAGGTCCTCGAAGGGGATAAAATTGGAAATCCCCGCGTTGTTTACCACGATGGTCACCGGGCCAAAGGCTTTGCGCAATTTCCCTGTCGCGGCCGTTACCTGTAAGCGGTCCGCGATGCTCGCCTGCAGGGCAATAGCCTGGCCGCCGGCCTGCTGTATCTCGCTAACGACTTTCTCGCAGCCTTCGAGATCGAGGTCGAGTACGCCAATGGCAATGCCCTCCCTGGCAAGGCGAAGTGCGCAGGCCCTGCCGATTCCCGCCGCGGCACCCGTTACTAATGCTGTTTTACCTGTCATGCTGATCTCCCGGTTGTTATTGATTGTCCGCGTTGCAGCCTGGCTACTGTCGCCTGAAGCTGTTATTCGATCGTTCGGGTCGAGGTGCCGTGCCCGCGTAGCAGTCCGCGGTGTTCGCGCGAGTGCCAGGCTCTGCGCCGTGCAGCGCAAGTGCGCCCGGTAGTGTCCTGTAGAGTCGCCCTCGCCGCTTGACCGATTAAGACAAAGTGCTGCGTGTCAGTACGTGTTGGTTTCCGCTCCGGCGCTGCGCCTGATCTGGGTCGGGGATGCAGAGAACCAGCGCTTGCAGCTGCGGCTCATGACGGATTGCTCCGCAAATCCGAGTCTTTCGGAAATTTGCCACAGTTCAAGCTCCGTCTGCTGCAGGTAATACAGCATGATGTCCCGGCGTACCTCGTCTTTTACCTGCTGGAAGGAGGTTCCCTCGGCGTCGAGGCGCCGATGCAGGGTGCGCAGGTGCAGGTTGAGTTCTGCCGCTGCCTGTTCGTTCGAGCATTCTCCGGTGCCGAGCAATCGCATGATCACCCCGCGCACCTCAGCGTGCATCGGTGGCCTGCGGCGGGTGAATTTCCTGTCTATGAACGCGATCATCTCCTCGAAGGCCTGGGTATCGGGGTCAATGATCGGGCACGCCATGTCCTGATCGGAAAATACAATGCCATCCTCGTGTTCGCCAAAGCGAACCTCGCAACCGAAATAGTGGTGGTAGGTTTTCAGGCGCGACACGTTCTGGTGACGAAAATGCACCCTGCGGACCCTTGCGCGTCCGCCGGTCGTATTCCTGGCCACCAGGTGCCCCAGTAGCAGAACCTGCTCAACCGCCTGGCTTCTGTTGGGAACGCGGTCCAGCAGGATGGCGTGGCCAACGAAGACGTTGCGCTCTGCCGGCAGCGGCTTGAGCCAGATGCGCGCAGCGAGGCTGTGCGCGTAGCTGTGTGTGCTGACGTAACCGAGCGCCTCGCCAAACGTGTTGGAACTCGCCATGACCTGGCCCAGGGGGCCGAACATGTCGCCGCCGTTCTGGCGCTCGGCAAGGCGCATGCCAAAATCGCTGCATCCCAGCTCGACGGCGGCCATTTCCAACAGCTTGGCCACCTCCCGGTAGGTCGCGTTCTGTCCGCCCCGGGAAAAATCCTCCGGCCGGATGCCTACCTTGCGCAACAAGTCGTCCGGGTTGCCCTGTAGCTCGGCAACCAGCTCGGGAAAGAAGCGCAGGATCCGCGCATGCACGACATCGAAGTCATCTGCCGTGCCGGGGTCCTCGTTTTGTGTTAGCCGGTGCACATTGCTCCCAATAGGGTCACGGATGCTGCGGCGCAGCCAGGTGCACCGGAACAAGTATTGTTGAATCTAGCCATTTTTGTCCGAATTGGTCAAGCGATCACTGTCGCAGGCAGAGTACGCTCCGTCGCAGGCTCATGAAAGATACCGGTAGTCGGGCAGGTTTCGACCGCCTGGAGTTGGTTATCCCAAAAAAAAGTGAAATACTGGGCCGGGAGCAAGATGTTGCTCTCCACAGAACTATAAAACTGTCATGTCGAAGAGGGTACTCGCAAAATGTCCTATATCCTGAAGAAGTCTGTCCGCAGGTATGTCCAATGTATGGCGGCCGGCGCGGCCTCCCTTGCATTAACGCCAGGGGTGTTGCTTGCCCAGCAGGCCGCGGACTCCGCCGCCGGCAGTGACAAACTGGAAGAAGTCGTGGTCACCGGCACGCTGATTCGCGGTGTCGATGCCATCGGTTCCCAGACCATTGGCATGGACAGCGAGGCTATCGTCGAAACGGGCGCGGTAACGACCAACGAATTGCTCGCCACGGTGCCGCAGGTTTCCAACTTCTTCAACCAGCGGCCCGAGCAGGACCCGCGCGGATCCGACAGGAACTCGCTCAACCGCCCGAACCTGCGCAACCTGCCGGGCATCAATTCAGCTACCGGCGGCACCACGCTGGTTCTGGTCGACGGCCATCGCCTGACACCCATGGGCGTCACCCAGTCTGATGTCGACCCCGACGTCATTCCCGCGAACGTGATTCGCAATGTCGCCATTGTCACCGACGGTGGCTCGGCCCTGTATGGCGCAGACGCCGTAGGCGGAGTTATAAACTTCGAGACCCTGAAGGAGTACGACGGTGCTGAGATCGACCTCGGCTACGATTCCGGAGACGACTATGGCGCCTGGCAGGCAGCGGTTCTCGCCGGCACCACGTGGAGCAGTGGTTCGGCTTATATCTCGCTGGGCACGACTGATCGCGACAATATCAAGAACGGGGACAGGGACTGGGCCGCAGCCGGTAACTGGAACGAGGACGGTACGGTATTGACACCGTCCGGCACCGAGTGCCTGACGCCGGCCGGCAGCAAGACAACCTGGTACTGGTATGGGGCCGGCTGGACAGACAACCCCCGGGCGCCGGGCGCGGGCGTCTTCCCGCTAGGCGAACCCTGTGATATCGAAGCCGCCTCCTCGTTGATACCCGAGCAGCAACGGGACAATATTTACGGCGGGCTGACCCAGGAGCTGACCGATGGCATGACGCTCGAAACGAAAGCCTACTACATGAAGCGCACCACCAAGTATTCCGGTTATCCCCGGGGCGATACCGTCAAGCAACAGAGCCCGACAGAGCTGGGCCTGGTGGGCACCACGTCCGGCGAGCTTTATGACCAGGTCGGGGTGGGATTCTCCTATGGCGCGAATGACGCCTATATCCCGGGTAACACGGAAATCGATATCGAGACCTGGGGTGTTACCCCCGAGCTCACGATAGACCTGGCCGGCAGCTGGCAGTCGCGTAATACCCTGCACTATGGTTACTCGCAAAACAACATGCTGAATCCCGGTACCAACCGCGAGAAGACACTTGCCTATATAGCGGATGGTTCGCTCGATCCCCTGAATGTCGCAGCGGCCCGTCCCGCGGTTATTCGCGATATCCTGGACTGGGCGGCGGCGATCGACACCGAGCAAGAGATGTTCATGTTCCGCTCGGTTGCCGATGGTGAGGTGTTTGACCTGCCGGCCGGCCCGCTGCGCGCCGCGGTCGGTGTTGAATATATGCAGAACGATGCCAAGACCCGCAAGGGCGACGCAACCATCGGTGGCCTGTCGGGCTATCGCACGGCGGACCGCGATGTCCAGTCCGCCTTTGCGGAACTGTCGATCCCCGTGCTGGAGTCACTGGACCTGTCGATGGCCGTACGCTACGACGACTACAGCGACTTCGGTAGCACCACCAACCCCCAGTACGGCTTTTCCTACACGCCGGTGGAGTGGCTGAAGATCTACGGTAAAATGGGCGATTCCTTCAATGCGCCGACCGCGCTGGATGCGCTGGGTACAGCCGACGGCCGCTACGTCTACGGCAGGGCAGCAAGCGTGCCGGACCCCCGTGGTGAGTTGGAGAATCCCGATGGCGACGTATTCCTGCTGGAAGGATCGGACCCTGGGCTGGCGCCGCAGACAGCGGATATCTGGTCTGTCGGCTTTGACCTGATGCCACTTGATGGCCTGATCTTTAATGTCAACTACTACGAGATCGACTTCGAAGATCTTCTGGGTTCTCCCGACCCTCAGGACCCCCAGGCTGTGCTGCTGAATCCCGACAAGTTTATTTTCAACCCAACCCAGGCGCAGTACAACGCGGCTTTGTCGGAGGTCGTAAACGGAGCGACGTGTTGCGGTAATACCGCGGCAGATGACGTGGGTGTCATCGTTGACAGGCGTATTTCCAATACGGATGCAGCAAAGCTGAAGGGGGTTGACTTCGGTATCCAGTATTTCCACGACACCGATTTCGGCAGCTTTTCCTACGCTGTTACTGGCAACTACCAGTCGAAGTTTGACCTCATCCAGAGCGGCGCCACTATAGACCAGCTGGCAAACACGCCCGACCTGTTTGCCTCAGGCAATATCGGCTGGAGCAGGAACAATATGCGCGCCAGGGTGACGCTGAATTACACCGACGAGTTCGACGCCAGCTCCGCAGCGGTTAACCAGACCAAGGTGGATAGCTTCCTGGCGACTAACCTGTTCCTGGGTTACGACTTTGACAGCACTTCCGGCATGACCGAGGGCCTGTCGCTGCGTTTTAACGTGGACAACGTGCTGGACGAGGATCCGCCCGAGTACCGCCGCCAGCAACTGCTCAGCTACTCGCCTTACGGCTTTACGCTGGGTCGGGTGTTCAAACTGGGTCTCACCAAGAAGTTCTGATGGGTTGAGGGGCCAGATAAAAACCGGGCTGTTGGTCGCCCGGTTTTTTTTCGTTTCCACGATTGCCGTGTAATGAAGGGTGCCTGTCCTCCTCCGGGGTCCAACCTGGTGCCGATGGGGGCGAGCAGGGACCAAACTGGATTGCAGGATGGGATCACTTAGCGGAAAAGTCGCTGTCGTGACGGGCGCCAGCCGTGGTATCGGAAAAGGTATCGCCCTGGTGCTCGCGGAACACGGCGCGACCGTCTACGTTACGGGGCGCACGGTCGATGCCGGCTCCAGCCCGTTGCCGGGCACGGTGGGCGAGACGGCCCAGGCCTGTGACCGGCGCGGCGGCAGGGGCGTTGCGGTCGCCGTCGATCACGCCGATGACGCGCAGGTCGCCGCGCTTTTCGAACAGGTCAAGCGGGATGAAGGACGGCTCGATATCCTGGTCAACAACGCCTTCGCGCTTCCCGGGGACCTGACTGAACCCAGGGGGTTCTGGGAAAAGCCCCTGTCCAACCTGGACATGTTCACTGTCGGGGTACGCTCAAACTACGTTGCGGCCTGGCACGCCGCCCATATCATGGTGCCGCAAGAAACAGGGTTGATCGTCGCTATTTCCGGTTATACGGGTGTCAGTTATACCTACGCGGTGCTCTTCGGCACCAGCAAGTCCGCAGCGGATCGCATGGCGCGTGATATGGCCATCGAGCTGGAACCGCACAACGTGTGCTCTATTTCACTGTGGCAGGGGCTGACCCTGACTGAGCTGGCCCAGCGCAACCTGGCAACCATGCCCGGCCTCAAGGGGCGTTCGGCAACGCGGCCCGAGGACGCCTGCTCCCCCGAGCACCCGGGACGCGTGATCGCTGCCCTGGCGGCGGACCCCCAGGTCATGCGCCATACCGGGGGCACGTTTATAACCGCCGAGATAGCGCAGCAGTACGGGGTGACGGATATCGACGGCAAGCTGATACCCTCGCTGCGCGAACGCCGCGGTGCGCCGCTGTGGAAACCGATTCGGGAGACAATGGATGAACACTGAGCAAATGGCCAGGTTGCAGGAACTGCTCGACAAGCAGGATATCACCGAGTGCCTGACGCGTTTCAGCCGCGGCATGGACCGGTTTGACCGGGACATCTTCGTCTCGGCCTTTCACCCGGACGCTACCATTGCCGCAGGGCCCTTCGTCGGGGGTGCCGGTGAATGTTATGACTGGGCCGTGGAAATGCACGAGGCCGGGCAGGTAGCCACGCACCATAACCTGCTTAACAGCACGGTCGACATCGACGGGGACACCGCCCATACCGAGACCTATTACCTGTTTGTCGGCCGCAACCGGGACGCCACGAACTGGATGGCCGGTGGACGCTATGTCGATCGCCTGGAGCGGCGGCAGGGCAAGTGGAAGATCGCCCTGCGTACCAATGTGATCGAATGGTCCGGCATGGTGCCGAGCATGGACATCCCCTTCACCGATGTTGCGGGGCTCGAGCGTAACGGTGTCGCCTCGCGCAGCCCGAAGGACATTTCCTACCGCCGGCCACTGACCAACCTGCGTGATGCACAAAACCCCTCGATGAAAGCGGACAGCTGATGTCGGCATTAGCCGGAAAAGTCGCCATCGTTACCGGGGCCAGCCGGGGTGTTGGCAAGGGTATTGCCCTGGCGCTCGCCGAGCAGGGCGCAACCGTCTATGTGACGGGTCGAACAGTGCAAGCGGGTGTCCATCCCCTGCCGGGTACGGTGGGAGATACGGCTGCCGAGGTCGACAGGCGCGGTGGCAGGGGTATCGCCGTACAGGTCGACCACCGGGACGACGCACAGATCGCCGCCCTGTTTGAGCAGGTACGTCGCGAGCAGGGCCGGCTCGACATCCTGGTGAACAGCGCCATGAGCATTCCACAGGAGATGACCCGGCGCATGGGTTTTTGGGAAAAGCCCCTGTCCAACTGGGAGATTTTTGACACCGGCGTGCGCGCCGCCTTCATTGCTGCCTGGCACGCCGCGCAAATCATGGTGCCGCAAAAGTCAGGCCTGATCGTGGCGCTGTCGGGTTACGTCGGTGTGACCTACACCTATGACACCATCTTTGGCACCACCAAGACGGCTACCGATCGTATGGCACGGGATATGGCGATTGAACTGAAGCCATACAATGTCGCCTCGCTGTCGATGTGGCAGGGCTTCACCTTCACCGAGCTGGCGCGGGAAAACCTCAAGACTGTTCCGGGCATGGCTTCGCAGCTCAATACCGCCGCCGGCAGTTCTGCGGAGTTTCCCGGGCGGGTGATCGCGGCGCTGGCGCGGGATGCGCGCATAATGGAAAAAACCGGCGGCACTTTTATCAGCGCTGAACTGGCGCGGGAATACGCGATTACCGATATCGATGGGCGAGTGATTCCGACGCTGCGCGCAGAGCGCGGCGCACCGATCTGGCAGCCGGTCTAGAATTTCCCGGTCAGTAGCAAAGGAGAGAGTTTTGTCAACGCAGCGCAGGTTCGATGGCCGGGTGGCCGTAATTACCGGGTCCGGCCGCGGTTTGGGCCGGGTCTACGCCGAGCTGCTCGCAGCAAAGGGCGCGAAAGTCATTGTTAACGATACTGGCGCCGCGCTGGCGGGAGAGGCAACCGATGGCTGCCCGGCACAGGACGTGGTCGACGCGATCAGGGCAGCCGGCGGTGAGGCGGTGGCCTGCACTGAATCTGTTGCCACGCCCCAGGGGGGCAGGGCGATCATAGAGTCGGCACTGGACAATTATGGCGGTATCGACATCCTGATCCACAATGCGGGCAACGTGCGCTATGGCTCGCTCGAGGACATCAGCTACGAGGACTTCCGCGCTGTCGTGGATGTACACCTGATGGGCGCTTTCCACGTCGTGCGCCCGGCCTTTCCCATCATGACCCGGGCAGGCTATGGCCGTGTTGTGCTCACCGGCTCCATCGGTGGCATCTACGGCACCCACAACGTGGTGAATTACGGCGTCTCCAAGGCCGGCATGATCGGGCTTAATAACGTTATTGCCATCGAAGGTGCCGATAGGGGTGTCAAGTCCAATATGATACTTCCGGGCGCCGTTACGCGAATGGCCGAAGGGCTGGACGTGTCCCAGTACCCGCCGATGGGTCCGGAACTGGTAGCTCCGGTTGTGGGCTGGCTGGCGCATGAATCCTGTTCGATTACCGGCGAGATGCTGGTATCGATGGCCGGGCGGGTGGCCCGGGCATTTGTGGCGGAGACCGAGGGCGTCTTTCGCCCCGATTGGACAATCGATAGTGTGGCCGACAATATCGATGCCATCCGCGACCAGGGCAGGCAGTGGAGCCTGTCACCTGTGCCCTCGGGCTATCTCGACCATATGGACAAAAGTTTCGAGATGGCACGAAAGGGGTGTGGGTGACACCTGGTGGGAAGGATTTGTCGGACTAACTCAGATAAAGCAATATTGGGAGTGTTGATATGAAAGTTCAGGATTTAGTCGCTGCCGCGCAGCAACAGACCGGGCTCACCAGTCTGGGGGACAAGAGCATCCTCGAAGCCCTGGAGCGTCTCGTCGCAGCGCTCAACACCGAGGCAAAATTGAATGCCCGGGGGACACAAAGCGTGGAGGCCAACCTGGTGGCTACCCTGGCCAATCGACTGCGGGTGGAGGATTACCTGGCAAAGTCCCCGCAGTTGCTGGATCGGCCGGTTGAAAAACCACTCTTTGTCTTTGGCCTGCCGCGCACTGGCACCACACTGGTCATCAACCTGTTGAGTGTTGACCCTGCGCGCCGGTGTTTCCTGCGGTGGGAGGCATTTGATTCGGTCCCACCGCCCGGGCCTGCCGAGTTGCATGCGGGGCCACGCTACGAAAAGTGTCAGGCCCAGACGGAAATGTCTCTCAAGTATGCGCCGCATATCGCGGCTATCCATTACGAGGAAGCCGACAGCCCCACCGAATGCCAGTTTGCGATGTCACCGTCGTTCGTCGCCCAATACTATGACTCCATGTACGACATTCCCAGTTACCACCGGTGGTTTCTCCACGAAGCGGACTATTTGCCTGCCTTCAGGTTCCACAAGCGCTTCCTGCAATTATTACAGGCAGAGGCGGGCGGTCGCTGGACGCTGAAAAATCCCTGGCATCCGCTGTATCTCGATGCGCTCACCACGGTATATCCCGATGCCCAACTGGTCATGACGCACCGCGATCCTGTGGATGTCGTGGGATCTGCCTGCAGCCTGATCAAGGCGGTGCGGCCCATGTTCAGCGACGAGGTTGATTTCGAGGCCATTGGCCAGTGTTTGCTCGAAACCTTCGATGTCATGATTGCGCGAACACTTGCCTACAAGGAAAAGCATGGCTGGGATTCGATCTACGACCTGCAATACGTGGACGTGATGCGCGATCCGATCGGTGAAATCAAAAAGGTCTACCAGCATTTCGGCGAGCCGTTTACCGCCGGGGCCCAGAGCGCGATGGATGCCTTTATGCAGGCAAACCCCAAGGGCAAACACGGCGGCCACAGCTACTCCCTCGAGGATTACGGCTTGAACAAGGAGCAGGTACGGGCACGCTACAGGGACTATTGCGAGCGCTTTAATATTGCGGTGAAGCCCTGACCTTTTGCGAGTGACGGCGTGGTGGTGGTTTACCTCAGCGGCTTGAATGCGGCTCGAGCAACAGGTGCTCGTATTCCTCCGCCGCCAGGTCCGACACGCTCGCGTTGATCAAGCGCTCTTCCCCGAAGGATGACAACTGTCCGTGCCCCGGTACAAAGGTCACATCGTCACCCAGTGGGAAAAGCTTCAGGCGGATGCTTCGCAATAACTCCAGGTGATTCAGGTGGCCGGAAGTGGCGCCGATAGTGCCGCGAAAAAGAATATCCCCGACGAAGGCAATCCGCGAATCAGGCTCGAAATAGACGACGTGGCCAGGGGTATGGCCTGGGCAGTGAATGACGCGCAGCGCACACCGCCCCAATAATACGCTGTCACCATCCGCCAGCCAGCGGTCCGGTTCGAGTAGGCGGGTATCCGCAAAATCGTGTTGTTCGGCAAGCGCCAGCATGCGGTTGATCTCTGATTGTTCCGCGCTGTGGGGGCCTTCGATCGGCACCTGCAAAAGCTCTGCCAGCTCCGCGGCGCCGCCGGCATGATCCGGGTGGCTGTGGGTGATCAACAGGCGTTCGACCTCGACGCCGCAATCGCTTATCGCCTGCAGTATTGGCGCAAGATCAGGTCCGGGGTCCACCACGGCGGCGCGCAGCGTTTCATCACACCAGACCAGGGAACAGTTCTGCCGGACCCGCGTCACGGGAATGACCTCGCAGCGCAGTTTTCCTGTTTTAAACGGCAGCCTGTAGCTCATTGGGCGATCAACACGGTGGTCATGACTGGCGGTTACTCCCGAGTCTCATTGCTATCCTTTCAGTGCACGTGAACCAATAGCGGGGTGACAGCCGCGCACATATATACGACAGTGTTGACTATTATTTATAAATGAATAATTATCAAGGCTATTCGTGCCTGCAGCGCTGGCCGCCCATTTGCCCTGCGGCGGCCGGTAATCGGCCGGGCTGCGGGCACAGTTGGCCACCGGTCAAGCAAGGAGAAAGTGAGATGGCAATTGACGCGTCAAACCCGGTTCCACCGCAATTTCCGCGGATAGCGGGAAAGGACAATATCCCGGGCCACGTGCCCCGGGAACTCGTCCGCTCCGCCGGTATTACCACAGGCCCGGAGTTTCTTGCGGCACCCCACAAATTTATGGCCAGGCTGCACGAAACCATGCCGCCAATCTTCTACGATGTCAGCGATTACGGTAACGCCTGGCAGTTGCTCAAGTACGAAGATGCCTTTTTCATGCTGCGCCACCCGGAAATTTTCACCAATGAAGGCGCCACCCCTTTTCCGCGCGATCCCAATGACTATTTTTACTTCATCCCGATCGAGATCGATCCACCCCACCACCGCAAGTACCGCGCGATCCTCGAGCCGTTGTTCTCGCCAAAAGGCGTGCTTGAACTCGAAGGCAAGATCCGCCGCCTGAGTAATGACCTGATTGACCAGGTCATAGACCAGGGCGGGTGTGAATTCACCACTGATTTCGGGCGACCGCTGCCGGTATCGGTGTTCCTGGACCTGATGGGCCTGCCCCAGGAAAAACGCGATACCTTCGTCAAATGGGCGGTCGACCTGCTCCACTCCCAGAGCCGGGAGACCATGGCCGAGGCGATGGGCTTGATCAGCGCCTATCTCAAGGAAGTTATCGCTGAAAAGAAAGAGCAGCCCGATGACCACGTGATCAGCCGTATCGTCCACGCGACCGTGGATGGCAGGCCGATGTCACCACCAGAGATTTTCGGCTTTGTGATATTCCTGTTTATCGGGGGGCTGGATACGGTCTTCGCCACCCTCAACAATATCTGGCTGTGGCTGGCCAACAACCCCGACCGCTGCCGCGAGATGATCAGCGATCCCGATAATATCAACACGCAGATAGAGGAACTGCTGCGCGTGTTTTCGGTGACCTTTTCAGGCCGCATGCTGGCACAGGACTACGAGCTGCGCGGCGTGAAGATGAAGAAGGGCGACCGCGTTACCTCGGTGCTACCTGCATGCAACTATGACCCGGAAATCTTCCCCAACCCGACCGTGGTCGATTTCCACCGGCCGCGCAAGCCAATCCTGGCGTTCGCTGGTGGTGTCCACAGTTGCATGGGCGCCCACCTGGCGCGCCTCGAGATCAAGGTGGCCCTGCAGGAGTGGCTGCGCCGGATTCCGGATTTCTCCCTGAAGCCCGATACCGCGATCGAATACCGGCCGGGTGGGGTCGTCGGGCCGGAGTACGTGCCGCTCGTCTGGTAGGTGCTGCCCGCACACGTCCCGGGGCTCCCGGGCGACCGTTTGGCGGGCCTGCGATGCCTGGCGCAAGCCGGTTTGCAAGGCCCGGATGAAGCCGGTTTGGCGGGTATGCAGGGTGCGACAGGCCCTGTAATGTTTTGTAATCAACAACGTTGTATATGACAGGCGAAGTGTCTATACTCGGACCGAATATGATGCCAATGGGAGATTGGATATGACGCAGGCCCCGACGAATTCGCTCACGCCTAACCTGCCAGCGGCCGGGGAAATCGATATCCCGGCAATAAAGAAAAAGTACCAGCAGGAGCGTGACAGGCGCATACGCAAGGAGGGGCAGGAGCAGTATGTGCGGCCGGTCGACGATTTTGCCGACACCTACGAGGCTGACCCCTACACCCCCGTTACACCGCGTGACCCCGTGTCGGAGGACATCGACGTCGTCGTCCTGGGTGGCGGCTGGTCCGGTATTTCGGCAGGCGTTCACCTGCGGCGAGGCGGTTTTTCCAGTTTCCGCCACATCGACCACGCCGGTGATTTCGGCGGTGTCTGGTACTGGAACCGCTACCCTGGCCTGCAGTGCGATAACGACGCCTACTGCTACCTGCCGCTGCTCGAGGAAACGGGCTTCATGCCCTCGAAGAAATTTACCGATGGATATGAAATCCGTGAATACGCGCAAAGCATCGCGAAGCGCTACGAGCTGTACGAAAACGCACTCTTTCACACGATGGTGGACTCGCTGCGCTGGGATGAGTCCATCAAACGATGGCGCATCGCCACCAGGCAGGGCGACGATATTCGCGCGCGCTTCGTCATCATGGCCAACGGCTTGTTGAACATACCCAAGCTCCCGGGTATCCCGGGCATACACGATTTCAAGGGACATATGTTTCACACCGCACGCTGGGATAACGATTACGCCGGCGGCGGAGAGAAAAACCCGGTGCTGGACAAGCTGGCCGACAAGCGCGTGGCACTTGTCGGTACCGGCGCAACAGCGATCCAGCTGACGCCCTACCTCGGCAAGTATGCCAAGCAATTCTACCTGTTGCAGCGTACCCCCTCGTGTGTCGACTCGCGAAAGAATTCGAAAACTGATCCCGAGTGGGTAAAGACCCTGGAGCCGGGTTGGCAGGCCAGGCGCCGCGCCAATTTTCACCGCGGCGCCAACGAGCGATTCCAGAAAGACGAGAAAGACCTGATCGGCGATATCTGGACAGAGGTAAATCACAATATTTCGGCGGAACTGGAAGCGCAGGGGTGGCCTGAGCTGACCCTCGAGGAATTTGCGGCGCGCTATGAAGAGATGGACTTCCGCGTGATGGAGCGTCTGCGCAACCGGGTCGATGAAATCGTTAAAGACAAGGAGACAGCGGAACTGTTGAAGCCTTATTACCGTTACCAGTGCAAGCGGCCCACGTCCAACGACGAATATTACCAGACCTTCAACCGTCCCAATGTGACGCTGATAGATGTATCCGAGACCCAGGGTGTCGAGCGCATGACCGAGAACGGGTTTATCGCCAACGGCGTGGAGTACGAGGTGGACTGCATGATGTTCGCCAGCGGTTACGAGGTGACCAGTGACCTGGACCGTCGTTGGGGAATCTCGGTGTTCGAGGGCCGCAACGGGCTTTCGATGTACGACAACTGGAACGGCGGCTACAAGACGCTACACGGCATGATGACTCACGGTTTTCCCAACCTGTTCACCACCGGCTATTACCAGGGTGGCCTCAACTCGACCCTCACGTATAACTTCGAGGAGCAGGTCAAGCACATGGTCTATATCATGAAGGAAGTCCTGGATCGGGGTGCCGTTGCCGCGGAAGTGAGCCTGGAAGCGCAGGACGGGTGGATCAGGCACATGCGGGAGAACGAGGTCGATCGAACGCAGTGGATTCACGACTGTACTCCCAGCTATTTCAACAATGAGGGTAAGCCGGATGTGGATGAGAACGGTAACGAGAAATACCGTTTCTACCTCGGGGAGCTCTACGGACGGGGTTGGGATGCCTTTTTGGATGTGCTGGAAAATTGGCGGGGTAAGGGCGATCTGGAGGGGCTGGTTCTCGAAACAGCGGACGGAAAGCCTGTCCAGCCGGTTTGACGCGCAGCGGGCAGTTGGCCCACCGTGCCTAATCAACTGACGAAGGGAGATAACATGGACAAGAGAGTCGAACTCACAGATGCAGACCTGGCTGAACCCCTGACCTATACAGTGGAAGCTTTCCTGTCACCGGAATACGCGATAGCCGAGCGTGAACTGTTGTGGGCCAAGGTGTGGCAGATGGCAGGCCGGGTCGAGGAACTCCCCGATGTCGGCGATTACATGACCTATAACGTGGCGGAGGAATCGGTCATTATCGTGCGCGTCGCGCCCGACAGGCTCAAGGCCTATTACAATGTCTGCCCGCACCGCGGACGCCAGCTGGTCAATACGCCCGATAACAGCAACGGTGTTTACGGCAAGAAAAAGAACTTCGTGTGCGCCTTTCACGGCTGGACCTACAACCTGGAAGGCAAGAATACCCACGTGCTCGACCCGCAGGACTGGAAAGGCGCGTTGACCGAAGAGCGTACCTGCCTTTCCGAGCTGAAGGTGGATACCTGGGGTGGCTGGATATACATCAATATGGACCCCGAGAGCGGGTCGCTGCGCGAATTTCTCGAGCCCGCCGCCAGTGTGCTCGACCCCTTCCAGTTTGAAAAGATGCGCTTCAAGTGGCGCCAGTGGTCTGTTTACCCCTGCAACTGGAAAACGGCCATCGAGGCGTTTATGGAACCGTACCATGTCGCCGGTACGCATTCACAGCTGCTTAAATATGGCCAGTTTTACGCGTACAGCAAGCCCTATGGGCTACACGGGGTCAGTGGTTTTGACGAGCGCGACCCCAGCATGAAGATGAGCCAGAGCGGTTCGGTCACCCGGGCGGGCCTGGGTGATCCGCGTATTTCGACCTACGAGCTGGCCCGCGAGAATTACGAGACAGTCAATTACGCCGCCTCCACTGAGACCCTGGTCAATGCCGCCAGGCGATTGGCCGACGAATTGCCCGAAGGCACACCGGCCGCGGATGTCATCAAGCACTGGATGGCGTCGGCCAAGGCCGACGACGCGGCGCGAGGCGTCACCTGGCCGGAGATTACTCCCGAGCAGATGTCCGAAGCGGGCCTTGCCTGGAGTTTCTTTCCCAACCAGACCGTATTGCAGGGGGTCACCTTCGCCCTGTGCTACCGCGTCCGCCCCTATGGTGATGACCCCAACCAGTGCATTTTCGAATCCTACGCGCTGGAGCGCTTCCCGGAAGGCGAGGAGCCAAAGACCGAGTGGGTTAACGCGGAGCCGACTGCGGAGAAGTGGGGTTTGGTGCTGTCGCAGGACTTCGCGAATATGGAGTGGGTCCAGAAAGGCATGAAATCGCGGGGTTTCCGCGGCACCTTGCCCAATCCGCACCAGGAACAGAAGATCACCAACTTCCACCGTCACCTGGCAAGGTACATGGGGAAAGACTCTATTCGCTTGCTCGATGAGAAATGAGCACAGGGCTGATGTAAAAATGCCCGCGCAGATTCACTGAAGAACCTGCGCGGGCATCGACTGTAGCCCGGGTGTACCGCTTACTGTGTACCTTCCGCGTACCAGGTCCTGAACTCAGCGTATTTCGGCATTTCCTCCGAATTGGCCTTCGGGTCTATCACGACATGGACCACGGCTACCTTGCCGCTGGCATAGGCGCGCTTGATCGCGGGGCCGATGTCCTCGGCCCTGGTGACATATTCGCCGTGGCAGCCGAAGCCTTCACCCACCTTGTCCAGGCGCACGTCCTTGCTCCAGTGCGTGCCGGTCTCAGCGGTGCCCTTGCCGAAGGTGCGCTTGTAGACGCCGACTTCCAGTCCCCACTGGTTGTCCACGCCGACCACGCAGACCAGCGGCAGCTTGCAACGCACGGCGGTTTCCAGCTCGGCGATGTGGAACATGAAGGAAGAGTCACTGGTGAGCAGCATGCCGGGGCGTTGCTTGCCGGTGGCGGCCTTGTCTGCCAGCATCGCGCCCGTGGCATAGGGCAGGCCGGTGCCGATGTGGCCGAAGTTCTGGTTCCAGATCACGTCGTGCGGTTTGCACTGGGAATAGGTCCACTGAAAGATCACCGTGGCGCCACCATCGCGGATCATGATCCCGTTCTTCGGGAAGGCCTGTGTGGCTTCGACGACAAAACGTGAAGGGTGAATCGGAACCTTGCCCGTGCCATCGGTTTTGGTCAGCGACTCCCTGGCAAGATCGGCCAGCTCTGCAGCACCGTCTTTCATGAATTTGGCAAGGCCTCGCGCGGGTTTGCGCGGTGTGTCCTTGAGCGCGGCGACCAGCTGGGGTACCACGCCGCGAAGGTCGCCCACCAGCGGCACGTCGATCGGGCGGTTCACGCCGATCGCCGCGGCATCCTGCTCGACATAGATCCACTTGCGGATAGCTTCATTCGCTACCCAGTACCGCCAGCGACCATAGTGCACCGGCTCGCCCAGCTCGGTGCCGAGCGCAAGGCAGAGGTCTGATTCCTCTACCGCCTGTATCGATGCCTTGGAAAACACATACTGGAAGGTGCGGTCTTCCAGGCCCTTGATATAGGAGGTGCCGCCGGAGGTCTGGATGACCGGGCAGTTCATCAACTCGGCCAGTTTCTTGACTTCCGCGCCTGTGCGCGAGGTGTGTACCCCGTGGCCGACCAGCAGGATCGGGTTTTTCGCTTTACGAATAAGCTTGACCGCCTCGGCGACCTTGTCGATATCCGCGCCCTGGTTGACGAGGCGGTAGCGTGCTGGCGGCAGTGCCTTCGGTACGTCGAGCTCCTGCTCGATGATGTGGGAAGGGTATTCGATGTAGGACGGGCCCGGTGTGCCCGACATCGACTGGCGGATTCCCTCGCGGATGATCTCGTCGGTCTGGTCGGCATATTCGATTGAAGCGGCGTATTTCACGGAATTTTCAAACAGTGGCATCTGTTTGACGAACTGGATGCGGCCGCGACGTACGCGTTGCTCGGTCACGCGTGCACGCTGGCCACTGAGAAAGATGACGGGAGAATTTTCCACCAGCGCGCACTGTATGGCGGGCGCGGCGTTGGCGATACCCGGGCCGAGTGTACCGATACAGACGGCCGGCTTGCCGGTGATGCGAGAGGCAGCCTCGGCCATAAAGCCCGCAGCGGCTTCATGGTGCGGGGCGACCACGGTCCAGCCACGCTTCTCCGCCTCGAGGAACATATGGACGAAATTCGGGTCCGGAATACCGAACAGCGTATTGATACCCTCCGCTTCGAAGAGATCCAGGATACGTTCATAAACTTTTACGGCCATGATCAGGGTAACCTCGTTCTTGTTTATCAGGTGCTGGTTTTTTGACGTCTTGTGAGCTGTTTTCCCGGCTCAAGCGGCATTATTGTTCATGTCTGTCCGCAGCGTGCACATTAGTATAAATCAACAGCGTTGTCTATAACAAGTTCCCGGCGCGGGACGCCGTGTTCACTCATCCTGCTTTGCATCTTGCAGCAGGCTCCTGATGATAATCAGGCGATCCAGTATTTTGGACATCTCGGTTACCGGCAGTGGATCGGCTTGCGCCAGCCACCAGGCCAGGGTTTCCACGATCACGCTGACCGTGCATATCACTGCCAGCTCGACCGGGACCCAGCTGTCTTTCGCGACGCGATCAAGCGCCACCGCTGTGGCTTGCCGCAGCAACTCCTCACGCATTGCCCCGGCTGCGCCCCCGGTGAGCAGGGCTGTCCACAGGCTGCGCTGTTCGCTGACGTGGCTGCACAGGGCTACCAGGGCTGCCTCACTGTCTGCCCGATCCAGTATGGGTACGGTCAGCTCGACCAGGCGATCGATCTGCTCGGCGGCTATATCGTCCAGCAGCGCGTCCCTGGTGGGGTGGTGGCGAAAGAAGGTCGCGTAGTGGATGCCTGCCCCGGCGGCTATTTCGCGAATCGTTATCTGCTCCAGGGGCTTGTGCTCCAGCAGCCCAAGCAGCGCTTCGCGCAGTGCCTGGCGTGTGCGCACCACGCGGGCATCTTGTGCGCTTGACAGTTCTGGCGTGGTCATTTTAAGCTACACAGTGTCGCATATCTTTTTGGGCATGCTATGCCGGTGTGTGGCGTGAGCCGGTGCTTGCGTCCGCGCACCAGACATCGTGTCATTGCGGGGACCCACGAAAGAGTATGAATTACCCCGGCAGGTATAGATAGACCGAGGATCCTGAAAATGCCGCAACTGATCGTTACAGCAAGAGATGGCACAGAGCACCTGATCGATGCACCGTCTGGCGTGCTCGGCACATAGAAAGGATCGGTCAAGACTGTCCTGCCAGATACCCTTTGCAAGTGAGCTCGACGGGCTGCGGGTGACGATCGCCCCGGAGGACTGAACAGGGCCTCATCGGCCATTTTTGCATGCATGAAGGCAACAGGGCAAAGCGCCCGATGCTTACGCCAACAACCGGAAATGGAGCTTAGACAATGACGACACAGGCTGCAGGGGAACGCGACTATTTTACCGACCATTCTGTCCTGCTGGACCCGTATGAATATTTCGAGGAGATTCGTGCGCATGGCCCGGTCTACCAGTTGAAGAACCGCGATATCCTGGTCGTCACGGGATTTGACGAGTCGGTAGAGGTGCTGAGGAATGCAAGGGACTTTTCATCGATCAACTGCGTACCCGGCGCTGCATATCCACTTCCCTTCGAACCGCAAGGTGATGATATCTCTGAATTGCTCGAGGCCCATCGTGGCGATTTTCCCGCCAGCGACCTCGTGGTTACCTTTGATGATGCCCGGCACACTGCCATGCGGGCCATCCTCAACCGCCTGTTCACCCCCTCGCGACTCAAGGCCAACCAGGCGTTTATGGAGGAATTCGCACAGGAGCTGGTGCAAGAGGCCGTGGCCAAAGGTGAGTGCGAAATCGTCAACGGCATCGCGACCCCCTATGTGACGCTTGTCGTTGCGGATTTGTTGGGGGTCCCGCCGGAGGATCGGGAACTGTTCCGCCAGGCGATCGATGCGGCACCACCCCCGGGTAAGCTGGGTGACGAGGGCAACCCCAAGCTGGACTCGGTAATGCAGTTTATGGGCGGGTATTTTGCCAACTACATACAGCAGCGTCGCACCAATCCAAAAGAAGACGTCCTGTCGACGCTGGCAACCGCCACCTACCCGGACGGGACAACGCCGGACCTGATGGAACTGGTGTCGCAGGCCGCGTTCCTGTTCGCGGCGGGCCAGGATACCAGCGCCAAACTTCTCAGTAATTCGATGCGCCACATCATTGAAACACCGGGCTTGCAGCAGAAACTGCGGGAAAACACCGACCTGATTCCTGCCTTGCTGGAAGAGGTTCTGCGCCTGGAGGGCTCTACCAAAGCCACGTTTCGCGTCGCGCGGCGAAACACCCGGATAGGCGATACGCAAGTGCCCGCAGGCAAGCGGGTGATTGTTGCTATCGCCGCTGCCAATCGGGACCCGCGTCGCTGGGACGACCCCGCTGCATTCAGGTTTGATCGTCCAAAAATCAGGGAGCACCTGGCTTTCAGCCGGGGTCCTCACACCTGTGTCGGCGCAGCGCTTGCCCGGGCCGAAGTCCGCGTCATTCTCGAGCGATTTTTCGAACACACTTCGCAGATCAGCCTCTGTGAGGCGAAGCATGGCAAGCCCGGCAAGCGTCACCTGGAGTATGAGCCCAGCTTTATAATCCGGGGTTTGGCGAACCTGCACGTGACATTGACGCCGAACTGACGTCGGCCCCGGCGGGCCGGTGCACTGCAAGCCGTTCAGGAAAGCGTCATGCCGCCATCGACCCGGATGAATGAACCTACCAGGTAGCTGGCTGCGTCTGACGCCAGGAACAGCACTGACTCGGCAATTTCCTGCGGCGTGGCGATCCGACCGATGGGAATCTGCGCTTCCATTGCAGCGCGCATTTCCGGTGCGGCACTCGCCGCGGCGAGCATGGGGGTGTTCACGACCCCGGGACAAACGGCATTGACCCGGATGCCGTACTTGACGAGATCAAGTGCCGCGGCTTTGGTGAGGCCCGCGACGCCATGCTTGCTGGCGATATAGGAAGGCATACCCGGATTCGCGATAAAGCTGGCAGCCGAAGCCGTGTTTATAATGGCTGTGCCACCCGCCGCGCGCAGCGCCGGCGTTTCCGCCTTCATTGCATAGAATATGCCGTTCAGGTTAACACCCATTACGCGATCCCATTCCTGGACCGAGCAATTTTCGAATTCGGGGTCTATCGGTGATGGGATGCCTGCGTTGTTGAAGGCGATGTGCAAGCCACCGAATGTGCTTACCGTGTGGTCAACCATTTGCTCGCAGGAGGGGTAATCGCTAACGTCCACGCGGATGCTGGATGCGATGCCACCGTCTTGCTGGATCTCCTGCGCATTCGCCCTTACCTTGTCCTCGGCCAGGTCCGCCAGCACAACTTTCGCTCCCTCCGCGGCAAATGCCCGCGCTGCTGCCAGCCCGATTCCGCTTCCCGCGCCTGTCACGAGCACGACCTTCCCTTCAAATCTCCTGGTTTGCATACAAGCCTCCGCTGCTGAATGTTCAATCGTCATGGCCGGTGTCCACTGGCTGTGTCATAGCCTGTTTGCGCTGCTGTCACATATCACCAAACATGATCTGTCTCACCGCCTGTAAGTGGGCTTTCATAAGCGACTCGGCACTGGCCGGATCATGGTTGGCGATCGCCTGGATATAGTGTTGGTGTTCGGTATTACTTTCTTCGCGCGTGGTGGAAGAAAACACGCGGTCAATGATATTGCGCATCCCGGACGGCGCGCTTTCGCGCGTCGTGTCATACAGGGCCAGCAGTAATTTGTTACCGGCGGCCTTGGCCACCAGTCGGTGCAGGCGTTCGTCCCACACGGCCCACTGATTGAAGTCATCGAGTTCCTGCATCTTCCGCTGGCATCGCCACATCTCCTCGATCTGTGTCGGCGTCGCCCGGCGTGCGGCCAGCCCGGCGATCTGCGGCTCCAGGACCAGGCGCGCCTCGAAGGCTTCCGGCGGCGTCAGCACGGCGGGCATGGAGGTAAGCTCAGCGCTAAGGGAGCGTTCGCCGATGAATGTCCCCTTGCCCACGTGGCGCCAGATCAGCCCCTCCTTTTCCAGGGTTTTGAGCAGTCCCCTGAGCCGGGCCCGGGAGATGCCCAGTTCCTCGACCAGGCGCGCTTCTGATGGCAGGCGGCGCCCGTTATCCCGCCTTACCCGGTCGATATAGTGGCGTAAGGTGGCGAGGTCGCGGTCTCGTGGCGGGCGCTGGGCCGGGGCCTTGTCTGTCATAGTCGAATCGTCTTTCGAGGGGCCGGGCTGCTGCCCGGGCGGTTAAAATGACTCAATTTACGTATTGACACGTTTTAATTGAAAAAATAACATACCTTAATACGCTGTTTGAAGTCCAGTGTGGTGGTCGCATGCAAGTGGGGCCTGCCTGCAGGCGGTGGTCCTGCGCCGCACATTGATAGGGGGTTAGATGCATACGGAAATGGCTGCGCCTGTATTTATATCGTCCGAGGCGGCCTCGGCGGTATTTGACTGGAAATTGGCAATTGCTGCCCTGCAGCAGGCATATTCCCACAAGCCTGAGCCGGCGGCCACCCCGCCCCGTTCGATCGCCGCCAGTGGCAAGGCCTGGCTCAGGACCCTGCCGGCGGTTCCCCCGGGGGGGCGGTATTTCGGCGCCAAGCTGATGGGCATGGCGCCCGAAGCACCAGGCGGCGGCGTACAGTACGTGATCGTTCTCTTCGATCGCCAGACCAGCAGGATTGCCGCCTTTGTCGATGCGGAGAAGGTCACCGGTTACCGCACGGCCGCGACCTCGGCCGCTGCCCTGGACAAAATGGCACCTGCAGCCACGGCCAGGCTTGCCGTCCTGGGAAGCGGACTCGAGGCACAAATGCATACCCGCGCGTTCGCTGCGATTCGCGATTTTTCTGCGATCACGGTATTCAGTCCCACACCCGCAAGCCGGGAACGCTTTGCCGGCACTATCGGTGCCGAGTTAGGTATCAGCACCTCGGCGGCTGCCAGTGCCGAGGAGGCCGTCAGAGGGGCTGATGTCGTGCTGGCAGCAGCGCGCTCCCATGGCGAGTCTCCCATTCTTTTCGGTGACTGGATAAAACCCGGGGCAGTCACCGTTTCGATCGGCTCGACCATTCCCCAGCAGCGCGAGATCGATGTCTCCGTGGCGGCCCAGTGCGATGTCATTGTCTGCGACATGCTGCATGAGGTGGTCAGCGAAACCGGCGACATGATTGCCGCCGTCGAGGCAGGGGTCAGCCTGGATGGCAAGTGCTTCTCCATCGAAGCCCTTATCGCGGGAG
>JAHEBM010000004.1 GCA_024642245.1 Haliea sp.
AGGTGTGTTCAGTTGCCAGGGCGCTGTCCATCGTGGGCGAGCGCTGGACCATGTTGATTATTCGGGACGCTTTCCTGGGTACGCGTCGATTCGACCAGTTCCAGTCCAACCTGGGTATTACCCGGCACCGCTTGTCAGAGCGGCTGGGCAAGCTGGTGGAACAGGGGGTACTGGTCAAGGTCCCATACCATGACCGGCCCGTGCGCTACGAGTACCGGCTCACCCGCAAGGGTTTGGGTCTCTATCCCGTGCTGATGAGCCTGGCCCGCTGGGGGGATGAATGGATGGACAAGGGGGAGGGCGCGCCGCTGGAATATGTGCACCTGAAATGCGGCAAACGCACCCGCCCCATGCTCACCTGTAATGAATGCGGCGAGCAGCTGCGCCCTGAGGAGGTCAAGCCCCGGTTGGGCCCTGCACTGCACAAGCTGGTGGCGGAACTGGGGGAGGAGGGTGAGTCGCACCCGGATATTCCGCCCTTGTTACGGCGCTCCATGTGAGTCTTGATAGCAGGGGATAACCCTAATAAAAACAGGGATTTACGAGGCAAGCCCACGAATAGGCCGGGCTGTCAGGTCGTTTTCTTGTGTACTTGTTACATTCTTGAGTGACAAAAACCGCACTTCAAAGGTATAGAATTTTCCCATCGCTGTTTCCTGCAAAGAAACCGCTATTCATAACTAGAAGAAGGACCACCCACAATGCAAAAGTTCAAGAAGACCCTGCTCGCAACTGCCGTCGTAGCGCTGGTGCCCTCCCTGTCAGCACCGCTGGCAATGGCACAGAAGCCCGCTGCGGGCCTGGAGGAAGTCGTGGTAACCGGTACCCGCAAGGAAGGCCAGTTGCCCACCGAGACCCTCTCGCCGATCGATGTCATCAGCAGTGAGTCCCTGGCCCGGCAGGCCTCTTTCAGCCTGACCGAGTCCCTGACCCAGATCGCACCGTCGCTGAATACACAGCGTTTCCCGATTGCGGACGGCACCGCGTTCATACGCCCGGTGACCCTGCGCAACCTGTCACCCGACCACACCCTGGTACTGGTGGACGGCACACGCCGCCATCGCTCTGCGCTGGTCAATCTTCAGCTGGCGCCACTGGGCACCGTGAACCAGGGCTCCCAGGGAGTTGATTTCTCGACCTTCCCCTCCGCCGCAATAAAGCGGGTGGAAGTGCTGCGTGACGGCGCCTCGGCCCAGTACGGCTCAGATGCAATCGCCGGCGTGGTCAACGTGATCCTCAAGGATGCGGACGAGGGCTTCACCATCAGCGGCCAGTACGGCGAATACGACCAGGACGGTGACGGCCAGCGCAGCACGGTCAGTGCCAACGGGGGCCTCAGTCTCGGGGGCAATGGTTTCCTGAACCTGACGGGTGAATACGCCACGACCGATACCACCAGCCGTGGCCAGGCCCGCCCCGATGCGGCAGCCGTGGCGGATATCGTGGGCAAGAGTGCGGTGCCTTACGACGGCCTGGGCCAGCGCTGGGGTGATCCCGAACTGGATTCCTACACGGGCGTGTTCAATGCCGGCTATAACGTCAGCGATTCTCTCGAGCTGTACGGCAACGGTAGTTACTACTACAACGAAACACGGGGCGGCTTTTTCTACCGTACCCCGGTACTGCCGGGTGACGGCAACATCGATATCGCCGCTCGCTCCACTTTGCAGACCGACAGCGATGGCGACGGGCGGCCCGATAACGCCGCACAAAGCCTGGTCAACTCCATCACCGGACAGGGCCTGAACCCGGGCGATTACCTGGTGGCGGATGCCTCGAGCCCCAGTGGCTACGTACTGCGCAACCCCATCTACACCCAGTTTCCCGGTGGCTACAGCCCCATCTTCGGTTCCGATATCACCGACACCTTTGTCGTGCTCGGTGCCCGTGGTGAACTCGGCAACAGCGACCTGAGCTGGGACCTGAAGGGTCGCTACGGCGAAAACGAGGTGGAGTACAACCTCAAGAACAGCATCAACCCCAGCCTGGGAGCGCTCAGCCCGATCAACTTCAAGCCGGGCACGCTGACCCAGGAAGAGACCGGGGTCAACCTGGATTTCGTCAAGACCTTTGATAACAACCCTGCCAACCTGGGTTTCGGTGTGGAATGGCGTCGTGAAACCTACAAGATCGCTACCGGCGACCCGGCTTCCATCGAGGTCGGACCGACCTTTGCACAGTTTGGCGTGGGTTCCGACGGTTTCCAGGGCTTTTTCCCCGATTCGGCCGGCAGCTGGGACAGTGACAGCTATGCGCTGTATTTCGACCTGGAAACCGAGATCACCGAGAAGCTGACGGGCGCCGTCGCCATGCGCTACGAAAATTTCGAGGAGTACGGCGATAACCTGGACTGGAAAGTATCTGCGCGCTATGACTTTACCGACAACTTCGCCCTGCGCGGCACGGCCAACACCGGTTTCCGCGCACCCACGCCCGGCCAGGTACATACGCTTAACGTAACCACTACCGCTGACAGCTCGGGCAACCTTATCCCGAGCGGTACTTACCCGGTGGATAACCCAGTGGCGCAGGTGCTGGGCGCGACCAGCCTGGAGAATGAAACCTCCACCAGCTACACCGCAGGCGTTATCTGGACGCCTGGTGACAGGGTCAGCATCACGGTGGATTACTACGACATCAGCATAGATGACCGGATGGCGCTGTCCTCCAATACCATCAGCCAGCAGAATGTCGATGACCTGAATGATCTGGGCTATGCCAACGCTGACTTGTTGCTCGGTTCCAATGCCAACTATTTTACCAATGGCTTTGACACCGAGGTTACCGGGGTCGATTTCGGTATCACCACGTGGCACGACATCGGCGCCGGCACACTGACCAGCGATGTTCGCCACAACCACAACAAGCAGGAAATCTCCGGCGTCAAGAACAATGCTATTTTCTCGGATCGCGTCTACGACCTCGAAAACCAGGTGCCCGAAGATCGCTCCGTGTTGAGCCTTGTGTATGATGTGGGCGGTTTCAGCGGCCTGCTGCGGGGTAACTACTACGGTAGCTGGTCTACCACACCCGGGCTGTTTGGCGATGGTACGGATTCAAGCGCGAACACGTACTCCTACGGCAGCGCTGTCCTGGTTGATCTGGAGGCGAGCTATACCTTTGCCGAGCACTATACGGTAACGGTCGGCGGCCAGAATATCTTCGACGAGTACCCGGACAAGGAAGGCGATGGTACCTTGCAGTACCTCGGTGATATCTACGCCGTAACATCGCCCTTCGGCTTCAACGGTGCGTTCTGGTACGCCAGGGTATCCGCCGCGTTCTGATGCGATGCGTATCCGGGCCGCGTTTTCGCCCGGTGCAACAAACAAAAAACCCGGCCTATGAGCCGGGTTTTTTTATTCCGTGACGGCTATTTTGCCGCCGCCAGCGCCTGCTCGATATCCGCCAGGATATCATCGATATGTTCTATACCGATCGACAGGCGCACCATGTCCTCGCTGACCCCTGCCGAGGCCAGTTCCTGGGCATTGAGCTGGCGATGGGTGGTGCTCGCGGGGTGGCAGGCCAGCGACTTAGCATCGCCGATATTGACCAGTCTAAGGATCAGTTGCAGGGCATCGATAAAGCGACCGCCGGCCTCTATGCCACCGTCTATGCCGAAGCTGAGTATGCCGGCAGCCTTGCCGTTGCAGAATTTTTTGCAGTTTTCGCGGTAGGGGCTGTCTTTCAGTCCGGCGTAGTTTACCCATTTGACCTGGGGGTGTTGCTGCAGGTAGTGGGCCACTTTTTTCGCATTCTTGCAGTGCTGCTTCATCCGCAGGCTCAGGGTCTCCAAGCCCTGCATGATGAGGAAAGCGCTGTGGGGCGACATGGCCGCCCCGGTGTTGCGCAGGGGCACTACGCGGCAGCGCCCGATAAATGCGGCTTCACCCATGGCCTCGGTATAAACCACGCCGTGGTACGAGGGGTCCGGTGTGTTCATGATCGGGAACCGTTTGGCATGGGCCGCCCAGTCAAACTTGCCCGAGTCGACAATGGCCCCGCCGATGGTCGTGCCGTGGCCGCCGATATATTTTGTCAGGGAGTGCACTGCGATATCGGCGCCGTGATCAAAAACCCGGCACAGTACCGGGGTCGCTACCGTATTATCGACGATCAACGGCACGCCGGCGGCGTGGGCGATATCGGCCCACCTGCGGATATCGACGATGTTACCGGCCGGGTTGCCGATGGACTCGCAGAACAGGGCCTTGGTGTTCTCGTCTATCAGCGCGGCGGCCCGCTCGAAATCGTCTGCCTGGGCAAAACGGACCTCGATACCCTGCCGCGGAAAGGTGTGGGCAAACAGGTTGTAGGTGCCACCGTACAGCTGGGTGGTGCTGACGATATTGCTGCCAACCTCGGAAATTGCCTCGATCGCGTAACGTATGGCCGCCATGCCCGAGGCAACTGCCAGTGCGCCCACGCCACCTTCGAGTTCCGCCAGGCGCTGCTCCAGCACCGCGTTGGTGGGGTTCATGATACGGCTGTAGATATTACCCGGTACTTTCAGGTCAAACAGGTCGGCACCGTGCTGGGTATTATCGAAAGTGAAGGACGTGGTCTGGTAAATCGGCGTGGTTGCGGCATGACTGCCTGGGTCGCCCGCGTAGCCGGCGTGCAGCGCAATGGTTTCCGGTTTCATACAATGCCTCTCGTTATTTTGGTGGGCTTGCTATGTCAGCAAGGACCGCAGAGCTTAACAAACATCGCGCCACAGGCAAGGCCGGGGTTTATTCGCGCAGGGTATCGAGTTGTTCACACAGGGCTTGCGCACCCAGCAGCACACGTGCAGTCGGGCGTTCCAGCAGGTCGGGATGCACGAAGAACAGGCCCCCGTGCGCCACGGCAGGCAGGGCGGGATAGCGTCGCCAGTCATCCAGCCAGTGCGGCCGGGAATCGCTCATGCCACTGGCAATAATCGCCTGGGGTGCCAGTGCCAGGACAGACTCGATGTTGATCCGCGGGGCCAGTATCGCCACCTGCGCGAAGATGTTGCGGCCCCCGCACAACTCGATGACCTGGCTGATGAGATGCTCTCCGTTGACGGTTTGCAGGGGATCGTTCCAGATCTCGTACAAAACGGTCAGCGGCTGTCGCTGGCTGTAGCGCTTGCGCAGGGAGTCCAGTCCCTGTTCTATACGCCGGGCCTGCGGTTCGCTGCTTGCCTGCGTACCTGCCAGCACCCCCAGTGCGCGAATATCCCGGGGTATGTCCGCCAGCTGCCTTGGCTCACTGACATAAACCGGCACTCCCAGGATCTCGAGTTTGTCGCGGGTACCGGAGCCGTTGCCGGAGCCCCACATCACGATCAGGTCGGGCCGGGCGCTGGCGATGGCTTCCAGGCTGTAGGCGTTGAAGCTGCCGACCCGGGGCAGTGTCCTGGCCTGCGGGGGATAGTCACTGGAGCTGACCACGCCCACCAGCTTGTCACCCGCCCCGGCGCTAAACAGGTTTTCCACACTGTGGGGCGCGAGCGCCACAATGCGGCGGGCAGGGGAGTCAAGCAACACCGTGCGGCCGCTGAAATCCACCACACTGACCGCCTGTGACCAGGCCGGGGTCGCGAGCAGTAACACGAACAGCACGACGGTATGAGTGAGGTACCTGTTCATGGTCACCGGCGGATAACCAGCGGTTGCTGGCGCCCGGGATGTTGCTGGATCAGTACGTCTATCGCAAATACGTCGCGGAACAATTGCTCGTTCAGGACCTGTGTCGGCGAACCCAGGGCCGCCAGGCGCCCGCCCTGCAGCACGGCGATAGTATCGGCAAGGCCCGCGACCAGGTTGAGGTCGTGGATGGCCAGCACCACGGCGCACCCGCGCGAAGCCACTTGTTCCACGGCATCCAGTACCAGCTGCTGGTGGGACAGGTCCAGGGCCGTGCTGGGTTCGTCCAGTAATAGCAGGCCGCCCTCGCAACTGTCCCATATCTGGCAGAACACCCGGGCCAGCTGCACCCGTTGTTTTTCGCCGCCCGACAGGCGCGTGTAAAGACGACCGCGCAGGCCGGTTATGTCAGTGGCGGCCATGACCTCGCCGAGAATCCTGCGGTCTGTCACCAGGCCGGTGTCGTGAGGCATTCTGCCCAGCGCCACCACCTCCTCAACTGTGTAGGGAAAGTTGAGCAGGGAAAGTTGCGGCAGGTAGGCCAGACGGCGTGCCAGCTGGCGTCGGGACCAGTCACCGAAAGGCTTGCCCGCCAGCAGCATACGACCTTCGGTGAGCGGGATATCCCCGGCAATGAGATGCAACAGGGACGATTTGCCCGCACCGTTCGGGCCCGCCAGGGCCAGTACCTGGCCCTGCTCCAGCGCCAGGTTTATGTGCGCCAGCAGGGGCGGGCCCCAGGGCGCGGCGCCGGCCTTATCCAGCTGCAATACCCTCACGACTGCATCCCGTAGTGGTGGCGCTGGCGCAGCAGGGAAATGAAAAACGGGACACCGATGATCGCGGTGATAACCCCCACGGGCAGCTCCGTGGGTGCGATCACTATCCGCGAGAGGGTGTCCGCCACCACCAGTAGAATGGCACCGGCCAGGGCGGAGGCGGGGAGTAGCACGCGGTGATCCGGACCCACCAACATGCGCACGATATGTGGCACCACGAGCCCGACGAAGGCGATGGTGCCTACCAGTGCCACCGATGTGCCTACCCCTATTGCGACCCAGATGATCAGCGCGATCTTCGCGGCGTCCACGTCGATGCCCAGGTGACGCGCCTCGGACTCGCCCAGCAGCAGTGCGTTGAGCGTGTCCGCGTAGCGGGGCAGGGCGAGCAGCAGCGCGCAACCGACAACGGCTGCCAGCAGCAGGCGAGGGTAGTTGGCACCATCCAGCCCGCCCATTTTCCACAGGGATATACGCCGCAGCATGTCGTTGTCCGCGTAGAACTCCAGCAGACTGCCGAGCGCCCCGGCCAGTGCGGTGATGGCGATTCCCGCCAATAGCATGGTTGCCACCGAGGTGCCGCTGGATGACGTGGCGAGACGGTAGACGAAGACCACAGCCACCACGCCGCCGGCGAAAGCGCCCACCGAAACCAGGGTAAGCGCGGCATAACCGGGCAGGAGATGTCCCCCCAGTACGATAACGACCGCTGCTCCCAGCGAGGCCCCCGCGGTCACGCCGATGAGTGACGGGTCCGCCAGGGGATTGCGGAAAAGGCCCTGCGTGGCGGCACCACTCATGCCCAGGATCGCGCCCATAAGCGCTGCGAGCAGAACCCTGGGCAGGCGGATCTGCCCGACAATCAGGGCGCCCTGGCCCTGGTCGGCGCCCGTTACGGTCGTGGTAATCCCGGCCAGGATGTCGGCGGTGCCCAGGGGAACTGCACCGTTGGCAAGCCCCAGCACGATACACAGTGGCAGGGCGAGCACCAGCCCGAGCAGAAGCAGGTACGCCGGAATGCGGCGGTGCGAGCCGGCCTGTTTAATAATCCACGCCCCGGCGCGCCTTGATACCTGCGCGATACGCGTGCTTGACCTCCTTTACCTCTGACACGGTATCCATAACATCCTGCAGTGCCTTGCCACCGCCGCGGCCTGTGACCACCACGCTCTGACCGGGCGGGCGCCGGCGAATGGCATCGACGATCTCCTCCTCTGGCAGGTACTTGAAAGCGATCATATAGGTGAGCTCGTCGAGTACGACCAGGTCCATGCCCGGGTCCTCCAGCATGGGCCTGGCCACCGCCCAGGTGCGCTGGGCAGCCGCGATGTCGGCGCTGCGATCCTGGGTGTCCCAGGTAAAGCCCGTGCCCATCTGGTAGAACGCCACCTGGGGGCAGTGCTCTTTCAGGTAGATCTCCTCGCCGGAGAGCTGTTCACCCTTGATGAACTGGACGACGCCCACGGTCTGGCCGTAGCCCAGGGCACGCATGACCATGCCGAAGGCAGAGCTGGACTTGCCCTTGCCGTCCCCGGTGAGGAGGACGGCGACGCCCCGTTCCGTGTCAGCAGCCTGTATGCCGGCGTCCACGCTGGCCTTCTGCTTTTGCATGGCGGCCTTGTGCTTCGCATCCTTACTCGTTTTTTCCATTAGCCTGACCCTAGAAAGCGTATCTCATCCCGGCGTAAGCCGCGGCTGAACTGGTATTGTAGGTGGGAACTTCCTGATAGTCCTCATCCAGCGCGTTTTCCAGCCGGCCGTACACCTGCAAGCCCGGTGCCAGCTGGTAATTGGCTGTCAGTTCCAGTACCTGGTAGTCATCCAGTTGGGATCCATCGATATCCTGGGCGCCCCGGGATGATCGCCAGGCCGCGCCCAGCGCCAGGTCATCGTTGAGCAGTTGCCAGTTGAGGCCCAGGTTGGCCAGGTGTTCGGGACGATAGGGCCGGCGGCTGCCGGTGCTGGTTTTGGTGTCGTTGAAAGTGTAGTTGGTATTGAGGGACAGGTTTTGCGTCACCGGCCACTGCGCCACCAGTTCCACTCCGCTCGAGTCAGTGTCGCCGCTGCGCTGTAAATAGCCCGAGTAGTCTGCCTGGTCGAAATAAATCTCGTCCTCGACTTTCTGGTCGAAATATACCGCCTCCAGATAGACCCCGGAAGACGCCAGCCAGGACAGGCCCAGGTCATAGCCTTCGCTTTGTTCCTCCTTCAGCGTGGTGTTCGAAGCGGGGGGATAGGCAAAGCTGCCGCTGTTGTAGGAAATTTCGTAGAGGCTGGGCGCGCGAAAGCCGGTGCCATAGGCGCTCTTCAGTTTAAGCTCCCCATCGTTGAGCGGGATCAGGTAGGCGCCACTCACCCGGTAGGACGAATGGGTGCCAAAGTCGTCGTTGTCGTCATAGCGGGTACCGGCGGTGACGAAAACCCGGTCGCCGAAACCGCCCTGGTATTCCAGGTAATAACCGTTCTGGTCGCGAGTTTCATCGCTGGCACCATCGTCTATGGACTGCCTTTCCAGGTCCACGCCGTACACCAGGCGCAGGCCGTCACTGTAGCCGAAACTGCCCAGGTAGCTGCTGCGTTCCAGTTGCCCCTTCGTCCCGAAACTGAACTGGCCTGCGGAGTAAAACGACCGGTCGGTGTCGCTGCTATTGTGGCTGAGCTGGTGAGTGAACCGTCCCGCGCTGTAGTCCGCAGCCATGCGCCAGGCCTGTTGCTCGTAGTCATCGCTGCAACGGTCGGTGGGTTCACCAGTATCCGTGGTATAGCAGTCATCGAAGTGGTTTTCACCATCCACCGTGCGCCCTACCAGGCTCAGTCGCAGTGCTTCGGTAGCGTTGAAACCGAGTCGAGCGTTCAGTGTGCTGTTGTCGTAGCCGTCCTTGTCTCCCAGGCGGGTGTCAGTGGTGCGGGCGTTAAACCCGTCGGTCCGGTAATCCGTGCCGGATAAGTTGAAGTCCACTACCTCGCTGCCGCCGCCGAGGTTGGCCGCTACCTGCCGGCTGTCGTAGCGACCGCCCTCGGCGCTGACTTCACCGCCCAGGCCCTGGGTAGGCGATATCGTCGTGATGCTCACCACGCCCCCGGCGTCCGCGCCATACATCAGGCCCTGTGGACCCCGCAGTATCTCTACCCGTTGTATGCCTGAACTCAGCAGGTGTTCGAAACGGGGGCTTACCTGGGGCCCTGACGTATCGGAGATATCGATGCCATCCAGCAGTACCAGGGTACGGTAGCCCTCCTCGCCGCGGATGCGCAGGGCGGCCGCGCTGCCGGTACCCCCTGTGTTGGTAACGGAAACACCGGGCTGGGTACGCAGCACGTCGTAGAGCGAGGTGAACCCCAGCTGGCCAATCTCCTCCTGGGTCACTACCGAGATCGAAGTGCCGACTTCTCGCAGGGCCATCGGTATGCGCGAGGAAGTCACCACCACTTCTTCCAACTGCGCGGCGGCCAATGCGGCTGGGCAGGCTCCCACGGCGAGAGTCATCAGGGTGCGAATTAAAAACGCGGGGCGTGCCGAGGCACAGCGGGATAAGAATATGCTCATGGCAGGTCCTCAAAAGCCAGTTGGGCGGCAATGAGGGAGGAATCCGGGAAACACCGTGCGCGACTGCACGGGGCAACCGTATGTGAAGCCCTCCGCTTCATCGTTGCGTAACGCCAGGCAGGTATCGGGCTCACAGCCGAAGGCTGTATACCGTTGCGGGGGCAGCGGTGGATTGGCCCGGGGGGCCTGCCACACTTCCCATTTAACCCACCCAGCGGTTCTGCTTGCAGCCGCGGTGAGCACCTGGTTCGGGCGCGACTCTAGGGTGTCATGTGGTCTTTGTCAATGAGTGGGGCCCGGGTCGCCACCGGGAGCGCCGTCCACGCCCCCGTGTGGAATTCGTATTCGACCCGTCCGCACGTGTAGAATTCGTGTTCTATCGGGGTAACGGACAAACGGCTTTTGACGGTAAGCTTGCAACAGCGCAATCAGGTGGCCACCCTGCTGGGTCGGGAGCCCAGGGGGCTGGAGGAAATAGTGGTGTCCTCGCCCGACGGCAGCCCCATGGTGATTCGGGTCGCCTCACTGGTCGATGACACGCCTTTCCCAACACTGTTCTGGCTGGTCGATCCCGGACTGTCCTATCGCATCGACCAGGCGGAGGCCGGCGGGCTCATAAAACGCCTGCAAGGTCGTATCGATGCCGATCCGCAGCTGCAGCGGCAGATGCGCGCGGATCACCTGGCGCACATCGCCCTGCGAGATGGCTATATGCCGGCGGCCGTGCGGCAGCAACTCCAGACACTGGGTTACGGCCGGGTCCTGGACAAAAAAGGGATCGGCGGGATCGCCGACCACAAGCGCATTCGCTGCCTGCACACCTGGTACGCGGCTCATCTGGTCGTGGCCAATACGGTGGGGCGATTGCTCGATGACTGGTGGTTGGCCGGTGAACGCGTTGACAGCCAGCGAACAGATTTATAGCTTGCGTGTATCAATAGGACAAACGGATGCGGACAATGGCAAAAAAATGGCCCCGATCACAGTTATTTGCAGCTCCTGTCGCCGCGTTGGCCCTGCTGTGCGGCTGTGGCGACGGGCCGGGCGCTCCCCCTGCTGCCGAGGCTGTGAGCCGCACCTTGCAGCCACAGGACACGGCGCTTGCCGCTGTCTATCAACGCAGTTGTGCCAGTTGCCACACGGTGGCCGCAACCGGCGCACCCCTGACAGGGGACCCCATGGCGTGGGCGCCGCGGATGGGAAAGGGCATGGACACCCTGGTAAACAACGTGGTGAACGGCTTCGGCGGTATGCCACCCTTCGGGCTGTGCATGGATTGTGATGTGGCTCAATTCGAGGCATTGATCCAGTTCATGGCCACGGCGGGGGAGTAGGGCCGTGCTGAATCGCAGGGGTATGTTGCAGGCACTGGTGGCGGCGGCGCTCGGCTCGAGTGCCGTGAGTCTCGCCAGTGGGTCTGCGGTGGCCGCAGACAGTCAGCGCCGGCTGCCCTGGCGCAACTGGTCGGGCTCGCAACAGTGCCTGCCCGGCGCGCGGGTCGCACCGGCCTCGGTAGCCCAGTTGCAGGAACTGGTGGCCGGTGCCCCCGGTGTGGTCCGGGCCGTGGGGGCGGGCCATTCCTTTACCCCGCTGGTGCCCACGGACGGCACCATCGTTTCCCTGGCGCGGCTCACAGGACTGGTGGAGCACGATTCGCGCACCCTTCAGGCCACCCTGTGGGCCGGCAGTCGACTCGGCGACATCGGGGGACCCCTGGAGCAGGCGGGACAGGCCCTGGTGAACATGCCCGATATAGACGAGCAGTCCCTGGCGGGCTGTCTCGCCACCGCAACCCACGGTACCGGGGCGGGTATCGGCTGCATGTCGTCATTTGTCGAGGGCCTGCAGCTGGTTGACGCCAGGGGAGACCTGGTGGAGTGCGATCGCCTGCGCAACCCTGAGCTCTTTGCTGCCGCCCGCGTATCACTGGGCACGCTCGGCATTATCACTCAGGTGAAGCTGCAAAACCTCGCGCCCTATCGGCTGCGACGCGAGACCGTCTGGCGAGAATTCGACGAGATACTGGAAATAGCAGAGTCAGAGGCCGACAAACACCGCAATTTCGAATTCTACTATGTGCCTTTTTCGGGCATGGGATTTACCGATGCCCATGACTTGAGCGATGACCCGGTCAGCTCCACCGAAAAAATCGATGGCAATGAAGGTGTCCGGGACCTGCAGCTGGCGCGAGACTGGCTGGACTGGTCGCCACGATTGCGCGAACTGGTGCTGGGGTCTTATATGAAGACCCTGGGCGATGAGGTAACCGTCGCGAATTCATGGAAAAATTATGCCAGTGAACGCAATGTGCGCTTCAACGAAATGGAATACCACTTGCCAAGGGAGCATGGCCTCAAGGCGCTGAGGGAAGTGCGCCTGGCACTGGAAACCCGCCATCCAGAAGTGTTCTTTCCGATCGAGGTGCGCTACGTGAAGCACGATGATATCTGGCTCAGCCCTTTTTATGAACGCGACTGTTGCTCCATAGCAGTACACCGCTTTTTCGAAGAGGACTACGTACCCTATTTCAGGACGATCGAACCGATTTTCCGCAAATACCATGGCCGCCCGCACTGGGGTAAACTCAATACCCTGCAACAAGCCGACTTTCGTAAACTCTATCCGCGCTGGGAGGACTTTGCCGCCGTGCGCAGGGAGATGGATCCCCGGGGGCGCTTCCTCAACCCCTATCTCGCCGGGCTGTTTGCCAGTAACGGGGCAGGGCAGTGAAGCGCCGTTCGCTGATAATCGGCGGGGCAACCGCGCTCGGCCTGGGGTGGCTGCTGCGGCCGGGTGAGACAGGCGCAGGGCACAGCCCCTACTTCCGCGACCTCAGTGGCGCGCTGGACAAGGCAGGGCTGGCCAAACCCTCACTGGTGATAGACCGCCAGCGCCTGCTGGCGAATATTCACACGCTGGCAGGGCATGTGCAGGGTCGCTTCAATTATCGCATCGTGGCCAAGTCGCTGCCTTCGGTGCCGCTGCTGGGCGCGGTAATGCAGGCCACCGGCAGTGACCGCCTGATGCTGTTTCACCAGCCTTTTATCAACCAGGTGGCACACCACTTCCCCCGCGCCGATGTCCTGCTGGGCAAGCCCATGCCGGTGGTGGCCGCACACAACTTTTATCGCCAGTTCAATGGTGGGGATTTCGCCCCCGAGCGCCAGCTGCGCTGGCTGCTCGATACACCCGAGCGCGTCAGTCAGTACGATGAACTGGCGCGCGCCCTGGGGCAGGACATGCTCGCCTGCATCGAGCTCGACGTCGGCCTGCACCGGGGAGGTGTAAGCAGTGACCAGCAACTGGTTGCGATGCTGGACCTGATAGACCAATCGCCGAGGCTTAAATTCAGCGGTTTTATGGGTTATGAACCCCATATCGTGAAAGTACCGTTGGGCAGTGCGCAGGACTATCGGGACACGGCGATGGCGGTGTACCAGCACTATGTCGATGTGGCCAGGGCGCGCCTGGGGCAACGCTGGCCGCAGGATGTGTTGCTCAACGCCGGCGGCAGTCCCACGTACCAGATGTACAACGAGGGAAGCTATCCCTTCAATGAGCTTGCCGCTGGCTCCTGCCTGGTCAAGCCCACTGACTTTGACCTGCCGACCCTGGCGGACCACGAGGCCGCCTGCTACATCGCCACCCCCGTACTCAAGAGCCTCGATACACTGCAGATACCCGGTATCGACCTCGGCGCAGTGCAGTCCCTGTGGGACCCCAACCGCGCGCGCACGTTTTTCACTTACGGCGGCTATTGGAAGGCACTCCCGGAATCGCCCCCGGGCCTGGTGTATAACAGCCTTTTCGGTCGCTCCACCAACCAGGAAATGCTCAACGGCTCACGCAATATCCACCTGCAGCCGGATGACTGGGTTTTCCTGCGCCCCACCCAGAGCGAGTTTGTGTTCCTGCAGTTTGGCGATATCGCCGTCTACGACAATGGGTCCATTGCCGAACGCTGGCCGGTGTTTTCCGAGCAGGCCAGCTGAGCTGCCACGTGGCTTATCGCGTTCCCGCCGGTGTCTTTGAAACAGAGTGGGTGGTTAAAAAGAGCCGCTTTATAGCCCGGGTCGTGCCGGTCACAGGCCGCGAACAGGTCAATGCTGCCGTCCAGCAGGCGCGTCGTGATTACCCGGATGCGCGCCACCACTGCTGGGCCTACCTGCTGGGCAGGCCCGAGGATGCCGCCAGCGCCGGCATGAGTGACGACGGTGAACCGGCAGGCACCGCGGGGAAACCCATTCTCAACGTATTGCAACACGGCGATGTCGGCAATGTGCTGGTGGTGGTCATTCGCTACTTCGGCGGTATCAAGCTGGGAGCAGGTGGCCTGGTGCGTGCCTACGGCAGCGCGACCCGGCAGGCCCTGGAAGCCGCGCCTGCGATTGAGCAAAGGGAGTTGTTGGTCTTGTCCGTCACCGGGGATTTCGCGGCTGAGCAGTCCCTGCGCCACCTCCTGCCGGAACTCCAGGGGGAACTGCTCGCGGTAGATTACAGCAGCCGGGTGACGCTTACGGTGGCTATTCCGGGCGAGCAGGTCGAGCAGCTGAGAGCGTTTTGCAACGCCAACGGCATGGTACTGGGCGAATCGCTTTGACCCTATAGCCATTTCTTGCGCTTGAAGATATAGACCAACAAGGTGGCGGTGCTGCCCATGGCCGCCAGAGCGAAGAAATAGCCGTATTTCAACCTGAGTTCGGGCATGTTCTCAAAGTTCATGCCGTAAAGGCCGGCGAGAAAACTCAGCGGTACGAATATGGCGGTAATGATCGTCAGAATCTTCATCGTGGTATTGAGTTCGTGTGAACTGATGGAGATATAACCCTCCACCAGGTCACCGCAGATTTCATAGTACATGCTGGTCAGGCTGAACAGGCGCTCACAGCGATCGAGCAGGGCGCGCCACAAGTGGCGATTTTTGTCCTGGCCGGTGCCCAGGTATCGCGGTTCCTCGCCCAGAATCTCTTCAAGCAGGCGGTTATGGTAATTGAAGATGCGCCGCAGTTTGCGCAGTTCCGAGCGATAGCCCACCAGTTCCGCCATGATGCTGTCGGAGGGCCGGCTGAGCAGGCTCTCTTCCAGTTCGCCCAGGTGGCTTTCAAAGGCGAGTATTTTCTGGAGATAGCGGTCCGAGGCGTAATCCATGATTTGCAAGGCCAGGCTGCCCGGGTCGGTCGCGACCCGCTCGCCCTCGAATTCAGACCAGGCCTTGCTGATGCTCAGGGAGTCGCCCCGGTGGATGGTGACAAGATAGTTTTCGCCGACGAAAAACCCGATCTGCTGGGGCTTGAGTACCAGGTGTTCGTTGAGCTCGATTATGCCGCGAAACAAGATGAAGGTATTGCTGTCGAATTCCAGCAGCTTCGGTGGCTGGCGCACCTGCTGTATGTCATTGATGGCTATTTCATGGCAGCCCAGCTCGAGCAGCCGGGTCTTCATGTCAGCGCTGATGTCGCCTTCGATATCCAGCCACAATTTCCCTGCGGGCTCCGCTTGCCACTGCAGCAGTAGTTCCTTTTCCCCCTCGCGTATGCTGCCCTGGGGATCCTGTATCTTGGTGCGTATTTTCATGCGCTCGGAATTTCCTGTTTCGTGTTTTTGATCGCAAAAAATGTGCGGCTTATCGTCGATCATAGCATTACAGGCACGGGTGTTGTCACGTCGGGAAGGTGTTACAGCGCCCTTGGCAGAATTTGCTTGTCAGCGGCAGCCGACACTCTAGAATGGGTCATGCTGGAGGCTCGTGTCTGCCTTATTCAAGTAGCCCCTTACCCGTCTTTTCCTGGAGGATTCATCGGACATGGTGCAAGCGAAAATCAAGTCACCACAACCCTACGCCCGGTCGAAACCTCGCTCCGGCTTTGACTGGTCCCAGTACCGCCCCGGGGAGTTTTACGACGAGATAGTTACCCGCTCGGGCAAGGCGCGTCCCGCCACCCGAAGCCTGGTGGAATTCATTCGCAAGCAGAGTATCAAGCACCTGGTGTCCCGTCAGCAGGCGGCAGACCTGGCTATCCAGGAAATGGGTGTCTCCTTTACGGTTTACAGCGAGGGCCAGAATATTGACCGCGCCTGGCCGATGGACATCATCCCGCGCATCATCCCCCTGCAGGAGTGGCGGATGCTGGAGCAGGGCCTGGTGCAGCGACTGACCGCCCTGAACATGTTCATCGATGATATCTACAACAAGCAGCAGATTCTCAAGGACAAGGTGGTCCCTCAGGAGATTATTGACAGCTCCCCGGAATTTCTCAAGCAATGCGTTGGCGCGAAGCCGCGCTACGGGGTCTGGTCCCATATTTGCGGCTCGGACCTGGTGCGCGACAGTGACGGCACAGTCTATGTGCTGGAGGACAATCTGCGGGTCCCCTCGGGGGTCTCCTATATGCTGGAGAACCGGGCGATTTCCAAGCGGGTCCTGCCGCAGCTGTTTGACCGCAACTCTATCCAGCCGGTCGCTGACTATCCCTCGCAGTTGTTCGATATGCTGGCATCGCTGTCGCCCCGGGCGGTCAAGCATCCCGAGATCGTGGTGATGACGCCGGGGGTCTTCAACTCGGCCTATTTCGAACACGCCTACCTGGCCCAGCGCATGGGGGCAGAACTGGTCGAGGGAGCCGACCTGGTGGTCGGCAGTGACGACAAGGTCTATATGAAGACAATACGCGGCTTGTCCCAGGTGGACGTGGTTTACCGCCGCATCAATGATGATTACCTCGATCCCGAGGTGTTCCGGCCCGAGTCCACCCTGGGTACGCCAGGCCTGTTTCGCGCCTGGCGCAAGGGCAATGTGGGTCTGGCCAATGCGCCCGGTGCCGGGGTTGCCGACGACAAGGTCATTTATACCTTTGTGCCGGCGATCATAAAATACTACCTGGACCAGGATCCGATAATACCGAATGTCCCATCGTTCCTCTGCGTCAACAGCAAGCATCGCAAGCATGTACTCGAGAATCTCGCCAGCATGGTGGTAAAGCCGGCCAACGAGTCGGGTGGCTATGGCATGCTGGTGGGGCCCGCCTCGACCAGGAAAGAGCGGGCGCTGTTTGCCGAGCTGATCAAGAAGAACCCACGCAATTACATGGCGCAGCCGGCCCTGAAATTATCCACGGCTCCCACCCTGTGCGGCAATAATGTAGAGCCCCGTCACCTGGACCTGCGCCCCTTTATCCTGCAGGGTAAAAGTCACTATGTCACCCCCGGTGGATTAACCAGGGTGGCATTGCGCAAGGGTTCGCTGGTGGTAAATTCCTCCCAGGGCGGCGGCAGCAAGGACACCTGGATCGTCGACACGGAGGCGCGCTGATGTTAGCCAGAACTGCAGAACGGGTATACTGGCTGGGACGCTTCCTGGAGCGCACCGAAAATACCGCTCGCCTGATCCTCGTGCGCCATCACGCGATTCTCGACCTGCCCCGTGAGGTCCAGCCCAGTTGGGACCTCCTGCTGCACGTGCTTGGCGCGGAGCAGGGCTTTGCCGCGCTGCGCGGGGTGGCAAACGAAAAAAATATTATCAGTTATGTATTCGGCGAGAGGGAGAACCCGTCCTCCATTATCAGTTCGCTGACAGCGGCCCGGGAAAACATGCGCACCACCCGGGAGATAATGCCCAGCGAAACCTGGGAGCGAATCAACAGCCTGTACCTCAGCGTTGCGCGTCGCAGCCAGAAGGACCTGCCCCGCGGCGTGCGTCACGCCGTGCTTAACAGCATTGTCCAGTCCTGCCAGCAGATCACCGGCATGTTGGCCGGTACGATGAACCAGGACGCTGCCTACCAGTTCATCCGTCTCGGCCGCAACCTCGAACGTGCGGACATGAGCACCCGGATTATCGATGCGGCATCAGCAGGCCTTATGGGTAAGGCCGAGGATGTTTCTCCCTACCGTAATGTCTTGTGGATCAGCGTGCTGCAGTCATTGAGTGCCTACCAGATGTACCGCCTGAACGTGCAACGTAATGTCAGTCCCGAGGACGTGCTGGAGTTCCTGTTCCAAAGCACGGTATTTCCCCGCTCGATTGGCCATTGCCTGCAGGAGCTGAAGCACAGTATGCACCTGTTGCCCGACCACAAGCCCGCCCTGAAAGTCATGGAGCGCGTACAGGCCCGTCTTGCGGCCACCGACTGCAATGGCCTCTCAGGTGACGCCTTGCATGAGTTTATCGATGAGCTGCAGGTGGAGTTGGAGGCTGTGCACGACGCTATTGTCAGCACCTGGATTGCCCAGGGCGAGCGTCGCTGACTCGAACACCCCAGCTAGAGCAGTACCGCGTACCGGCTGCCAAAGACGGCTCATCAGTGTTATATTGCCCGGCTTTTACCCGGGGCGAATCAATCCCCCGGTCTAGCCGAACGGAATAGCAAATGAATCCCAGTACCGATGACCTGCGTATTCGCAGGACTAACCAGTTAATCTCACCGGAACAATTGATCGCGGACGTCAGTGTCAGCGATCGTGCCGCGGAAACCGTCGCAAAGGCCCGCCACGCGATTCATCAGATACTCGCCGGGGAAGACGACCGCCTGCTGGTTGTCGTGGGACCCTGCTCCATTCACGATCCCATCGCAGCACTGGAGTATGCCGCCTTGCTGAAAGCCGCGGCGGACAAGGTCAGCCAGGATGTCTTTGTGGTGATGCGCGTCTATTTTGAAAAGCCGCGTACCACCGTTGGCTGGAAAGGGCTCATAAATGACCCTGACCTGAACAATACTTTCCAGATCAACAAGGGCCTGCACCTGGCGCGACAACTGTTGCTGGATCTGGCCGAACTGGGTCTTCCCACCGGCACCGAGTACCTGGACCTGATCAGCCCGCAGTACTACGCCGATCTTGTTTCGTGGGGGGCCATCGGTGCGCGCACAACCGAGAGCCAGACACACCGCGAGCTGGCTTCGGGTTTATCCTGCCCGGTGGGCTTTAAAAATGCGACTGACGGCGACATCCAGGTGGCCGTCGACGCCATCAAGTCAGCTTCCCAGCCGCACCACTTCCTGTCCGTCACCAAGCAGGGGCATTCGGCTATTTTCCAGACAGCGGGAAACGAGGACTGTCATGTGATCCTGCGCGGTGGCAAGCATCCGAATTACGACATGTTCTCGGTGGATGATGCCAGTACGCTGCTGGCCAAAGCCGGGCTGCCGGCGCGTATCATGATCGATGCCAGTCACGCCAATAGCAGGAAGATACCCGCGCGGCAGATCGACGTGGCCAGCGATATAGCGACGCAGGTGGCGCGTGGCAGTAGCAATATTTTCGGCCTGATGCTTGAAAGTAACCTGGTGGAAGGGCGCCAGGATGTCGTGGATGGGCAAACGCTGACCTATGGCCAGAGTATCACCGACCCCTGCATAAACTGGCAGGATACCGAATCACTACTGCAGGAGCTCGCCACTGCCGCGCGCCTGCGCCGCGAGAGGTAAATTCCATGCACCTGGGTTTCAGTTCGATGAATACGGCGGACGATCCCGCCCCGGACCTGTTGGCTTCAACGCTGGAGGAGGCCGGCTTTGAGTCGCTGTGGTATGGCGAGCACAGCCATATTCCCGTCTCTCGCAAGACCCCGTATCCCGCGGGAGGAGAGTTGCCCGCGCCCTACCGCAAGATGATGGACCCGTATGTCTCACTGATGGCCGCCGCCGCCGTCACCCGGGAACTCAGGCTGGGTACCGGTATTGCCCTGCTCATGGAGCGGGAGTTATTTTCCCAGGCCAAGACCATCGCCACCCTGGACCGCCTGTCCGGGGGGCGCGTGTTGATAGGCTGCGGTGTGGGCTGGAACGAGGAGGAATTCAACAACGCGACCAGCCTGCCCTGGAACCGGCGTTACCTGGCCCTGCGCGAAACCGTTGCGGCCCAGCGCGCGCTGTACAGCGACCCGGAGCCGGAATATCACGGGGAGTTGATTGATTTCGACCCGGTCTGGTTCGACCCGAAACCTGTGCGCCGGGAAGGCCCGCCGGTGATTCTTGGCGCCATGGGTCCGCTCGGGCTCAGGCACGCGGCGAGCTGGGCCGATGGCTGGATGCCGGTGGACGTGGCCCTGCCCGATGTGCAGCAGGCCATCGTCGATTTTCGCCAGCTTGTGCGGGACCATGACCGCAATCCGGACGACGTCGAGATCACGCTGGTCGTCATGTCCGAGGTGACTTCTGACCTGCTCAAGACCTACCGGGATATGGGCATACACCGCTGCAATATCGGCGTCGGCATGCAAAACTGGGACAAGCCTGAAATGGTAATGCCCATGATCGAACAGTTTTCCCGGCTTATCCCAGAGCTGTAGTCTCGCCCAGTGGCTGGCTTTCCGGCGGCGCCTGGGTATTGGGCTGGGTATCGATTGCTGTTTGCTCCATCCAGCTGTTGAACAACTTGTACCAGATGGCAAGTACCACCGCTCCGGCAAAGAGGCCGATGATGCCGCCGGATATCATGCCGCCGATAGCGCCTATCAGGATGATCGGCATCGGGATATCCAGCCCCCGGCCCATCAACAGGGGTTTGAGGAAGGTGTCGCTGAAGCCAGCCAAAAGCATCCAGCCGGCGAAAATACTGGCCGGTGTGGTAGCAAAATTGGAGAAAGCATACAGAATGATCGGTCCGGCCACGATGATGGTCGGCAACTGCGCAACGGCCAGCAGCAGGATCAGGGCAGACCAGACAGACGCGCCGGGGATGCCCATGATAAACAGGCCGATAGCGCACAGGGACGTTTGAATCACGGCGACACCGACAACACCCTGTAGCACGCTGCGCACCGTGGCAACGCACATCCTGGCCCAATCGCCGCCGGGTTTAATGCCGGCGAGCCGGACAAATATCCGGTGTGCGGCCTTGCTCGAACTGTCCGCATAGGCCATGAACCCCCCGGCTATCACCAGCGAGACAATAAACATCAGCACATCGACCAGCCCTTTTCCCAGCGCGCTTGCCGCATGAGTCGCGATACCCTTCAGCCTGGGAGCGGCCTGTGACACGGCCTCCTGCAGGTTATTGTGCGCCAGCGACCAGGCCTCGTAGACACGCTCACCCACCAGGGGCCAGCCGGCCACTGCTTCACTGGGGCCGGGTATTTGCAGCTGCCCGCTGCTCAACTGGTCTGAAATGGTCTTTGCGCTTCGCAGCAGTGCGTCGGTGAGCTGGTAACAGGGCATCACCAGGATCAGGATGAGGGCCAGGGTGAGCAGAGCGGCCGCCAGCCCGCGCCGCCCGCCCAGCCAGCGCTCGATGCGCAGGGTCAGGGGAAACGCGGCAATTGCGATGATGCCTCCCCAGGCCAGGGGAATGAGGAATGGCCTGACAATATCGAACGTCATCAACAAGAGGAGGAAAATAAGGCCAATCCGCAGGGCGGACTCCACCATGTTGCGTACAAAGAGCCTGTCAAACGCGGTATCGGGTGGTGGCGTCGCCATTGTCATCCTCCTTGGTATTACTTGTGAATGGTGCCCAGCGGCCATGTGCGCCTGCCGTGGCTCTGTTCGCCATCGCCGTGAACCCCGGGGGTCATATTGCCCGTGGCGGGCCACCGCTGGATTTCGGGCGATAGTAACTCATGCGTGCCGCTTCACCTAACTGTGCTAACGTGTCTGGGACCTTACAGCGGATTCACGCCCATGACGGTTAAAGAACGCGGCGCGATGGTCTCGGCCTACCGCCAGATGGCTGCATCGGGCCTGGGCATCGGAAGTTCCGGTAACCTGTCGCAGCGAATTCATAAGGGTATGCTGATTACGCCTACCGGACTTACCCCGGCAGCAATGGAACCCTCGCACCTGGTGGAAATGACACTCTCCGGGGAGTTGGCCGCAGGGCAATTGCTACCCTCCAGCGAGTGGCACCTGCACGCGGCAATTTACCTGGCTCGCCCGGATATCGGGGCAGTCGTTCACTGCCACTCCCGTCACGCTACTATCCTGGCGTGTGCACAGCGACCCATTCCGGCGGTACATTACATGATTGCCGCCACGGGCCTGGATGAAATTCCCATAGCGCCCTACGCCACATTTGGAACACCCGCTCTGGCGGCCTCCGCCGTGACGGCCATGGGAGAGCATGGGCTTGCATGTCTTTTAGCCAATCACGGCCAGGTGGCGGCCGGGAAGCACCTGGCCCAGGCCCTGAGGGTGGCCCAGGAGCTGGAGGAGCTGGCGGCCATTTACTGCGGCACCCTGGCTATCGGTGGTGGCAAAGTATTGTCAGCCGGGGCCATGGCCGAGGTGCGCGCGGCATTTGCGACCTATGGCCAGCAGCACTCGACGCCGAACAGCGACGAACGCTAGAACTCCCAACCCATTCCCGTGGTGAGCCCATAGTCCACATTGTTTGAGTCGGCCTGGTTGTCGTAAGTGCCGTAGGCGGTAATGTCCAGGAATAAGTCCTCGATCAGTTCCCAGCGCAGGCGTATGTCGGAACTGCTGCGCAGTCGGCCGCTGTCGGTCACGCTCGGATACAGATTGAGGCCCAAATCCAGGTCCAGCTCCGGGGTGTCCAGGCGCCACGCCAGGAAGCGTGACGAGAGGTAGAGCTCGATATTCTGGTCCTCGCCCTGGTTCTTTGTCTGTTCGGTGATTAGCTGTAGTCCGGCCACGCCTATCAGGCGATTTTTCTGGCTCTCCATAAAGAACGTGCCTATGCCCATTCCCGCGCTGATCCGGTGTTCCAGGCCCAGCTCATCGTTGGTCTCGTAGCCGCCGAAAGTAGACCGGAACACGTTATCGCGCGAAGTCCAGATGGCGCGGTCCAGGTCCAGCTTGCTACTGCTGGTGGAATCGTCATTGGAGTCGGTCATGCTTGCCCGTCCGGTCAGCGAGTTACGGCTCTTCTCGTTCTCATAGCCGATGGAGGTGTTCAACGATGTCTGGGCAGTGGAATTGGCCTTGGTGTAGGAATAACCGGCCGAGAAGTAGATGTCCAACCGGTCGACGATTGTTTTCTCGATCGGGCGAATCTGTACGATCTGCAGGGCGTCAAACCTGTACTGGCCCTCCAGGTCCATGACGATGACCTGGCCGGGGCGTTCGGGGGGCTGCACCGATCCGAGGTAGCGCGCGCCGCTACTGAGCCGTATTTCGTAAAAGTATTCGCTTTCCAGGTTGGCTATATCCTGCCATTCGATCCTGATAGTGCCCATCGCGTCTGTGCTGAATTCCAGAATGCCGCCTTCCAGCGATTTCACCTCTCCCGTGATCCTGTCTCCATTATAGAGCGTTACCACGTCGGTTTTTTCCTTGGCCTGCGCTTGCGAAACGACTGTGCAGAACAGCAGCAGGATAAAACAGGCTAGTTGTTTTGGTTTCACGACAAGCTCCGGCTTGTTATTTTTGGTTTGTGCAGGGCGTCATAATAATGGATTTGCAGGCCCACTGCTTGTATTGGGCGCGTTTGGTGCAAGTTAATGGCTGCCCGTGCCGGGCAAATTCTCTTGCCCGGGCATCCCTGCTATGCTGTTGTCCTCGACCGGAACCGGCCCGCATTCAGCCCATGGTGTCACCGTCCAACCTGCTCAGCCTGGCGTTGATTTATATCTGTGTCCTGTTCGCGGTAGCGTGGTACGCGGACAGGATTTCATCGCAGGGCGGACCGGGGGTGGACCGGCCGGGCCTGCAGGTGCGTATCCTGGGCCTGTCGATACCTGCTGCGCGTGTGCGCGGGGTCATTTACGCGCTATCCCTGGCAGTCTACTGCAGTTCCTGGACATTTTATGGCGCGGTAGGTAGTGCCACGGCGTCTGCCTGGAGCCATGCGCCGATCTATCTTGGTCCAATTCTGATGTTCTTGTTTGGCTGGCCGGTTATTCGTCGCCTGTTGGAGGTAGGGGCGCGCCACAGGGTCACGTCCATAGCAGACTACATCGGTGCACGCTACGGCAAGCGACAGTTCCTGGCTGTGCTGGTGACACTGGTCGCCACAGCGGCCGTCCTTCCCTATATCGCCCTGCAGTTCAAGGCCCTGGCGCAGGCCTGGACCATTGTCGGTGGCACAGCGCAGGAGGTGGAGGCGATAGGCGGGGATACCGCCTTGCTGGTGGCCATTATCCTGGCGGTTTTCACCATACTGTTTGGTACCCGCCGGCTTGACGGGCGGGAGCGACACCAGGGCATGATGACGGCAGTGGCCGTTGAGTCGGTGGTCAAATTTATTGCCTTTGCTGCAGTGGCCCTGCTGGCCCTGTCGTACCTGGCCAGCGACCCCCCGGCGCTTGTCGGGCAGCCTGGCAGCAAGGCTCTGGACGAGGTCTCCCTTTCAGCCGATTTTTTTGCCCGTACCCTGATCAGCGCCCTGGCGATTCTCTGCCTGCCCCGGCAGTTTCATGCGATGGTCGTCGAAGCCCGGGAAGATACCGATACCCGTATGGCACGCTGGATATTCCCGCTTTACCTCGCCCTGTTCATGTTGCTGGTGGTCCCCATCAGCATAGCCGGCGCCCAGCTCTTTGCGCCGAGCAGTTCTGCCAACCCGGATGTCTACGTGCAGCTGTTGCCAATCGCACTCCAGGCTGAATGGGTTGTGGTCGCGGCCTTTATCGGGGGAATTTCGGCTGCGACCGGCATGGTCATCGTGGCGACCGTGAGCCTGGCCATCATGATCACCAACGAGATAGTGGCGCCTATCGTCATGCGCCTGAACGCCGATTCTCCTGCAGCGGTGCTGAAACTGGGAGACAGCCTGCGGCGGATCCGCCAGTTCACCATTGCCGGGATCCTGCTGGCCGCCTGGCTCGTGACCCGGCAGATCATGGATATACCCTGGCTGGCCCAGATCGGGTTTATCTCTTTCCTGGCGGCGGCGCAGTTGGCGCCCGGGCTGTTGGCGGGACTGTATTGGCGGCGTGCCCATGGCGTCGGGGTGATCATCGGACTGCTGGCAGGCCTGGCCGTGTGGTTTTACAGCGCGGTGCTGCCGACGGTCCTGCCCGCCGGTAACGGCCTGGTACTGGGTGGTCCTTTCGGTATTTCCTGGCTGGCGCCCCTCAATTTGCTTGGTGTCACCGGCGAGCACCGCTTGGCCTACGCCACCGCCTGGAGCCTCGGACTGAACGTTTCGGCGTTGCTGGCGCTATCCTTGCTACTGCGACCGTCCCAGGCGGATATTCGCCAGGCGAGAGTGTTTATCGGGAACCCCGATGACCAGGCTGGCGCAACCGATGTCGATTACCAGCTCAGCCTTATCCGGGTCAGCCAGCTCCAGGCCTTGTTGCCCCCTTTTATGGACCCCGAGGAGTTGCGGCATATGTGGCTGCAATTTGAGCAGACCTACGAGCAACGGCTGTTGCCCGGGGACCGGGCCCCGGGCTTTGTCGTCAGTCATGTGGAAGCCGTGCTGGCCCGCATTATTGGCGCCACCTCTGCCCACCAGGCAATGGAACAACTCGAGAGCAGCCAGCAGCTGGCATACAGCGACCTGGCCGGGATGGTCAGCGATGCCAGTAAACTGCACACCTTCAACCGGGAGCTGCTGCAAACCACCGTGGAAAGCCTGTTGCAGGGGGTATCGGTGGTGGACAAGGAACTGCGCCTGGTCGCCTGGAACAAGCGTTACGAGGAGATATTTCACTACCCGGAGCGCTTCCTCTACGTGGGTTGCCCGATAGAGCGGGTGTATCGCTTCAATGCCGAGCGGGGTGTGCTCGGGAGCGGGACGGAAAACAAGGATGCGGAAATCAGCAAGCGGCTGGCCTGGTTGCGCGGTGGTAATCCCCATCGTCTCGAACGCTCTTTACCCGATGGAACCGTGATTGACATTCGCGGCACACCCTTACCCCACGGTGGGTTTGTGACCAGCTACATCGATATTACTGACTACCGCGACGTGATGACGCAACTGCAGGAGGCCAAGCTTGAACTGGAGGCCAAGGTCGCGTCGGGCAGCCAAACGCTGAGCGAGACCAATGCCCGTTTGCGCCAGGAAAATCGGTTGCGGGCGCAGGTCGAATCACGCCTCAGGGATGCCCACCTGAGCAGGACCCGGTTTATGTCTGCCACCAGCCACGACTTGCTGCAGCCGATCAACGCGGCGCGCTTGTTTACCGCAGCACTCAAACCCCGGCTCCCGGACACGGTGGATGCGGGCGCATTGCGTATCGTGGACCAGATCGACCAGTCATTGCAGCGCGCGGAGGGACTGATATCCGAGCTGCGGGAAATCGCCCGGCTTGATTCCGGCAAGCAGTTACCACGGCGCAGTCATTTCAGTGCGGCTCAGTTATTTGAGGCGCTGGGGCGTGAGTTTCAGCCTTCCGCCCAGTTGCAGGACCTGGAATTACACGTGGTGCCCAGCAGCGCATGGCTCTATTCCGACCAGTCCTTGCTGTACCGGCTGTTGCAGAATCTATTGTCCAATGCGCTGAAATATACGGCCCGGGGACGGGTGGTACTGGGCCTGCGCAGGCGTCCACAGGGCGCGCAGGTACAGGTTTGGGACACCGGTCCCGGTATTGCCGAGGAAGACCAGCTGCGTATTTTCCAGGAGTTTGAACGCCTGCCGCGCCAGAGTGGCCAGAGCGAAGAGGGCCTTGGCCTCGGACTGGCCATAGTGAAGCGCTACGCGGAATTGCTGGGGCATGAGTTGCAGCTTCGATCTGCACCAGCCGGGGGCACGATGTTTTCAGTGCTGGTTCCGTTTGGGCAGGCGCAGGCAGGCGGACAGACAACGCCAGGCGATGTGGTCGGGCAGGACCTGGAAGGGCTGCGGATACTGTGTGTCGATAACGATCCACTGATTCTCGAGGGAATGCAGCAGTTGTTGCATACAATGGGCGCCACGGTAAGTACTGCCGCGGACCGGCAGGCGATGTTGGCCTGCTTTGCCGCGGATCCGCGCCCGGATATCGTCCTGGCGGATTATCACCTGGATAAAGGAGATACGGGTTTGAATGCCATGCTGTCGGCCCGACAGGGTGGGGCGCAGGAAACCCCCTGTATTATCATCAGTGCGGACGACAGCGATGCCATACGGGACCGGGTGCGCGCTGCCGGTTTTCGCTTCCTGCCCAAACCGGTCAACCCAGCGCGCTTGCGCGCGCTGGTACTGGCGCTGACGCGGCACTAGCATCCACTTTGACTTATTGACTTGCCTGCCCGCCGCCAGGCCCGCTCTGCACCTGCCAATCCCCGGTTGGGACCGATCGCGGGCAAAATGGTCGTTGTCTGTCCCGGCGGTTTTCGGTTAGTGTAGGGCGCGTTTCGAATCCAACCCACAAGGAGAACTACCATGATCGGTTACGTAACCATTGGCGTTAGCAATATGGAGCAGGCCAAGAACTTTTACACGACACTGCTCGCCCCGCTGGGTGCCTCGGTACTGATGGATGCCGGCCGTATTGCTTTTATCGGCAAGGACATGGCCTCACCCATGCTGGCGGTGTGCATTCCCCATAACGAGCAGGCACCGGCACCGGGTAACGGCAATATGCTGGCCATTGGCCCGGGCTCAAAGGAGAAGGTCGACGAGTTCTATCACAAGGCAATCGAGCTTGGCGCCAGCTGCGAAGGCGAACCCGGCCAGCGCATTCCCGATATGTTCTATGGCGCTTATGTACGCGATACGGATGGCAACAAATTGTGTTTCTACCAGTTTGGCTAGGCCAGGCTAATCAGGGGCGGGGGGCTCCACCAGTGCGGCTGGTGGGTCCACTGCCAGGCTGCCCAGGGCCAGGACTGCCTGGGTTCTCGAGTGCACCCCGAGCTTGCGGAAAATTTCTGTCATGTGCGCCTTGATGGTGGCTTCCTTTACCGCCAGTTCATAAGCAATCTGCTTATTCAGCAAACCGTCCGACAGCATGGATACCACGCGAAATTGTTGTGGAGTGAGGGTGGCCAGCGCCTCGGCAACATCCAGCGACTGCAGTGTGGCGCCACTGCCTGAGGCATCCAGACCCGGGTGCAAGCCCCGTTTTCCCACCATCACCTGTTCGATACAGCTTGCCATTGTCTCCACGTCTGCCGATTTAGACAGGAAACCGGCTGCACCGTGGTCGATGGCGCGGCGCACCGTATCGGGGTGGGAATTGGCGGAGATCACAATGACCGGCGTGGCAGGGTGCTGCCCGGTAAACCAGGACAGGGCAGAGTAACCCAGAGCACCGGGCATGTGCAGGTCGAGCAGCAGCAGGCCAACTTCACGGTGCAGTTCCACCTGCTGTTGCAGTGCGGGCACGCTGTCTGCCTCCAGCAGCGCGGCATCCGGGTACAGCTGACCGATAACCTGCCGTAGCGCGCTGCGGAACAGCGGGTGATCATCGGCAATAAGGATCGAGAATCCCTTGGATTTCACTGGCAATACCCATGTTGTTATGCACTGATTGTCGCGGCCAGCTGCTGGCCTGTAAAGAAAAAAACCCGACCATTCAGTCCTGTCGTATTCGACTTTGGTCGAAAATCCCCGCCGTTTTTGACCAAAGTCCAATGTGGTATGCCCTTTGTTGCGGGTATTACTGTGCGTGCTCGACCCACAATACCTATACAGGGAGCTCGCACCATGAACAAAATGAAACCCCTCGCAGCGGCATTTATTGCCGTTGGAACCCTCGGCATGGCGGGTATGGCCGCGGCGGATGACGTGGATAACCGCATCAGGGAACTGGAGCGGCAGCTGCAGGAACTCAAGAGCCAGGTCTCATCCCAGCAACAGGAAATAGCGACCAATAAAACCGAGATGCAGGCGGAGATAGAGGAGGCGCGCCCGATGGCAAAGGGCACCAAATTTACTTATGGCGGCTTTATCCAGCTCGATGCCATCAGCTCTGATTACAGCGACGGGCAGCCCAATAACCTGATCGAGGATTTTTACGTACCCTCCCTGGTTCCCGTCGAACCGGCCAGCGGTCTATCGGATTCCTACACTTCAACCAATTTCAGTGCCAAGACCTCGCGATTCTTCTTCACTACTGCGACCAGGACGGATGCCGGCCTGGTGTCGAGCCGGATTGAACTCGACTTCATGCTCAGCGGTTCAGGCGATGAGCGCATATCCAACTCCTGGAATTCCCGCTTGCGCCACGCTTTTGTCCAGTGGGATTACGACAAGGATAGTTCGATACTGGCAGGCCAGAGCTGGTCGACCTTTTTCAACGTCTCTGCACTGCCTGACTTACTGGATTTTGTCGGCCCGGCCGGCACCATCTTTGTGCGCCAGCCACAGGTTCGCTGGACCATGGGCGGACTGCAGCTGGCCGTGGAGAACCCGGCGACGCGCCTCAACGATGCCAGCGTCGACGGCAGTACGCTGTATTACAACGGTAACGAGATGCCCGACATTGTCGCCCGCTACAACGGCAAGCTGGGCGACCTGAGCTGGAGCGTGGCTGGTCTGGGTCGGGAGTTGCGTTACAGCAAGCGTGAAGACAAGGGTGCAGTCGAAGTCGACAGCGACAGTGCATACGCTTACGGCGTGAGTTTCTCCGGCAAGTGGATGCTGGGACAGGATGACTTACGCTTTATGGCCAACTTCGGCAGCGCGCTGGGCCGCTACATGGGCATCAACGCGTTTAATGACGGCTATGTCGACAGTGACGGTGATATCGGTACCGCTGACCAGTGGGGCGCCTTCATCGCCTACCAGCATTACTGGAGTCCCCGCTGGAGAAGCACGTTTTCCGTCTCCGCCGCCGGCGCGGATAATCCATCCACCGCCAATTACGCCAGCGCCGATAGCCTGGCAAAAAGTTACCAGTCCATGCACGCCAACCTGAACTGGCTCCCGGCCCCGAAATTGTCGATCGGTGGTGAACTGATTCTCGCCAGCAAGGAATTGGAGGACGGCAGGGATGGCGATATGAGTCGACTGCAGTTCGCAGTCAAGTACGCGTTTTAACAACGGCACGACCAAGGTCTAAGATCCTGTTGCCGCCAAAGCCGCTATAGTTGGCCTGGCTGCAACAATAACAACACCCAGGAGGTGTGGTATGTCCCCTTTGACAGAACAACAGGCGAAAGAATACTGGCGCCGCAATGTGTCCCTGATGGTCAAGCTGATGGTGATCTGGTTCGTTGTCAGCTTTGGCTGCGGGATCCTGCTGTTTGACCTGCTCAACCAGGTCCAGATTGGTGGCTACAAGCTGGGTTTCTGGTTTGCCCAGCAGGGCTCCATTTACGTGTTCGTGGTACTGATTTTCTACTACGCAAAAAAAATGGCTGCGCTGGACCGTGAGTTCGGCGTGGAAGAAGACTAGGAGAGAGCATCATGGAACTGCAAACACTCAGTTATCTCGTTGTCGGCGCGACCTTCGCCCTCTACCTGGGAATCGCGTTCTGGGCCCGGGCGGGGTCTACCAAGGATTTTTATGTCGCCGGCGGTGGTGTTCATCCCGTGGCCAATGGCATGGCCACGGCGGCGGACTGGATGTCCGCCGCGTCGTTCATCTCCATGGCGGGGATGATCTCCTTCATGGGCTACGGCGGCTCCGTGTTCCTGATGGGCTGGACCGGGGGGTATGTGATCCTGGCCATGTTGCTGGCACCTTACCTGCGCAAGTATGGCAAGTTCACCGTGCCGGAATTTATCGGTGACCGGTTTTACTCCAGGACCGCGCGCGTGGTGGCGGTGATCTGCCTCATCCTGTGCTCTGTTACCTACGTTATAGGACAGATGAAAGGGGTCGGGGTGGCATTTTCCCGCTTCCTGGAGGTGGAGTATGCCACCGGCCTGCTGATCGGCATGATCATCGTGTTTTTTTACGCGGTACTGGGCGGCATGAAGGGGATTACCTATACACAGATAGCACAGTATTGTGTGCTGATCCTGGCCTACACGATACCGGCTATTTTTATCAGCCTGCAGTTGACCGGCAACCCCATACCGCAGTTGGGTCTGGGTAGCACGATTTCCGGCACCGACACCTACATGCTTGACCGACTTGATATGGTCGTCACCGACCTGGGCTTCAATCGTTACTCCACGGATGTTCGCCTGAGCACCCTGAATATGTTCGCATACACCATGTCACTGATGATTGGTACCGCGGGCCTGCCCCACGTCATTATTCGTTTCTTCACTGTGCCCAAGGTGAAGGATGCACGCAGTTCAGCTGGCTGGGCCCTGGTGTTCATCGCAATTCTCTACACCACGGCACCTGCGGTTGGTGCAATGGCGCGGCTGAACCTGATGCAGACAATCGAGCCGACGCCGGGAGAGTACCTGGTGTACGACGAGCGTCCCCAGTGGTTCAAGAACTGGGAGAAGACGGGACTGCTGGCATACGAGGACAAGAACGGCGATGGTCTTGTCCAGTACAGCGCCGATCCCGCTACCAACGATATGGTGAAGATCGACAATGACATCATGGTTCTTGCCAATCCTGAGATTGCCCAATTGCCGAACTGGGTGATTGCCCTGGTCGCGGCAGGCGGCCTGGCGGCGGCCCTGTCGACAGCGGCCGGGTTGTTGCTGGCAATCTCCTCTGCGATCTCCCACGACCTGCTCAAGGGCATGATTGCCCCTGACATTTCGGAGCGGCAGGAATTGAATGCCAGCAGGGTGGCGATGGCGCTGGCCATCGTGGGGGCTGGCTACCTCGGGCTCAACCCGCCAGGTTTTGCCGCGGGTACGGTAGCCCTGGCATTCGGGCTCGCGGCATCATCCATTTTCCCGGCGCTGATGATGGGCATCTTCAGCAGCCGAGTGAACAAGGAAGGTGCCATTGCCGGAATGGTAGCGGGTATCGGGATCACCCTGTTCTATGTGTTCCAGCACAAGGGCATCATGTTTATCCCCGGCACCGAGTTCCTGGGCAGCATGCAGCCCAACTGGTTCATGGGTATCGAGCCCAACGCCTTTGGCGTGGTAGGAGCGATAGTGAACTTCGCGGTAGCCTATGGGGTAAGCATGGTAACTGCTGAGCCGCCCCAGAGCGTTCGGGACCTGGTGGAACACATACGTATCCCGGCGGGTGCCGGTGATGCCGGCGGCCACTGAGGCGAACCGGGACCAGCAGGGAGGCATCGCTTGCGGTGCCTCCTTTTTCGTATAATAGAGCGGGTTTTACAAGGAACAAGCCCTATGGTCTTTACCAACAAGCACGTCCTTATTGCAATGATTGTGGCCCCGGTACTGGCAGTGCTCGCCTGGTTCGGGGCGGGGCAACTTGCCGGCGAGTCACCGCAGCCAGCTGTGGCGGGCAAGTCCTACCCGCTGGTCGAACAGAGTAATTGCCGTTACGCCAGCGGTCGCTGTGACCTCGAAAATGAAGATGTCAGGCTCTACCTGGCGCCGGCGCACTCGGGTGCCGAGCTGCTGCTGACGAGCTCAATTGCGCTGGATGGCGTGGTACTGGGAATCGGCCTGCCGGACAATGAGCCTGAACCGGCAGTGATGCGCCCCGTCGATGGGCAGGGCCTGCAGTGGCGCCTGGAGATAGTCCGGCAACCGGCTTCCGGAGAGCGTATCCACCTGGTGGCCATGGCTGGCGGCACCAGTTATTTTGCTGATGCAGTCACCTCATTCCTGCAGTCGAAAGAGGGCTGAATACACCCATGGGTATTGATACGGAAGCGCCGGCACCCGCTGTCCGCGAGACCGCGGACCCTGTACTGGCTGTTCCCGAGCTGGCGCCCGTAGCAGAGTTCCTCGCACAGACATTGCCTTTTGATGAACTGTCGAAGGAGAACCTGTACCAGGCAGTCGGCAGCATCCTGGTGCAATATTACTGTCGCGGTGAGGTGTTCGACCGCAACACCGTGCAGCTGGGTTTGCGCATCGTGCGAAGTGGTGCCGTCGAGTTGAGGGACGCGGATAACAAGCTGCTTGATCGCCTGGGGGAGGGCGAGAGTTTTCATATTGGCGGCCTGAATGCCCAGCAGGGCGAGGTGCAGGCCACAGTCATCGAGGATGCACTGGTTTACCTGCTCCCCGATCCTGTGTATCGAGGCCTGCGGGATGCCCATCGCCATTTTGATCGCTATTTTACCGGCCAGCGCAGCAGGCGCCTGCGGCGCGCTGCTCGCTACCAGAGCGAACCGGCCATCATGTTGCAGGAGGTGCGCACCGTGATGAGCACGGGCCTGCTGACGGTCAGCGCCTCTGACACGGTACGGCAGGTTGCGCAGTCCATGGCGGCGCGGCGGGTATCCTCCGCTTTTGTCATGGCGGCAGGACAACTGGCGGGCATTGTGACGGACCGGGATTTGCGGGTGCGTTTCGTTGCCCGCGGCCTGCCGCCGGATACAGTGGTGAGTGAGATCATGACGTCGAATCCCGAAACGATCGACGGATCCCAGAGTATCTTTGCCACCACCCTGTTGATGACACAGCGCTCCTTTCACCACCTGCCTGTCATGGTCGACGATGAACTCAAGGGTATTGTAACGACCTCGGATCTTATCCTGGCAAAGCAGGACGACCCAGTGTACCTGGTGCAACACATATCCCGGCAGCATGACGTTGCGGGCATAAAGGACCTGGTGTCCGGCCTGGCCAACCTGATGGTGCAGTGGGTGAATTCGGGCCTGCGCGCGCAGCATGTGAGCCAGGTGCTCACGGCCATCAGCGATGCCGTAACGGTGCGCCTGATTCAGCTGGCCGAAGAAAAACTGGGCGCGGCCCCGGTCGCCTGGTGCTGGCTCGGCTTCGGCTCCCAGGCCCGCGCGGAACAATTGCTGGGTGCAGACCAGGACAACGGCATCATCATCGATAACCAGGTGGAGCCCGGGCAGCGCCCGTGGTTTGCCGACATGGCTGATTTCGTCTGCGACGGTCTCAATGAATGCGGCTATGTCTATTGCCCCGGCAATGTCATGGCGAAAAACGACGAATGGCGCCAGCCCCTGCTCGAGTGGCAACAGAAAGTGCGTCGCTGGGTGTCCGCGCCCACTCCGGACGCAGCCATGCGGGTGAGTATATTCTTTGACTTGCGCTGTATTTACGGCAGCCAGGTGCTCTGTGACGAACTACAGGCGGTGATGCTGAAACAGGCGTCGAGTAATTCGATCTTCCTTGCAGCTATGGCGGCCAGTGCCCTGGACATCAAGCCGCCACTGGGTATTTTCAGGCGATTTGTTGTCGATCGTGACGGGGAACACCGGGACTACCTGGATCTCAAGAAGCGCGGAGTGTTACCTGTTACGGAAATGGTGCGTTTGCGCGCACTGGCCAATGCGATCGGCGCCGTCAATACCGATGAGCGACTCAAAGCGCTGGTCAAGGGCAGGCATATGACGATCGTCGACAGCCGGAACCTGGTGGATGCCCTGCACTTTATCCAGCAGTTGCGGATAAAACACCAGTGTGGGCAGATCCTTCGCGGGGAAGCGGTTTCCAATTTCCTGAACCCGAAAGATTTGCCAAAGATGGCAAAGGAGCAGCTGCGCGATGCCTTCACCATTATTGACGACGCCCAGTCAGCAATCAGGCAGACCTATCGGGCAGGCATGGGTTGATGTGGCAGGTCCGGCTGCGGCGCCTGCCATACACTCGTCGTGTCGCGGGGACGGCCCTGCAGCGCTGCTGGCAAAAGCCCTTGCCTGCCACTGGGACCGATTGGCGCCAGGTATCCTTTCTGGTGGTCGATACCGAGATGTCCTCGCTGGACGCGGATGACGGTGAACTGCTCAGTATCGGCTGGGTCGCGGTGGAGCAAGGCGCGATTGTCCTGGGGAGCGCCCGCCATTACCTGGTGCAGGCACAGAGATCGGTGGGGCAGAGTGCCATCATTCACAGCCTGCGTGACTGCGAGCTCACGGGTGCGGCAACCGGGGCCGAGGTTCTGCAGCGGTTTCTTGCGGCCGCTGCGGGGAAAGTGCTGGTCTTGCACAACGCCGCTCTGGACATGGCCTTCCTGGACCGGGTAAGCCGGCGCGAATTCAACGCGCCCGTGCTGCTGCCCCTTGTTGATACCCTGTTACAGGAGGAGCGCCTGCTCCGGCGAAAAGAACAGCCGATCAGGCCCGGGGACCTGCGCCTGCACGCCTGTCGGGAACGTTATCAACTGCCGCCCCACCAGGGACACAATGCGCTGCTCGATGCGCTGGCTACCGCCGAACTGCTACTGGCGCTGGCGGCGCACCGCGGTCGCGGGCAGTTCTTCCCGTTGCGCCAGTTGCTTTGAACAGCGCCCCGGGATGGGCGCACGCGCCCTACAGCCTGGCGATGATATTTTCCGCCAGTGATTGCAGCCCCGTCACCGGGTCACGTCCCAGCGCGAATAGCGGCACGATTACCCGCGACACACCGATATCCTCAAATGCCCTGATAGCATCCAGGCCGCCCTGGTGATCCCACATCGAGGTGATTTCAATGGTGTTGTAATCCCGTGAGTGCTCGGCGCAGGCGGCCTTCAACTGTTCCAGCATCGGTGCCAGGCTGGCCGCATCGTTGGTTGGAGCGAACCAGCCATCGCCGAGGCGGGCGATGCGCTCGAAAGCCTTGCCCTTGGCGCCGCCCACTACGATGGGCACACCGCCTGGCTGTACGGGCAGGGGGTAACTCTGGAAGCCCGACCAGTTGATGAAGTCGCTGTGGTGTTCGACCACCTCCCCGGACCAGACCTTGCGCATGGCGACGATATAGTCGTCATAGCGCGCACCCCGGCGCTCGAAGGGCACGCCCATCGCGTCGAATTCCTCTTTCAGCCAGCCTATCCCGGCGCCCAGCATAAACCGCCCGTTGGACAACAGGTCGAGGGTGGCGGCCTGTTTGGCCAGCAGCAGGGGATTGGACTGGGAAAGGATGTTCACACCGGTACCCAGGCGCAGCGTTTTGGTGTGTGCGGCAACGGCGGTAAGGGCGATGAGGGGATCGAGGAAGGCGGCATCGGAGCCGCCGCCCATTTTGCCGTCTTTGCTATAGGGATATCTGGATTCGTATTCCACTGGCACCATCACATGCTCGAAGGTCCACACCGACTCGAATCCGAGTTTCTCTGCCAGCTGTGCCAGGCCGACCATCTGCTCCAGCGACTGCATACCAAGATTGATAGGTACTATGGCAACTTTCATCCGATTTTTCCTCCAGGCTGATAACAGGGGAGTCATAGTGCACGGTGTTGACCCTGGAATAAAGGCCAGCGGGGTGCAAGTACAGTTCTTTATCTTGTACCAGCGCCGGGTCTCGCCGGAGATAGTCGCTGTCGGCCCGACTTTATCCTCCCCCGGCATTGCCCCTGCACGGCCGGGATAATAGGCTAGCGCTTCACTTGTGACATGGGCTGGAGCACTGGGTGCTGGACAAGGAACAACTGGTACAGGCGGCGACGGAGCAGACCGGACTCCGGGATTTTGGTGGTGACGATTTCAGCGAGCCACTGGGACGCCTCGTGGACGCCCTGAATGGCGAGGCGCGGCTGAACGACTTTGGCCTCCTTCGGGCCCAGATGACGATTAACAGCGGTTTGTGCAGTCGCCTCCAAATCGTGGAATACCTGAAAAACCACCCACAGGTGCGCGACGAGCGGGTGCTAAAACCCGTTTTTATCGTCGGCCTGCCCCGCACCGGTACCACTGCCCTGCACCATATGCTGAACCAGGACAGTGGCAACCGTACCCTGCGGCTGTGGGAGGCGCAGAACCCCGTGCCGCCACCCCGGACGGCGACGTACACCACCGACCCGCGTATCGCCAGGCAGCGTGAAGGCGTGGCCCTGACCGAGACTTTCCTGCCCGGTTTCATGGCGACTCACCTGCTTGCCGCCGAGGAGCCCGATGAGTGCTATATGCTGCTCAACCGGAATTTTATGTCGGTAGAATATTCAGCCATGTTCCATATACCCAGTTACGCCAACTGGCTGTACGCGAACCTGTGTGCCCGGGACAGCTACGCCTGGCACAAGCTGCAATTGCAGCTGCTGCAATCGCAGCACCCGGGGCAGTGGGTGCTCAAGGCGCCGTTTCACCAGCTGGGCCTCGCGCAAATACTGGCATACTATCCGGACGCCATCATTGTCCAGACCCACCGTGCGCCCATGAGCCTGGTGGCCTCGGGCTGCAGTTTCAGTGAGGTCCTGCGACGCAGTGGCACAGACCATATCGATCGGGCCGAAATCGGCCGGGACTGGATGGATATGCTCAGGATTTATACGCATACCTTCGAAGCCGACCGGGCGCGGCTGGAGCCGCTGCATCCCGGCCAGTTCCTCGATCTGCAGCACGACGATTTTGTGGCAGACCCCTGGCCGGGTATCGAGAGCATATACCGTTTGCGCGGCGAGCCGCTGGGTGAAAAGGGCAGGGCATCAATGGCGCAGTGGCTGGCGGAGCATCCCCGCGGCAAGTACGGCAAGCACGAGTACCGGCTGGCGGATTACGGCATCACGGCCGCGCAAGTCGAAGCATTATTTGGCGATTACGCCGGGCGTTACGGCCTGGCCATGGCATAGGGAGAGAAAATATGACGGATAACACGGCACAGGAGCGGGTATTAAGCGGCCAGGCCTGGGCGGATTTCTGCGACGCACTCAAGGAAGCCGGCAAACTGGTGGATGCACCCAAGGCCCCCGGTGACGTGTTCAACCGGACCGAGGGTTACCGGTACCTGGCGCGGATGCTCAGGGCCGGCCTGGAGAGCTTCGTCGAGGGCGGCGATGCCGCCTTTCCCGTGTTGCGCTCACCGGCACATGACACGATAAAGATGGGTGCGGACAACCCCGACAACTTTTACCAGAGCGCACCCCTGAACCCGCAGTACGATTACCGTATCACCGGCACGCGCGGGACCGTGGATTACCTGGGTTTTGGTACCGTGATCAATCGCTACAGTTCGGGCGGTGGCATGAAAACCGACGGCTACCTGGACTCCCGGGACATGGAGATCGATGGGGACGGCAAGCTCGAAATTATCGTCAGCCAGCGTGAGCATCCCGGGAACTGGTTGCGTATGGGTCCGGAAACCAATGCCGTCAATGTGCGCCAGACATTCCAGGACCGCAACACGGAAATCCGGGCCGACATCCGGATTGAGCGTATTGGCGCGGAAAACGAGCGACCGCCTGCACTGACGCCGGAAAAACTGGACAGGGGCCTGCAGGGCGCGGTGCAGTTCGTGAAAAACACCACCGGATTGTTCCAGGGCTGGGCTGAAAGCTTTCTACCCACGGTCAACCAGGTGGCCCCGGCCGACCAGGCGTATTGCCAGGCTATCGGCGGCGACCCGAATATCTACTATTTCCACAGCACCTGGTCCCTGGCGGAGGACGAGGCCCTGCTGATCGAGGCCCCGGACATACCCGATTGCCAGACCTGGAATTTTGTATTGCAGAACTGGTGGATGGAGTCGCTGGATTACCGCTACCACAATATCCACTTCAACAAGCACACCGCCCACTACGAGGCGGATGGCAGTGTGCGGATTGTGGTGGCACACGAGCGTCCGCCGCAAGTGAACTGGGTGGAGACCGCGGGCCATCGTAACGGCACATTGTGCTGGCGCTGGATCGGGGCAGACCGGCACCCGCCGGTGTCGGCGCGGGTGGTGAAGTTTTCCTCGCTGTAGCTGAGTGTACCCGGCCAGGCGCTTGCGCCACGGCGACACAGGCGTTTATGCTGTCGCCGTTGCCCTGTCGGCTGAAGTGAAATAATAAAAATGCGCGCGAAGTTCTGTTGCCTGGTCACCTTGCTGCTGTCGTTTTCCCTGAGCGCACTTGCGCAGGACCAGGAGGCGCCTGAACACCTGGAAGACAGTACTTTCATTGCACCAGTCATTCTGGATGGTGAGACGCTTTTCAGGCTGCGCGGTACTTCCGCTGTGCCAGCCAGCTACCGGGCCCGCCAGGTGCTCGAGCGGATTATCGCCGTCGCGTCGGATCCTGCGATTGACCCCGAGAGCATCACCATCGAGCCGGCCGATGACCGCGTCAGCCTTATGGTCAATGGTGAATCGCTGGTGATCTTTTTTCCCGTCGACGCCGAAGTGGAGAAGGTTCCCCTGAAGCTCGTTGCCGGCGGGGCTAGGACGCGGATATCCCACGCGATAAAGCAGTATCGTGAATGGCGCAGCCCGCAACATTTGTTGCGCAGCACCGGGCTGTTGGTGGGTGCAACGGCGCTGGCAGCCCTGCTGGCCTGGGCGGTGGTGGTGTTATTTGGCTGGTTAAACCGCATTGTTGAACGCCGGGTAAAGCGCCACATCGAGCAGCTCGAACAGGCGTCACACCGTATTCTCGATGCAGGCCAGATCTGGGGTTGGCTGGGCGCCCTGTTGCGCGCGGTGCGGGCAGTGGCACTGTTTGCACTGACCCTGGTGTGGCTGTCGACGATCCTGGGGCTTTACCCCTGGACGCGCCCCCTGGCCTCCCAGATATTCAGGCTCGTGCTGGAACCCATCAGGGAAATTGGCTCGGGCATTATCGATTCACTGCCGGACCTGTTTTTCCTGGTCATACTCGCGTTTGTGGTGCGCTTTATCCTGCGGGCAATCAGCACTTTTTTCCAGCGGGTGCATCGTGGCTGGATCCGTTTGCAGAACTTTGACCGGGATCTTGCGCTGCCCACGTACCGGATCATCCGGGTGGCTGTCATCGTATTCGCCGTGGTTATCGCCTATCCGTATATTCCAGGCTCTGACTCCCAGGCCTTCAAGGGCATGAGCATTTTTTTCGGTGTTATCTTGTCGATTGGCTCATCGTCCTTTATCGCCAATATTATTGCGGGTTACAGCCTGATCTACCGCCGTGCCTTTCGTGAGGGCGATCGTATCCGGGTCGGCGAACTCGAGGGCGAGGTGGTGGATATGCGCACAATGAATACGCGTATCCGTTCGCTGAAAAACGAGGAATACAATATCCCGAACTCGGTTATGCTCGGCAGCGCCGTTATCAATTACTCCACCTACCAGCGGGAACCCGGGTTGATCCTGCATGCGGAAGTGGGGATAGGTTACGATGCGTCCTGGCGCCAGGTGGAGGCCATGTTGCTGGCCGCTGCCGACAGGGTCGAGGGGCTGCAAAAGGAGCCGGCACCGTTTGTCCTGCAACAATCGCTGGGTGATTTTACCGTGGTCTATCAGGTGAATGCATACTGCCGGGATGCATCCAGGAAGAATCTTCTCTACAGCGCGCTTATTGGCAGCATCCAGGATGTCTTCAACGAATACGGTGTCCAGATCATGTCGCCCAATTACGTGGCCGATCCGGAAGATGCCAAGCTCGTCCCGCCCGGGCAGTGGTACGTGGCCCCCGCCCAGGCGCCTGCTACCGAGGCAGGGAAGGAATAGTCTGGTAAACCTGTAGCGCTTCATGCCCGCCGCCGGGGAGGGCGGCGTGCCGGCTTTCACGGCGTCAGCAGCCTTGCCCTGGCGGTTTCGTATTCCCGCTGCAGGCGCGCCACGAGGTCGGCGGCAGGCAGCACGGCTTTTACGGCGCCTATTCCCTGGCCACAGCCCCAGATGTCTTTCCAGGCCTTGGCGCTGGTATCGCCGCCGGAGCCAAAGTTCATGGCCGAGATATTCCCATCGGGCAGATTATCCGGGTCCATCCCGGCGGCAATAATGGAGGGGCGCAGGTAATTGCCGTGCACGCCGGTAAACAGGTTGCTGTTGACGATGTCGGCCGCGTTGTTTTCGACGATGGCCTGCTTGTAGGCCAGTTCCGCGTTGGCTTCCACCGTGGCGATAAAAGCCGAGCCGATATACGCCAGGTCTGCCCCCATGGCCTGGGCCGCGAGTATACCGTCCCCGGTGGCGATGGACCCTGACAGCAGCAGGGGCCCGTCAAACCACTCACGTATTTCCTGTACCAGGGCGAAGGGGGAGATCGTTCCCGCATGCCCGCCAGCGCCTGCAGCCACCGCGATCAGTCCATCGGCCCCTTTGTCCACCGCCTTGCGCGCGAACGGGTTTGAGATGATGTCGTGGAATACAACACCCCCGTAAGAGTGGACTGCATCGTTAACGAATGCCTTGGCGCCCAGTGAGGTGATAACAATCGGGACCTTGTATTTCACGCACATTTCAAGGTCGTGCTGCAGGCGGTCATTCGAGCCGTGCACGATCTGGTTCACCGCGAACGGTGCAGCCGGGCGGTCCGGGTTCGCCTGGTTGTAGGCGTCAAGCTCACTGGTGATACGCTGCAGCCAGACCTCCAGCTGTGCTGCGGGCCGCGCATTGAGCGCGGGGAAGGAACCGACGATGCCGGCCTTGCACTGGGCGATGACCAGGTCCGGGTTGGACACGATGAACAAAGGTGCAGCCACCAGTGGCAGTCGCAGGGCCCCGCGCAGGTTTTGTGGAAGTGCCATAAAAAAATCTCCGTGTGAAAAGCATGTACCGCTAGCGTGGAGGCAGGTGCGGCCACCAGCGGCAGTCGCAGGACCCGCGCAGGTTTTGGGAAAGTGTCCCCAAAAAATTCCCCTACGAAAACCATGTACCCCTAGCGTGGAGGCAGGTGCAGCCACCAGCGGCAGTCGCAGGGCCCCGCGCAGGTTCTGGGAAAGTGCCCCCAAAAAATTCCCCTACGAAAACCATGTACCCCTACCCCATAGGCAGAAGTTTATTATGCAAAACATTGCATATCAATAAATTATGCATATTTTTGCATATGGTTCGCGCTGGGGGGTATGCTGTGGGCTGGCTAACGAGGGGGATTTACACCATGGCGCTGGGTCACGCGATTATGACAGCCCTGCTTGAAGATGATTTGTCAGGTTACGAACTGGCCAGGGATTTCGAGACGTCCCTGGGCTTCTTCTGGCAGGCGTCCCACCAGCAGATCTACCAGGAGCTGCGCAAGCTGTCGGACAAGCACTGGCTCAGCAAGCGGGAGGTCAGCCAGCGCGGCAAGCCCAACAAAATCGTCTATGGCATGACCAGGGCGGGGCGGGAGGCGCTGGCCGAGTGGGTTTTTGGCAGCACCCGTACCCAGGCTGCCAAGGACGACCTGCTGGTCAAACTCTACAACCTCGATAGCAGCAATGCCGGCCACCTGGCGGGCGAGATCACCGCGCGCAGGGAAGACATGATGCGCAGGCTTTACCTCTACGAGAAAATCCGGCGGCGCCACTACAGTCTCCCGGAAACACTTCCCACCCGTCGCAAGGGGGTCTATCTCGCCCTCACTATGGGTATCGCCCAGGGCGAGCAATTCCTGGCCTGGTGTGACGAGGCGCTTGAGCTGCTGGCGACCGTCACCGCGGAGAGTGGCTAGCAAGTCCGCCCCGCGGAGCCCGGTATGCCCTGTCGCCTAACTGGAGATTTCGACAGTTAGTCGTGGATTCGCTGCCGGTGGGGCCCTACGCTGGTCGGGTAATGGTGACGGGCGCAATGGCGCCGGGTGAAATTCTATGCGCGTTCTTGTATTGCTCCTCCTGCTTCTTCCGCAGCTGGCAGCGGCCCGGGTGTATATGTGCGTCGACCAGGCGACCGGCCGTACCAGCTTTTCCGACAAGGGCTGTGAGGCCACGGCGTCCACCGCGGAAGTGCGTGTACCGCCAGCCAATGTGGATTCCGGCCGGCGCACGGCTGAATCCGAGGCCCCGAAAACCTGGCGCAGCGATGTCGATACGCGCAAGACCGGGCGGGATTACAATGCCGAGCGACGCAGTTTAGGCGACAATCGCGCGACAGCCAGTCTGGGCGCGGGAGGAGGCCCTGGCGGCAGCTAGTGTGACGGGACAGTCACTTGATGGGCGCGGATTGAAGCGCCTGCCTGGCCACTGGGTGGCAGGCCTGTCAGGCGTGCACCGGGTGCCAACTGGCAATAATTACATAAATGCCATAGTTCCCGGTATTTGTAAGCTATTGAAAACATTGTAAATATTGAATTTTCCGGGTCCTTTCAGGCAGGATTTCCGGGCCTATTAGTATGTTTATTCTATTGTCGATTGCTTCAATGGGCGCTCAAACCAAAACTCAGAGGAGGTTTGAGTATGTTCGTTCATTCCATAGTGTACGTGGTTCTTTCCATTCTTACGGCGACAGCGGTGTTCGCTGCCAGCATGCCTGTCAACAAGCCGTCACGGGAGCACCAGGTCCCCGGACCTGAGGCCGAAAGTACCGACACAGGCGACCAATAGGAGACTGTCTATCCACCGCCGGGTTTACCCGGCGGTGAAGTGAATAGCTTTGACTTCTGCCCTTGGGCATAATGCTCGCCACGTTATTACGCACTGGCGAATGGCTGGCGGCTGCATGTACCACCAATATTTCGGACTCACTGAAGCGCCTTTTTCCATAGCGGTAAATCCGCGCTACCTGTTCATGAGTCCCCGTCACCGGGACGCGCTGGCGCATCTGCTGTACGGGGTCGGCGCCGGGGGCGGGTTCATTCTGCTCACGGGTGAGGTGGGTACCGGCAAGACCACAATCAACCGCTGCCTGCTGGAGCAGTTGCCCGACGACACCGATATTGCAATTATTCTCAACCCGGCACTCAATGCCATGGAGTTGCTTGCCACGGTCTGTGATGAGCTGGGTATCAGCTACGATCAGGATAGCCATACCCTCAAGACCCTCACGGACAAGCTGCATCGCTACCTGCTGGACAATCACGGGCGGGGTCGCAAGACGGTGCTGATGATTGACGAAGCCCAGCACCTGGATTTCGATGTGCTCGAGCAGATTCGCCTGCTTACCAACCTGGAAACCAACAGCGAGAAATTGCTGCAGATCATCCTCATAGGCCAGCCGGAGCTGGCCCAGATGCTGGGGCGGCCAGAGCTGCGCCAGCTGAACCAGCGTATTACCGCGCGCTACAATCTCGAACCCCTGAGCCAGGAGGAGACGGGTGCCTACATCCGCCACCGCTTGCAGGTAGCGGGAATGAACCCGGGCCAGGAGGTGTTTCCCGGGCCTGTGGTGCGGGGTATTCACCGCTATACCCGCGGCATTCCGCGCCTGATCAACGTATTGTGTGATCGCATGATGCTGGGCGCATACAGCCGCAACCTGGGTGCAGCGGATCTCGGCATGCTGCGCATCGCCGCGCGTGAGGTCATGGGGGAGGAGGCCGCGGGCGCCGGCGCGAAACCGATCCGCTTCTGGCTGATGGCCCTACTGGGTGGGCTGTTGCTGGTCGCGGCGGCTGGCTGGTGGTGGCAGGCCCGGCAGGCGCCGCCACAGCTGGTGCAGCAGCCCGAGGCCCCGCGCAGGGTTGACCCCGCGCCGGCTAGCGCACCGGCGGCATCGACTGCCGCCGTGGTGTCGCGGCCGCCTGCAGCGGTCCTGCCGCCCGCGGATAAGAGCACGCCAGAGGCTGCCGCGGGCGAGCTCGACTGGATGCTCTCCCCGGTGGCCGCCCTGACGCAGCTGTGGTCTGTATACAGCGCCGTCCCGCTGCCGCTGGACCTGTGTGCAGGCCAGGTGCACGACGGCCTGGCCTGCGTGGCGGGTAGAGCCGGCACCTGGGACGAACTGTCTGACTTCGATCGCCCGCTGCTACTGGACATGGTCACGCCCGAACGTTTCGCCGCGGGAGTTGTCTTCCTCGGCATGAATGGTCGTCGTGCCTGGGTAGCCACGCCCGGGGGCATCGGGGAGGCAGACCTCAGCCTGCTGGGTCCCGCCTGGACTGGTAACTACCGTCTGCTGTGGCATCCACCCGAGGGTTTTAACCGGCCCCTGGGCCTTGGGGATAACAGCCCTGCAGTGGCGCGTGTGGCGGAGTTGTTTGCGCGCCTCGACGGGCAGGAACAGGCGTTGGCTGACAGCCGCTTCAATGCAGCGCTGCAGACCCGCGTGCGCCTGTTCCAGCGGGAACAGGGTCTGCAAGACGATGGCGTCGTGGGAATGCAGACCCTGCTCAGGCTCAATGAAGCGACCGGTATTGACCTGACCGCGGCGGCGGCGCGAGCACGCCTGGGGGCGGGCGGGGACAGCGCGGTAACGCGATGAGCTGGTTTTTGGGGTATCTGGTCAAGAGAAGGACCCACCGATGTCACTGATTCTCGACGCATTGAACCGCTCCCGCCAGGAGAGCGAAGGGATGCCCGGACTGTCCTCCAGCCATCCTGTGGGCCGCCCGGCAGACAGCGTGAACTGGGTCCAGTGGCTGCTGGTTGCGGCGCTCGCGCTGGCCGTGTTTGCCATTGGCTGGTTGCTGGTCGATCGATCCCCACGACCCGGGCTCCCGCCCCCGGCCGGGGCGGCGGTCATGGACGCGCCGGCGGCTGTGGCACAGCTTGAGCCGGTAGAGCAGATTCAGCAGATTCAGCAGGTTGAGCAGGTAGAGCAGGTAGCGCAGCTTGAGCAGGCACGGCAGCCAGGGCAGGTTGAGCCGGTGGAGCCGCTTGCGCAAACGTTTACCGAGCCGGGGTCTGACCCCCTGCCGGCGCCGCCAACCGTCACCGTTGCCAGCCCGGTGCAGCACCCGCTCGCGGTAGCGGAACACCCGGTCGGTGCAGCGCCATTGGATGAGAGCGTGGCCGCCCTGTATCAGCAGGAATCACAGGAGTCCCGGGAAGATCAGGTTGAGCCGGCCAGGGCCGCGTATGCAAGCGATGCGGCGGCAGCGGAGGTCGGCCCGGCAAGGGGGGCAGCCGAGTCCCGCCAGGAGGAGACGATCGACATCGAACAACTGGTCTCCAGTGCCAAGGCCGAGCTCGCGGACTCGCGGCTGGCTGACAACGGCGTGCCTTTCCTGTCGAGCCTGTCCCAGCAGAAGAAGGATGCTATTCCCACCCTCATGTACCAGCGCCATGACTATTCCGGGGACAGTGCCCGCTCGAGTGTTGTTATAAACGGCAAAACCCTGCGTGCCGGCGGCACGATCGGCGCGGTGAAAATCGAGGAGATTCTGCCCGACTCCGTGGTGCTGGAGTCCGGGGGTACGCGCTTTCGCCTGCGCGCCCTCAACAGCTGGGTAAACCTATAGTGTAGTGGCGCCCCGGTGGGTCATCATCGGGCAGTACTTCACCCGCAACAGTCACGGCCAGCGGCAGGGTCCCGTCGGTCTGTAGGTCCGAAATTCACCTCTTGCCCTTAACCTTTGCAGTCCAGTGTGGCAGGATTTGCCCTCCGCATGGTGCGGGACCACCGGCAGCCAGCCAGGCACAACCTGCGTGCGGGTATACGGGTGGGCCATAACGCCATAAATTCAAATCGTACCAGCTGAGGTAAGTCCAATGAAAATGATTACGGCGGTCATCAAGCCGTTCAAGCTCGATGATGTGCGCGATGCGTTGAACCAGATCGGTATCTCCGGTATGACCGTAGAGGAGGTCAAGGGATACGGTCGCCAGAAGGGACACACCGAGCTTTATCGGGGCGCCGAGTACATTGTTGAGTTCCAGCCCAAGATCAGGCTGCAGCTGGCGCTGAGTGATTCCCAGGTGGAAGCGGCGATAGAGGCCATAATCGGTGCCGCCAATACCGGGAAGATCGGCGACGGCAAGATTTTCGTCAGTCCGCTTGAGCAGAGCATCCGTATTCGCACCGGCGAAACCGGCGAAGACGCACTTTGAACCTGGAGGTTACGATGAAAACGATGAAATCATTGGCCCTGGGGGCCGTCTCGCTGCTGGCGGCCAGCAGCGCCAGTGCCCAGGAGATCAACGGCGCCGACACGGCCTGGATACTCACTTCCACCGCCCTGGTATTGTTCATGACAATTCCCGGCTTGTCCCTCTTTTATGCCGGCCTGGTACGTTCCAAGAATGTACTGTCAGTCCTGATGCAGTGTTTTGCCCTGACCTGCCTGATGTCGCTGGTGTGGTTCGCGGTGGGTTACACCATCGCTTTCGGTAGTGACGGTGTAGAGCAGGGCATGTGGATAGGCGATTTCGGCAATATGTTTTTTGCCAACATAGGCATGGATTCAGTCAACGGCACAGTGCCCGCAACGCTCTTCGCCATTTTCCAGATGACGTTCGCTATTATCACCCCGGCACTGATCGTGGGCGGCTTCGCCGAGCGGATGCGTTTTTCCGCCATGCTGCTGTTCAGTACGTTGTGGCTGGTGCTCGTCTACTCGCCGGTGTGCCACTGGGTCTGGGGAGGCGGCTGGCTGGGTAATATGGGCCTGCAGGATTTCGCCGGTGGTACGGTCGTTCATATCACCGCGGCCGTGGCAGCCCTGGTGGCGGCAATGATGATCGGCCCGCGCCGCGGCTTTGGCACGGTCGCGATGCCACCGCACAACCTGACACTCACGGTAGCCGGAGCGGGTATGCTGTGGGTCGGCTGGTTTGGCTTCAACGCCGGCTCGGCGGTAGCCGCCGACGGCAGCGCGGCAATGGCCATGCTGGTAACTCACCTCTCCGCGTCAGCCGGCGCCCTTGCGTGGATGTCGATGGAATGGCTTCGCCACGGCAAGCCCTCGATGCTCGGTACGGTTACCGGCATGGTGGCGGGCCTGGGAACGATTACTCCGGCCTCCGGATCGGTCGGCCCCGCCGCTGCGGTCGTGATAGGTCTGATAGCCGGTGTCGTCTGTTATTTCGCCACCAATTACCTGAAAAACAAGCTCAAGGTCGATGACAGCCTGGACGTATTTCCCGTGCACGGCGTGGGCGGTATCCTGGGTACCCTGCTGGCCGGGATTTTCTGTTCCACCCAGCTGGGCATCTTCAGCGGTAATGGATTCTCCGACGGTATCTCCAGCATCGGGGGCCAGTTGATGGTACAGGGCACCGGCGTGCTGGCGACGCTCGTTTACACCGCTGTCGTGACATTCGTATTGCTGAAGGTAGTGGGCACGTTGGTGGGATTGCGTGTGGATGGTGACGAGGAAACCCAGGGGCTGGATCTCGTGCTGCACGACGAGCGCGGCTACGACCTGTAGACCCCGGCAAAACAACTCAAGGCCACATTACGTGGCCTTTTTTTATTTGCGCAGCACAGCACGGCCAGGACACTCGGGCTGCTGCGTTACCCACCCGCGATTTTTACCGTGAAACCGCGTTTTTCAAGTTCGGCCCTGAGTGTTGGTCGCTGGTCGCCCTGGATTTCGATATGGTCGTCCTTGAGCGCGCCGCCCACGCCGCATTTTTGCTTGAGAGCCCGGGCGAGGTCCTGCATTTCCGTTCGGGGCAGGCCCAGGCCGGTGATGAGGGTAACCGCCTTGCCGCCGCGACCCTTGGTTTCCCGATGCAGTCGAACAATGCCGTCCCCGAGCGCTGCGGGGCGGTCCTTGCCACATACGCAATCGGCCACGGGCCGGTGACACTGTGGGCAGAGGCGTCCCGTTTCGGTGGAATAGACCAGGTTGCTCTTTTTATTCTTGCTCATGGATCAGGCCGTGCCATTGTGTCAGTACGGCAGTATATTAGCTTGCCCAAAGAGACGGGAACAGACACAAGTGAAGGAGAGCCGGGTTTGGCAGGTATAGACGATTTTGCTGCGCAACTGATCGACGTGCAGACGCAACTGGCCTACCAGGAGGACCTGTTGCGGGAGCTCAACGGGGCACTGGCTTCACAACAACAGGAAATCCTGGTGTTACGGCGGCAGGTTCAGTTGCTCAAGCAGCGCCAGGATGAGCACGGCGAACCGCAGGCTGCGGGAGCCGCACAGGAGCGGCCGCCTCATTACTAAACAATAATTACACCGCACTGCGCCAGCTTCGGGCCTGTCAACACCGCGCCCGGCGCCTGCCGGCAAATATTGTTAGACCGGGCGGGTAATGCGGCCCGCTTTTACTTGCCGTGAGGCAACCCCCCGGTAGAATTCACCCAGGCATTCGAGTTATCCGCTTCACACAGGAGATTACCATGGCAGAAAGCGCCCACAAGGACAGTGCTGAACAGGCTGAATTTCGCCAGTACTGTCGCCACTGGCTGGCGGCAAACCGACCGGCGGACCCCTCGGTACGCCTGCCCCTGAGCGCGCTGGAAATTATGACGATGGAGCAGCTGACCTACCTGCAGGCCTGGCAAAAATCCGCCTATGACGCCGGGCTGGTCGGCTGTGACTATCCGCAAGAGGTGGGCGGTGCTGGTCGCAAGGACTGCCAGCGGGTAGCTAATGAAGAGATGCTGGCGGCGCGCACACCGTACTTTCCCAATATCATAGGCCTTGGTATGGCGGCGCCCACCGTGTTCTACCACGGGCAACCTGAACTCAGTCAACGGCTGTTGCCCCGGCTGTTTTCCGGGGAGGACATCTGGTGCCAGGGCTTCAGCGAACCTGGTGCCGGTTCTGATCTTGCCAGTGTCCAGACCTTCGCCGAGCGCAGGGGCGACAAGTGGGTGATTAACGGTCACAAGGTATGGACCTCCCTCGCGCACTTTGCCGAGTGGATGATATTGCTGCTGCGAACCGACAAATCCCACAAGTACGATGGCCTGTCCTATTTTGTGGTGCCTATACGCTCTGCCCTGGGCAAGGGTGTGACGGTGCGGCCACTGATCAAGATCACCGGAGAGACCGGCTTCAACGAGGTGATATTTGACGACCTGGAAGTGGATGACAGTCTCCGCCTCGACGAGCTTGGCAAGGGCTGGCAGGTCGCCATGACCACGCTGTTGCATGAGCGCGGGGCAGGGGAGTTGCAAACGCCTCGCGCCGGCGGACTGAAGAACAAGGGCGGCCATACCACCAGTGCGAGCAGCCTCGTAGAGTTTGCCAGGACAGTCGAGCGCAGCGGCAGGCCTGCCGCTGACGACGCCCTGCTCAGAGACCGCATCATGCAACAGCTCATTCGCGAAACCGGTCTCGCCCAGAACCAGCGGCGATCCAGGGTGCCGGCCCTGCTGGACCACCCCATGCGGGTGCAGCTGCAGAACAAATTACTTGCCAGTGAGATCAGCCAGGATACGGCCGCCCTCGCGCTGGAGGTGGCCGGGGCCAGTGCATCCCTGTACCTCGGCGATGACAATGCGCCGGCCGGTGGCCAGTGGAGCCTGGCCTACATGAACTCCTATGGAATGACCATCGCCGCCGGCACCAGTGAGGTGCAGCGTAATATCCTGGGTGAGCGCGTGCTCGGCCTGCCGAAATCCAAATAAGGGGAATACGATGTCTCAACCGGATAATTTTGGTTTTGGTGAGGAGGCGGCACTGCTCAAGGCGTCCGCTGGCAAGTTCTTCGCGGATAAATTCCCCACCGCCACGTTGCACGCGCTGGTGGCCGCCGAGCACCGGCCCGAGCGGACCGGACAGTGCCAGTGGGACGCCGCTCTGTGGCGGGAGATGGTCGAGCTCGGCTGGACCATGCTGGCGGTGCCGGAAGCGGCCGGGGGAGTGGGTATGCCGGCGGTGGCAGTTGCCGGCCTGGCCGAGGAACTGGGCAAGGCCGCGTTTCCCTGCCCGCTGCTGGGAACCATCAATGCGAGTTATGTGCTGGCAGCCTGCGGCGCGGCCGGCCTGCCTGCACTCCAGGAAATAGCCGAGGGGTATTCAGCCAGCCTCGCCATTACCGATAAACGCGGCTCGTGGGTCCCGGGCGATTGCGAAGTCACCTGCACGGATGGTCGCTTGAATGGCACCGCGTGGTATGTGCAGGACGCCGGCAAGGCCGATCGATTGCTGGTCAGCGCGCATTGCGGCGGCAACGTCGGGCTTTACTGGGTGCCGGCCGACGCCCAGGGTATCACCGTGCACCCCGACGCCATCGTCGATCTCACCCGGGACCAGGCGCACATCAGCTTCGCGAATGTCACAGCGACCGAGGTTTGCGCCGATGGGCAGGCGGCGCTGGCCGAGGCCATGCCGGCGATATGGACCGTACTGGCGGCGGATATCGTGGGCGCCGCCGAATGGCAGCTGCAGACCACGGTGGAGTATGTCGGCACCCGCCAGCAGTTTGATCGACCCCTGGGTTTTTTCCAGGCGGTGAAACACCCGCTGGTCGATGTGATGCTGCAGATCGACCAGGCCAAGTCCCTGGTGTATAACGCGGCCTGCGCTATCGACTGCGAGCCCGCCAGGGCACCGCAGTACGCCCACATGGCGAAGGCCTCTGCCAGCGACTGTGCAGCCCTGGCCTCGGGGCGTTCCGTGCAATTGCACGGCGGGATAGGCTTCACCTGGGAGTGTTTCGTACACCTGTACTTCAAGCGCCAGAAGCACAGCCAGATGCTGTTTGGCGACGCCGCCTGGCACCGGGCACGGCTGGCCGACATCGTGATCGGCCCGGCTGCCGGCGCAGTCGCCTGAAATGCACCTTGCATGAATAAGCAAAGAGGTATCAGCGTGAAATGGAAAACTGTACTGGTCGTCATCGCGGCCCTTTTGGTCGGCTTCGGACTCCTGGTCAGGATGGCCACGCGCCTGCCCGAACCGCCGGCCCACCAGCTGTTCATCAATGGCACGGTACTCACCATGGATGCCGACAACCGGGTAGTTGAAGCGCTCGCCGTGCGCGGCGACCGCATAGAGGCGGTGGGCAGTACTGAGCAGGTAATGGCGCTGGCGCAGGAGGACTCCGAGGTTGTGGACTTGCGGGGGCGTACCCTTCTTCCCGGGTTTATCGATGCGCACGGGCATTTTCCCGGTTCCGGAATGAAGGTGATCTCCGCGGACCTGAACAGCCCGCCCATAGGCAAGCTCACCACCATGGGCGATGTGCTGGCGGCTCTCAGGGAGCAGGCCGCCAAAACACCCGCAGGCAAGTGGGTTTCCGGCTTTGGCTACGACGACACCCTCCTGGCCGAACGGCGCCACCCCACCCGGGCGGAACTGGACGCCATATCAACGGAGCAACCGGTGGTGGCCATGCATATCTCCGGGCATATGCTGGTAGCCAACAGCGCGGCGCTGGCAGCTGTGGGCATAAGCGCGGACACGCCGGACCCGGAAGGTGGGGTTATCGGCCGGGAACCGGGGTCCGGCGAACTCAATGGTTTGCTCGAGGAAACCGCGCGACTGGGCATCCTGGTGAAGATGCAGGATATGAGCCTGATCGATACGTATCGCCTGATGAGGTTCGCTGCTAATGAGTATGCCGCGCGGGGCGTGACCACGGCCCAGTCCGGCGGCGTCAGCAAGAAGCTCGCTACAGGCCTGTCGCTTTTCAGCAAGCTGGGTATCATTCCCCAGCGGCTGGTGCTCTTCCCCTTTGAGACCGAGTTTGGCGATTCGCTCCTGAACGGCGATTACGATCCCGCGGATTACGAGAGCGACCGGGTGGTGATGGGTGCGGTGAAACTGGTGGCCGACGGTAGTATCCAGGGGTATACCGGCTACCTGAGCGAGCCCTACTACACACCCTACCACGGCGACGCCCGTTATCGCGGCTACCCGTCCATTCCCAGGGAAAAGTTGTTCGCCCAGGTCGCAGCGCTGCACAAGGCCGGTTACCAGATTGCCATTCATGGCAACGGGGATGAATCGATTGAGGACATACTGGACGCCTTCGAGTCAGCCCAGCGCGAGCACCCGGTGGCGGATCCACGCATGATTCTCATTCATGCCCAGATGGCCCGGCAGGACCAGGTAGCGCGAATGAAAAATCTCGGTGTCACTCCCAGTTTCTTTTCCGCCCACACCTGGTATTGGGGTGATCGCCATCGGGATATTTTTCTGGGGCCGGAGCGAGCCGCTGTTATCAGTCCCGCGAAGTGGGCGCAGGATTACCAGCTCCGCTTCAGCTCGCACCTGGATACGCCAGTGACGCCTATGCTGCCTCTACAGGCCGTGTGGAGCCAGGTATTCCGTATAAGTTATGGCGGGGACGTGCTGGGACCCGAGCAACGGATTGGGGTAATGGATGCCTTGCGGGCCGTCACGATCGATGCGGCCTGGCAGGTCTTCCAGGAGGGCGACAGGGGTTCACTGGAGCCGGGCAAATACGCCGATTTGGTGGTGCTTTCCGGTAACCCCCTGCTGAACCCACTGGAAATGCGTGAGCTGTCCGTGGAGCAAACGGTGATAGGTGGTGCAACGGTTTATCGCCGGCCCTGACCCCCCGCAAATTGATCAAATTATCAGCAAAAAAAGCCTGTGGAGCGGTCTCGGGCGAGTTTATTGTCGATTGCGTGGACACCCGGGAGTCATTCCGATATAAATACCCAAACGGCTTAAGTGAAAATAGGACTTATGCTGTTTTCAGCCGCAAGGGGAAACGAGCCGTAAGCTATGTACCGCTACAGTGTCGATAACGCCGTAACCTACACCTCAGAAGATGTCGTGCTCTTCAGGGAATCACCCTTCGCCTGCTGGATGGAACGACTCACCCTGGAGAATCCCGACCACGGTATTCCACCGGATATGGGCAGCCTGCCCCCCGGGGACAGCACAGAGCCCCAGGACGATATGGCCGACACCTTGCGCTCCGAGGGCAAGGACGTCCGCCTCATCGACTGGGACGCCCAGGAGCCGGAGCGGCGCCGGGCCACCCTGGAGGCAATGCGTAAAGGCGCCGATTTTATTGTCAATGGCCAACTCGCCCTGGGTCCGCTTTCCGGCGCAGCCAATCTGCTGGTGCGCACCAGCGGCTATTCAGAGCTTGGCGATTTTCTTTACATCCCCTGCGATACGCAGGCGCGCAGCGGCTCGCATGCCGCTTTCCGTCTATGTTTCCTGGCCGACCTGCTGCACAGCCTGCAGGGCCAGTTACCGCCCCAGATGCTGATCATCCGGGGTGGCGACGATCTGGTGCCGCTGGCCACCGAGAGCCATATTTACCATTACCGGGCCGTAAAACAGCGTTTTATGGAGGCCATGCGCGGTTTCCGCAAGCACCGTATGCCAGACCCGGCTGAGTCGGCCCATTTCGGCCGCTGGTCTGACTGCGCCCACGAAGTGCTCAAGCAACGTTTGCTGAGCGAGGACCAGGTAGTCGAGGAAATTACCGACGACGATTATGTCGAGCCGATGCGCAGGGCGGTAGGCGCTGTTGTCGCTGCCGGCGCAGGTGCATACGACCGGGATGATGCGACTGTGCAGCCGCCCCAGGCAGACGAGCTGGCTACCGCCGGACAGCCCACGGGCGAGCTCGCTGCAGCCAGCGGCGGGAGAAGCAGCGTCGCGCCCGGTTTCACCCTGGCCGAGCAGGCGCGCATGCTGAAGCCGGGTACCTACAAGCCCGGTCCCGGTGTTTTCCGGTTCGGACGTCCTCGTCCCTCGGCGTCCGCCACCGACCAGCCCGCAGAGCCGGCAGTAGCCGCGAACCAGCCGGCTCCCGCGCAGCCGGAGTCCATTCAGGACAGGCCAAGATACAATCGCCGGGCGTCGGACGTGGCGCTGCAGAACCTGGAATTTATCGGCAGTAACCAGCACCTGCCTCTGTCTGGCCTGGATGCCGCACCGGTACCGGGTCAGGCCACTGCCGCCGTGCCGCCAGATGCCTCCACGGTACAGTCCGCAGGAGCAGGCAGAACCGCTCCGGCGCCTAGCCTCAGGGACCCGAGTCGCACCCCGGGTCGCTACGGTTTTACGCCCTCCACGACACCGGAGCCGGCTCTGGGCAAGGGCGCGGTATGGGGTATTTCAATCGGCGGCGGCACGTTCCCGGGTGAAGAACCGCAGCCACAAAAATCCGCCGAGCAAGTCGTGCCCCCGGCACAAAGTGATCCGCAACTGCCGCCGTCACATTCCGGCATCGACATGGACGGTACGCATTTTGCTTCACCGGGACCGGGATTGAGGACCTCTGACCAATTGCTGTCGTCAGACATGGCATTTGCGCAGGAGAACGTCGGTCACGGGTTCGGCCAGGCGGCGGATTCCGGGCGGGCATCGCCCGCTAAGCGCCCGTTCAGCGACGGCGATTTTAGTGACGACACCGTCCTGAGCGGCCATTTCAGCAGCAGCCTGATCACCAGCGACGATTACGACGGCTGACCCGGCTGTATTCTTTTATCCTGGCCGCAGGGCACGAAAGCAGTTGCGCAGCTCTTCGAGGAACAGCGCAGGCTGCTCCAGTGCGGCAAAATGCCCCCCGCGGTCAAGTTCGTTCCAGTATGTCAGCTGGCTGAATCGCTTTTGCGCCCAGCGTCGACTGCTGCGAAAAATCTCTCTCGGGAAGATAGAGCAGCCCACCGGCATGTGAATCGGTTCCATGTTGAGGGTGTTAAAACTTTCCCAGTAAAGCCTTGCGGAACTGGCGGCTGAGTTTGTCAGCCAATAGAACATCACGTTATCCAGCAATTCATCTCTTGTCAGTGCATGCTCGGGATGCTTGATGCCGTTTCGCTCGCAATCGGTCCAGGCGTAGAATTTCTCAACGATCCACGCCATCTGGCCAACAGGCGAGTCCGCAAGACCGTAGGCCAGGGTCTGGGGGCGGGTGGATTGCTGCTTCGAGTAGCCCGAGTCCCACTGCCCATAATACGATATGCCCTCCAGTGCCGACTGTTCCAGTGGGGTCAGGTTATTCATGGTGTCCGGGTCGGGCGCAACAATGGGCATGGTGACATGAATCCCGGCGCAGTGTTTTGTTTCTGTCTGTCCCATGCTTTGCGTGATTATCGCGCCCCAGTCGCCACCCTGTGCCACGTAGCGCTCGTAGCCAAGCCTTGCCATCAACTCACCCCACATTCGCCCGATGTTTTCCACGGACGTACCAGCGCCGGTTGGTTTGCCTGAAAAACCGTAGCCGGGAAGGGAGGGGACCACGACATGAAAGGCATCTTCGGCCTTGCCGCCGTGGCTGACCGGGTCGGCCAGGGCATCGATGACCTTATGGAACTCCACCAGGGACCCGGGCCAGCCATGGGAGATAATAATGGGCAGGGCGTTGGGCTCGGGGCTCCTGCGATGGATAAAGTGAATATCCGTACCGTCGAGGGTGGTGGTGAACTGTGGCCACTGGTTCAGGCGTTTTTCGAATTTGCGCCAGTCGTATCCGGCGGCCCAGTATTGTGCCAGCTCCCGGGCGTACTCCAGAGGGATACCCTGGTCCCAACCCTGGCAGGTTTCCCGGTCGGGCCAGCGTGTCAGTGACAGTCGCTGGCGCAGGTCCTCCAGTTGAGACTCGGCTACCGTGACATTGAATGGCAAAATCCCTGCAGACATAAAAAAGGTTCCTGATGGAAGTAAACTGTGCGCCCAACCCCAGGGCAAAGTGCACTGCCCAGGCAACACTACACTAGCAGGGCACTACCTGACAGTCCCGGGCAGGGGTGCTGCGCCTGCAGCCTGCGAGGGCCTGGATCAGGGCCGCCCGTTCAGGTTCTGTTTCCCGGGTCGAGGAAAAGAGGTGAGTGGTGCGGGGTTCACGGTCGAGAAAAAGTTTGCCGCTGGCCAGGCCCGCCTCGCTTGCAACCGCCAGCCAGACAATGGTGTCAGCCCCCTGTTCGGGTGTGCGCAGTAGCGGCCTGGCCAGTCGGTAAAACAGCGGCAGGGACGACTCCACCCCCGGCGTGTTCGCCCAGCCGGGGTGCATGGCGTTTACCACGATGCCTTCGCCAGCCCACTGAACCGCCCATTCCTCGGTCAGGATCATCAGTCCACGCTTGGCACGAGCGTAGGCAGCGCTGCCGGAATAACCTTCCCGGGGCGCTTCGAGCAGCGGCAGCTTCAATCTCGCGCCATACATGCCGCCCGATACCACGTTGATTACACGGCCACCTCCCGCCCTTGCCAGCAGGGGTTTCAAGCCCAATGTCAGGCGATAGGGGCTCAGCAGCAGCAGCGCGAAACTCTGCTCGAAGCCCTCGCTGGTTTCCCCGCGCGGATTGAACAGGGCGCCCGCATTGTTGATCAGTACGTCTATGGGTTTTTCCAGGCGTTTCAAGCGCTGTGTCAACCGCTCGACTTCCGCCATCAGGCTAAGGTCGGCTATTTCGATATGAATTCTGCCGTTGCCGGTTTCGCGTTCCAGTGCCTGTTTCAGGCCCAGGGCCTTGCGCTCATCCCGGATAACCAGCGTCAGTTCGGCTCCGAGGGCTGCCAGGGCCTGGGCGGTGGCGAGCCCAAGGCCTGAGTTGGCTCCGGTGATGACGACGTGCTTGTCGCCCATCCAGCGTGACATGGGTAGCCAGTCTTTCCTGCCCTTGTTGAATCCGCTGCGGGTGAAACGGGTGATCGCCGGGAATACAAGCTGCTGCGCACGGCGGTTTGAGCTGGAAAGCACCGGTGCCGGAAATTTATCATCGAGCGCATTTTTCAGGCCCTGCACCGAATCGCGCCCCATTTTTTCCAGGCCGCCCCGGAACTTCCCGGCAAGCGCACCCAGTAGTCCCCTGAACGTGAAAGTCGCCCGGTAGTCGATACGTGTGCCGGTGGCGGACTCACTGAAGTGGATTTCATCTTCCACGTCAAAAAAACGGCTGGTGCCATGCAGGACCAGAACCTGGCCGGGCTCGTGACGGGTCAGGGTATAGTGCAGTGCGAACGTTCCAAGGGGATACCGGCAAGCAAGCTCGAAGCGCGTTCCGGTAGCGACCGGCCCCTTGCTGATTTTTCGCGCTGTGTCAGTGGTGCTGTCCCACTGCTGCGCGGTGCGAAAATCGGCCACATACGCAAAAGCCTCCTCCACCGGTCGATTAACGTCTATTTTCTCGTGCAGGGTAATCATATGCCTGTCCGGGCCAAGCGTCATGTACTGTCATTACGCAGCCGGTTCCCTGGCGGTTCACGCCGGGTTGCCCTGGCGCGAAAATCTGACAAAACTGCCTCAAGCCAGCACGCTCCGTGTGCCCGCGAACCACTGATTGCGCCAGTGGGCTACACCGGTAAATATAGCACCATTGCAGGAGTGTGCATGATCGTCGCAAAAGCCGACTGGGCCCCGGTAAAAGTCGCTTGCCCTAGTCGTCCTCTACCCACACCTTGCGCAGCGGTTCACCGAAATCATCGTAGATAATCTTGCGCCTGGGCTGGGGCAGCCGGCTGCGTTTGCGCACCGCGCCACGCCGCGGTTTGAGCCGGCGCCTGGCTTCGATGGCGGCAACAACCTCGGGAATGGGCGTGCGTGGTACGGGTGGGTCGATAAACAGTCGGCGATTCAGGAACACGGGAGGATCGCCCGGGTTTTTGCCGCTGACTCCCCGGGGGATGTTTTCAACTTCACCGCCCCGCCGCAGGAATCGTTCGGTTTCCTCCTGCAGTTGAGCGCGCACATCCGCTTTTGACTCGGGCTTTTTCACCTGGACTGGCCCCTGCTTCCCATGACCCAAACCACTCAGTATAACCACGTGGCTGAACAATTAAAGGTCCGCAGCCAGCCCGACCCCCGAAGCAATCTCCCGGCGCAGTTTTGCACCGGGGCCTTTTTCCTGTAATCGCACTTCCCCTTCGACGATGTCGATCCCCATGCTGGCGAAAATAGTGTCGAACGGCAGGACCGTTGTGGCAGTGGAGACTTCTTCATACAGCGGGCGAAATAACAACACGCGGTTCAATCGATCCAGCTGGGATACTATTTCTTTTACGGACAGGCGTTGTTGCGCACAGCACTCGTTGAGTTTTTTCAGTGCATCGTCGAGGTTCTGCCTGCCGCCTGATTGCAGGCGGAGACGCGTGTCGGCTGCAAGAAAATACCACGCGCCTCCCCAGTACACCCGCATGAAACCGCCGTTCTCGCGCAGCCCGGCGCTCACCGTCTGTAACGACTGCCCGTCATACTGTGTTTCAGCCAGGCCGCGCTGGAAACCGTCGTACAATTTCTGCCACATCTGCTGCTCACTGATCAGGCCGATGCGTGCCTGCAGGATATTCTGGTAGTAACTCGCCAGGCCTTCGCTGAACCAGGCGTCGCCCCAACCCCGGTAGGGGATCAGCAGGTGCGCGAGTTCGTGGTAGCTCGTCCAGGCTTTCTCCAGTTCGGCGGTGGAAGCGACGCTGCTGGTAAAAAATTCTACCCGGTCGATCTCTTCCCGGTGGACCTGTGCCCAGGGAATAGGATCGCTGGCGCTGGCCGCTGTCGGGCTGATTGAAATCTGCCAGTGCCGGTTGGGCCAGTGCCCATACACCTGGCGCAGGGCGTCAGCAATATTTTCAGTCCATTGCAGCAGGTTATCGCGCATCGAAGGTTTGAACTGTGTGCTGACGAATACCTCCAGATTACGGCCGTCACGTTTTATGAGGTGCCGCGTGGTGGCGTCATCCGCCGGAGACGCGATTGCCGGTAGCAGCAGTCCCAGCAGGCTGCACATAAGCAGGGAAACAGCGGTTTTTCTCACGCTTTGGGGAGCTGCCGGGGCAGTGTGCCAAAGCCGGCCAGTTCGGCCATGCGGGTGAACAGTTCGAAGATGTCGGTGGTGGCGCCCGATCCGGAAAATTCGCGGTACAGCGAGTCGACATTGACTGCGATCCGCTCCGGGTCCGACCAGGCGGAATACTCCCTGAGCTCAATGTCCTTTGCCGCCTCCAGGGCGTCCATGCCCGCATCGTAACGGATCCGTGCCTGGTCGCGGACGTACTCGAGATATTGCCTGACCCCGGCTACGCCACGCTTGTCGGTAACCGGACCGTGCCCGGGAACAATGTGTTCGACGTCCATGGCCTCGATCAGCTCGCATGCCCGAATCCAGTTGGCGATCGGTCCCTGCCACATGATGGGAGTACCTTCGATAAACAGAATGTCGCCGGTGAAAACCGATTTGTCCCGTGGCGAGTGAACCAGTACGTCCCCCCGGGTATGGGCGGGGCCTACCTCGATCAGGTGGACGGGCTTGTCGCCGACGAGGATATCCAGGTGGCCGTCGAAAGTAGCGGTCGGCGGGGTGTGCCGAATGCCGGCGAACTGGAACTGCCCAAAGCAGTGTAGAAAATACTCGCCTACCTTGCCCATGCCGGCTGCCGCTTCCATGATGGCAGCCATGGCCTGGGGTGGCAGTTCGTTCATTTCCGCTGCTGATGCGGTGGAGGCAATGATACGGGCACCGCGCACCAGTTCGTTGCCGTGGCAATGGTCCCCGTTGGCGTGGGTATTGACCAGTGTGTTGATCGTGCCTGCCCGACGTTCTGCCTTGCGCATGGCACGCAGCATTTCGTCGGTAAGTGCCAGGTCGAACAGGGTGTCGACCAGCAGCGATTCTTCGCCGTCCACAATCAGCCCCGCGTTGCTCCAGCCCCAGCTGGCGTGGGGCGCCAGCCAGGCATAGGCACCGTCCGTGAGGGTCTGTAGCCCGGGTTTGGGTGGTTTTGTCATGCGTTTGCCCCGCCGCGAGTCCAGCGCACAGTTTACGCAGATTTGCCGTGGAATGCAGGCGCAAGGTTTTCTACAGGGCCTACAATCTGGTTTAATGCGGAACCCGACTACGCTGGAAGCTTCGCATGAACGCCATTCGCTCTACGCTGGTTTTTACCTGGCTGGTGCTTTCACTGATTCCCTGCGGTATAGCGCTGTTGCTGGCGTCCCTGTTCCTGAAAGATGAAAAGGTGTGGTGGTGGTTTGCCGTGCCCTGGCTGCGGGGAGTGGTCGAGGCGGCCAGGCTGATCGGTGGCGTGAAATACCGCCTGCATGGGGAGGAGAACCTGCCTTCGGCCACAGATATGCGCAGGGTCATACTCTGCCCCAAGCACCAGTCCACCTGGGAGACCTTTTTCTTTCCCAGCATGACCTCGCATCCGCTGGCGTATGTGTTCAAGAAAGAACTCCTGCGGATCCCCTTTTTTGGCTGGAGCATCGGCGCCCTCAATATGATTCACATTGACCGGAGCAAGGGCAAGGAGGCATGGAACAAGGTGGCGGAGCAGGGCAGGGTATTGATGGATCGTGGTAAGTGGATGATCATGTTCCCCGAGGGCACCCGCACCGAGCGCGGCACCAAGGGTAGTTACAAGCTTGGCGCCACCCGTCTCGCGGTGGCTACCGGCGCCTATGTCATACCGATAGCCGTCACGTCCGGCCGGTGCTGGCCAAGGCGTTCGTTTTCGTTTATTCCCGGTACCATCGACGTATCGATCGGACAGCCGGTCTGCGCCGAGGGGCGGGAAGCGGGCGAACTGATGGATGAAGTGGAGCGCTGGATCGAAGCGGAAATGCACCGGCTCGACCCCGGCGCCTACGAACACTAATTTAAGGAGGAGACTATGTCTGCTGGAAAAACAGGCTGCCTGGTGGTGTATGTGGTGCTTGCACTGCTGGCACTGTCCGAGGCCGGCACCACGGTAGGGACCTTGGCCATTTGGGCCTTACTGGTTGTGGCGGTGGTGCACAGTATTGAGATGGTGATCTTTTTGCCGCTCTGCCGGCAGTCATCAGGGTCACTCCCGGCTAACCTGTTGCAGGTATTCCTGTTCGGGTATTTCCATATGATCGAAATGAAGGCCCAGTCATGACCATTCAGACACGCCTTGTGGAATACCGTCACGGCGACCTGGTACTGGAGGGTTTACTCGCCTGGGATGATGCCCTCAGGGGGCCCCGGCCGGCGGTTGCCATCTCCCATACCTGGGCTGGGCGCAGTGTATTCGAGGAGGGCAAGGCACAGGTGCTGGCGCAGCAGGGTTACGTCGGTTTCGCCATCGATATGTACGGCAAGGGAGTGAGAGGTGGCACACCCGAGGAAAGTACCGCGTTGATGACGCCGTTGATGCAGGACCGGCCATTACTGCAACAGCGCATCACCAATGCGGTGACCGTGTTGCGGGAGCAGTCGGAGGTAGACCCGGGCCGGGTTGCGGCGATCGGGTACTGCTTTGGCGGTCTGTGCGTGCTGGATCTGGCGCGCACCGGCAGCGACGTCAGGGGAGTTGCGAGTTTTCACGGCCTGTTCGGCGCCCCGGGCAATACCCGGGGGAATAAGATCAGTGCCAGCGTGCTGTGCCTGCACGGCTACGATGACCCAATGGTTCCGCCACAAGCCGTGCTCGACCTGGCTTCGGAACTGACGGGGGCGGGCGCGGACTGGCAGGTTCACGCATACGGGAATACGGTACACTCGTTTACCAATCCGGAAGCCGACAACGTCGCCATGGGTGCCGCTTACGATCGCAGGGCCGATCGCCGCTCGTCCCTGGCATTGTCACATTTCCTGGAAGAGATTTTCGCCTGAGAGCGACCCCTACGTCAGGGCACCAGCACAGCCGCGCCGTTAAAACGGCCCTGCCGCAAGTCGTCCAGCGCCTCATTTGCGCGCTCCAGCGGGTACCGGTGAACAGTGGTGTGAACCGGTATAGCGGCTGCCAGTGGCAGGAACTCCGCACCGTCGCGGCGGGTGAGGTTGGCAACTGAGCAGATTTCTCTCTCGCCCCACAGTAAATCGTAGGAAAAGGCCGGTATCCGCGACATGTGGATGCCCGCGCATACCACCCGCCCACCCTTGCGAACTGCCCCCAGCGCCAGTGGAACCAGCTCCCCCTCCGGAGCGAAAATAATGGCCCCGTCGAGCGGCTGGGGCGGCTTTTGTCGCGAGTCGCCGACCCAGGTCGCCCCCAGTTCGCTGGCAAACGCCTGAGCGGTGGTGTCACCGGGCCGGGTGAAAGCGAAGACCTGCTGGTTTCTGTGGCGGGCCACCTGGGCAAGAATATGGGCGGCGGCGCCAAAGCCATACAGGCCAATGGTGTCGGCGGTATCCAGCAGGCGGTAGGCGCGGTAGCCGATCAGTCCCGCGCACAGCAGGGGCGCTGCCTGCAGGTCGTCGTAGCGGTCGGGTAGCTCGAAGCAGTAGCTGGCATCGGCCACGGTGTATTCGGCAAAGCCACCATTGATCTGGTAGCCGGTGTAGCGAGCGGTATCGCACAGGTTTTCCCGGTCGTGCCGGCAGTACCAGCAGTGCCCGCAACTGCCACCCAGCCAGGGTACACCCACTCGCTGGCCGGGCCTGAAGCCGCCCGTGTCGGTGCCCAGGGCGACCACCTCGCCGACGATCTGGTGGCCCGGAATGAGGGGCAGGGCAGGCTCGGTGAGTTCGCCGTCGACCACATGCAGGTCGGTCCGGCAGATGCCACAGGCTTTTACCTTCAACAGTAACTGGCCCGGCCCGGGACTCGGTCTTGGCAGTTCCCTCAGTTCGAGTGGCGCGCGGGGGCGGGACATGACCATCGCCCGCATCAGGACTGCGGCTCCAGCGCCTGGCGGATGGTCTGGCAGAATGTTTTCAGGATCTGGACTCGCGCGTAGGGCTTGTCGTTGCCGGCCACCAGGGTCCAGGGCGCCTGGTGTGTGCTGGTATGGCTGACCATCTGGTCCACGGCCAGTTCGTACTCGTGCCACTTGTCCCGGTTGCGCCAGTCATCCTGGGTGAGCTTGTGCTGCTTGTGTGGGGTCTCCTGGCGCGCGAGGAAGCGCTGTTCCTGCTCGTCCTCGCTAATGTGTATCCAGAACTTGAGCAGGATGACCCCATGCTCCACCAGCTGGTTTTCGAAGCGGTTGATCTCGTTGTAGGCACGGTGCCATTGGGCCGCAGTGGCGAACTGTTCAACACGCTCCACCAGCACCCGGCCATACCACGACCTGTCAAAGAAAGTGCAGCGCCCATCCCGCTGCAACTGCCGCCAGAAACGCCACAGGTAGTGATGCGCGCGCTCTTCGTCCGTGGGGGCGGCGAACTGGACCAGTCGAAACAGCCGTGGGTCGATGGCCCGCGTGACCCGCCTGATGGCGGAGCCCTTGCCTGCGGCGTCCCAGCCCTCGAACACGGCCACCACGGAACGTTTCTCCAGGTAGGCACGCCAACCGAGGTCTCGCAGCTCTGCCTGGTACATCGACAGCTGCGATTTGTAGCTGTCGCGATCCAGCGCCAGTGACAGGTCTACGCTGTCCAGCACGGTGGGCTGCTTGCCCACGAGCGGTTCACTCTCCCGGGTTGGCGGGGCGGCGCCGGCGGGTTGCTGGCTCGCGCGGTACTCCATGGCTTCGAGTATCAGCTCTCCGGCGGTTATATCCCGGTAGTTACGATCTTCCGCCTCTATGAGCTGCCAGGGTGTGTGGCTGGAGTCGGTGGCCAGGATGAGCTGTTCCGATACCTCCAGGGTACGATTGTATTTGCCGCGTAACTCGTAGGGGTGGTCGGTAGCCGTCTGGCGATGTGGTGAGGCATCCTGCAGGCGGGCCTGCTGGGTATCGTTGCTGATGTGTAGCCAGAGCTTGATGACCAGTGCGCCGTCGTCGGTAAGCAATCGCTCGAAGGACTCGATCTGCTTGCAGTAAAGGGCAAATTCCTCCGTGTCCATGTCGCCGGCCACGGCGGCCTGCGCCGGCCGGGTATACCAGGAGCCGAGGAATATGCCGATCTGCCCCCGGGCGGGCAGGCTGCGCCAGAAACGCCAGAAGAACGGCCGGGACTCCTCCTCGTCGGAGTGTTCCCAGAAAGTATTGGTCTCTATCCAGCGAGGATCCATCCACTCGTTGAGTTGTTGCACCAGGGAGCCCTTGCCGGCCCCGTCCAGGCCTGCCACGACAATGATCACCGGGTAATCCTGCTTGGCCAGGTCCAGCTGCGCCATCAACAGTCGTGCGCGCAACTGCTTTTGCAACGTGCTGAAATCGCTGTTTTTTACGTGTTTGCCGACTTCTAGGGTTTCAAACATGGCCTGCCCGCATCCTGCGCTCGGGCTTACTTTACCGTATTTTTGCCGTGGGCATCAGACTATAATCCTGCCCAGCGAATCCTGGAGCGTTGCAATGGGTCTTGACCACAAGCTTACCCTGTCATATGCCATACATTGTGCCCGCAGCGGCAGGTGGTTCAGCAATCCCGACGGGGCTGTCGCGCCCGGTTGCAGGGCGCAGCGGTCCTGATTTTGCGCACAGGCGACTCGAACTGAGCATGCGGTATCTCTGCATTTGTTTCCTCGTCCTGCTGGCAGTCGCGTCTCCTGTGTTCGCGGCCAGGCCTTCCCCTGTGCTGGAATACCAGCTCAAGGGACTGGAGGGCAACCTGTTGCAGAATGCGCGCGCATGGCTGGGCGAGGGGCCGGAATCCGGGCAGGAGAGGGCTAATTTTCTCTCCACCGCCGTGGAAAGGGTGGAAAACAGCCTGAAAGCACTCGGGTATTACAACCCGAACATCAAGACGGTGCTGAAGCGCACAGAGCCCGTGTGGTCACTGGAAATCACCGTTATTCCCGGTGACCCGGTCATTATCGGGGTGATCAGCATACGCCTGCTGGGCGCCGCTGCCGACGACGAGGCCTTCCAGGAGCTGGTAAGCAAAGCCCCCTTTGCCGAGGGGGATGTTTTTAATCACGGGGACTATGAGCGTTTTAAAACCCGGCTGCTTACCCTGGGCCAGGAGCGAGGTTACTTCGACGCCGGTCTCAGCCAGAGCAGGGTGAACATCAATGTCGTCAGTGACCAGGCCGATATATACCTGCATTTTGAATCAGGTAAGCGATATCGCTTTGGGTCAGTGGATTATAGCCAGGCCGGGCTCAACCCGGCCTTGCTGACACAGCTACAGCCTATCCATGAGGGGGATTATTTTGACCAGGGCCGTCTGCAGTTTTTCCAGAACCAGTTGCAACGCACGGGGTACTTTTCCGGGGTTGTCGTCACGCCCCTGATCGACAAGGCGGCCGATTACCGGGTGCCGCTGTCCGTGACACTTTATCGGGCCCGGCGACACAGCTTCGACGTCGGACTCGGTTACAGTACGGACACCCGGGAGCGGGTGTCGGCGACCTGGCGGACGCCCTCGCTGAACCGCTATGGTCACAGCCAGCAGACCCGTATTTCCTATTCACAGGTCAACCCGAGTGGCCAGTTCACCTATTCAATTCCCATGTCCCATCCCCTGGATGATGTTATCCGCCTGTCCGCCTCGCTGGAAAACGACAAATTCGGCAATATCGAAAGCCGTTTGTGGGAGCTGGGCGCGCTGCGTGAGCGGCGCAGGGGAAAATGGGTATACAGTATCTCCGGGCGCGAGCTGACGGAATCCTGGGAACTGAAGAATACCAAGTTCAATAGTAACTACGCCTTGCCCGGTTTTGCCATTTCCCACAGTAGCCGCGCGGGCTCCGTGGTGGATCCCAGCGGGGGTTTTACCCAGCTGTACAAGCTTGAGGGAGCCAGTGCAGACTTTGGTTCTGACATCGACCTGGTGCGCATGACGGCCAACTTCAGCTACATCATGACTCCCGCGCCACAGCACAGGGTTGTCAGCCGGGCGGGGCTTGGCGCGGTCTTTATTTCCGATGAGGACCGGGACAAGCTCTCGCCCTCACTGGGCTTCTTTGCCGGTGGCTCCCAGAGTATTCGCGCTTATGGCTACCAGTCTATTGGTAATGAGATAGACGTGCTGCGCGATAACGGCACTGAGCAGACTGTCGTGGTGGGCGGTGACCGTTTGCTTACTGCCTCGCTGGAGTACCAGTATTATTTCACGCCTACCTGGCGCGGAGCGGTATTTGTCGACGCAGGCGATGCCTTCGATTCCAGCGATTTCAACATCAATGTCGGGCCGGGCTTCGGAGTCCATTATGTTTCACAGGTGGGTGCCATCCGACTGGATCTGGCTAACAGCGCCAGTGATGACAATCCCGCCTGGCGCGTGGTCCTGAATATAGGTGCAGAATTTTGAGCCGTCTGCTGTGGCGCCTGCTGGCCTGGCTGCTGTTCCTGCCGTTGCTGGTCGCCCTGGCCATTCCCTTTACCCAGGGCGGCAGCCGCATGGTCCTGGATGTGGCGAACCGTTGGCTGCCGCTGGAAATCGATTACCGCGCCGGAACGCTTGCAGGGGAACTGGAGTTGGAGCGCCTCGCCTGGCGTGACGAGGACCTCAGTCTGGAGTTGCGGGGTCTGCGCCTGGCAGTCTCCCCAGCGTGTCTGTGGCACAGCAGGATATGCTTTGAGTGGTTGCACGCGCGGGAACTGGAGATCGTGCTGTTGCCGGGCACCGATGCCGACTCTGCGTTGCCGCAATCGGCCGGTGATGATTCGCTGTTGGTATTTCCTGTGCCGCTGGAGGCCGAGGACTTGCAGCTGGATTCCCTGCTTGTGTCCTGGGATGGCGGTGAATGGCGCCAGGGTGCACTGGCCGGTGCCGTAAAAATACGCGGTTCCACTGTCCGTGTTGAGCGGGCGCTGGTGCAGGACGCGCGGCTGCGGCTGTATGACACGGGTGAGCCGGTGCCGGCAGGAGAGCCGGTCGTACTACCCGAAATCGACCTGCCGCTGGAACTGCTGGTGAGTGAACTGGTACTGGAGCACGGCTCATGGGATCTCTACGGGGAAGGCGGCGAATTACAGTCCCTGCGTCTGTCCGGCGAATGGCGGCAGCATCAGCTGGCATTGGCAAAGCTGTACATCAGCTCCGCGGTCGTTGGGGAGTGGAATGCCGCGGGCCATGTGGAATTTTCCGGAAACTGGCCGCTGGCCTTGCAGGGGCAGGTCACGGTACCCGGGATTCCCGCCTGGCCTTCGCAGCTGGAGCGGAACATCGCGCTGACAGCCAGTGGAGACCTGGCGGCCCTGTCCGTGCAGGCCGACGGTGGCGGACAGGTAAGCCTGTCATCCCGAGCATTGCTCAACACGCTGGACCCGCTCTTGCCCTTCCACTTGTCGGCCACCGCTGAATGGCCCGGGAGCATGGACCTGGCGCAATGGGTGCAACTGCCACAGGCACTTGCCGGCGCTGCGCTGACAGGGCCATTGAACCTCGACGCCAGCGGTGACCTTGCCAGCCAGGTTTTCCAGCTCAAGTGTGCAGCAACAGTGCCCGGTTTCCCGTCGGTGGGTGTGCTGCTTGCCGGCAGCCATCGACAGGGACTGCTGGAGGTAGAAGACCTGCATCTGGAGGATGCCAACCAGGCCAATACCCTGTGGGGCACGGCGCAGCTGCGCTACGGTGATCGTATTGAGATCTCGGCGCAGCTGGAATCCGGCGGCCTGGACCTGAAAGAACTGGGCGGCTACGCTTCCGGTCACGTCGAGGGGCAGCTGCAGCTGGCGGCCGAGATCAGCGGTGATCGCTGGCAGGTTTCGGTGCCGCGGGCCAATGTGAAAGGAACGATAAATGGCCTGCCAGCCCGGCTTGGCGGTCACGTGGGTATCGACAGCGACCTGCATCTGCTGCCCAGCGACCTGCATGCCGATATCAACGGTGCCCGCCTGGTATTGCTGGCCTACGCCGACCCCTTGCAACAGGACCGCGTGGAACTGTCGGTCGATGACATTGCACGCTGGCTTCCCGATGCGCGAGGGGCCCTCTCGTTGCAGGCCGTGGCGACGCCGCAGTGGGATGATTTCACGCTCTCCGGCAAACTCGAAGAGATCCGGTTGCCAGGCGTGGAACTTGCTTTTGGTACCGTGCGAGGACATTACAAGCCTGGCGGCAGTGGCCAGTTCAACCTGGACGTCAGCGTGGAAGACCTTGTGGCCGGCCCCGTTGAGTTCGGCAGTGTAGCGCTCTCGGGCCGCGGGAGTGAATCGGGGCAGGGTTTGTCATTGCGCACTGAGGGGGATATCACCGGCCAGCTGGAAGTGAATGGCAAGTTCACCGATGGTGGTAAGTGGCAGGGCCAGCTCGCGCCCACCACCTTGCAAACCCGGGAGGGAAACTGGTACCTGTCCGAGGCCGTAGCCATCGGGTACTCGCCGTCCCCCGCCCGATTGCAGCTGGCAGCCCATTGCTGGCAGTTCCAGAACACCCGTGTGTGCCCCGGTGAGGTACTCCTGGCCGAGGAGGGGCGCGCCAGCGCGCGACTCACCGGCGACCTGCAGTTCCTTGCCGCCTTTTTCCCCGAGTACCTGGAATTGCGGGGTGTCGTGTCGGCAACAGTCAGCGCCGGCTGGTCACCGGGCAAACCGCTGGCCCTCGAGGCGGAAGCGCGGGCGAGCGATATCAAGCTGACCCGCCACTACGGCGAGGGTGATTCGGGTACAGTCACCTGGCAGCGACTCGATGTTCGCGCGCACAATGGTGCGGCGGGCCTTGTCCTGGAGGCGGATGCCTATCACGACGAGCAGCGCACCGTTGCACTCGCGTTGCAGATGCCCGCGGGTCGTGAGGAACCGGTATCGGGGGCGCTGGAAATCGACGGTTTGCAACTGGGTATGTTCGCCGCATTTGCACCGACCCTGTCAATCCTGGAAGGTGAGCTTGCGGGCAGTTTGGAGCTGCATGGCACGGTTGACAAGCCCCTGGCCCGGGGTGCGCTGCGCCTGTCCGGTGGCCATTTCGCCCTGGTCGACAACCCCACTGAATTGTCCGGGCTCTCACTGTTGCTGGAAGCGCAGGGCGATACCGCCCAGGTACAGGGTAATGGCCTGCTGGGAGGCGGCCAGCTGGACGTCAGCGGGGAGCTGTCAAGCCAGCCACAGTGGCGCCTGGCGCTGGCCCTGCAGGGCAGCCGACATGAGATTCTGCTGCCGCCGGCTACGCAGATGCTGGTATCGGAAAAAATCGATTTGCAGGTAAGCGCCGGTCTGCTCGGCCTGGGCGGCAACATAATTGTGCATGAAGGCACGCTGCAACATGAACAGTTGCCTGAGGGCAGCGTTACCCTGTCCGATGATGTGGTTGAAGTCGATCTCACCGGCAACGTGATTTATGAGCCGGCGCCCTTTGGTATCGACATGAACATCGACTTGCTGATCGAGGATAACTTCAGGATTCTGGGCGATATGGTCAATGCTACCGTCGGTGGCGAACTGCAGTTGCGGCAGGAGCCGTACCAGCCCTTGCAGGTGTTTGGTAATCTTAATGTCATAGGCGGCGAATTGCGCGCCTACCAGCAACGTCTGCGAGTCCAGCGCGGGACCATTGCGTTTTCCGGCACGCCGGACAACCCGGAACTCAATGTGCGGGCACAGAGGGAAATCAGCGCCGAGAATATTACCGTCGGCCTGCAGTTGCAGGGGACCCTGGAACAACCGAAGCTGGACATTTTTTCCGATCCAGTAATGTCACAGGGGGAAACCATGTCCTACCTGGTGCGGGGCAGGGGGCTGGACAGCGGTGCCGGCGCCGATGGCGTCGCCATGGCGCTGTCTGTAGGCACAGGGCTGGTCAACCAGAGTGCGCTGGTAACCGAGCTCAACAGCATTCCCGGCATCAGCAATCTGGCCTTTGGCGCTGAGGGCAGCACCGAGGCTGACACCACCGCCACGGTGGGTGGCTATATCGGCGAGCGCCTTTACCTGTCCTATGGCATGGGTATCTACGAGCCTATTAACGTGCTCACCGCCCGTCTTTACCTGCAGACCCGCCTGTGGCTGGAGGTGGTCAGTCGGCTGGAGAATTCCGTCGATATCTATTACTCCTTTGATATTGAGTAGCCCTGGTCTGCAAAGTTGGTTAAGTTGCCTGTTTCGGGCTGTCCTGGATGGCCTGAACCAGGAGCAAGTGGATGATGAACCGTGGTATGACAGTTTTTAGCGGTCGGGTTCGCCCGGCAGGCGCCTTTGACGGACGTGGCGCGTTCTGGCCGGCGGGCGCGTTCGTGCAGTCCCCGGGGCGTGGTAGTTAATGGACCCGGTTACGCAGGGCGTGCTCGGTGCGGTACTGCCCCAGGCCACCGCCGCTTCCGGTAAACAGCTGGCGAGTGCGGGCCTGCTGGGGTTTCTCGCAGGTATGGCCGCGGACCTTGATGTGTTAATCCGCTCCAGTAGCGACCCGCTGTTATTTCTAGAATACCATCGCCAATTCACCCACTCCCTGGTGTTTATCCCTGTCGGGGGTTTGATCTGCGCCTTGCTTCTGCACGCGGTGCTGGGGCGGCGTCGCGGCCTGCGCTTCGGGCAGAGCTGGCTGTACTGCACTTTGGGATATGCCACCCACGCTGTGCTGGATGCCTGCACCACTTACGGCACCATGTTGTTATGGCCGTTCAGCGATGCCCGGATCGCCTGGAACACGATATCCATTATCGACCCCTTGTTTACACTGCCGCTGCTGCTGGCCATGGTGCTGGCGAGCAAGCGCGGCCGTCCGCTGTTTGCCCGGCTTGGCCTGCTGTGGGCATGCGGCTATATGGCGCTTGGCCTGTGGCAACGCAATGAGGCGGAGGAAATGGGTTATGCCCTGGCGACCGCCAGGGGTCACCAGCCACTGCGACTGGAAGCCAAGCCCAGTTTCGCCAATATCCTGGTGTGGAAGCTTGTGTATGAAACATCTGACAGGTATTACGTGGATGCGGTGCGGGCGGGTCTTGCACCCAGGGTGTTCAGGGGCAACTCGGTCGAGAAACTCGACATCCCCCGGGATCTGCCGTGGCTAGACCACGATTCCCAGCAGGCCCGGGATATCGAGCGTTTTCGCTGGTTCAGCAATGGCTATATTGCCCGGGACCCGCTGTTCCCGAACCGGGTGATCGACATACGCTATTCGATCGTCCCCAATGAACTGGCGCCGCTGTGGAGTATCGAGTTGCGGCCGGGTGCCCGCAGGGACGAACACGCGGCCTACCTGGTACACCGCGACACCGGCAACGGCCGGGCCGCGATGATGTGGCGGATGGTCTCCGGCGGTTGATCAGCGCTTGAAAACGGCCTGCGCAGCGTGTACGGCCTTACCCGCGTTGATCCTCGCGCCCTGGCTGGCAAGCACCGCTTCCAGCGCGCCCAGGCAGTACAGTACGTTGCGTTCATTGCTGGCGAAGCCCATCAGGCCGATGCGCCATGTCCTGCCCGCCAGGGCGCCCAGTCCGGCGCCGATCTCCAGGTCGTAATCCTCAAGCAGGGCGGCGCGCACCGCCGCGTCATCCACGCCCTCGGGAATGAGTACCGAATTGAGCTGGGGCAGGCGGTGTTCAGCTGCCACGGCCATGGCCAGGCCCATCGCCTCGAGCCCGGCGACCAGGGCCTCGTGATTGTGGCGATGTCGCGCGTGGGCGGCCTCGAGTCCCTCTTCCTTGAGCATCAGCAGGGACTCGTGCAGCGCATACAGGTTGTTGACGGGCGCGGTGTGGTGGTAAGAGCGTTTGGTACTGCCGCCCCAGTAGCCCATGACAAGTTGCATATCGAGGAACCAGCTCTGCACTTTATGGGAGCGCGCGCGGATACGTTCAACGGCGCGGGGACTGAAGGTCACAGGGGACAGGCCGGGAATGCAGGAAAGGCATTTCTGGGTACCAGAGTACACGGCATCTGCTCCCCAGGCATCGACCAGTAATTCGATACCCCCCAGGGAGGTCACTGTATCCACAATGGACAGCGCGCCGTGGTTTGTTGCCAACGCGCACAGGGCGGCGGCATCGCTGCGCACACCGGTGGACGTTTCAGCGTGGACAAAGGCCAGCAGGCTTGCCTGTGGGTGCTGCTCGAAAGCGGAGGCGACCTTGTCGAGGCTCACCGGCTCACCCCAGGCGTCCTCAACCATGACGGCCCTGGCGCCACAGCGTTCCACGTTTTCCTTCATGCGCCCGCCAAATACGCCGTTCTGGCAGACGATGACCGTGTCGCCGGGGCTTACGAGGTTGACGAAACAGGCTTCCATTCCGGCAGACCCGGGCGCGGATACCGGCAGGGTCAGTTCATTACGGGTCTGGAAAGCGTACTGGAGTAATTCCTTGATCTGGTCCATCAGGTCGACGAACCGAGGGTCCAGGTGGCCGATCGTGGGACGGGCAAGAGCGCCCAGAACCCGCGGGGACACATCGGAGGGACCTGGCCCCATCAGGGTTCTCAGTGGGGGGTAAAAGCTGCTGGTCATATTGGCTGCCCTTTGTCGCTGCAGTTGCATGCTGAAAAACAGGCGCGAACGTTAACAGATTTTCGGCGCGAGCTTAAGCCCGGGCCTGCAATAGTGCACATTTGCCGGCCGAATGGCCGTTTAGCCCGCGTGTTTTACCCGGTATTCCATCATGTTAGTATCGCGGGCTCGCCCGCCAGGTATCCGGTGGTGCTCCGCGGCCACGCCGGGGTGGCGCTGTGGATCCCGGCGTATAGGAATAACGATAATTTTTCAAGGTACCGGCTATGAACAGACCTGACATGGAATTCAATATCGCAGCCATTATGTTGCGTCGCGCGCAGCTGAGTCCCGGGCGCCGGGCACTGGTATTCGAAGGCGCGGAAACATCCTATGGCGAGTTTGCCGACAGGGTGAGGCGCCAGGCGGCACTGCTTCGCCAAAACGGGGTGTGCGTCGGGGACAGGGTCGGTTTCCTGGGCGTAAATCACCCGGTATTGCTGGAAACCATGTTCGCTGCCCAGGCCCTGGGGGCAATTTTCGTGCCCCTCAACTTCCGGCTGACAGCGCAGGAGCTGACTTTTATCATCAACGATGCCGGCATTCATACGCTGGTGGTCGATGACGGGCTCAGGCCCGTTATCGAGCCGGCCCGCGAAGGCCTGTGCACGCAGCATTTCTTCGCTTCCGAGAGCGCGGCAGACGGTTGGCGCCATCTCGACACGGAGCGGCAAGCTGCCGAGCCGCTCGCCGGGGCCGTATCCATGGGGCAGCATGATGTGGCCATTATCATGTACACCTCCGGCACCACCGGCCTGCCAAAAGGCGCCATGCTGACCCACGGCAATATCCTGTGGAACAATATCAACGCGATGATGGCTTTTGGCGGTGCCCGCGATGACGTTATCCTCACGGCCGCACCGCTGTTTCATATCGGCGGCCTTAACGTAATGACTATTGGTTCGTTTCATACCGGGTCCACGGTGGTCCTGGTGCGTGCCTTCGATGCAGGCCTGGTCCTGGAAAATATCGAGAAATACCGTGTCACGCACATGTTTGGCGCCCCGGCCATGTTCCTGTTCATGTCCCAGCAGCCCCGCTTCGCCGACACCGACCTGAGCTCCATCGTGACTGTTATCTGCGGTGCCGCCCCGGTGCCCGAAAGCCTTATCGAGCTCTACGGTGCCCGCGGGGTGCCCTTCTGCCAGGGCTATGGCCTGACCGAGACCTCGCCGTTTTCGGCCTTTCTCACCCCGGAGTTCGGCATCAGCAAGCTCGGTTCCGCCGGCCAGCCCCCGTTACATAGCGACACCCGTATCGTCGATAACGACAATCGCGAGGTCCCTGCGGGGGAGCGGGGCGAAATCTGCCTGCGCGGCCCCAATATCATGAAGGGCTATTGGAACCGGCCCGATGCCACTGCGGCGGCCATCGACAGCGAGGGCTGGTTCCATTCCGGCGACGTGGGTTATGTCGACGAGGAAGGCTTTCTGTTTATCTGCGATCGCCTCAAGGACATGGTGATATCCGGGGGCGAAAACGTGTACCCGGCAGAGGTGGAAGGCGTACTTTACCGGCACGAGCACATTGCCGAAGTGGCGGTACTGGGGCTCCCCGACGAAAAATGGGGCGAGGCGGTAACGGCCGTGGTCGCCCTGCACGAGGGCAGGGCGCTGACGCTGGAAGAACTGCGGGCTTTTGCGGAACCCTTCCTGGCGCGCTACAAACTGCCGCTGCGCCTGCACATCGTGGAAGCGCTGCCGCGCAACCCCGCCGGCAAGGTGCTCAAGTTTGTGCTGAAGGAAGAACTGCTGGGTTAATCAAGCAGTTCCTCCCCCACGTTTGCCTGGGCCGCGGCGATCCGCGCAATAGGAACACGGTAGGGGCTGCAGGACACGTAGTCCAGCCCCAGCTCGTGGCAGAAGCGAATCGAGCGCGGATCACCGCCGTGCTCACCGCAGATGCCGTACTTGATACCGGGTTTGCGTGCGCGACTTTCTTTTACTGCCATCTCCATCAGCCGACCAACCGCGCGCTGGTCCAGCGATACGAAGGGATCGTTCTCAACCAGTTTTTTTGACAGGTAGGCGGGCAGGAACTTACCGACGTCGTCGCGGGAAAAGCCATAGGTCATCTGGGTGAGGTCGTTGGTACCGAAACTCATGAATTCCACCGCGTCGGCTAGCCTGTCAGCGCCCAGTGTCGCCCGGGGCGTTTCCATCATGGTACCGATTTTGTAGGGGATGGATACGTTCTTGCCCTCCAGTGCTGCGCGAATGGCGTTTTCAATAATGTCGGTCACCAGGCGGATCTCGCGCACGTTAACGACCAGCGGAATCATGATCTCCGGGAACGGCTTGTGGCCCTGCTCTGCGGCATCCACCGCGGCAGTGATAATCGCCTTGACCTGCATCGCCGTAATTTCCGGGTAGACCACGGAGAGGCGGCAGCCGCGGAATCCGAGCATGGGATTCACCTCCGCCAGCCCATCGGAAATTTCCCGTATTTTTTCTGCCGGTTTCCCGATCCGCTGCGCCAGCGCCGCGATATCCTCGTCCCCGTGGGGAAGGAATTCGTGCAGGGGAGGGTCCAGCAGGCGGATAGTCACCGGCAGGCCATCCATCACCCGGAACAGCTCGAGAATGTCCGCGTGCTGGAAAGTAAACAGCTGGTCCAGGTACTGCTGTCGTTCGGCCTGGTCCTCGGCGAGAATCATGGCGCGCATTACATCGATACGGTCGGCGTCGAAGAACATGTGTTCGGTGCGACACAGGCCGATACCCTCGGCGCCCAGTTCCCGGGCCTTGGCGGCATCAGCCGGGGTTTCCGCATTCGCCCGTACCTTGAGGCGCCGGTGCTTGTCGGCCCAGGACAGCAGGGTTTGGAAGTCGTCGCTGGAGCTGGCCTCGGTTTTCGCGATGTCGCCCAGCATGACCTCACCGGTTGTGCCATCCAGGGTAATGATATCCCCGCGCTTGATCACGATACCGTCATCAGTGGTCACCGTGCCCTGGGCATAGTTAACGGAGAGGGTGCCGCAGCCGGTGATGGCGCAGACGCCCATGCCACGTGCCACGACTGCCGCGTGGGAGGTCATGCCGCCCAGCTCGGTGAGCACACCTGCCGCGACCTTCATGCCGTGGATGTCCTCCGGCGTGGTTTCTCGCCTGACCAGGATCACGCTGGCCCCTCTGGCGCTCATTTCCTCGGCCTCCTCGGCAGAGAATACGACCTGGCCGGTGGCCCCGCCGGGGCTGGCCGGCAGGCCGGTGGCAACAATATCCGTTTTTGCGTCTGGATCGACCATGGGGTGCAGGAAGGCTTCCACGTGTTCGGGTGAAACCCGCATCAGCGCCTCGCTCTCGGTAATGAGGCCCTCGTTCACCATGTCGACGGCGATCTTCACTGAAGCCCGGCCGGTGCGCTTGCCACCGCGGGTCTGCAGCATATAGAACACACCCTCCTGCACGGTGAACTCCAGGTCCTGCATGTCGCGGTAGTGTTTTTCCAGCAGGGCCTGGGTTTTGTACAGCTGATCGTAAATCTCCGGCTGGCGATCCCTCAGGGCTTCGACCGGCAACGGGGTGCGGATGCCCGCTACCACGTCCTCTCCGGCAGCGTTGAACAGGAATTCCCCGAAGAAATGGTGTTCGCCCGTTGACGGATTGCGGGTAAAAGCAACACCCGAACCCGAGTCCTCGCCGAAATTACCGAACACCATGGCCTGCACGTTCACGGCCGTTCCCAGAGCCTCCGGGATATTATTCATCTCGCGGTAGACGATGGCCCTGGGGGTGTGCCAGGACAGGAATACGGCTTCCACGGCTTTCTTGAGCTGCACAAAGGGGTCGTCGGGGAAATCCACGAGGGTCTTGTAGATGCTTACGATTTCCTGCCAGTCCTCGGCAGTCATGTCCACGTCGAGGGTCTTGCCGCGGGCCGCCTTGTACTTATCCAGCTCGTGCTCGAACTTCTCGCCGCCAACACCCATGACCACGTTGGCAAACATCTGGATGAAGCGTCGATAGCTGTCGTAGGCAAACCGCGGATTGCCGGTCTTGCTGGCAAGCCCGGCCGCGATCTCGTCGTTAAGCCCGAGATTGAGTATGGTATTCATCATGCCCGGCATGGACACCGGCGCACCGGAGCGGACCGAGAACAGCAGCGGGTTGGCGGGATCGCCAAAACGGGCGCCCATTTTTTTCTCGACGATATCCAGGGCAACCCGGTATTCCTGCTCGAGCAGGGCGGGCAGCTTGTTGCCCGCCTGGAAAAATTCCCGGCAGGAGTTGGTGGTAATGATAAAGCCAAAGGGGACGGGTAAACCCAGGTTCGTCATCTCGCACAGGTTGGCGCCCTTGCCACCCAGTAACTCGCGATCGTCCTTGTTGCCCTCGTTGAACAGGTATACGCGTTTGGCCATGAAAGTTCCCCGGGATTGGTTGTGTGGTGACAGCTCAGCCGCGCATTATAGCGGCAAGCCGCCCCCGGCGGGAGGCTTGATCATGCAGTACCGCGAATCAGCGCGTTGCTAGGATTTCCGCCAGGGTATCGACTTCGGCCATTTCGGCCGTTGCGGGCACCAGGAAAAACTCCTCGCAGCCGGCTGATTCTGCGTTGTCGAGGGCTTCCCTGACAGCATCGGGGGAGCTTCGGTGCACGGTTTGCGCCATCATAGTCGCGATCTCGTGACCTTCTATCGCCATGTAATTGTAGATGTAGTCATAAAGCTTGCGCTGGCCATCCTCTGCCAGGGTGTACCAGCAGCCGCCGAGTCGGTAGGGCTTGTCCCTGCGCTGTGAGCGTTCCCACGCGGCATCTGCCATGGCGAAGGCTCTGGCCAGTTCGTCGCGCTCGCCGTTAAACGACCAGGCGTACAAGCCGTCTGCCCACTGCGAGCAGCGCTCGATACTTTTGGGTCCCATGACACCCGCCAACAGTTTCGGGCCTTCGGGGCGTGTCGGTGTGGGTCCGATGGCCCCGGCCCCGGGTACTATCTCCTCACCGCGCCATATGCGGCGCAGGTCCTCGACCTGTTGGACCATGCGGCCATAGCGGCCCTTGTATTGTGCGCCCACGGCCTCGTAATCCTTTTCCCTGCCACCGAAGCCAAGTGACACGTGCCTGACCCTGCCGCCGGAGAGGATGTCCAGGGTGGCGATCTCCTTGGCCACCCGGGTGGCATTGTGCATGGGCAGCACATAGAGGGTGGGGCTGATTTCCACCCGCGTGGTTGTGGCCGCAGCCGCGGCAAGCAGTACCCGCATATCCATGGTGGGTCCGTGGACTCTTTCACCACAGCACAGGCTGTGGAAAGGTCCGGCATCGACAGCCTGGAACCAGCCGAGGTAGTCATCCCGGGTCAAACCGGCTTTCATGTAGGGTAGGCAGATGCCGATTTTCATCGGGTCGATACTCCGGGGAAAAGGGGCTCTATCTTAGCGGAGTTGTCGCACAAAGCTGTTCACCTTTCTGAACCAGTCGTATTTTGTTGCAAGGCGACCACCGGCTGCCTTGGTGGCGTTGGCGGGCTGAGTTACCGTGCCGGGTGCGTACATCGTCCGCGGGAGGCGGTGAGGGGTTCCAGGGGGATGCACCAATGAAAATTGACGGTCCGTTTTATGCCCGGTTGGGGGAGGCGGCTGCCGAGTCCGCCCGGCTGGCGGCCATCGGCTACGACGGGATCTACACGCTCGAAGGCAGCTGGGACCCGTTCCTGCCCCTGGTGATGGCCTCGGAGCACGCCCCGAACCTGGATATTGCCACGGGTATCGCTGTCGCCTTCCCGCGCAACCCCATGCACCTTGCCTACCAGGCCTGGGACCTGCAGACCTTCAGCAAGGGGCGATTCCTGCTGGGCATTGGCTCCCAGGTCAAAGCCCACATCGAAAACCGTTTCGGCGTCGGATTCAGCCAGCCAGCCGCGCGCATGCGGGAATATATCCTCGCGCTGAAGGCTATTTTTGCCTGCTGGCAGCAAGGCGAGCGCCTGGACTTCCAGGGACAGTACTACCGACACACGCTCATGACCCCGATGTTTAATCCCGGTCCCAACCCTTTCGGGCCGCCCCCCATTCTGCTGGGCGCCCTCGGGCCGCTGATGACAGAAGTGGCGGGCGAGGTAGCTGACGGCCTGATCGTTCACCCCTTCAACAGCCTGCCATTCCTCACCGGCGCGGCCCTGCCGGCGGTGCAGCGCGGTTTGGCGAAGTCGGCTCGCAGCCGCGCTGATTTCACCCTGCAGATCAATGCCATTGTCATTACCGGTGAAACAGCGCGGGAGCGCACGGCAGCAACCGAAAGTGTGAAAGGCCTGCTGGGTTTCTATGCCTCCACGCCTGCCTACAGGCCGCCAATGGAGGCTGTAGGCTATGGCGACCTGCAGCCCGAATTGAATCGTCTGTCGAAAGAAGGGCGCTGGGAGGAGCTGGGCAAGCATATCGACGAAGACTTTCTCGCTGCGTTTACCACGCGTGGCAAGCCGGGGGAGATCGCCGGGCAGTTGCTGGACAAGTACGGCGCCCACGCGGATCGCCTGGCGATTTATGCACCTTATGCTGCGCCGGATGCAATGTGGTCGAAAATCATCGCGCAACTCAAAGGCGCCGCCGGGGTTGCAGGGGCAGCGCCGTAAACGGGTCTGGTAGGGCCTGTGCAAACAACCCTGGTCGACCTGTCAACCCGGCACCGGGGCGTTGAGCGGAATCGTCACTGATTTTGGCCCTGGTACCGATATTAAGCCCGGGTCAAAGCGAATAGACTCTGGTCTGAAATTGACACCCGCGGTTTGAGGGAATGGCATGAACATCCAGTTCAGCAAGGAACAGCTGGCCCTGCGAGATGAACTCAGGGCCTACTTCGCACAGCTTATGACACCGGAGCTGGTGGCGGAATGCGAGCGCGACATGGGCGAGGGCGGGGGTCCGCTGTGGCGCGAGGCATTGCAGAAAATGGGACACGACGGCTGGATCGGCGTGGGCTGGCCCGAGGCCCTGGGTGGTCGCGGTATGACCCCGCTCGAGCAGTTTATCTTCGTCGAGGAGATCATGCGCGCCGGGTATCCGTTTCCTTTCCTGACGACTGAATCCGTGGGCCCGGTGCTGGCCGAGCACGGCAATGACTGGATCAAGCGCGAGCTGGTGCCAAAGATACTCAAGGGGGAGCTCCTGATCGCCATCGGCTATTCTGAACCGGGTGCCGGCACGGATCTGGCGAGCCTCAAAACCAGCGCCGTACGCGATGGTGACGACTGGATCATCAACGGCCAGAAAATGTGGACCTCGCTGGCCCACTTCTGCGATTACACCTGGCTGGCGGTCCGCACCGATCCCGGCGCCGCGAAAAAGCACAAGGGCATCTCCATGTTCCTGGTGCCCAACTCCGACCCCGGCTGGAGTTGCACTCCCGTCCACACACTGGGTGCAGTGCGTACCAACGCAACCTTTTACGACAATATCCGGGTCAGTAAGGATCACCTGGTAGGGGAGCTGCACGGTGGCTGGAAGCTGATTACCGGGCAGCTCAACAGGGAGCGCCTGAGCCTGATCAATTTCGGACCCATTTCCCAGCTGTTCAACCAGGTGGTGCGCTGGGCGGGCTCGGCCCGGCTGCCAGCCGGCGGGCGAGTGATCGACCAGCCCTGGGTACAGCAGAACCTGGGTCGCTGCCGGGCGCTGATCGAGTGCATGAAGCTCATTGTCTACAAGCAGTCCTGGGCCATGACCGAGGGTGTGCTGGAGATGGCCGACGCCTCGGCGGCAAAGGTTTACGGTTCTGAAGGATTCATCGAAGTGTACCGGATGCTGGGGGAAATCGTCGGGCAGGCCGGCCTGCTGCGCAGCACCTGTCCGCAGACTACTGCGGAGGCAGGCAAAATCGAGCGACTGTATCGCACTGCTTCGATTATCACTTTTGGCGGCGGTGCCAACGAAATCCAGCGCGATATTATTTCGGCAGCGGGGCTGTGGATGCCTCGCGCAAGTCGCTGAGCGGGGAAGGTAAATATGGAATTTGGTTTCAGCGAAGAGCAACGTGAAGTGCAGGGACTGGCTCGCAAGATGCTAACCGAGCAGGTCAGTGCAGCCAGCCTGGCCGGCTACGACGAGTACCGCGAGCCCCGGTTCGACCAATCACTCTGGCAGCAGCTACTGGAGGCGGGTTTGCCTTCTGTCGCCGTGCAGCAGCGTTACGGGGGCATGGGTTTCGGCTTCATGGAGCTTGCCCTGTTCATCGAGGAGGTCGGTCGCAGTATTGCCCCGGTGCCGGCTGTTGCCCACTGTGTGTCGGCCCTGTTGCCGATCCAGCGCTTTGCCAGCGAGGCGATGAAAGAAGCGATCCTGCCCGCCGCCGTCGCGGGCGAGATACTGTTGACCGCTGCCCTGTCGGAGCCTCTCAACGAAGACCCCGGCGATCCCCGTGCGGTCGTCGCCAGCCGTGAGGGCGAAGCACTGGTGCTCACCGGCTGCAAGACCGCGGTGCCCTTTGCCGCACAGGCAGACCGTATCTTGCTGGCAGCTCGTACCGAGGACGGCGTGGCGGTGGTACTGCTCGACCCGGCATCAGCGGGGGTGACACTCGAGTCACTACAGGTGACCAGCTTCGAACCGCAGTGCGAACTGTTGCTGGAGGCGGTCCGGGTGCCCGCCGCCGATGTGATCAGCGCCAGGGATGGCGCTTCGATTATGCGCTGGATCGCCGAGCGAACCACTGCCGCGGTCTGTGCGCACCAGCTGGGAGCCAGTGACTGCGCCATGCGCATGGCGGCCAGTTACACCTCGCAGCGCAAGCAATTTGACGTGCCTGTGGCTACTTTCCAGGCGGTGGGACATCGCATGGCGGATTGCTATATCGATGTCGAGTGCCTGCGCCTGACGACCTACCAGGCGGTCTCACTGCTGGACAGTGACGTGGCGGCCACGACCGAAGTACAGATAGCCAAGATCTGGGCGGGTGATACGGGTCACCGGGTGAGCTACCGGGCCCAACACGTACACGGCGGCACCGGTATTGACCGGGAGTACCCCCTGTGGCGCTATTGCCTGTGGCTGCGCCAGAACGAGATGACCCTGGGCTGCAGCGCAGCACTGGTCGCCGGGCTGGGCAAACGCATCGCTGAGGGTGAAGCACTTTTCGGTTGAGCCTGCAAACCTGACTAATTCATAAAAAAGATTCGGTCTGAAAAGATTTCCATGACAGTCCGCTGGGGTACACTAGGCGCCGCCATGTATTCTTCCGCACGCCACAGTTTCCCTCGTATAGCACTCGCCTGGCTGTGCCTGTTTCTCGTCGCCTGCGGTGGCCAGCAGCAGCGGCAGCAGCAGGGCAGGTCGGTGATCAACCAGACCGATGCAGCGGTCGACTTCAGCGGCTTCTGGGAACTCGATTACAGCCAGAGCGACAATATCCAGGTCAACCTGAACGCCCTGGTGCGAGACCTGCGCCAGCAGAACCAGCAACGTGCACAGGCGGCCGGCGTCTACCAGCAGTCCGCCAGTGGCATGCTGATTGGCGGTCCCGGCACCACCAACAGCGGCGCATCCGTTCTCGGCCTGGCGCAGATGGCGGAACTGATCACCCAGTCGCAGCTGCTGGAGATCGAACAGGACACCCACGACATTACGGTCAAGCGGGAGGAGGATTTTGCGCTGAGTTGCGAGTTCTACCCGGGTCAGTACCACACGGTGGAAACGCCACTGGGCAGGGAAATATGCGGCTGGGACAGGCACCAGTTGATCTTCAAGATGCTATTGCCCGAGGGCCTTACCATCCAGCACGTCATGAGCCTTGGGCCCGACGGTCAGCGGCTTAATATTGCCACCACGGTCATATCCGACAGGGTGACTTCACCTTTTACCTTGAATCGTGTCTACGTGCGCTATGAACCGCAGGATAACGGCTACAGCTGCAAAATGACGATCTCCCGGGGCAGGGTATGTACAACAGAAGCTCAATGATAAAGCGCTGGCACCGGCGTGCCGTTCTGGCCTTGCTCTCCTGTTTGTGGGCTGCAGGCGCACCGGGCGCCCTGGCCCAGGCACAGTTGGACCCGGCGATGGCTGCAACTGCTGTGGGCAGTGTGACGCTGCGCGTGGAGAGCTCCACGCCGGAACAGAACCTGCTGGATGTCGGCCTGGCGATTTTCAATCCCGGTATCCCGCTGGATGAATCCAGCCACAGCAAGCTGGGTATATTCCCGGAGATTCGCAAGGCGGAGGCCCAGTTCATGCCGGTACTGCTGCGGCAGGTGTTGCAATCAACCAATGCCTGGGGCGTTGTGCGGGTGCTGCCGGACGAGCAGGTATCGTCCGAGCTGCTGGTGACGGGCAAGATCCTGCAGTCGGATGGCAACCGCCTTGCCCTGCAGGTAGAGGCGCGCGATGCCAGCGGGAGCTTGTGGTTTGATAAGCGCTACGTGGATGAAGCGACAGATCGCGATTACCCTGGAACCGAGGGCAGCGACCCCTACATTGACCTGTACCGGGAAATCGCCAACGACCTGCTGGATTACCGGCTGGGACTGGACGCACGGCAATTGCAGGCCATCCGGCAGGTGGCGCTGATGCGCTATGCGTCGAGCCTGTCAGAAGAGGCTTTCGGGAGTTACCTGCAACAGGACGCCGAGGGCATCTACAGCGTCCTGCGCCTGCCCGCAGCGGGCGATCCCATGATGGCCAGGGTGGAGCGCATACGCAACCAGGAGCACTTGTTCGTGGATACCGTGGACGAGCAGTACGTGAGCCTGTACGAGGAGATGGCTCCCACTTACAGCCTGTGGCGCCAGTATGGCAGGGAGCAGGCACTCTACACCCAGGAGTACGAGGCCCGGGCCCAGTCCAGGGACCGTATCGGCCGGCGCGGCACGTTCGCAGCCATGGAGCAAACCTACAACACCTACAAGCAGATCAAGATCCAGGAGCAGGACCTTGACGAGATGGCCCAGGGCTTCAATAACGAAGTGGCGCCCACGGTCATGGAGGCCAGTGGCAGGGTGTTCCGCCTCAGCGGTAACCTGGAGAGCCAGTACAACGAATGGCGCGGCATACTGCGGGAGATATTCGCACTGGAAACCGGCATGCCCGCGGGCTCGTGAGGCATTAATCAGCATGGAGAACCAGGCACTTACGTTTTACCTCACTAATGGGCTATGCTTCCTCCATGGCTAAAAAAAGTAACGATCAGGAATCCGAGTCGCTGCTGGACTCGGTGAGGCGGTTAACCGGGCAGGTGGCCGGGGGTACGCTGGGGCTGGCCCGCAACACGGCGGCGATGACGGCTATGTTCGGCGAGAACTGGCTGCGTTCCACCGTTCTCAACCAGCTGGAGCCCGAGCGCCTGGAGGCCATGGCAGAAGCCGGCCACTTCCTGAAGGACGCGCGGGAAACCGCGGGGCTGTCGATCAAGGACCTGTCCGAGAGCCTGGGCCTCGCCGACAAAACCATGCTGGAGGATATCGAAAGCGGCCAGACCATCATGCCGCTGGAAGTCATGCTGCGCAGCGCGTCGCTGTTGGCCCGGCACGACCCGATTCCCTTTCTTATCAAGTTCATGCGTACCTACAACCCGGCCCTGGAAAAAACGCTGGAGCAGTGGGGTGTGCTCGCGCTGCCCAAGCAGTACGAGCGCGAACGCCGTTTCGTCAACCTGTACCGGCAGCACGATGTCCTGCGCAGTTTCACGGACGAAGAGTACGAGCGGTTTATTCACTACATGCAAAGCTCCATTGGCCTGGTACTGGATGTCATGCAGTCGGAGAAATCCGCCCGCACAGGCAAACCGGCCGCGCCGGCAGCCGACAAGGGCGCCAGCGTGGATAAGGCCGGGAGTGCTCGCAAAAAGAAGGCGGCTCCGCGTAAGCGCAAGCGGGCCCCGGCTGCAACCAGGCGCCCCCGAACCTGAGAAACACCGGGTTATAACTAAATAAATCTCTTTAAAAAGACTTTCTATCATATTGAAAATATTGATTTAAATATTTTCAATAATCTGTAAATACGGTCCGCCCAATGACGCTCAGCGAGTTTGAAAAAGACCAGTGGTTTGCCGCCTGCCCGAAGGGGTTGGAGACTTTGCTGGCAGCGGAACTGGCGGCTATGGGTGCCACCGCAACCCGGGAAACCGTGGCGGGCGTTTATTTTACCGGCCCGGTCGCCCTGGCCTACCGGGCCTGCCTGTGGTCCCGCCTGGCGAACCGGATCCTGTTACCCCTCGCCCGGCTCGAGGCGGCCGACGGCGACACCCTTTACCGGCAGCTGCTCGGCGTGGACTGGGGTTCGTTGTTTGGACCGCAACAGAGTTTCGCCATCGATTTCTCCGGGGAAAACCGTCAGATTCGCAATACCCAGTTTGGCGCCCAGCGCAGCAAGGATGCCGTAGTGGACTGGTTTGTCGCCAGGGGGGGGCAGCGGCCCTCGGTGGCGCGCAAGGACCCCGATATCCGTCTCAACATTCGCCTCAGCGGCGAGCAGGCGGTGTTGTCCCTGGACTTTTCCGGTGGCAGCCTGCACCAGCGGGGCTATCGCCTCGCGGGCGGGGCGGCACCGCTCAAGGAAAACCTGGCGGCGGCGATATTGCTGCGCGCGGACTGGCCCGGTATCGCCGCCCGCGGTGGCGCGTTGATAGATCCCATGTGTGGTTCCGCGACCCTGTTGCTCGAGGCCGCGATGATGGCCGCGGATATCGCACCCGGGCTGGGTCGGCGCCGCTTCGGGTTCGAACACTGGCGGGGCCACAACGAGCTGCAGTGGCGCGCCATACTCGCGGATGCCACCGGGCGGGCAGAGCGTGGCCGGGCGAGCACGCTGCCGGATATACGGGGCTACGACGCGGACCCGCGGGTGATCCGCAGTGCCCAGGAAAATATCGCGCGCATCGGCCTGGAAAAAGTGGTGCGGGTCAGTGCCAGGCCCCTGGCGCAATTGTGCAAGCCGACCCATGCCCCGCTGCCCCTGGGCCTGCTGGTGTGCAATCCACCCTATGGCGAACGGCTGGGCGAGAAGGACAATCTCCGGCAGCTGTATCACCAGTTGGGTGAGGTGATGGCGCGGGAGTTCAGCGGCTGGCAGGCGGCGATATTCACCTCGGACCTGGAGCTTGGCAAGGCTATCGGCTTGCGCAGCCACAAGCGTTACGCGTTCTGGAACGGCGCACTGGCCGCTCACCTGCTGCTGTTCAATCTGGTGGACAATGAATTGCGCCCTTTGCCCGGCGGTGCCGGCGGACCGGGCGACGATCCCGCCACGGCAGGCAGTCCTGCGGCCGCGGCTGAGTTATCCGAAGGCGCCCGCATGTTCGCCAACCGTATCCGCAAAAACCGCAAGCGCCTGGCTTCCTGGCTGAAGCGCGAACAGGTGCAGTGCTATCGTCTTTACGACGCGGACATGCCGGAATATGCGGTGGCAGTGGACATCTACGGGGAGCGGGCCTGCGTGGCCGAGTACCAGGCACCACAGGCGGTAGACCCCGGGGCCGCAGCACGCCGGTTCGAGGAAGTACAGGCCGCACTGCCCGACGCACTGGGAATTCCCACACAGGCCATCACCTACAAACAACGACGACGCCAGCGGGGGGCAGGCCAGTACGAGAAGCATGACAGTACGGGGGAGCTGATCAGCGTCACCGAGGGCAGGGCACGGTTGTTGGTGAACCTGCGCGATTACCTCGACACCGGCCTTTTTCTGGATCACAGGCCACTGCGAAAACGCCTGGGCGCCGAGGCCGCGGGCCGCGACTTCCTCAACCTGTTCTGCTACACGGGCTCGGCCACTGTACACGCCGCCCTCGGCGGGGCTCGCTCCACCACCAGTGTGGACCTGTCCAATACCTACCTGGGCTGGTTGCGTAAAAACCTTGCGCACAATGGGCTCGATGAATCGGGCAACGCCCTGGTGCGGGCCGACTGCCTGCAATGGCTGCAGCAGGCCCGGGGTCATTACGACCTGATACTGCTGGACCCCCCATCGTTTTCCAATTCCAGCGCGATGACGGACAGTTTCGATATTCAGCGCGACCATCCCGGCCTGGTGCGGGCCGCCATGGGGGTGCTGCGCACCCCAGGCGCACTGTATTTTTCCAACAATCGCCGCGGCTTCAAGCTGGACCCGTCCCTGGAAGAGGAGTTCCTGTGCCAGGATATCACCCGGGAGACCCTCGATCCGGACTTCCAGCGCAACAGCCGGATCCACTGCTGCTGGCTGATTCGGCACCGTCCCCAGGGGTGAGGCGGCAGGGGGAAGAGCGGGTACCGGGCGCCGGCATTTTGGGTTCAAAATTGAAACCCGTTGGACCATCTGGCTTGGCCGGTAAGCAGGCGCCAACCGGACGCGCGTAATACTATCCACATTCGAGTGCGAAACGCTGTATATACAGCGTTTGTGCCAGGCGCGCGGCGAATCATGCTATAAAAATAGTGTAAGTCATTGATTCGATATTATTAAAGCCCACACCATCCGGAATCGGCCGCGGTGGCGGCGGGGGCGTTTGTCAGCCGGGGCGGGTGAGCCCGGGCAGTCTATCCCCATAGTTATCCACAGAAACGCCTGTGGATAACTATTCCGGATCAGCCAGTTTCAGCATTTGTTTGCCGCAGTTGCGGCCATCGTAGAGGCGCTGCAGGGTAGCGGGTATATTTTCGAAACCCTGCTGGATATCCTCCCGCCAGGCCAGCTGGCCGGCGCCGACCCATTGGGTCAGGTCGGCAATGGCCTCAGGGGCACGCGCGAGGTAATCGATGACGATAAACCCCTGCATCCGTATACGCCGTGTAATCAGTTGCATGAGGTTGTGCGGGCCCGGCCGGGGTGTCGCATCGTTGTAGCCGGCGATGGCGCCGCACAGCACGATGCGGCCAAAGTCGGCCATGTGGTTGATCGCCGCTTCCAGCGTGTCTCCGCCGACATTGTCGAAGAAAATATCGATGCCGTCGGGGCAGAGCAAGCCGAGCTGCTGATCGATTGCGTCACGCTTGTAATCAATCACGGCGTCAAGCTTGCAGGCCTCGCGCAGCCACTGGCATTTCTCCTGGCCGCCGGCGATGCCCACCACACGGCAGCCCTTGAGCCTGGCTATTTGTGCCACCACCGAGCCTGTCGCGCCGGCGGCGCCCGATACCAGTACGGTGTCGCCGGGATTCGGCTTGCCAATATCCAGGAAACCGAAATAGGCGGTCAGGCTGGTCGAACCGAAAATACCCAGGGCGAGGTTGGGCGGCACACCCGCGGGCAGGGCTGCCAGCGCCCGTGCTGTTGCGGGGTCTGCGATGCTGTATTCCTGCCAGTTCAGCAGGCCCTGCACCAGGGTGCCCCTGGGCAGCGCTGGATTCGAGGATTCCACGACCTGCCCGACCCCGCTTGCCCGCATGGGATCGCCGACCGGCACCGGGGGCAGGTAGCTCGGTTCGTCCATCACCCAGCCACGCATCGCCGGATCGAAGCCCAGCATCAGGGTCTTGATCAAGACCTGGCCGGAGGCAAGGTCGGGCGTTGGCATGCCGGACTCCACCAGTTCAAAATGTTGCGGCCCAATCATGCCAACGGGTCGTTCCTTTAGCAGCCACTGCCGGTTTGTCCCTGCCATTGTCACTGGTTCCTGTTCATTGTCATTCGTTTATGGGCGCGTATTACAACAGCAAAGTGACGCCATGCAAAGTTGCGCCTGCGGCGCAACGGGTGCGGTTGATCCGTGGGCATGACATGGCAGGTGGGCTGTGTTCCAATCGCTACCGGGAGTCGCCGGCCAGGAGTGTCATGAAGTCATTGTTGATAGCCTACCACAGCCAGAGCGGTGCCAGCGCCAGGCTGGCGCAGGCCGCATCGCAGGGTGCAGGGACAGAACCGGGTGTAGCGGTGGTGGTGCGCCGTGCGTGGGATGCCGGCGTGGCGGATTTGCGCGTGGCGCAGGGCCTGCTGCTGGTCACGGCGGAAAACTCCGGCGCACTCAGTGGTGGCATGAAGGATTTCCTGGACCGCACCTTCTATCCCGCTATTGCTGATGGCCTCGTGCTGCCCTACGCCTTGCTGGTCAGTGCCGGTAACGATGGCCGGGGGGCGGTGCGGCAACTGGAGCGGATCATGTCGGGTTACCCGTTCCGGGCTGGGGCGGAGCCAGTCATACTGCGCGGCGAGGTGAGCGAGGCTCACCTGCTTGCCAGCCGGGAGCTCGGTGCAGCCTTCGCCGCGGGACTGGCGATGGGTATTTTTTGAAACCGCGGTAGCGGCGTCGTTGCCGGCGGGCCCTTGTAGCAAAAGGTTTCATGGCGGGGTGAATCCCGCTGTATTTTCAGTGACTCAGGACAAGTTTTATGAACGGGAAAGGCGCTGACGCTGTGCCGGAAGGATTTATCGTACTGCCGCTGGGGCTGGGGTTTACCGACGCCATGAGCCCGATCTACCGGCGGGTCGAGGGCGAATCAGCCAGCATCGGTATGGTGGTCGGTCCGCAGCACAGCAATACCATGGGCATCTGCCACGGTGGTGCGCTCATGACCCTTGCTGATATTGCCGCGGCCACGGGGGTGAATGTGGCCCAGGGTTCACGCGGCGGCACCCCCACCATCAATCTCTCGCTGGATTTTATTTCAGCGGCCCGCATGGGCCAGTGGATCCAGGCCGATATTCACCTGGTCACGCTGAAGCGCCGCTTCGGGTTCAGCAGCGGTGCCATCGTGAATTCCGCCGGGGTGGTCGCCCGTTTCAACGGCACCTTTTACCTGCCGGATCACAAGGGTATGGTCAAGCCAGAGGCGCTCGGCGATGGCATGCCCCCCGGGCTGCAGGATTAGCCTGGCCCCGCTTCATCATCCGCCGGGGCGCGAACGACTTCAGTAAACGCCCTCGCGGCGCGCGACAGGGTGCGTCCGCGGTGGTAGACGATGCCCAGGGTGCGCTCGATGCCGATACCGTCAATGGCCAGCGTGGCGAGGGTATCGTCGCCCATGCTGCGCGGCAGTACCGTCCAGCCCAGCCCCACCGATGCCAGCATGCGTATGGTCTCCAGGTAATTTGTGGCCATCGAGACCTGCAGGGTCAGCTGGTGCTGGTTGAACAGCCCGGCAACAATCTGTCCCGTATAGGTGTTGAGACCCGGCAATATCGCCGGATGTTCGCTCAGTGCCGCCAGGTCCAGGTCACGCAGGCCAGCCAGCGGATGGTGGATTCCCACCATGAAATCCAGTGGGTCCGGCCACACAGGGACTGTCACCAGGCTGGCTTCGCGCACCGGCGCGAGCGTGACAATGGCGAGCTCCGCCTTGCCTTGCATAATGCGTTCGTAAGCCTGCTCTGAATCCATAAAATCAATGTCGATCTGCACGGCGTTGAAGGCCTTGCTGAACTGGCTGAGCACGCTCGGCAGCCGGTGCAGCCCGATATGGTGACTGGTCGCGATACGCAGCTGTCCGGCCACGTCACCGGACAGGTCGCGCACCGATTGCCTGGCGGCTTCGAGTTCACGCTGTACGGCCCGGGCATGGGGTAACAGGGCCTGGCCCGCCTCCGTCAGGGTGGTATTGCGCCCGATTCTGTCGAACAGGCCTGTGCCCAGCTGTTCTTCCAGCAGTGCGACGCGTTTACTGACCGCAGGTTGCGTCAGGTGCAGCTGTTGTGCCGCCAGCGAAAAGGAGCCGTTTTCCGCTACCAGCAGGAAGGCTTCAAGATTCTGCGTATCCAATTAATATTCCTTATAGGAATGTAATATATAAAAATAATAAATTTGAGTTATCTAAAAAGCAAGCCCATACTCGCCTCCTCATCGTATTGACTCAGGGCGGGGTGCGACGCATGGCCGGACAGACCTTATATGACAAGTTGTGGCACAACCACGTGGTGGTGCAGCGGGACGACGGCAGCGCCGTCATTTATATCGACCGCCACTTGCTCCACGAAGTGACGTCGCCGCAGGCGTTCGAGGGCCTGCGCCTGGCGGGGCGGCCCCTGTGGCGGCGGGATGCCAACCTGGCGGTACCCGACCATAACGTTCCCACCGAGGCGGTGGAGCGCAGCGGTGGGGTGGCGGCGATCGCCGATCCCGTGTCGCGCCTGCAGGTACAGACCCTGGACGACAACTGCCGGGACTACGACATTGTCGAGTTCGAAATCAATGACAGGCGACAGGGCATCGTGCACGTGGTCGGCCCTGAGCAGGGTGCCACCTTGCCGGGTATGACGGTGGTGTGTGGCGATTCCCACACCTCAACCCACGGCGCCCTGGGCGCCCTGGCCCACGGTATCGGTACATCGGAAGTGGAGCATGTGCTGGCGACCCAGTGCCTGATCCAGCAGAAGATGAAAAACATGCTGGTGCGTATCGACGGTGCCCTGCACAGGGGTGTGACGGCCAAGGATGTGGTCCTGGCGGTTATCGGCGAAATCGGCACCGCCGGTGGCAGCGGTTATGCCATCGAGTTCGGCGGGGATGTCGTACGTGGTATGAGCATGGAAGGCCGGATGACCATGTGTAATATGTCCATCGAAGCCGGTGCGCGCATGGGCATGGTCGCGGTAGACGACACCACTCTTGACTACGTAAAGGGGCGCACCTATGCCCCCCGGGGCGCCATGTGGGAGCAGGCCGAGGCTGCCTGGCGCGAATTACACAGCGACGACGACGCGCAGTTCGACCGTGTGGTGGTATTGCGCGGTGAAGACATCAAGCCGCAGGTCACCTGGGGTACGTCACCGGAGATGGTGCTGCCTGTCGACGGCCACCTGCCGGACCCGGCCATGATCGATAATGCCATGCAGCGCGCGGCCGTCGAGCGCGCCCTGCAATACATGGGGCTGCAAGCGGGCATGTCGATTACCGATATCCGGCCTGACCGGGTGTTTATCGGTTCCTGCACGAATTCGCGTATTGAAGACCTGCGCGCCGCCGCCGCCGTGGTGAAAGGCAGGCGGGTTGCGTCATCGGTAAAGCAGGCGCTCGTGGTGCCAGGATCCGGCGAGGTCAAGAAGCAGGCCGAAGCCGAGGGCCTGGACCAGATATTCATCGAGGCGGGAATGGAGTGGCGCGAGCCCGGCTGTTCCATGTGCCTGGCGATGAATGCAGACAAGCTGGGGGCGGGGGAGCACTGCGCCTCGACCTCGAATCGTAATTTTGAGGGCCGGCAGGGTTTTGGCGGCCGCACTCACCTGGTGAGCCCCGCGATGGCGGCCGCTGCGGCGGTGGCGGGCCATTTTGTCGATGTACGCAACTGGCAGGAGCAATAACGCATGAAGAGTTTTACGCTACATAGCGGCATTGTTGCGCCAATGGATCGGGCCAATGTCGATACCGACCTGATCATTCCCAAGCAGTTCCTGAAATCGATCAAGCGCAGCGGTTTCGGCCCCAACCTGTTTGACGAGCTGCGCTACCTCGACGAGGGCCAGCCCGGGCAGGACTGCAGCACCCGGCCACTGAACCCGGATTTCGCGCTGAACAAGCCGCGCTATCGCGGCGCGTCGATACTCCTGGCCAGGGCGAACTTCGGCTGTGGTTCCAGCCGCGAACATGCGCCCTGGGCACTGGAGGACTTCGGCTTCCGCTGTGTCATCGCGCCCAGCTTTGCCGATATCTTCTACAACAACTGCTTCAAGAACGGCATCCTGCCCATTGTGCTGGACGCGGCTATCGTTGATACCCTGTTCCAGCAGATGTACGCCAGCGAAGGCTACGAGCTGAGCGTGGATCTCGAGCACCAGCGGGTCACATCACCCTCGGGTGAGATCTACAGTTTCGAGGTGGATGAGTTCCGACGTCACTGCCTGCTCAATGGCCTCGACGACATCGGCCTGACCTTGCAGGATGCGGAGGCAATTCGCAGCTACGAACAGGGTTTGCGTAAGCGCTCGCCCTGGTTGTTCGATGCTATCAGGTAACGGGGAAAGCTAACACATGACAAGAAAAATACTGGTTCTGCCCGGGGATTATATCGGCCCGGAGATCATGGCCGAGGCGGTAAAGGTACTGCGTGAGGTCGACAGTCGTTTCGGCCTGGACCTGGAGTTGGAGTTTGGCCTGCTGGGCGGCGCCGCCATCGATGCCACAGGTGTGCCGCTGCCGGAGGAAACACTGGCGACAGCCAGGGCGGCCGATGCAATCCTGCTGGGCGCCGTTGGCGGTCCCAAGTGGGATTCAGTAGAGCGGCACCTGCGCCCCGAGCGCGGGCTGCTGGGCATCCGCTCTGAGCTCGAGCTCTTCGGTAACCTGCGCCCGGCTATCCTCTACCCGCAGCTGGCGGATGCGTCGAGCCTCAAGCGCGAGGTGGTGGCCGGGCTGGATATCCTGATCGTGCGAGAGCTCACCGGCGGGATTTACTTCGGGCAACCCAGGGGCATTCGCATCCTGGAAAACGGTGAGCGAGAGGGTTACAACACCTATGTCTATCGCGAGTCCGAGATTCGCCGGATTGCACACCTGGCCTTCGGCCTGGCCCGTAAACGCGACCGCCGGGTGTGCTCGGTCGACAAGGCGAACGTGCTTGAAGTGACGATGCTCTGGCGCGAGGTGATGGACGAGGTCGGGGCTGATTACCCCGATGTGGAACTCAGTCACATGTACGTTGACAATGCCGCCATGCAGTTGTTGCGGGCACCCAAGCAGTTTGACGTGATGGTAACCGGGAATATGTTCGGCGATATCCTGTCCGATGCCGCCGCCATGCTGACCGGTTCGATCGGTATGTTGCCCTCGGCCTCCCTGGACCAGGCGGGCCGGGGTATGTATGAACCCTGCCACGGGACGGCGCCGGATATCGCGGGGCAGGGCAAGGCCAATCCGCTGGCCACAATCCTGTCGGTAGCCATGATGTTGCGCTATACACTGGCCTGTCCCGAGGGGGCCGCCGCCATTGAACAGGCCGTGAGCGCGGTGCTCGACCAGGGCCTGCGAACACCGGATATCCATACCCCCGGCGACGAACTGGTGGGCACGACCGCTATGGGCGATGCGGTATTGGCGGCCCTGCGGGCCTGATTGAACGAAGAAGACAGTGAGGGAATACAGATGAGCAAATTATACGACGTGGCAGTGGTAGGTGCGACCGGGGCGGTAGGGGAGGCCATGATCTCCATCCTCGAGCAGCGCAAGTTTCCTGTGGGCAAACTCTACGCCCTGGCGAGCAGCCGCTCGGTTGGCAAGACCGTCATGTTCAACGGCAAATCGATTCCGGTGACGGACCTGGCGGAATTTGACTTCAGCCTGGCGCAGATCGGCCTGTTTTCCGCCGGCGGCAGTATTTCGGCGGAATTTGCGCCCAAGGCAGGTGCCGCGGGCTGTGTGGTCGTGGACAACACCTCCCATTTTCGCCAGGACGAGGATATTCCCCTGATTATTCCCGAGGTCAATATAGAGGCCCTGGCCGGTTACACCCGGCGCAACATCATCGCCAACCCCAATTGTTCCACCATACAGATGCTGGTTGCCCTGAAGCCTATCTATGATGCCGTGGGTATCGAGCGCATCAATGTTGCTACCTACCAGGCCGTCTCGGGAACAGGCAAGGAGGCGATCGAGGAACTGGCGGGACAGACCGCGCGCCTGCTGAATGGCCAGGAAATACAGTGCGAGGTCTATCCGCGCCAGATCGCATTCAATGCGATTCCCCATATCGACACCTTCCAGGACAACGGCTACACCCGTGAAGAAATGAAGATGGTCTGGGAGACCCGCAAGATTTTTGGCAATCCCTCCATACAGGTCAACCCCACGTGCGTGCGCATACCGGTCTTTTTTGGCCATTCTGAGGCCGTGCATATCGAGACAGTGGATAAAATCACCGCCGCCGAGGCCCGGGCGCTGCTCGAACAGGCCCCGGGCGTCAAGGTTGTGGACGAGCGCAAGGATGGAGGTTACCCGACCGCGGTAGAGGAAGCCGCGGGGCAGGACCCGGTTTTCGTGGGACGCATTCGTGAGGATATCTCCCATCCACGAGGCCTGGACCTGTGGATTGTGTCGGATAATGTGCGCAAGGGAGCGGCTCTCAATAGTGTGCAAATTGCTGAAAGCTTGATAACAACTTACCTTGATTAATGCAGGTACATCACTGATACTTGACGGTAATTCGGAATAAAGAGAGTGCACGGAAGCACCATCAGGCGTTGCTGTTTTACCAGTAGCGCAGGCGTCTGCAGGGGCAAATTGCAGGTGTCGTGCCAGTCTTGTTCCGAACCAGTTGCCGGACTTTGGGGAGGCCGGTGTGGGATCAAGCAGGAAAAATAATTAGGCATCGGTATGGCTCGAAAGTTTGCTGCTGTAGTGTTTTCAATGGGGTGTGTTCAGACGGGTTCGGTGATGGCGTTGGGCCTCGGGGAAATGTCCCTGGGATCTTATCTCAACGAACCGCTCAAGGCACAGGTCGACCTGCTCAACGTTGGCGGGTTACACGAGGACCAGATCAAGGTCCGACTCGCGACCACTGACGATTTCAAGCGGATGGGCGTGGACCGCGCCTATTTCCTTACCAGCATCACCTTCGACGTGGAAATCGACGACAACGGCCGCGCCCGTATCGTGATTACGTCCGAAGACCCTGTGCTGGAACCCTACCTGGATTTTATCCTTGAAGCCCGCTGGCCTTCCGGCCGCCTGCTGCGCGAGTACACCGTGCTGGTGGACCCGCCGGTGTTCGACCAGGCCACCCCGGTCATTTCTGCCAGCAGTCGTGTGGCGGAAGTCGACGGGGAGCCCGAACCCGCAAAAAAAAAGCAGGAAGTCGTCCAGTCGACGGGAACCCGGGTTGATGTAAGGGATTCAAATCTCGCGCCGGGGGAGATGCCCTCGCGCGCCTTCAACGCCAGTACCTCGCCGGCACCCGTGCCCGGTACCCGTTACATGATCCACAGGGACGACACACTCTGGCAGATCGCTTCCAACGCGCGCCCCGGCGGCGCGTCTGTGTACCAGACCATGCTGGACATCCAGCGTCTCAACCCCGACGCTTTTATCGGGGGCAATATCAATCGTATCAAGGCCGGTTACATCATCTACCTGCCAAGCGAGGGTGATATCAGCTCGGGAGACCTGTCGCAGGCCCTGGCTGAAGTGCGCCAGCAAAACCAGGATTGGCGTGAGGGCAGGTCTTCGGAGCCGGCGCATAGCGGCCCGTCCCTGAGAATATCCGCTGAGCCGGAAGAGGCGGCGGCGAGTGCAGCAAGCGCCTCGGGGCAGGTGGCGGCCAGCCCGGCCGCCCAGGAGGATAAGGAAAAGTCCGACCTGGAGCGCGCCGAACTCGAGAGTCGGCTTGTCGCGATGGAGCAGCAGGTGGAAACCCTGCAGCGTATCGTGAGCCTCAAGGATGACCAGATCGCGGCCCTGCAGGGCGTGCTAGCAGACGGGGAAGCGACAGCCGAAGAGGCCGTGGCAGACGTCACCCCGGGTGACCTTGACACGCCTGAAGGCGATGTGGGTGAGGCAGGCGAGGCAGGTAACGTTGCCGAGCTGGTTGGTGCAGAGCCCGAAGCTGAAGTCGTCGTGGCGGAGGCCGAGGTAACCGAGGAGGCCCCCGCGCCTGCGCTTGAAACCCCCGCGCCGACAAGCGAAACAGCGGATGCAGCGGAGTCCCCCGGATTTTTCAGCAACCTCTGGTTTGTGCTCGGTGCCGTGGTAATCGCGGTGCTTGGCATTTTCTATATGCGTCGCCGGGGCAGCAGCGAGGACGAAGCCGAGGCCTTTGTAGAGCCCGGTCGGGACGTTTTTGCCGATGTCGAGCTCAAGGAACAGGCACTGGAAGTAGAAGACGCCGCAGGGTCGCAGGAATTGACCCTCGAGGAAGTGCAAGAGCCCGCGGTAGCGGCAGCGCCGGCAAGCCGCGGCTACGGCGAGCGCAAGCACGACGAATACGCGTCGGACGAGGCCAGTGATGCCCTGGCGGAAGCGGAAATATATATCGCCTACGGCCGGTACCCCCAGGCTATCGACCTGCTCAAGAATGCCCTGGGCAATGACCCGGACAACGCCGGGTACCGACTCAAGCTCCTGCAGTTGTATATGGAGACCGGCAACCGCTCTGCCGCGATGCAGCAGTTTGCCGAGCTCGAGTCTATCGGTGACGCCCAGAGCCTCGACGAGGCCAGGACCGCGCTCGAAGGCGGTGCCGGTGCGCCAGCGGCGCCGAGGCAGGATGATGCTGACCTGCTGGCTGAGTTTGATGAATCGCTGGAGTCGGATTTCAGCGGCCTGGAGATCGAGGAACACGGCGCGGCAGAGAGCGTGGAAGATGAACTCGACCTGTCTGCCGACTTCGAGCAGGCGGACCTGGACTCTCAGGACCTGGAAGAGGACCTGGTTATTGCCGCCGAGAGCAACGGTCTGTCTACCAAGCTGGATCTTGCCCGTGCCTATATGGACATGGGTGATGACGACGGCGCACGGCAGATACTCGAGGAAGTGGCCGCCGAGGGCAATGAAGAACTACAGGCCGAGGCCCGTGCTCTGTTAGAGCGAATTGGCTGAGGCAAACCCTCCCTTTGCGACTGACCCGCTCCCCGCGGGTGGTCGCATAGCCTGCCGCATAGAATACGATGGCAGCCGCTTCAGCGGCTGGCAATCACAAGCTGGTGACGATGTGGCCACGGTTCAGGATACCCTGGAGCGTGCGCTGTCTTCTGTGGCTGGCACCCCGGTGCGGGTGCATTGTGCCGGGCGCACGGACACAGGTGTCCACGCCTTTTCCCAGGTGATTCATTTCGAGGCACCGGTGTCGCGCAGTGCCAAGGCCTGGGTGCTGGGAACCAACGCCAACCTGCCTTTCACGGTGCGGGTTCACTGGGCCATTCACATTGCCGACGACTTTCACGCGCGCTTCTCCGCGACCGCGCGTCGCTATCGTTATGTTATCGCCAATACACCTGTGCGCCCGGCGCTGCTCGGTGGTCAGCTCACCTGGCAGCGCAGGCCCCTTGACCACCGGGTGATGCACGAAGCGGCCCAATGGCTGCCGGGTGAGCGCGACTTTTCCGCATTTCGGGCCGCCTCCTGCCAGTCCAGCAGCCCCATGCGCAATGTCCACTCGGTCCAGGTGGACAGGCGCGGTGATCTCGTGGTTGTCGATATCAAGGCCAATGCCTTTTTGCATCACATGGTGCGTAATATCGTGGGTTCGCTGATGGCTGTAGGTAGGGGACGGTATGGGCCCGCATGGATTGAACAATTGATGGTGGGGCGCGACCGCACCGCGGCCGCCGAGACGGCCCCTGCCGACGGTCTCTACCTGGTGGAGGTCGACTACCCGCCATCGTACCGGCTCCCGGCAACACCTTATGGCCCCCTGTTGCTGGGACTGCCGCCGGTGAATTGAATGGCGCGTCGTGCAGACAGCAGCGAGCCTCATCTGCTATGATTCGCGCCTTGTTTTTTCGCCCGGCAATTCGAGCAAGTGACCCATACCCGAATCAAGATTTGCGGCATCACGTCTGTTGCGGATGCCCGTACAGCCGTTGACTGCGGCGCCGACGCCATCGGCCTGGTGTTCTACGCGAGCAGTTCGCGGGCGGTAACCGCTGCGCAAGCCGCGGACATCGCCCGCTCAGTGCCGCCCTTCGTTTCTGTTGTGGCGCTTTTTGTCGATGAACCGGCTGACAGTGTGCGGCGTATACTGGAGCAGGTACCGGTGGACATGGTGCAGTTTCACGGCAGGGAAACGGCCGAGTTCTGTGCACAATTCCACCGGCCCTGGATCAAGGCGCTGCGGGTGCAGCCGGGCATGGATATCGCCGCTTGCTGCGCCGGTTTACACGGGGCTCGCGGAGTCTTGCTGGACAGTTGGCAGCCCGGTTTGCCCGGGGGTACGGGCAAGACCTTCGATTGGACCCTGGCCAACAGGGAGCTGTCGCTCCCGGTAGTGTTGGCCGGCGGTCTCGATGAAAGCAACGTCGGGCGTGCGATGGCGTTGGTACGGCCCGACGCGGTCGATGTCAGCGGTGGTGTGGAACGGTCGCCGGGGCGCAAGGATCCAGGAAAAATCACACGTTTTATCGCGGCAGTGCGCGCCGCAGATGTTTTATTGGGTGGAGCAACTGATGACAATTGATATCAAGGAAAATGTATTTGCCTCGGTTCCCGATGCAGATGGCCGCTTCGGTGATTACGGTGGAAAATTTGTTGCCGAAACCCTGATGTTCGCGCTGGCCGAGCTCGAGTCGGTATACCGCAAGCTCTCGGTAGACCCCGACTTCCAGCAGGAACTTGACCAGGACCTGGCGCACTACGTGGGGCGTCCCTCTCCATTGTATGAAGCGAAGCGCTGGTCCAGGTCCATTGGCGGCGCCCGTATCTTCCTCAAGCGGGAGGACCTCAACCACACCGGCGCCCACAAGGTTAACAACACCGTTGGCCAGGCCCTGCTGGCAAAGCATATGGGCAAGCCCCGGGTCATCGCCGAAACCGGCGCGGGCCAGCACGGTGTCGCCACCGCTACCATCGCGGCCCGACTGGGCCTCAAATGTCAGGTTTTCATGGGCGAGGAGGATGTGCGTCGACAGGCGCTGAATGTATATCGCATGAAATTACTCGGAGCCGACGTCGTGCCCGTGACATCGGGTTCACGGACCTTGAAGGACGCGATGAACGAGGCCATGCGCGACTGGGTCACCAATGTCGACGACACCTTTTACATTATCGGCACCGTAGCTGGGCCCCATCCTTACCCCCTCCTGGTGCGGGATTTCCAGTGTGTTATCGGGCGTGAAGCGCGCCGCCAGGCGCAGGAGCAGACCGGTAGGTTGCCGGATGCGCTGGTCGCCTGCGTGGGCGGCGGGTCGAATGCCATAGGCCTGTTTCATCCGTTCCTGCAGGACGAGGCGGTCGCCATGTACGGTGTGGAGGCGGGCGGTCACGGCATTGCGTCCAACCAGCACGCCGCGCCGCTGACCGCGGGTACTCCCGGCGTGCTGCACGGCAACCGCACCTACCTGATGCAGGACGCCGACGGGCAGATCATGCATACGCACTCCGTATCGGCCGGCCTCGACTATCCGGGCGTGGGCCCGGAACACGCCTGGCTGAAAGACATCGGCCGGGTGAACTATGTAGTGGCAACCGATGACGAGGCCTTGCGGGCATTCCATACCCTGACGCGCGTCGAGGGCATCATGCCCGCCCTGGAGAGCGCCCACGCCCTGGCGTATGCGGAGAAACTCGCCGCCCGGATGTCACCAGAGCAGGTGATCGTGGTCAATCTGTCGGGGCGTGGCGACAAGGATATTCACACCGTCGCGCAGATCGATGGCATACAGTTTTGAGGGGGTAGACAGTGAGTCGAATAGCGGGGCGTTTTGAACAACTGGCCAGGCAGGGGCGCAAGGCGCTGATCCCCTACGTGGTAGCGGGTGACCCCGGCCTGGATGTCACCGTGCCGCTGATGCACCGCATGGTGGAAAACGGTGCAGACATCATCGAGCTGGGCGTGCCGTTTTCCGACCCGATGTCCGAGGGGCCGGTACTGCAGCTTGGCCACGAGCGCGCGCTCGCCAATGGCACCAGCCTGCGCGGTGTGCTGGAACTCGTCAGCGAGTTTCGCAAGCGCGATGCAGATACCCCGGTACTGCTGATGGGCTATGCCAATCCGGTCGTCCATATGGGCTATGCAGCCTTTGCCGACGCGGCCGCCGCAGCGGGGGTGGACGCCCTGCTGACTGTCGATATTCCGCCTGAGGAGGTGGCTCCTGTCAACGCCGAGCTGCAGCGGGTCGGTATGGACAACATTTTCCTCGTGGCGCCCACCACCCCCACACAGCGTATACAGCGCATAACCGGGGCTGCCAGCGGTTTTATCTACTACGTATCCCTGAAGGGCGTCACCGGCGCAGGACACCTCGACGTGGCCGATGTCGCCCGCCATCTCGAGCTGATTCGCGGACATTCGAGCCTGCCCGTGGCAGTGGGGTTCGGTATCAAGGACGCGGAGTCTGCCAGGGCGGTGGCGAGTGTTGCCGACGGGGTGGTTGTCGGCAGCGCGCTGGTCAACGCGATGGCCCAGGCCATAGAGGGTGGTGGCGATCACGAGGCGGCCATGGCGGCCGCTATCGCACTGCTGGTAGAGATTCGCCGGGGTATCGACAACGCTGCTTCCTAGATGCCCCGCGGCGCGTTTATAATGGCGCCTTCTTAGGGAACGGGGTGTGCCATGAGCTGGATAAACAAGATTTTACCCTCAGGTGTGCGGAGTGACGAGGGTGAAAAACGCTCAAACGTTCCCGAGGGCCTGTGGAAAAAATGTGTCAAATGCGACGCGGTTCTGTACCGGCCGGATGTGGAGCGCAATGACGACGTCTGCCCCAAGTGTGATCACCATATGCGTATCGGGGCCCGCCGCCGCATAGACATCTTTCTCGACCCCGATGATCGCCAGGAAATCCTCACCGATATCGAGCCGATCGACCGGCTGAAATTCAAGGACAAGAAACGCTACCGCGACCGCCTTACCGCCGCCCAGCGTTCCACCGGTGAAAAAGACGCCCTGATTGCCCAGACCGGTAAGGTGCAGGGCCTGCCCCTTGTGGTCGTGGCCTTCGAGTTTGACTTTCACGGCGGCTCGATGGGCTACGCGGTTGGTGAAAAATTCACCCGCGCTGCGCAACTGGCGCTGGAGCGGCGAATTCCCCTGGTCTGTTTCGCAGCCTCAGGTGGCGCCCGCATGCAGGAAGCCCTGATCTCCCTTATGCAAATGGCCAAAACCAGCGCTGTCATCGAACGCATGAGGCTTGAGGGGATTCCCTATATATCGGTGATGACCGATCCAATCTACGGCGGGGTTTCCGCGTCCCTGGCACTGCTCGGGGACATCAATATCGCGGAACCGGAGGCCCGGGCGGGTTTTGCCGGCCCCAACATCATCGAGCAGACCATTCGGCAGAAACTGCCCAAGGGTTTCCAGCGCAGCGAATTCCTGTTGGAGCATGGCGCCATCGATATGATCGTGCACCGTACCGAGATGCGCGACATCATCTCGCGCCTGCTGTCGAAACTTACCCACACTGCACTTGTTCCGGTGGAAGTGACATTCCAGCCAGCCGGTGGGGAATAGCCGGCATCCAGCGTATCAACGGCAAGATATGGACCGCGCCTCGCTTGCACAGTGGCTGGCATGGCTGGAAACACTGCACCCCAACCCGATCGACCTCGGGCTCGAACGGGTTGCGCGGGTCGCGCGGACGCTGCGCCTCCTGCCCGTCGCCGTGCCGGTGGTCACCGTTGCGGGGACCAATGGCAAGGGCTCAACGGTGGCCGTGCTCGAGGCCATCCTGGGTCAGACAGGCCGGCGTGCGGGGGTGTACACCTCACCGCACCTGTTGCGCTTCAACGAGCGTATACGGGTGGGCGGTATCGAGTGCGAGGATGCCGAAATTGTCGCTGCGTTCAAGGCCATCGATGCTGCACGGGGTGATACCAGCCTCACGTATTTCGAATTTGCCACCCTTGCCGCTCTCCTGGTTTTCAGGGCGCGGGCGGTGGATGTCATCGTGCTGGAGGTAGGCCTGGGTGGGCGCCTGGACGCCGTCAATATCGTTGACCCCAGTGTGGCGGTGATCACAGGTATCGACCTGGACCACCAGGACTGGCTCGGCAGCGATCGCGGCACCATCGCAAGGGAAAAGGGCGGTATCATGCGCAGCGGGGCCCCGGTGGTCATCGCCGACCCCGACCCGCCCGCCCAGCTGCTCGAATGCGCTCGCTCCATGGGTGCTGTGCCCATCCTGCGCCTGGGCGGCGAATTCAGTTTTGCGCGGCACAGTGGGCTCTGGCAGGGCGTACTGCGCGATCCACGCGGACAGGCCAGGGTATTACCGGAGCTGGTGGCCGGGCCGCTGATGCCGGAAAACATCTGTGGCGCGCTGCAGGCCGCGCTGTTCGTGGGCTGTGAGTTCGACGACGGGCAGCTTGTAGCAGCGCTTGACGCTGCTCGCCCCCGGGGCCGGTGCGAGTCCGTGTCCCTGGCGGGTCGCGACTATGTGCTGGACGTGGCTCACAACCCGGCATCGGTTAAGAGAATGGTTGAATATTTGTCTGTAACACCATGTAAAGGAAAGACATATTGCGTTTTTTCTGTCATGAAAGACAAGGATGTTCGGGGAATGATACAGGCGGCTGGCGACTGTTTTGACGAGTGGTTTATCGCCGAGCAGCCCGGCAATGCGCGTGCCGCGCGTGGCGCGGACGTCGCGGCGGTGCTGTGGGCGCAAGGGGTGCACCGGACCAGTGTCAGTGAGGATCCCGGGGCGGCCTTCCGGCGCGCCCTGGCCGTCATGGAAGCGGGAGACCGGCTGGTGACGTTCGGCTCTTTTTATACGGTGGCGGGGGTAATGCCCCTGCTGGACCGGGAACGCAACAAGGTTGAGGCTTAAGCTGTGAACGATATCCTCAAGCAGAGACTGGTGGGAGCCCTGATCCTCGTCGCACTGGGGGTCGTGTTCTGGCCCATCATCTTTGTTGAACCCGGTGAGCGCGCCAGGATGGAGCAGGAGCGGATACCGCCGGCTCCGGTGATCGACTCGACGCCCATCGAGGGTCCGGACCAGACGGGCGTGCAGGGCTCACCCGAGTGGGAGCCCGATGCGGCACAATACGACCAGGAGACGGCGGCCTTGGCGTCCGATGATGACGGTGGGGCGGATTTAGCTGGCGTGACGGCAGAGGGGATGCCGGAGCCCGTCGCGGCGGCGCCAGCCTCGAGCCAGCCGGTCGTCCGGACAGAGGCGCCGGTGCCGCCGGCCGTTGACGACAAGGGCCTGGCAGTGGGCTGGATACTGCAGGTGGCCAGCGTGAGCAGTGCAAGCAAGGCCGATGCATTGCGCGATCGTCTGCTGGCCATGCAGGAAAAGGCTTACGTCAAGAAAATTGAAAGTGGCGAAAAGGACCTGTACCGCGTCTACATCGGTCCCAACTTCGAGCGAGCACAGCTGGAAAAGATACAGTCCTCCATCGACAGCCGTTTCGGCGTGCACTCGATGATTGTCAGGTATGTTCCCTGATGCTCGAGGTGTCGCATCTGACGGCGGTGGACTGGGTGATTGTCGTGGTGCTCGTGCTGTCGACGCTGCTCAGCCTCTGGCGCGGCTTTGCGCGCGAGGCGCTCTCCCTGGCCGGGTGGGTGGCGGCGTTCCTGGTGGCCAACCTGTTCGTCGACCAGATGGCGTTGCTGCTGGCGAACACCATAGAAAATATTACCGGCCGCTATGTCGCTGCGTATGCGATCCTGTTCGTCGCTACCCTTGTCGCTTCGACTTTTGCCACCTACCTCGCCAGCCAGTTTATCCGTGCCACGGGGCTGACAGTGCTGGACCGGCTGCTGGGTACGGTTTTCGGTTTCGCCCGCGGGATCATCCTGATTCTCGTATGCGTGTTCGTAATGCGCCAGCTGGTGCCGCCCACAGAGCTGCTGTGGCTGGACCAGTCCACCCTCATGCCCCAGGTGGACATGCTGGGACAGTGGGCCCAGGACCTTTTTTCCCGGGTCAACAGCGGGCAATGGCCTGCAATAACTACCTGACTCGAATTTCTCAGAGGTAAGACAGCATGTGTGGCCTGGTTGGAATAGTCGGAAAGTCCGATGTCGCCCCCGAGATTTATGATGCGCTCACCGTGCTACAGCACCGCGGACAAGATGCCGCCGGCATCATGACCTGCAACGGCGGGCGTTTCAGCCAGCGCAAGAGCGAAGGCCTGGTGCGCGACGTATTTCGCCAGCAGCACATGCAGACCCTGCGCGGCAGTATCGGTATCGGCCACGTGCGTTATCCCACCGCCGGCAGCTCCGGTGCGGCGCTGGCACAGCCCTTTTATGTCAACTCGCCCTACGGTATCGCCCTGGCGCACAACGGCAACCTGACCAACTCGGAGCAACTGACCCGCGAGCTGTTCCAGGACGACTTGCGCCACCTGAACACGGATTCCGACTCCGAGGTGCTGCTCAACGTCTTCGCCCACGAAATGCAGACCCTGGGCAAGCTGAGCCCGACGGCCGACGATATTTTCACCGCCATTTCCGCCGTACACCAGCGCTGTCGCGGCGGCTATGCAGCCGTGGGACTGGTAGTGAATTACGGCGTGGTGGGATTTCGGGATCCGCTTGGAATCCGTCCCCTCGTGGTCGGTTCGCGCGAAAGCGCGCAGGGCAAGGAATACATGCTCGCCTCTGAAAGCGTTGCCCTGGATGTACTTGGCTTTACCCTGATCAATGACGTGGCACCGGGCGAGGCAGTTTTTATCGACATGGAGGGCCAGTTGCATCGCCGCCAATGCGCGCAGCATCCCAGCTTGCATCCCTGCATTTTTGAGCATGTCTATTTTGCCCGTCCCGATTCCCTGATGGACGAAATTTCCGTGTACAAGACCCGCATGCGGCAGGGCGAGGCCCTGGGCAAGAAAATTCGTCGGCTGCGACCGGACCTGCATATAGACGTGATCATTCCCATTCCCGATACCAGCCGCATCGCGGCCCAGTCCATGGCCCACGAACTGGGGATCAAGTTCCGGGAGGGCTTGATGAAGAACCGTTATATCGGGCGCACGTTTATCATGCCGGGGCAGAGTCAGCGCAAGAAGTCCGTGCGCCAGAAACTCAACCCCGTGCCATTGGAGTTCGAGGGCAAGAATGTGATGCTGGTGGATGACTCCATCGTGCGTGGAACCACCTGCCGGCAGATTATCGAGATGGCGCGCGACGCCGGCGCCGAGCAGGTCTATTTTGCCTCGGCGGCGCCACCGGTGCGGTACCCCAATGTCTACGGTATCGACATGCCGTCGGCCTCCGAGCTGATTGCACATGGTCGAACCGTGGAAGAGGTCTGTGATCTGATCGGCGCAGACTGGCTCGTTTACCAGGACCTGGAGGACCTGGTGCGCTGCTCCACCGAGGGCAACCCGGATGTCGATGGCTTCGATTGCTCGGTGTTCAACGGTGAGTACATCACCGGTGACGTCGACCAGAATTACCTTGATCGGGTGGAGTCGCTGCGCAATGATGATGCGCAAAACCTCAGCAGGGCAGCACTACAGGCCGACGGCGCACTCGTTGGCATACACAACGACGCCTAGAGCGGGACTATGATTGACGATACCGATGACAACCCGCTTGCAGGAGCGCATCTTGACACCCTCGCGGTGCGGGCAGGCATTGCCCGCACGGGAGAGGGCGAACACTCGGAGCCGGTTTTTCTCACATCCAGCTATGTATTTGACAGTGCCGCCGATGCCGCCAGGCGCTTTTCCGGCGCCACACCCGGTAATGTCTATTCGCGTTACACCAACCCGACTGTACGCACCTTCGAGCAGCGCATAGCCGCGCTGGAGGGCGGCGAACAGGCGGTGGGTACCGCCTCGGGTATGGCGGCCATTCTGAGCACCAGCATGGCCCTGTTAAAAAGCGGCGATCATGTCGTGTGCTCGCGCAACGTGTTTGGCACTACCGTCAACCTGTTTGCCAAATACCTGGCGAAATTCGGTGTCGAAGTGAGCTTCGTGCCTTTGCTGGCGCTCGATGACTGGCGCGCGGCAATCCGCCCCAACACCGCAATGTTGTTTGTCGAGACGCCGTCCAACCCCTTATGCGAGGTGGCAGACCTGGCCGCCATGTCGCAGCTGGCACGCGACAGCGATTGCCTGCTGGTAGTGGATAACTGCTTCTGCACCCCCGCGCTGCAGACACCGCTGGCCCTGGGGGCCGATATTGTCGTGCACTCCGCCACCAAGTACCTCGATGGGCAGGGCCGCTGCGTCGGCGGCGCGGTGGTGGGTTCACAGCAGCACATGGAGGAGGTGGTGACTTTCCTGCGCACCTGTGGTCCTACCATGAGCCCGTTCAATGCCTGGGTGTTCCTCAAGGGCCTGGAGACACTGCGCCTGCGCATGGATGCCCACAGTCGTTCCGCGCTGGAATTGGCCACCTGGCTGCAGCAGCAAGAGGCCATCGAGCAGGTTTTCTATGCCGGCCTTCCGGATCATCCCGGGCACGCACTGGCCGCCAGGCAGCAGCGCGCCTTTGGCGGCGTATTGTCATTCCGGGTAAAAGGGGGGCGGCAACAAGCCTGGGATGTTATCGACTCGGTCAGGATCATGTCCCATACCGCTAATCTCGGGGACGCCAAGACGACGATCGTACACCCGGCTACCACCACGCATGGCCGCCTGGGCGACGCGGAGCGCGCGGCGGCGGGTATAACCGACAACCTGATCCGCGTTGCGGTGGGTCTCGAAGACGTGGATGACCTGCGCGCGGACCTGCTGCGCGGCCTCGCCGCGATCACCTGAAAATAAATACGGATTACTTCGGGGCGTTTTACGGATGCAAGTACAGGCTTTGATTGACGCTGCAGTAGCCGAGGTTGGCAAGGTGTTGCTGGGCAAGGAACCACAGATCCGGCTCGCGCTGTGCTGCCTGTTTGCCCGTGGGCACCTGCTGATAGAGGACTTGCCGGGTATGGGCAAGACCACGCTGTCCCATGCACTGGCGGACGTGCTGGGACTGTCCTGGAAACGGGTGCAGTTCACCAGCGACCTTTTACCGGCGGATATCCTGGGTGTCTCCGTCTACAACCGCAACGATGCCACATTCAGTTTTCACCCGGGCCCTATTTTTACCCAGCTGTTGTTGGCGGACGAGATCAACCGGACCACGCCG
>JAHEBM010000086.1 GCA_024642245.1 Haliea sp.
GACCGAACTCGTCGGATAGATAGCCCGGCATGCACTCGTAGCCACTGACCCCGGTATAGGGATAGGCGGCTTCACCAATTTTGGGCTGCCTGGCATCATCGAACTTGCCACCTCGCGACAGGGAGAGAAAATCCATTCCCGCCGCGGCCAGGGCGACACCGATCTGCTGCGCCTGCGCTACCGTGTTGCCGCCGTCGATGCACTCCTGGGCCAGAAAGCGGCAACCCACGGCGACGCCCTCGCCCACCTGCTCCCGCACTTTTGCGTACACTTGCAGCGGAAGGCGCAGGCGATTGTCCAGGGTACCGCCGTAGCCGTCCTCCCGGGTATTGGTGGCCGAAAGAAATGACGCCATCGTATAGGCGTGGGCGTAGTGCAGCTCCACCCCGTCGAATCCCGCGTCCACAGCCCGCCTGGCGGCACAGGCGAACAAGTCCGGCAGCACCCGGGGCAGTTCGGCGATGTGGGGCAGGAAGGTATCGGTCACACGCTCACGCTGGCCCATGGTCAGGGCCTCCCATTCCCGGGCATCGAGCACCTCGGACAGGCGCTCGTCGGACATGGCGCACAGTTCGTTCCGCAGCTGCTCTTCGCCCAGCGCAGGGTCACCCAGCCGCTGGCGGTGCCGGGCAGTGACCTGCAAAAACTGCCGCAGGTACTTTTCCCGCTGCGGTCTTCGCCGAATACCGAGAAAATCGATGAGCTGTATCAACAGTCGTGTATGGCCACCACTTTCTTCGCGCACACGCTCCACCAGTTGTTTCAAACCGGGCAGGAAGCGATCGTGACCAATACGCAACAATGGCCCGCTGGGGACATCACGAATACCTGTAGCCTCAACCACGATGACGCCGGGCCTGCCCCGGGCAAAACGGCCGTACCAGTCCAGCACGTCTGCGGTAACCTCGCCGTCTTCGCTCGCTCGCCAGGGCACCATGGCGGGCACCCAGGTGCGCTGCTGCAACAATACCGGCCCCACGTCCACCGGCGAAAATAGCCGGGCATGTGCAGTCTCATCGCCCGACGGCCAGGTCTCGGCAAGGGGCAGGTACTTGATACGTTGTGGGGGCTTCCACATAAGAGAGTTCGCCTCGAGTTATCGCGTTATTATTTTATACTTAAAATACCTATTCGCAATCCCCCGACAGGACAATATCCCGCAAGGCCAGAGCCAGGAGAAAACGGCGACAGGGATAAGCCGCTTTGGCAGGCATGAATCGCACGTTTTTCTGCTAAGCTAGCGGCATGACCGATTCCCAGAATGCTCTCGAATTCCTCTACGATCCGCTACGCTACGAACAGGGCGCACCCGTCGGGGAGCTCACTGCCCTGCGCACCCAGGCGGCAGTGATATGGGTGGATGAACATGTGCTTCCCCAGTGGCCCGGCGGCAAGGGCTTCTGGCTGGTATTGCGCCACGCCGAGTGCATGCAGGTGCTGAAGAACGCGCGGGTCTTTTCCTCGCAACTCGGCGCCACCCAGTTGCGCGACCCCGCCACCCCCGAGGACCTGGCCTACGTGCAGCAAATGATGCTGAACATGGACCCCCCGGAACACACGCGCCTGCGCAGGCTGCTGATCAACGCCTTTAACTCAAAAGCCATTACCCAACTCGAGCAGCAGATCGCACTGCATGCCCGGCATATTGTCGACCGGGTGACCGGCGACGCTAGCGAGGGCGAATGCGATTTCGTCAAGGACATCGCCGCCGACATGCCACTGCTCTGCCTGGCGGACATCTTCGGCCTGCCGCAGCAGGACCGCTACCTGATGTACGACTGGGCCAACCGGGTGATCGGCTACCAGGATCCGGAGTACTCGGTATCCAGCGCCTTTGACTCCCAGGCAGGCAGTGCCATTGCCCGTGAAGCCCTCAAACTGCGGCCACAGCCCGACAGCAACGGACGCATGCCCGACCCACGCACCCGCGGCGGCATGGAAGACCTGTACCGCTACGCCCACCTGCTGGCCCAGGAGAAGCGCAGGAAACCCGGCGAGGACGTGGTGTCGACCCTGCTTGCCCAGGTCGACGACGTGGATGGCAAGGTGACCCTGGAGGAATTCGAGAATATGTTCTGGCTGTTTGCGGTGGCGGGTAACGAGACCCTGCGCAACGGCATCCCGGGCGGCATGATCGCCCTGCTGGAGCACCCGGCTGCCTGGCAGGCCCTGCAGGCGGACCCGGCTCTGATGCCCGGCGCGGTTGAGGAGATGCTGCGCTGGTGGACCCCGGTGATGAACTTTCGCCGCACCGCCACCCGGGATACCGAACTGGCCGGGGCGTCGATTAAAGCCGGTGACAAGGTGGTGGTGTCATTCATGTCCGCCAACTACGACGAACAGGTATTTCCCCGGCCGGATGATTTCGATATCCGCCGTGATCCCAACCCGCACCTGAGCTTTGGCTACGGCCCCCATTTCTGCCTCGGCGCACAACTGGCCGTGGCGCAAATGCGGGCGATATTCCTGGAGTTGACCCGGCGCTTTGCCAGTATCGAAGTCATCGCACCGCCGCGTTACCTGCGCTCGAACTTTCAGCGCGGGGTGAAATCACTGCCGATCCGCTGGCGACTGAAAGGCTGCTGACAAGGACCTTGCCACTGGCTGTGCGGAACCGCCTTGACCGTTTTTTTTGCCTGGTCTCAACCAGTCGGTGGTCGCCTGTCCACCCAGCGCTGTTGCGCCTCGTGCTGCCGGGCCACCTCGAACAGCGTCAGGTCATCGCCCTTGCGGCCCACCAGCTGGTAACCGTTGGGTACGGCGTCGATAAACCCGGCAGGCAAAGTCAGGGCCGGATGGCCGGAGTAATCAAAAGGCGCGGTATATTCCAGGGTTCGCGCAATTTCGACCGGATCCGGGGCACGCAGTGACATCGCCTCATTGCTGAGTACCGGCCCGGGCATAACAGGGCACAGGATGGCATCGACCCCACCCAGCAGCGTATCCAGGCCTGTGGAAAAATCCACCCTGGCAGCCTCGATGGCGGCCAGCGTATCGGCATTGACCTGCGCGGCCAGGCTCAACAAAAAGGAGAATACCGGCCCGTAATCGGCTGCGTGTTTCGCCTGGTAGGGCGCATGCACGCGGGCCGTTTCCACCGCCACTGTCTGGACCCAGCCACCGGCGAGCTGCGATTGCCCGGGCGGCAGATGAATATCCACGATCTCAAAGCCCAACTGACGGTAGTCTCCAATCACCCGCATCATTAATTCCCGCACCGGCAGTTCGCAAATCTGCTCCATCCGCGCAAAATCGACACCGAGGCGATGCGTCAGCGGTGCCGCTGTGGCAGCCGGGTTCACCTGCGCCATGACCCGGTACATTTGCTCACTGTCGTCCACACAGCGCGCCATCGGCCCCATATGATCCAGTGAGGGAGCCAGGGCGAAACAGCCCGCTACACTCACCGCGCCAAAGCTGGGCATATGACCCACCAGGTGATTGCAGGCGCTGGGAAAGCGGATCGAGCCACCGGTATCGCTGCCCAGGGCAAGAGGCACCATACCCGAAGCCACGGCAACACCTGAACCGCTGGAGGACACCCCGGTCCAGTGATCGGGCGCCCACGGGTTGACCGGTGCCGCGATGGCGGGGTGATGTACGCTGAAGGCGCCTTCGGTCATGGTGGTCTTGCCAATAATCACCGCACCTTGCTGACGCAGCAACTTGACGAGTTGCGCATCTTCAGCGCCCAGGTAATCCTGCAGGAAGGTCGTGCCCGCGGCAGAGGGCGCTTCTATCGTGGTGGCCAGGTCCTTGATTGCGACGGGAATACCCTGCAGGGGGCCGAGTTCCCGGCCACTGGCAAAGTCGGCGGACGCTCGCTCGGCCGCCGCCCTGGCAGTGTGGTGAAACACCCGGACAAAGGCGTGTAATTGCGGGTTGAGACTGTCGATACGTTGCAGGCAGTCATCGACCACAGCCAGCGGGGAAAGCTCGCCACTGCGGTATTTCGCAGCCAGGGTCTGTGCAGTTTCAATCACTGGGTTACCTCCCGTTCGCCTTGAAAAGACCTACTCTCCCATAGACTGGACACGGGCACCCAGTTTGTCGAGCAAATACATCAAGTCCCGGTACTCACCCGAACTCAGCTCGTCCAACAGGTCCCGTTCCCAGGCCAGCACCCGGGGCACGATGCGATGATAAAGCGCCCTGCCCGCCCCGGTGAGCTCCAGGTCCTTGGCCCGGCTATCGCCCTGGGCGCGCCGCTGGCTCACCAGCTGCCGCTCACCAAGGTTGGCTACCGCCCGGGACACCTTGCTTTTCTCCATGGTGGTGAAGTCGACAATCTGGCGCGCATTGAGCGTGCCGTGTTCCGCCAGGTTGGCCAGGACACGCCACTCCGGAATACTCAGCTGGAACTCGTCCACATAGATGCCCGAGAGACCGGCACTCACCCGCTCAGCCAGGTTGTTGAGCACGTAGGGCAGGAAACTACCGAGCCTGAGCTCAGTGCGGCCACCGGATGTCATCGTCAGCACACGCTCCCGGTTCAATCCTGCAGCTTGTCCCAGACTTCCTGGTCACGCTGCGCCGTCCAGATGCGCGGCCAGTCGATACCGTCCATCTCGTCCCACAGGCGCTGTACGTCAAACGGCAGGCAGTGCTCGAAGATAGGCCACATGCCGAATTTCGGCGCCAGGTGTTCATGCGTGGCCTCAAAGGCCTCCTTAAGGCTGCCCCCGCTTCTATGCACATCACCCACCTTCTCGATCATCCCCTGCAGGAAGCCCCTGGTCTGCTCGATTGCAGCGTCTACCGCGTCGCGACCGTGGGCCGTGGCGCCACGCCCACCAATGAGCACTTGGGCTTCGAAGGCCTTGACCGCGTCCAGGGTTGCACTGGACCAGTCGAAATGGAAAGCGTCTCCCGTGTAGAGGGCCGCGGCGGCCTCGACCAGGTCGCCGGCGAACAGGATCTTGTGTTTGGGCACCCATGCACAGATATCGCCGGCGGTATGACCGCGGCCGCAGTACTGCAGTACCAGGTCACCCCGGTCACCTCCCAGGGGAATCTCCAGGCGGTCGTTGAACACGATATCCGGGTGGGTCAGCCCGGGTATGCCCTCGGGCTCCCTGAACAGCCGGGGCATGCGGCCGAACTCGCTGTCCCAGTCCTGCTTTCCCCTCTCTTCGATAAGCAGGCGGGTATTCTCGTGGGCAATGATGGACTCGGCGTTGAAGGCCGACGCCCCCAGCACCCGTACCGCGTGGTAGTGGGACAGCACCAGGTATTTGACCGGCTTGTCGGTATGCTCGCGCAACTTCTCCAGCCAGTCGTTCGCGGCCCTGGGAGTGGCGCGGGCCTCGAACGCGACCAGAAAATCCTCGCCTTCGATGGCGCCGACATTGGGATCTCCCTCGGCAGTGAGGGCATATACACCATCCGCCAGCACCTCCAGGGTTTCGACCTTATCGCCCAGGTCAGCTGAGGATGCAAAGGGTTTCTTGGCCATGGCTAGTATTACCTGTGTTGTGGGGTATGCGCACGCAATCTACCATATATTAGTTGCATATAGAACTATTGCTCAACTAAATATCTGCGTATATCACCGTCTGACGGCGTAACAGGCCTTGTATGTTGCCATGTTTTTTTCTATATTAGTTTCAATTGCAACTATAATACCGGAAAGCACATGCCGAGCAGCTACACCAACCCGGATTACCCTTACGTGCACAGCCCGGACCAGGATGCCAATGACCCGGTACACCACCCGGTAATCATTGTCGGCGGCGGGCCCGCCGGGCTCGCCGCGGCAATGGACCTGGCCCTGCAGGGAATAAAGACCGTGGTGCTGGATGACAACAATACGGTCAGCGTCGGTTCCCGGGCGATCTGCCTGGCCAAACGCACTCTTGAAATCTGTGACCGCTACGGCTGCGGCCAGGCCATGCTGGACAAGGGGGTAACCTGGAACCTGGGCAAGGTGTATTTCGGTGAGGAGCAGATCTACGAATTTAACCTGCTGCCCGAGCCGGACCACAAGGTGCCCGCCTTCATCAACTTGCAGCAGTACTACATGGAAGAGTACATGGTGAACCGCTGCCTCGAGATGCCGGAAATAGAGCTGCGCTGGCTGCACAAGGTCAGCCGGGTATCCACCGACGATAGCGGAGCCACAATCGTGGTCGAGACCCGGGACGGCGAGTACCGCATGACCTGCGACTACCTGCTGGTGGCCGATGGCGCCAACAGTCCGATCCGCACATCCCTGGGCCTGGAAAGCAAGGGCCAGATCTTCGAGGACCGCTTCCTCATTGCCGACATTATCATGAAGGCGGATTTTCCCGCGGAGCGCCGCTTCTGGTTCAATGCGCCCTTCCACCCCGACCAGTCCACCCTGCTGCACAAGCAGGCGGATAACGTCTGGCGTATCGACTTCCAGCTTGGCTGGGATACGGACCCCGAGGAAGAAAAGAAGATCGAGAATATCCGCCCACGGGTGGAAGCCATGCTCGGCGTGGACAGGGAATGGGAACTGGAATGGGCCAGCGTTTATACCTTCCGCTGCCGCAAGATGGATTCCTTCATCCACCACAGGGTATTTTTTATAGGCGACTCCGCCCACCAGGTGTCCCCCTTCGGTGCCCGTGGCGCCAACGGCGCGCTACAGAGCGTGGAGAACCTGGGCTGGAAACTGGCGGCGGTGATGCAGGGACGCGCACCCCAGTCGCTGCTGCAGACCTACGATACCGAGCGCCAGCACGGGGCCCGGGAAAACATCCTGAACTCGACCCGCGCCACCGATTTCATGACGCCGAAAAACGCCGTTACCCGGGTGTTTCGCGATACGGTGCTGGATATGTCACGGGAGTACCCCTTCGCCCGGGCACTGGTCAACAGTGGCCGGCTGTCCAGGCCCTGCACCTATGAGGACAGCCCCCTGAACACTGCCGACACCGGAGACTTCGAACCCGGCATGCGCCCGGGTTCGGCCTGCACCGATGCCCCGGTCAGCGGCGGCAACGGCAGCGGTTGGCTGCTGAACCATCTGGGCAATCATTTCAGCGTGATGCTGAAAGGCGAATTCGGGACCGCGCGGCTAAAGGAACTACAGGACAGTATTGCCTCCCTGGCGAACCGTGACGAGCACATCGAAATCCTGAGGGTAGACGCGCCACGGGGTGACAGTACCGGCTTCGTCTATCTAACAGATGACAAGGGCCTGCTGGCACAGCGCTACGACCTGGGCAGATCCGCAGTGTACCTGATACGGCCGGACCAGCACGTTGCCGCGCGCTGGCGGGAGCTGGATCCGACAGCCATTGCCGGCGCCCTGGAACGCGCCATGGGAGTCGAAGCAGACGTGGAGCAAGCCGCATGAGCCAACTCAAGCTCGAACCCAACTTTTCCGACGCCGATGCCTTTTATGCCGCACTGGCGGACATACACCGCGATCGCAGCCCCGGGGAGAGCGAGCAGATCAACGCCCGCCTCATCCTGCTGCTGGCAAACCAGGTGGGCGAGCAACAGATTCTGCAACAGGCGCTGGACATTGCCGGCCGGACAACAAGCGAGAAAAGACATGACAAGCGATAAATCCCCTGTCGACGATAAGCTGCAATACCTGCACGGCTTTGGCAACGAACACGAAAGCGAGGCCCTGCCCGGCGCCCTGCCCGTGGGCAGGTTCAGCCCACAGCGGGTCAACTACGGGCTCTACGCGGAGCAATTCAACAGCACCGCCTTCACCGCTCCACGGGCGCAGAACCGGCGCAGCTGGTTCTACCGCATACGCCCTTCCGCGGTACAGGGCGACTACGAGCCCTGGCAACAGGACCGGGTCCGCACTGCCCCGATCACGGAAGTGCCCACACCACCCAATATGTTGCGCTGGGACCCGCTGGAACTGCCGCACACACCCACCGATTTTATCGAGGGCCTGACCACCATCGCCGCCAATGGCGATGCCATGGCCCAGGCGGGCATGGGTATTCACCTCTACGTGGCGAACCGCTCGATGCAGGAGCGCTATTTCTACTGCGCGGACGGGGAACTGCTGCTCATACCCCAGTCGGGTGTGCTGATGTTGCGCACCGAGTGCGGCAAGTTGCAATTACGCGCAGGCGAAATCGCGGTCATTCCCCGGGGCATGAAGTTCGCCGTTGACCTGCACAGCGAGACCGCCCGCGGCTACCTCGCTGAAAACTATGGCGCTCCGTTGGGGCTGCCCGAGCGCGGCCCGGTGGGTGCCAACGGCTATGCCAACGACCGCGATTTCCAGTACCCGCAGGCGGGTTACGAGGACCTGGAGGGAGATTTCGAATTAGTGTGCAAGTTTGCCGGCAATTTCTACCGGGCAGCCATCGACCACTCGCCCCTGGATGTGGTGGCCTGGACCGGCAACTCCGCGCCCTACAAATACGACCTCGCACGGTTCAATGTCATGGGCACCGTCAGCTATGATCACCCCGACCCCAGTATCTACACCGTCCTGTCATCGCCTTCGGATACTCCCGGGGTGGCGAGCATCGATTTCGTGATCTTCCCGCCGCGCTGGATGGTGGCCGAAGACACTTTCCGTCCACCCTGGTATCACCGCAATATCATGAGCGAGTTCATGGGCCTGATAGAGGGCACTTACGACGCCAAGGAAGAAGGCTTCGTGCCGGGCGGCTGCAGCCTGCACAATTGCATGAGTCCCCACGGCCCGGAGGC
>JAHEBM010000005.1:0-8569 GCA_024642245.1 Haliea sp.
AGTCTGATCCCATGTCGCCCAGGTTTGACTCTGAAGCCAATGCCGTTTTTTTGTCGCGCACAGACGCGCATGAACCGCTGTCCAGTTATTCCAGGCACGGCTTCGACCTGGAGGGGGTTCACTGGCCCTCGGTTGAACATTACTTCCAGGGAATGAAGTTCGAGGACCCCACCGAACGCGAGAAAGTACGGCTTGCAGAACACCCGAAGATAGCGCGGCGCCTGGGCCGCAGGCGGTTCGTAAGAATCCGCAGGGACTGGTCTAAAATACGCCGGACGATCATGACTCGCGCCATCTACACCAAGTGCCGCACCCATCCCGATGTTGCTCAACGGCTGCTCGATACCGGAGACAGCACCCTGGTGGAATCGAGCCAGTATGATTATTTCTGGGGCTGTGGCCGGGATCGCCGCGGTAGTAATGTTTATGGCGCGGTGTTGATGGATGTCCGTAAAAAGCTGCGAGACGAGGTGGTGGAACCGGCAGGTTAACTTATCCGTAGCCCGCGCGGGGACTGGGGTTTTTGCGGGTGGGGACCTATGATTAGCCTTATAGCTATATAAACCACAATTTCTATATGATAGGTGCGTGTAAAAACGGGTAACGAACGGGCACCTCGAAAACCATGAAAGACGATGACCCGGTGTTCCCATATCGTCTGCCCTCGCATCCCCCTTAACCGCTAACCGAGAAGCAATCGTGCATACCCTCAAGTCCGCCAGCCACGACTACGTGGAGCCGCCCACAAACGCTTTAATGAGCAAATCCCGCGCGGGCATCTTGCGCCTGGCCTTGACGCTCGTCCTCGGCTGCGGCCTATGGGCAGCCGGCGCCTCCCAGGCGTCAGTGGATACCGATCATGTCAGGACGGTGATTGCGCAGTCCAAGCTGGATGAAGCAACGCTTCAGGCAGCCACCGGATACCTTGATGCCGCGGATACCGCCGATAGCGAAGCTGTCGCATTTGGCAAGCGGCTCGACGAACTGCGCGCGGAGCATGCCGGGCTACCACAGCGCATCGAGAAACTGCAGAAATCACTGGAACTCGATCGCGAACAGGCATTGCTTTCATGGACAGAGCGCTTGCCGGTCGATGCCGACGGGGAAACGCTGGAACGCCTGCTGGAACAGGAACAGCGTATCGTGGCCGATTTGCAGGCACAGATCGACACCGTGGAAGTCGAGCTCACCGTCTTTTTAACCAGGCCGCTGCAGGGCGCCGGTGACATTGCCAGCCTGCGTCGGCGTGTCGATGATATGCCTGCACTGCCGACCGCAGACCAGGACGGCGAACCCGAAGTTCTGACCAAGGCGCGACAGTTGCGCCGTGCCGGGGAGTTACGCCAGGCCAAGGCCGAGCTGGATTTGCGCATCCTCGAACGCGATAGTGCAGCACTACGACAACGACAGTTGGAGCTGGAACTGCGGGAATTGCGCCAGCGCCTTGGCCTGGACCAGCGTCGTATCGGAATATTGCAGGACCGCATCGCCAGCCGCTGGCGTAACGAACTGCAGACGCGCATTGAACAACTTGCGGCGACTGAAGCCGCACTGGCAGGCAGCGCTCCAGTGGTCCTCCTGGCCGCAGCGGAGAACACCGCACTTGGCAATGAATTAATCGATAATCACGAACAGCTCTCGCGCGAGCGGCAGACACTCAGCACGATACAGGAAGAACGTGATTACGTTACCGAGGTTCTGCGCGACAGTCGTGCGCGCCTCGATCTGGGTGGCGCTAACGAACACGTCGGCCGCTGGATGTGGACCGAACGGCGACGACTGGAGACACCGGCGCGCTTGCGACAGAAACTCGACTCGACCAGTATCGCACTGGCCGATATGCGGCTGCGACTGGCCACCCTCAACGATCAACTGCAGCAACTGGCGGATATACCGCGAGCTTTGCACGCGCTGCGAGAAGCGAGCGAAGCGGGAGCGGATGACGAGCAGAGTGACGCCGGTTCTGACCAGCTTTTGCCGCCCCTACTGCGTGAACGGGTTAAACTGCTGGCACTGCTCGAGCCCGTCCTGGCCCGTCGCATCGCCGCACTGCAACTCAGTGAAAATGCGCTGCAGGAACGCCTCCTGGCGACCAGGGCATTGCAGGACCTGCTGGATCGTCACCTGTTGTGGCTGCCCAGCCACAGCAGCGTGGATGCGCAATGGCTCAAGCGAGTGCCAGAGGCGCTTCGCGATTTGATATTACCCTCTCGTTTTATTACCACTGTGAAGCTCGCAGTGCGCAATATTACAGGGCGTCCATCGCTATGGGCCACGTGCCTGGTATTACTTGTCGCCCTGGCCAGCCTGCGTTTGGCGGCGCCACGGCGTATTCTCGCCCAGGCCGAATCGACAAACCGGGCGCGAAATCACAATTATCGATCTACCGGAACTGCGTTTCTCTGGACCGTGCTGGCAGCGTTACCGCTGCCCGCTGCGTTCGGTATCGCCGGCCTGCTGCTGCGACAACTGGGAAATCCCGGGCGCTTCAGTGACTCTCTCGGGCTTGCCTGCATAACCCTGGTTACCCCCCTGCTGGCGGTTCAACTATTGCGCTGGATCCTCGTCGATGGCGGCTTGGCTGACGCGCATTTCGGCTGGCGAGCTCAACGCCGACAGGCATTGAAGCGCGTGGTCCCGATAACGGCAGTGATCGTTTTGCCGATGTATTTCATCACCACCCTCGCCTTTGTCCGCCGGTCGGATATCGCTATCGACGTGCAGGCCCGTTTGGCCGTTGTCATCAGCGCCGTGGTCCTGGCCTGGGCGTTCTGGTGCCTGCTCAAGGCAGAACGTGGCTGGCAGGCAGGTGTGAAGTCATCGGCAGCGACCTGGCTGCTACGCGCCCTGCTGCCACTGCTGGCGCTGGCCTATGTCGCCCTGGCGCTGTCAGGCTACATCTATTCCACTCGTGTCCTGCTCAGCGCCCTGCTGGACAGCATTAGCCTGGTCATTGCCGTGGCCCTGGCGCTGGGCATGCTGGAACGCTGGTTTCAGGTAGGAAGACACAAACTGGCCTTGCGACAAATGCAGGCGACCCAGGCAGCAGCACAGGAGAATCCCGCTAACGCTGCTGAAGGCGTTGCAATACCCGAAGATGAAATGTCGATACAGGATGTTGACGTCCAGACAACCAGGCTACTCAGGGGACTGCGCCTGGGCTTACTGACACTCGGCCTGGTGTGGGTTTGGCTGGACGTATTGCCCGCGGTTTACCGTCTCGATGAATTTGCCATGTGGCACCTGAGTGAAACCGGGCCTGAGGGGACAATCATCGAGCTTCCCGTAACACTGGCCGATGTCTTGATGAGCATTTTTGCGCTGGTGGTTACTGTTCTGGGTTCACGCAATCTACCAGGCCTGGTTGAAATAAGCCTGTTGTCCCGCGCGGGCATAGACGCTGCTTCTCGCTATATGATCACGAGCTTGCTGCGCTATGTCATAGTGATTGGCGGCACCTTGATTGGTTTCGGTTTACTTGGCATACGCTGGTCCCAATTGCAGTGGATGGCCGCGGCACTGACCGTCGGCCTTGGATTCGGCCTGCAGGAGATCTTCGCCAACTTCGTTTCCGGCATCATACTGCTGTTCGAGCGGCCATTTCGTGTCGGTGACGTAATCACGGTAGGGGATATGACCGGGCGGGTAACGCGTATTCGCACGCGAGCGACCACCATCCTTGATTTTGATAACAAGGAAATCGTGATGCCCAACAAGACGTTTATCACGGGTCACCTGACCAACTGGGGGCTCAGTGATACTACTACCCGGGTAACGCTGAATGTCGGGGTCGCCTACGGTACCGATCCGGTCATCACGCGCCGGTTGCTGCTGCAGGCCGCAACGGAGAACACGCTGGTATTGGCAGACCCGGCCCCGAGCTGCTGGTTTCTGTCTTTCGGCGCCAGCTCGCTCGACTTCGAACTGCGCGTCTTCGTCGCCTCTTTCAATGACCGGCTGGAGTCGCAGAACGGGCTCAACACGAGAATCAATGAACTCTTTGCCGAGAACGGCATCGAGATAGCATTCCCGCAGCTCGACCTTCACGTGCGCGACATGCCCCCCACCTGAGCGCCAGGTAGGGGGCATATCACATCCACAGGTGCTTGAACCCAGCTCCTCTCCCGCCCTGACGGGTCTCAGCGGGCAGCGGGCAGCAGCGGGTATTTGAAGCTCAGGAACCCGTCTTCCGCATTCACTGTAGTCCCGTTGATACAGTTTGCCTCGTCGGAAGCCAGGAAAGCGAACAGGTCGGCGATTTCCCGGGGCTGGGTGAATTCGCCACGCATCTGCTCCCGGCGGATGTGCTCCCACAGGCCGAGGGCCTCGTACTGGCGCAACATCGGGGTATCGACCCTGCCTGGCGCCACGGCGGCAACGCGAATCCCCAGCGGCGCCAGCTCCAGCGCGGCGCACTTGGTCATCATGTCCACCGCCGCCTTGCTCACGTTGTACGTGAAGGTCAGCTCAGCCGCCATCTGGCCATAGATAGAGGAGGTATTGAGTATGACTCCCGGCTTGTTCAGCTGCTGCAGCTTTTTTGCCGCGGCCAGGATGCCGTGGTAAACACCCTTCTGGTTGACGCCGGTCACCATGTCGAAATCGGTACCCGGGTCGTGCTCGAGTAATGCCTTTGCAGAGCCCAGCCCCGCATTGTTAATGACCACGTCCAGCGTACCAAACCAGTCTACCGCCGCCGCCACCATGGCCTCTACCTGGGAATAATCGGTCACATCCACGCCAAAACCTTTCACTTCGCCGGAGAAGGATTCGGCGAACTGGTTCACCTGCTCCAGGTTGAGGTCGGCCGCGACCACCCTGGCTCCCTCGCGCACGAACTTGCGAACGATTTCCTGCCCTATGCCGCCAACGGCGCCGGTTACCACTGCCACTTTGCCTTCGAGTCTCATACGTATTTCCTGTGTTATTGAACTGGGTTCATGTTTTCGGGCGATCGCTGTGTCGGGTACCCGCCGTGAACGCTGTCGGCAGTCTTTCGCGATGACGTTGAGATAGTAGGGAAAACACCCGCCATAAACTTGACATTTTACGAACGGTATTTGATATTTCATGAACACCACCGGTCTGGCGGGGGCCATCCGATGTTTCTGATTCGCAGCGGTGCAATAGACGGCTACCAGCGACTTGTGTCGCAACTGGGGCGCAACCCCGTGGCATTGATCGAGGCGGCAGGGCTCAGCAATGCGCAGCTTCGCAATCCCAACACCTACGTTTCCTATAGCAAGCTTGCCGAATTGCTCGAACTCTCGGCCAGCGCCTGCGATGCGCCGCTGTTTGGCCTGATGCTGTCGGAACTGCAGACTTCCAGCGTGCTGGGCGAGCTGGCAATTACCCTCACCCAGCAACCGACGGTGGGCGACGCGCTGGCCAGCGTCAACCAGTATCTCTACCTGCACGCCATGGGCGTGCATGTGAATCAAGTAACCATGGGAGACTCGATAACCCTCCAACTGGTCTTCGATATCAGCAGCCCAAGAGGTATTGACCAACTGATACAAATGAGCGTCGGGCAGCTGGCCACCTTCATTATCGATCTGCTCGGTAACGACCAGAAGTTCGGTCCGCTGCTGCTGCGCCAGCGCGCACCGGCAGGCGCTATCGCCCACCCTGAAAGGCACAGGGGTATGCGCATCGAATACAACGCCGGCTACGACGGTATCGCCTTTCCACAGAAGTGGCTGGGGCGCAGGCCCCATTTTGACGAGGAAGCAATGCGCCAGCACTTCAGGGAGTTTATCCAGTTGCTGGAACAGCGTTACCCCAACAACCTGCGGGACCAGGTAAGGGATATCATGGGCCAGTTATTGCCAAGCGGTGAGTGCACCGTGGAGCGGGTGGCCACCACCCTTGACCTGCAGCCGCGCGTGCTGCAAAACCGCCTGCAGAAACTCGGTACCAGCTACGCGGCTCTTCTCAAGGAGACGCGCCAGGAGATCGCACAGCAACACCTGCGGGCTCGAACCATGGGGATTACCGACCTGGCGCTAAACCTGGGTTACGCGGAGGTCTCGATATTCAGCCGCAATTTCAAGCAGTGGACGGGGCAGTCTCCACGGGCCTGGCAGAAGCTGCACAATGTCGACCCGGGCGCTTAGAGCAGCGACCGGCAAGACCGGCTGTTGGCGCAGCGGGAGCGTGCACCGGGGTTTCCGGGATATTCGCAAAAAATCAACTTTTGTTCGTAAAACATCAAGCCACCGTGCGGGGAGGAAGGTTACCTTGTTTATCAGGCCAGCCCAGGGCGATGTAGATAACCGCTTCAGCTGCCCCACGAAAGTGCTTACGCCCAGGCAGGGGGAATCTGCCAGACACAGGAACAGGAGATACAATCGATGAACGATAAGAATCAGGAACTTTCCGAACTTTTCAAGACCCTGGGTAACCCCGGTGGTGGTCCCGTATCCATGGCGCACGCGCGCGAGGCGATTCTCATAGAACGCGATGACCTGCCGGAAGTGGCCCTGCCGGACGGTTCCACCCTGCAGGTGCTGCAGGTGGATTTCAACAACAACATCTGGATTATCCGCAACCGTTTCAAGCCGGGATTCTGCGTTGACACCCACTACCATACCGGCGCCGTGTATGCCTTTACCGAGGCTGGCGAGTGGTATTACAAGGAGTACCCGAAACTGGTCAACAAGGCGGGCTCCTACCTGTACGAGCCGGCCCACTCGGTCCATACCCTCACGGTATCACCCGATGCCACCCAGGACGCGATAGTGAATTTCATTATTTTCGGCAGCAACGTCAATATCGACGAGAAGGGCAATGTGGTCAGTATCCTGGACGCCCAGAAGGTCTACACGGTGTACAAGGCCCTGTGCGAAGCAGGTGGCAAGAGCTGCGATGCCACGATCGTAATGGATTGATACAGTAAGGCCCGGGCGTGCGGGTGGTATTTGATCTCTACGCGACCCTGGATAGGATGAGTGCCGGGGCCGCGTAGTCTTTACGGCTATGCATACCGCCAATATCAAGCTCAATGTCGCGTTCGCTACCGCGAAGAGGCTGGAGCTTGTATTTTCCTGCTACCAGCCGGAGGCATTCGCCAACGCCCGGGGAGTGCTCCCGGCCACTTGAGCCCGGCTTTTTAGAACCAGCCCATGAGCTCGAGGTAACCTGGCAGTACTTATTAGTTTGTATCGTCGCGAAACGTCACACTGACCCTGTTGCCTACGGAGGGCCAGTTGGGTACGTTGAGGTGAGTCTCCCCGCCGCCGCGGGTTATCAGTACCAGTTCCACGGTACCGCCTCCACCAGCCATCGCAGGGATAAAGACATCGGCGGCGGTCAGGAAACTGAGCGCACTGAACGGGAACAACTCTCCCTTGTCCAGGTCTGTGACATTGTCGCTCCCTTCGTCGAAAGTGAAGACGGCGAGGTTGACTCCTGTTCGCGGACTGATTTCGGGCGCCAACACGTTGAGTCCATTCACAAACAATTCATCTGCCATCGCTCCCTGGTCACCCCAGAATTCCCGCTGTCGCAACAGCACCATCCCGGTGGAGTCCTCATCGGTGGGAATGAAAGCTGAGATGCTTTCTCCCGGCCGGCTGGTCTGGAGACGAACGAAATAATTGTCGTGCGTATAGGGTTCCGCATAAAAATGATGTACCGATTCCATAGGGAATGTATCAGTCGCCGGGCGCAATAAAGCAAACTCATAGTGGCGGCCGCTATCCAGTTCGAGCGGGCCAAAGTCGCCTGTTTCACCGATCTCCACAGTTGCCAGTGGAGTATCGTTGCTGCGATGTCCAGTGGCGGCATCAATCTCCCAAATCTGCAGCCTGGTACCCGCATATCCCTGGTTTTCGGGGAACAAAACGGCACGTCCGGCAATATTCACGGCTCCGGAAGTGATCTCAGCAACCTCGGTGGTGCCAGGCTCCATACCCGTCAGGAACCGATACATCACTGAAAAGGCCCCAGATGAAGTAGCGGTCTCCGTATGAGACTTTCCAGGAAAGTAATAATTGTCCTCTGCGTATGGACCAATCTGGGCATCGCTGTTGTCTTCCCGACGATTGTAGCCGCTGCCCGCCGTGTTCCACTCTCCCCAGATACCTATAGTATCCACACCACCAGGCAGTTGCTCTGGAGAACGACCATCTATATTCACGTACCTGGCCACCTTTTCGGCCCCCCCAAATGCGGGATCATCCAGGTAAGTAGTCCACACACTGGTCCCCCTGGAGTGGCCGATGGCGTACACCTGGCTAGCCCCGGTCTTGGCCAATACTTCATCCAGAAATGTATCCAGCTCCCCTATGGGATTGTCTTCCAGACTTGTGTTGTACTCGAAGGAAAAGAGCAGGTTCTGCGGATAACCGTTGCTGGTAAACCGCATCGCCTGGGTTTCGAACTGCTGGGCTGAACCCGACTGTCCGTGCACAAAGACAATGGGCAGCAACTTCGAGACCACTGGCCTGGCGTTACTGGAGTTGTCTGAGCAGCCTGCTACCAGGCCAAGCAGTAGAATCGCCAGTAGTAGCCTGTACCAGTAATTTGATTGCCTCATTTCCATACCCCACGAAATTTGCATTAAAAT
>JAHEBM010000005.1:8669-12170 GCA_024642245.1 Haliea sp.
CAGGCGGGCTATCAATCAACTCCGTCAGCCTGCGATGACCAGGGCTCGCGGGAGTAAGCCGACCGGGCGTCGGCACGGTTCATGAAATCATGGCGCTGCTCGTCGGTGAAGTACGACCAGAATGTGGCGCCTACCGCTTCATCGAGCAACTCGAAATCGCCGGCTTTCTGGCGTTCCAGCAGAAAAACCCGGTATGCGTCCAGCGGTTCAGGTCCGAGCTGCTGGTAGATGAGACGTCCGCCGTATTCGCTGAACAGGGCGCGATTGACTTTCCACTGCCGAATCAAGGACCGTGCCATCCCCTCCCGCATCTGCAAGGCCTCAGCGGCTTCTTCGGGCGGGAGATCGGCCGGGGACGTGTACTCCTCGCCGAGGTCCGCCCGGAGACCACGGTCCAAAGCCGCCAGGTAGGCGGCAACTTCCCCGTCGCTCGCGACCAGGCCGTTACGGGTCGCGTAGTCATCGAACAGCCGGGTGAGGATGAGGTACTGCACCTCCTCGGGGTTGTCCGAATGCAGGTCCTCTCCCATCAGGCGTGCCACAACGGGCCGTTCATCCAGGGGCCGGAACTCGACGATACTGCCGTCCGCCATGGTCGCCAGGAACAGGTGTCCGTTACGCATCATGTAACTGCGGACCCACTGGAACTGGGCTCGAAAGGCCTCGTCCAGTGAGCCTGGCGGACACAGCGCCCCGGTGCTGGCCAGGGTGCTGAACTGGAGCTGGCCCGGGCCCTGTGAGACCCAGGTGCCCGCGGCCTGGTTGCAGTCGGAGTGGATGGCCACGCTGTGGTCGGCATTGAACGCCAGGGTGTAACTCGCCACACCCTCCGGCGTCAGCGAACTGTCGTCCATTGACTGGATGGTGACCAGTGCCCAGCGAGTGTCGGCCAAGGTGGTGTCCTGGCCATACACCAGGCCGGCGGCAAGCAGGGACAGGGAGAACAGGGCGCAGCGCATGGGTCAGTTATCCAACCCTGGCCATGTGCTGCGCACCCGTGATTCGGGCAGTGCCCGAGGGTGACTACCTAGTGATCGCAATCGTAGGCCAGGGAATTGATAATCGAGTCATAGCGGCCATTGACTGTACGTATAGCGATACACTGGCCCGATTTCCGGTTCCTCCAGTTGGCATAGACCGAATCACCCGCGACCTCGCTCTTTACAAAATCGTAACCGCGCTTGCTCAGTTGTTCTTCACCCTGCCCGGCCTTTGCGCCCACCAGATCCTTCAGGTCCCCGGGTGTCTGGCCCGATTCTCCGGAAGATTTTTGGCTGTGCTGGGCAGGGGCAGCCTGGCCGCCACCAAACGACACGAGGATGGCCTTTTCGTCCCACTTATACCGATGGGATTGACCCTCGGCAGTTCTCACCACCTTGTGGTCCTCCTGGTCCTTGAAATGGTTGGCCTTTTGCCCCGGGGTCAGGTTGAATGCCTTACCGTTTTTCAAGGTAATGTCGACATAGCCCTGGCTCTGTGAAAAAGAACACGGGCCAGACCTGTCTTTCTTCAAATCACCATGGCTGTAGAATTCGCAGTTGGCTTGCGTCGAATCGGCCAGGACTGGCACTGCCAGCAGGCCCGGCAACGCAAGGCTTGCCGCCAATGCAATCACTTTCACTTTACTCATAATCCCTCCGGAATGTCTCAATAGGCGCAAACCTGGATGGCCGCCCCACGATAGGTAGCGTCCACTGATTTACGAGGGGAAACCAATACAACCAATCGGCTTTCCTGGCAATACCAGAGCGCAAAAATATCGTCTGGACGCTACAATTTTAGACCAATTTTGCTGGTTTCAAAAACGTCCGCGAAGTCTCGACGGGTTATGGCCCCAGTCTTTACGGGGGTATGTAAAGCGCTTGCTGCAAACATCTGCCTGGACAGGGTGGCTGCGGACGGCACCAAGGGTCGATTCTTACGATGTGGGCCCGCTAAATTATTGGGTTACTATCGGTTAAACGCCATAACCGGAATATTGATGCCAGGGTGATCAAACTATGCAAGCCTCCGATCCTGTTCCGCGTATGCCTGAAGTACTCCCGGAGGGGGTCACAAATGAAATGGGCGCTTTTCTTGCCAAGTGGAGTGGGGGTATCTTCCAGAAAGCCGACAGCAACCCGGTGCTACTGACTTTTGCTCACCATCCAAAACTTGCCGACCTCTTTTCAGAGCTGAATATCCATCTACTGACGACGAACACGCTGCCGGTAAAACAAAGGCAGATCGCCATCATGCGCACTGCCTGGATATGCAAGGCGACCTATATGTGGTCTAGCCACCTCAGTACCAGTGTCAGGTGCGGGCTTGACCCGGACATGTTTGATCCGATCAAGGTCGGCGCGGAGAGTTCTTATTTCACCACCATAGAGCGGGCTGTCATCCGCGCTACCGACGAGTTGGTCAACGATCACAGGATCAGCGATACGAGCTGGCAATCGTTGATGGAAGAGTGGAACAACCAGCAAATGCTCGACTTTCTGTTTACCGTGGGTGCCTACACCACCATCGCGGGAGTAACGCGTTCGACAGGCGTCCAGCGCAAGCCAGACCTGCTGCAGTTGGCGGAGAAATACGGCGCACCCGATGCTGGCGATTGATGTGAACAGATCTGGAATTGGAAGCTGAAACAGCGCCTTTAGTCACTTGCAACCCGTTTATGTAATACCAGCCCATGCACCGCGGTTAAATTGCCGGTATCAAAATTACCATCGGCGGCAGGTGTAATCTCCCGGCGGAGCCGGTAATGTGGTCTGCGGTTAAATCATCGCTACTGGAGGGAAAATGAGAACGGTCTTTTTGCTGTTGGGTTCGCTGGCGCTGGTATCGTGTACCTGGGTTGAACCCAGCGAAGGGGGCAGGTCGGTGACCCTGGTCAAGCCGGCCCACGTCAGCAGTTGCCAGTCCCTCGGAACCGTGACCTCCTCCACCAAGGATTCAGTCGGCTTCGTGGATCGCAGTGAAGAAAAAGTGGCGGGAGAACTGCTGGACCTGGCGCGCAACAAGGCGGCGAGCATGGGCGGCGATACGATCGTGGCCGAGGGGCCGGCAGCAGGCGGCTCGCAAACCTTTCACGTATACAAGTGCGGCTACTAGGCCAGGCAAACCACGGGCATCGGCTGGCTAGCTTCGCCAGGGCGTGACATCCTGATTCCGGCTCGCAGGCGGCCCCACTGCCGGCCCTGCGAACCCGCTTGCCCTGCGATCCGGCCCGCTAACCCCGGTAGCCCCGGTAGCCCCGGTTGAGGCTACCGTCACCCGTCACTCATGGCACGAAGCCGGCTTTTGTTCCTACCCCGGCTTTTATTCCAACCCCAGTTTTGATTTCACTTTCTGCACGGCGGTGTTCCACACGTGTTTGATCGGCGATACCGCCACATCGATTTTGAGAATCTCGCCGGTAAAGATGCCTTCATCGCGATAGGCCCTGGTAACGGGCGTATTGCTGTCGCGACCGGTATCAAAGGTTTCACCACCGCCCGCCATCATCTGTGGGCGATC
>JAHEBM010000005.1:12270-106169 GCA_024642245.1 Haliea sp.
TGGTAGATACCCCGGTTGCCCAGTATTTCATAGTACTGGGTATGTCGTGTCGACGGTGTGCTGGCTGTGTTGAAACTGTAGGCCATGCTGGTGCCATCCAGCGGCTGCTGGGCGACACCATCAACCGTCCCCGGCGCCGGGATGCCGGTGACATCCAGAACCGTCGGCAATACGTCGATAACGTGGTGATACTGGCTGCGCACCTCACCCCGCGGCGCAATGCCCTCAGGCCAGGACACGACCAGGCCGTTGCGCACACCGCCGAGGTGGGAGGCGATTTGCTTCACCCAGGGAAAGGGCGTGGTGGTGGCGAAGGCCCAGCCAACGGGGAAGCCCATATAGGTATCCTTGCCGCCGAGGATGTCCAGATGCTCGGCCAGCCAGTGGGTATCGACGTGCAATTCACCCTCGTCACTGGACAGGTGGGCCAGCTCGTTCAGGGTGCCCTGTGGGCCACCTTCACCACTGCCGCCGTTGTCGCCCTCTATGAACATCACCAGGGTGTTATCGGCAATACCCATGCGCTCCAGCTCCTGCATCAGGCGACCAAACTGCGCATCCTGGAAGGCCAGCGCGGCGGCGAACACCTCCATAAATCGCGCGTAAACGGCCTTTTCGTCCTCACCCAGGCTGTCCCAGGCAGGTATCTCCCCGGGCCGCGCGGCCAGCCGCGTTCCTGTCGGGACGATTCCCGCCGCGATTTGCCTTGCGAGAATCCTCTCGCGCTCAACATCCCAGCCCTGATCGAACTTGCCGCGGAAACGGGCTATCCAGTCGGCGGGTGCCTGTAGTGGCGCATGGGCGGTGCCGGGGGCGTAGTACATGAAAAAGGGCTTGCCGGGAGCAGCGCCCTGCTGGTTGTGCACCCAGGTAATCGCATTGTCGATCAGGTCGCGGTCGAGCAGGTAGTCGTCCGGGCGACCGCGGCCATCCACCGGGGTCGTGCCATCAAACAGCGCCGGTTGCCACTGATTGGTGTCGCCCGCAACAAAGCCGTAGAAGTGCTCGAAGCCCCGCCCCGTCGGCCACTGCTCAAACGCGCCCGCCGGTGAACGATCGGCACTGGGTACATTGTGATCCTTGCCGAACATCGCCGTGTTGTAGCCATTGTCACGCAGGATGCGCGCGATAGTGGCAGCGCTGTGAGGAATACGCGAGGTGTAGCCGGGATAGGGCGAGGCGAGATCGGCGAGCATGCCCACGCCAACGGCGTGGTGGTTGCGACCGGTTAACAAGGCCGCCCGTGTGGGCGAGCAAATACCGGTGGTGTGGAACTGGTTGTAGCGCAGGCCCTGCTCGGCAAGCTTGTCGAGGCTGGGGGTCGGCACGGGGCCGCCAAAGGTACTCGAGGCGCCAAAACCGACATCGTCGGTGAGCACCAGCAACACGTTGGGTGCTCCCTCGGGGGCTTTCAGGCGCACCGGAACATAGCGCGTGGAGTCGCTTTCCGTGGGCGTTAACTCCCCGCTGAAGCCATGGGGAACGGCCGGCAGCGACGTTCTCTGCGGGGGTACAGGTGCCGCGGCAAGGCTGCCGCACTGGGTGAACACCGCCAGCACCACCGCAGCGCGGCCCAGGAGACTTCGGATCGTTAACCTGGGGCTGGCTGGTTTTGCTGCAAGTGATGACACGGGGCTGTCCTCTTTAGCGTGATGACAAGGCGATAGCGCGACAGCGGCTACTATGCGCTCTTTTATCCATAATCTATAATGCCGTTAAAATCATTCTTCCATGCTTTATAGACATATAACGAGCGATGAGAACCAGGGTATGAAGTACGATCTTCGTAAAATGCTGCAGTTGGTGGCTGTCGCCCGGGCGGGCAGTTTTTCCAGGGCCGCCACTCAGCTGCATATTACACAGCCCGCCCTGAGCCGAAACGTGGCCGCCATAGAGCGGGAACTGGGAGTAAAGGTCTTTGATCGCGGCCGCGGTGGCGCTTCGGTGACCACGGTGGGCAGTCTGGTGGTCGCGGAGATCGAGACCCTGCTGGAATATGCCAACCGCCTCGATCACAACCTCAAACACTTTGGCTCGGGTGATGCCGGCAACATCACCTTTGGCCTTGGGCCAATGGTGGGAAGCCTGCTGTTAAGCGATATGGCCATCGATTTTCTCGAAAAGCGCCCCGGCCTGCACCTGCGCCCCGTGATAATGTCAGCGCCAGAGTTGCTGCGTGAGCTGTTGAATCATCACATCGAATTATTTGTCTGCGGCCGCGAGCAACTGCCAGAGGGCGAGCAGATAGCGATTGAAGCGATCGCGAGCATTCCCATCGCCAGGATTGTGCGCGGTGATCACCCGCTGGCAACCCGGCCTTCAGTGTCCGCGGACCAGGTCCTTGCCTATCCCGTGTTGTCCGGCGTCGAGCTGCCTCCGGCTTTGTCCGCCGGTGGTGAAGTGATTTGCGACAACTACCATATCCTGCGTGACACGGTGCAGCGTTGCGATGGTGTGTGGCTAACGACACCGCGAATGGTCCAGGCTGAACTTGCCGCAGGCACACTGGTAGTCCTGGACATGGCGGGTGATGAATCGGTCACGGCGACAGAGATTTGCCTGGTGCATCGCCAGGGGTATTCCCTGTCGCCTGCGGCGCAGCATGTGCGGCATTTCGTGCGCCAGTTCCTGCTTGCACCGGGTTAACCCGGCCATGGTCTCGCGATATCCACCAACAGGGAAACTTACTCCAGGACTGATGTAGATCAATTCGCCAGGAGGTTAAATTGCCTCCGTGCGATTAAGCTGACAATAAAACCAGGCCAGGACGGGTTCATGGTTATTGTGAGCGTGACATGATCGGCGCCGCACACTCTCCTGTGCAGTTGCAGGACGGCGCAACAGTGGCGATTGTCGGCGGCGGTCCGGCCGGGGCCTTTTCGGCCCTGCACCTGCTGAATGAGGCCCGCAGGCGTGGGCGCTCTTTCCGCGTGGTCGTTTTCGAACAGAAATGCCGCCCTGGCACAAAGGCCGCGGACACTCCGGCCGATAGCTACACAGGCTGCCCCCAGTGTGCCGGGGGTATTTCCCCACGCCTGCACCAGGCCATCGATGCACTGGGTATTGCCCTGCCCCCGGGGGTTATCCAGTCCCATATCGCAATGATCTCGGTACAGGGTAACTGGAAGAGTATCTACCTGCCGGTACCGAGTGACCGCCCCGTTTCCTCGGTATACCGGGGCACCCTGCCTCTGGGGCAGCATCCCCACAGCGAGTGCTTCGATGCCATGTTGCTCGGCACTGCCGCGGCTGCGGGTACCGAAGTCATTGGCAGCAGGGTTTTTCGCATGGACTACGACGCGGAAGGCAGGGTGGACCTCAAATACATGGCCGATGACATCGAAACCCTGCTCAAGGCCGATTTTGTAATTTGCGCCGGTGGCGTCAATGAGAAGACCGATAAGGTCGACGCCATGCCCAGCACACTGGAACTTTTCCGGCGGCTGCAACCTGCCTATATTCCACCGCGTTTGCGCAAGGCCGTGATTTTCGAACTCGCGACCGAGATGAGTACGGGAATGGCGCTCGACGGTGAATTGCATTATATCGAGAGCAGCTCGGGCAAACTGCGCCTGGATATGTGTTCCGTTCTCTCCAAGCGGGACCACATTACCGTCACCCTGATCGGCAGGAGTATCGATGAATCTGAAAGTCATCAGCAGAACCTGAATATAATCAAGGACTTCCTCGCCCTGCCACAGACCGCTCGGGTATTACCGGCGCAAATAAGTCCCACGGTGCGCTGTATCTGCAACCCCAACCTGGTCGTTGGAACTGCAAAAGCGCCAATCGGTTCGCGTATCGCGGCTGTAGGGGATATGGCGACCTCCCGTCAGTACAAGGACGGCATACTGGCGGCACACAGCATGGCGGCGAGTGTGGTCAAAACCATTATCGAACGGGGCGTGGACAGCCAGAGCCTGGCTGCGGGTTACGGCCGGACCATCGCGGGCTTCCAAAAGGACAATCGCTACGCCGCGGTAATATTTACCCTCTATCGCTGGTTTTTTGTCAGCCCATTTCTTAGCCGGATCATCTACCAGGCGTTTACAAGCGAGAAGAAAGCAAAGACCGAGACTCAACGGGAATTCAAAAAAATATTCTGGGATATTTCCAGCGGTGACGGCAACTACGAGCATATCGCCCGGTCGATGCTTCGTCCGTCAACTATCTGGTTGATTATCAGGGGTGGCGTCTACCCCACAATACGCAACGGGCTCACCGAGCACCTCTTCGGCATCGACTGGAAAGATATCCCCAGGGTTATGACCGGCGTCTCCAGGGACGACCTGGAGACCCGGCGCAGCAAGTTCTTGCCGGAATACAGTTGGCCATGCCCCCGAAAGCCGGTCCCGGAGTTCGAGTGCATGTACTCGGTGCGGCTGCGCTGCAGCGTGAAAAGTGCGCGCGCCCTGTTGGCGGAGTTTGGCGAAAAAAGTCGACCCTACCTGAATCCCCGATGGGTAAGCATTCTCAGAACCCGGGGAAACCCACTGCAGGAAGGCAATGTCATCCAGTACCGGATACTCTTCGGCCTGATCTCCTTTTCGATCGAGCAGCAGGCTTCTCCACGCGAGAATCTCATCATCTACCGGGTTAAGGATGGATTTGCCCAGGACGGACTGTTCTGTTTTGAAGTGGAGCCATTGCCGGCGGATTATTGTCTGCTGAGCGTTTACCTGGTGTTTGACTATGCGAAGGGAGGTGGCTTCTTCAACCGATTTTTCTGGGCTTCGTTCCGGCATCTGGTCCCGGATTATTTTCACGATGTCCTTTGGAATCATGCCCTTTGTGAGTTCAAAAAAGTAGTCGAGACACGGGAGGCGATTTCCTGGCAGGTAAATATTTAGGGTGCCCCTGGTCAATTCGGTAATGGCCCGGCGAGAGACCGGTTGTCTCGAAATCGAGAACTACTACTGCATCAGCTGCAGGCATTATCTATTGGCTGCCGCTTGCTTGTGCAAAATCCCGACCGGACCTGTAGGGGTATCGTCGGTGGCGCATTGTTCAGGCTTTCGATAGCAAAGCCCGCGGCCGCCTTGTACCCGGCCATGAACTCTTCGATATCCGCCCGGGGAATCACGGTGTCGATATCGTCAAATATACCACCGCACTTTTCCTCGACGAGATTGAGTATACCGAACGGTCCCGCGCCGCGATTGCGCAAAACGAGCGCGGATATTTCTGCGCAGAGTCGTGCGTTATAGGCGCTGAGAGCGCGCTGGTTGATCCCGTGCTCCGCAATCGCCGCCCCCAGGACCCTGGCATCCACGATGGCCTGACTGGCGCCGTTCGATCCCACGGGATAAATAACGTGAGCAGCATCGCCCATAAGCACGACATTCCCATCCTGCCAGGAAGGAACAGGATCCCTATCGATCATGGGATATTCATATACAGCTTCGGCGCCGCGAATCATGGCAGGGACGTCGAGCCAGTCGTAGTTCCAGTTGTCAAAATGATGGATGAACTCTTCGATATCGACCTTTCGATTCCAGTCGCCACTGCGCCAGCCCTCGGTGTTATCGACGGTGACTTCTGCAATCCAGTTGATTGTTGCAAGTCCGGTTTCGGAATCGACGGGGGTGACAGGATAGAAAACAAGGCGCTGGTCAAAGGTTCCCAGGCCGACAAACGATGCTCCGGTTCGAATCGGCGCACACCGGGCGGTACCACGCCACATGATAGCCCCGCCCCATTGAATAGGCGGCTGGTCGGGGTACATTTGTGCCCGGGTCGCAGAGTGCAACCCGTCTGCTGCAATCAGCAGCGATCCTTCGAATTCGATGGACTGGCCGCTGGCATTGTCAACCAGAGCAATGACCCCGCTGCCGCACGCTTTATTGCGGTAGCCGGTAACACGGTGCCCCAGCAACAGTGAATCGGCCCCGAGCCGCTCCAACAATGTCTTGTAAAGCAGCATCTGTAACTTGCCCCGGTGGACAGCATACTGGGGCCATTTATAACCGGCATCCAGCCCCCTGGGCTCCGAGTAAACATCCTTGCCATTGCGGCCGACCAGCGCCCACTCCCTGGCCTGTAAACCAACTTTATCCAGCGCCCCGGCACCCAGGCCCAGGTCATAGAGTTCTCGAACGGCATTCGGCTGTATATTGATGCCCACGCCGAGGGGCTTGAGCTGGGAAACGGTTTCAAATACCAGGCAGGGAACGCCAATCTGGTGCAGGGTGAGCGCCGCCGACAGTCCCCCGATACCACCGCCTGCAATCAAAACCGGAGCAGTTTCCATTCTTACTTCCTGATGTTGATTCATCGCGTTGGAATTTACGCGGCTATTCTAGCACCGCTGGGCAGCATGGCCCGCACGATCGACTTCCCTGGTTGAGCGATACGGTCTCGATCAACTCTACATACCCGGTTCCTGTAGACCCCAACGCAAAGTCGCTGATCCGTTTCGACGGCCTGGGCCTGCCGCATCAAAAGGACTTGCAATCATGCCTTGTATATGGTAAACAAATCGCAATCGCTGATCGGGTGGTCTGCTTCAGGCTGCTTGTTTGTGTACCGGATTTCCCAGGTTTCCAACCCCCCCTCATCGAAACGAGCCAGCGCGCCTCGAGGTTGATTTGCCGGTACGTTCACGCCTTAACGCTGTCAGAGCTTTTTCAAAGTTTTTTCGTTTCGCACAAGAGCGACGAGGGGGTTTGGATGATTGCTTATCAGCATCGCACAACCGGTCTAGCAACAATAACAGGCAAATCCAGTCTACTTTCTACCGCTTGCGGATATTGTCTGCCGGTATTGCTGATGGTGCTGTCTGCCTGTGGTGGCGGTGGCAGTGGCAGTGGCAGTGGCAGCGGCGATAATGTGGGTGGCACGACGTCCGTTACCTTTGTTATTCACGATGGCGCGAGTCTACCCATAAGCGACGCGACCATCACCCTGGGGGCAGGCAAGAAGCAGCGTAGTGCAACAAGCGACGCGGACGGGTATGCAATATTTCACCGCCTACCGCCCGGAAACGAGCCGTACTCGGTAACTGCTGCCGGATTCGGATCCCTGAATGGCGAGATGCTGCTTGAGGGGGGAAGCGCTCAGAACAGAAATGATGTGTACCTTCTCGCGACAGACGCATGGGCCACCCCCCGTGTGATCGTTTTTGGAACCCACGTAACTGATCGGGCGAGCGATGGCAGCGAGATGACATTTTCGGCCGACGTTGCAGTCATTGACAGCAACTCGGAGGCTTTGGCATCGCTGACGAGCGCACAGTTTTCGCTGCTAAGCTATGACTGTGGCTGGGGAGGACCTCGCGATTGCGCTTCCGACGGCGATGGCAACGACACGGGGGGAATCTCGTTTGCAGATGGCGCACCGCTGGATTTCGGCTTGTTACCGCCGCGTGATTCGCAAGCCTTTATAGCTGATATCCTTGTTGAGTTGAGCGACGCTGTGGATGACTGGGAGGCACTGCAGCCATTCTTCAAATCGGTCGGTAATAACGACGCCGTCGGTCTCGCGAGCGTGCGGCGCGAGGGCGATTCCGGCACCTACACCGTTCATGGCCCGTACACCAGTGACGGGGAGTCATATATCGACGCCATCAAAGCGCTCTCTACTCCGGCAGGAAGCTCACCCCCCATGCTCGATAGTCTGGTCAAGTCCATACAGCGGGTTGCTGCAGTCGAAAGCCCGGGTATACCGGGGGTCGAGCGCGTGGTCGTCGTGGCGTCTTCCTCTGCCAAGGGGCTGAGCGTTGCTGAATTCGAAACGGCTGCCGAGACCGCCAAAAAACTTGGCGTTCGGGTAAGCGTGGTCGGGCCCGCGAACTACGGTTTTCCGGAGATTGCAGTACGTACAGGCGGTTTTTCCGCGCAAATCGATGATCCGCGCCAGCGAGCATTTGTGTTCAGGGCAATGGGGCAATTGATCGCCGGGACCACGCCTCGCTATCGGATGACATTCCGTATCGGTGGAGAGCCCGGTACATTCGTCTCAGGCGGCAACGCAAAGGTTATGCTGCAGGTCGTCGTGCCCGATTCGATCCGGCACTCCGAACCCAACACGACCCTGGATGTGGCCATACCTTAACGACGTGCTGCCCACAGAGTGTCGCGACGTCAGGGCGAATAGGGCGTCCTGCCAAGGCTATTTCAGGCGATCGCCTCGTGGCCTTTCAGCGTCGTTCTGTGCATCACCCGGCCTGCCGCGGCACTGTAGGGGTAGGAGCGGTGCAGCAGCCCCGGATTATTGAAGATAACCAGGTCACCCTTCTGCCAGTGGTGGCGGTAAGTGAACCGGTCCTGGGTGCACCAATCGAGCAATTCCCGCAGGATGGCGCTGCCTTCTTCCCCGGGCAGGCCGACGATGCTGTCTGCGGTTGCGCCAATCAGCAGTGACGTTTTTCCTCCCCGCTGCTTCCACACCAGGGGGTGCTCGGTCAGCGGGAACACGGCATCCCAGCGTGCGTAGTCTTCGTCTGTTGGCCGCTCGTACAGTTTGCGCCCCACCGCGGCAAGACAGTGTCTTACACGCAGGTTCTCCAGCTGCTTCTTTCGCTCCGGTGGCAGTGCCTCGTAGGCGGCGAACAAATTGGCAAAACCGGTGTCGCCGCCCTCGCTGGGCGGGTTCTCGCATTTGAGCAGCGTACCTTTGCCGGGAACCTTGTAGGACGTGCCATCCATATGCCAGAAGTCGTTACCCTTGACGTATTCCAATTGGGTCTTGTCATCCTTGTCGAGCGATATCCGGTAGACACCCTTGCCGCTGGGGGCTGAGCCATCCGCAGTGACCTTGACCTCCTCTTTCTCGCCCAACTGGTTGCTCAGGGTGACAAACTGCTCGTCGTTCAGGCAAATCTGAGGGAATACCAACACGTTGTACCGGTCCAGCGCGTCCAGGAGCCGGGGAGCAACACCCTCGTGGGTGACATCGTCGGCCGCGATGTAAACATTGGCACCGATGCCTGGAGTAATGGGTTCGATTTTTATCTGCGTCATCATGTTCGTCCTTTGCTTCGCCCCCTCAGCGCATGAGAGGTTCGTTCAATCCCAGGTTCATTACACCGCACACCGGGTAATTCTGTCCGGTGATAAACCCGGATTCATCCGACGCCAGGAAGGCCGCCAGATAGGCGATATCGTCCACCTCGCCAAATCGGTCGAAGCCGGTTGCTTCGCCCAGGACGGTTTTTGCCGTGCGCTCACGCATCGCTTCGCTCATTTTGTGGGCGGAAGAGGCCATGGGCCCACAGGAAATACAGTTGACCCTGACGCCGGAACGCGAGGTCTCCTTGGCCAGCGCCTGGGTAAACCCGATCACCGCGGCCTTTGCCGCCGAGTAATCAACCTGGCTGGCAAGACCTATCATCCCGGCGACGGAGCCAATGTTGATAATGCTGCCGCTGCCCTGCGCCAGCATCGGGCCGATCACCTGCCTGCAGTTATACAGCACGCTTTTCAGGTTGAGATTGAGAATGTAATCCCAGGTTTCTTCTTCGGAGTCGCAAAACAGGGACATCTTTTCCCGCGCACTGCCGCCGGCATTGTTAACCAGGATATCGATACGGCCAAACTCCCCAAGGGTTGTGGCGACCGCCTGTTTGACCTGGTCGTATTTCGTGACGTCGGTTTGAATCACCTTGCAGCGCCGACCCTTCGCACGAATCAGCCCTGCCACCTCATTCGCCGGCTCCAGTGAGCTGTTGGCGATGATCACGTCCGCGCCTTCCCCCGCCAGCTTCAGGCAGATGGCACGACCGATACTGCGGCCGCCACCGGTGACAAGCGCGATTTTATTTTCCAGCTTCATCGACTTAACCTGCTATCTGTGTCAGGACATATACCGGCCGCCATTAACGCTCAGGGTATGGCCGGTGATATATCCCGAGGCCTCCGATGCCAGGAACGCCACCGCATTGGCGATATCCTCGGGCTGGCCCACGCGGTTCACGGGAATATTCTGTTTGGCGTAACCGGCCAATCCGTCGGGAAACCGATTCTCCACCGATTTCAGCCCATCGGTATAGACAAAGCTTGGGGGGACGTTGTTGACGGTGATACCCAGCGCGCCAAGCTCCTGTGCCAGTGCCTTGGTAAAGGCAATCACACCACCCTTGGTCGCCGCATAGTGCACCATGCGCCGCGCCCCTGTCTGTGCGCTGGAAGAAGAAATATTGATAACGCGCCCCCACCGGGCGTCAATCATGTCCGGGATAACCGCCTGGGTACAAAAGAAGGTGCCCTTGAGGTTGATGTCCATCACCCGGTCCCAGTCCTCCTCGGTGATTTCAACAAAATCCTTCTCCGGTGATACACCTGCGTTATTGACCAGGATACTGACCGGCCCCAGTTGCGCGCGCACGGCTTGCGCCGCCGCCTCGACACTGGCGCGCTGTGAGACGTCCACCTGGCTGACCAGCACCCGGCGTCCCATTGCCCGGATCTCGGAGGCGACCGCCTCGGCCGGCTCGATATTCCTGTCCCATATCGCAATATCCGCGCCATCCCGCGCCAGGAAGCGGGCAATGGCAGCGCCCAACCCTATCGCGCCACCGGTAACGATGGCGACCCTGCCTGTTGTGATTGTCATCTGCTCGTCCTGCGTTATCGCCAATGGCGGGAATATAGTCAGCCCGGCCCCGAATACCTATATTGCGCGGGTCTGCGTGAGACAGGAACCAAACGTGTGGAACCCGGTCGCATGCAGGCCGCCGGTGCCGCCGCAGCACACCACGAAGACATCTTTCGGTTGGGTGGCCAGGTAAACCCGGCCATCGATGACGCGGCCCAGGTTTTCCAGTTGGTCCCGATGCTTGCTGGTGAGGTAGTCGGCATCGAGGCTGGAGAAGTTCCAGATCATCTCCTGCACATCCTCCAGGCCGGGTACATCCCGGTGAATGATCTCCGCCCATACCGGGTTTACGGCCACCATGATCTCGGCATAGGGCATGGCCGGGGAGAATCCATTGGCCGCCGGGTAACCCAGTGACTTGCCGATCATCTCCAGGAAATCCGGACCCGACTGGGACGTGGTATCCAGGATATTCATGGTTCCCATGGTGCCGTACACCGACACCGCATCGCCCTTTACACCGCGTCGCTCGGCAAATGGCGCCCAGGGGGAGCGTTCTTCCCACTCGCCAAACAGGATCCCGGCCACGCGACCCGGCGTGCCAAAAGTGCTTTGCGAGGTAACGTTGATCTCCTGTCCGCCCACATTTTTTATGATCAGCCGGATAGCGCGGCCGATGGCCAGCGCCGGGGTCGGTGCGCCACCGAGACAGCCATGCCGGTAGGGAATGTCCAGTTTGTTGCGGATGGGGCCGTTCACAAGCGTGAGCGGTACCACGGGTGCGGTGGTTGCATTCAGGCCGAACAACTCGAAATCGGGGTTGGCCATGGCTTCCAGCGAGGCAATGATCAGCGGCAGGGATTCAGCCGGTGCGCCGGCCATCACCGCGTTGATGACAATTTTTTCCACCGTGCAGTGGGCGTTCAGCGGCGGCAAGGCGCATATCACCTCGTCCGGGTGCCGGCTGTTCGCCGCGAGAAACTCCCGCACCCGCGCTTCCGTCGGCGGGATGACCGGCAGGCCGTCCCCCCAACCCTGCTCCAGCGAAAAGCGGGTAAATGCATTCATATCATCGATTTCTGCCGAATGGCGTTTGCTCGACAGCCAGTCGATAGCACAACCGTCCGGCCCACAATCGCGCAGATCCGGCACCGGGGCAGTTTGCGTGGCGCTTACACCTTCTTCCGCACGCGTGCTCATCCTGCAGCCTGCTTGAGCCCGGCCAGGTCGGCACCCATGGTTTGCAATATACCGGGAAGGTGTTCGATCGCCACCTGATCGACTTCCACCTTCAGTTTTTCGTTCAAGGGATAGGGCAGTATGTGGATGCGCAGGCCGGAACGACCACCACGCTGCGCGAGATTGCGGCCCAGTTCCTCGAACACCTCGGTACACACCGCGACAGTGGGCAGGCCTCTCTCGGCAGCGGCCAGCGCATCGCGAATGGTCCACCCGGTACAGGAACCGCAGTTACCCAGTCCCACCACCGCAACGTCGATACCGGTCAGGAATTCATCCAGGGATCTGGCCACCCGCTCACCCTCGGGGCCTGTACGGCCCTGTGACGAGCGCCAGAATTTTACCGTGGCCCCGGCATTACGGAATTCGCCCGCCCAGTATTCTGCAACCCAATCCCATGCACGCCAGATCTCATCCAGGCGAAACCCGACGATCCTGCCCGCCAGGGAGCCCGCGTCGGGACCTGGCGAAGTGATATCGTCAGCTCGCGCCGCCATGGGGTCCAGTACCTTGCCTATAGCCATTTCACTTGCCTCCTGCGATTCGAATCCGTGCCAGGCACCCTTGTTCCAACCCGACCTGCCTACCTGGTGTGCTATGGTGCGATTTGAATTTTTGTCCACATATATGGACATCCATGATTATAATACTGTACATTCGACTTTTCAACAGGATATCGCTCCCATGCTGGTAAAGCAGATTGGCCACCTTTTCGAATTGATGGCATTGTTCGCCCGAACCAGGAAGCCGCTCTCCGTGGCCGACATTGTCGAGGCATTCTCCTGGCCCCGCTCCAGCGCCTTCAACATCGTGTCAACCATGGTGGAATACGGCTACCTCTACCAGAGCGAACCCCGGGGAGGGTATTACCCCACCAGCAAGTGGATGGAACTTGCCCTGGATGTTTCCCGATTCCAACCCCTGCCGGAATCAGTACACGAATTGCTGATCGAACTGATGAAAGAAACGGGAGAGACCATGATGCTGGCTGCGCCTGAGGGCACCAGCGTTACTTTACTGGACGTGATCGAGACACCGGCGGACATCCGCTACATCGTAAATGTCGGACAGCGCCTGCCGATACACGTGACGGCTGCGGGACGGGCCATTCTGTCGCAGTATTCAGACGCCGAACGTGCGGCGACGCTTAATCGGATCAAATACCGGGCTTACGAAAAAGCCGCATTCATGACGCCGGAGTCAGTGGAAAAGGACATCCGTAAGAGCGCCAAAAACGGCTGGTATACCAATCCCGGCATCTACCAGTCCGGGGTTGCTGGAATCGCGGTACCCTTTCCATTCCTGGAAAAACCTTACGCCGTTGTCCTGGGCGGCCCCATCTCAAGAATGGAAGGCCGCACCGACGCACTTGGAAAACTCCTGCGCGGTACGGTGGAAAAATTTCTTCGCAACCGGAAAAACAGCTGATCAGGGCATCGACGCATTACGCCCCTGGGCAGATTGCAGGCGTTGCAGGTGCCTGGCCGGCAAGTAAAGTGAACAGGCCTCGGGGTTGCTTTCAAGTGCCGTGGAGGACATCAACCAGGCGAGCCGGCTCCCACAATGTGTCAATTCCCGAGGGTACCGCCGCGCTGATATCAGGGCGTGAGGTCCTGTTGATCAGTGCCCTCCTTCACGGGGATCATCAGGTCTTCCTTGCTCACCTTCAGCAATAGCAGGATGTTGGCAGCCACGTAGATGGACGAGGTTGTCCCGATCACAATGCCAATTATCAGGGCAATGGCGAAGCCGTTGATCATCTCGCCACCGAATAAGGCAAGGGAAACCAGTGTGAACAGCGTCGTCAAGGACGTAAACATTGTGCGATCAAGCGTTTCCGTGATTGAAATATTGATCAATTCAACCGGCTCGGTCCGCCGCACCTTGCGAAAATTTTCCCTGATACGATCGAACACCACGATGGTATCGTTCAGCGAGTAACCAATCACAGCCAGCACCGCGGCCAACACAGTGAGGTCAAACTCCATCTGGGTGAAAGAGAAAAAACCCAATGTAATGATGACATCGTGCATGAGGGAAACCACGGCGCCCACGGCAAACTTGAATTGAAAACGGAAAGCGATATACAGCGTCACCAGCCCAAGGGCCAGCAATATGGCCAGACCGCCCTGTTCGCGCAATTCATCACCCACCTGCGGGCCTACGAATTCGATCCTGCGCATTTCGACGGTGCCGCTAAAGGCCGCCTGCAACTTGCCAAGTAACACGGCACCATCCGCTTCCGAGTAACCGTGTGCAAGACGAATCAGGATATCCCGGTCGGTACCGAAACTCACGACGGTTGCACCCTCGTATCCTTCACGCGCAAGCGTGTCACGAATATGCTCCGGGACTACCGACTCACTGTAATGCAGTTCCACCAGGGTGCCACCCGTAAAATCCAGTCCCCAGTTCAATTGCTGATAGGCAAGTGAACCAAGTGATGCCAACACCAGGGTTATCGACAGCGCGGCTGCTATGTATCGCAGCCCCATAAAATTGATGATCTTCATAACAAACTCATTCCTAAATTACGTTTTTCTTCTATCGAATACTGGAGGTCCAGGCAGACGATATCGGAAAACCAACATTAAAAATCATTTAAAAAAAGGGCCCGAGTATGACCAGACCAGAACCCCTGTCGCTACCTGGGCTGCATCACGTTCCTTACAGTCGCTCTATATATCCAGTCTTTTCGGCAGGTCCATGGTCGGCTCCGCCCCTACAACAAGTTCGCCGCGCGCAAGCCTGGATTTGCGAATCCCGTAGGAGAAATATATAGCCATTCCGCCGACGAGATAAACGAGGAAGAAATTCCGGGTGGCTGCATTCGCCATCAGCGACATCACCAGGAATAGACACATCGCAGCGCCGATAACAGGAACCAGTGGAAAGAACGGTACGCGAAATGGCCGCGCCCAATCGGGAGCGGTAATCCGCAAGTATAAGACCGTGAAGCAGACCATCGCGAATGCGGCGAGGGAACCCACGTTGGTCAGGTCGACCAGGGCATCCAGCGACATCAGGCCGGAAAATCCGGAGGCCAGGATGCCCACGAGAATCGTGCCGATCCAGGGCGTGCGGAATCGAGGATGCACCCTGGCAAAGGCGGGGGGCAGCAAACCATCGCGTGCCATGGTATAGAAAATGCGGGTTTGCCCGTACAGCAGTACCAGGATGACCGAGGAAATGCCTGCAATTGCGCCGATTTTCACCAGTATAGCGAACCATGGCATACCCATTTTGTTCACGGCGATGGCAATGGGTGCAGCGGTGTCCAGCTCGGTGTAAGGCACAATGCCGACCAGCACGGCTGACGTCAGGATGTACAGGGCAGTACAGACCAGCAGCGAGCCAATGATACCAATTGGCATGTCCCGACCAGGGTTCTGCGCTTCGGCACCCGCGGTGGACACTGCCTCAAAGCCAATATAGGCAAAGAATATGGTAGCGGCCGCGGTTATGACGCCCCCGACGCCATATTGCGACGCGTTCTGTCCGCTCAATACGTTTTTCATGGCGCGCCAGATATCTGCCCAGACTCCCCGCTCGGTGCCTGCCGGCGGCGCGGGTATTTCCTGTGGCACCAGGGGGAACCAGTTGTCCGTATTGACAAAAAAAGCGCCCACCAATATGAAGGCAACCACTACCGACAACTTGATCAGTACAATGATGTTGTTGGCGTTAGCCGATTCCTGCACCCCCAGCACCAGCAAACTGGAGGCTGCGATGACAGCCACGATGGCGGGCAGGTTGACCACACCCAGTGCCACGACGGTCCCGCCCTCCAGGATCGGAACCCCGGGAGCCGCCGTGAGTCGTGTGGGTAAGTGCAAGCCCACATCCTGCAGCAGACTGACCACGTAACTGGACCAACCCACGGCAACGGTAGAAGCCGCCAGGCCGTATTCCAGCACCAGTAGCACGCCCATGATCCAGGCGACGAGCTCTCCCATGGAGGCGTAGGAATAGGAGTACGCCGAACCGGATACAGGCAGCATCGAGGCCAGCTCCGCGTAACACAGCGCAACAAAAGTACACAGCACTCCGGTGATGACGAACGAGACCATGATCGCGGGGCCGGCGAATTCCGCTGCCGCCCTCCCCGTGAGTACGAATATGCCCGTGCCAATAATGCAGCCAATACCAAGAGAAACCAGGTTGAGCGAGCTCAGGCTGCGCCGCAGCCCGCTTGATTCATGCTCGGATTGCATCTGCTGTAAGGATTTGCGGATAAACAGGCGGCCGAGCCCGCGCGCCGGAGTAACCGGCCCGGGTATGGGCTGAGCGGTGGACATAATGTTTCCTTGCCCGGTGGCGGGGGAATCCAGGATTTGGACGGCACAAGATTAATCGCTCCCGGTGCGCATTACAATCAGCACTCGAATACTCCCCCTGGCGCCGGGGCAGCGGCCGGAGAACCCTTTCAAGATGGTGATATCTCATTGTTTATATTGAAATAATCACCAGGAATATTACGCCCAGCCAGGCTTGCGCCGACCTGCCCGGAGTTCCGGTATTTTTACCGTTTGCAAACGCAAACCTGCGACCCAGGGACAATGGTCCGGGCGCATGGTAGTCATGCCTGCACCAGTTTCTTGAATTGGACTGGCGGGTAGCGTTCGCAAGCGGTATCTTCAGCCGTCTTTCAACCTGGACTTCGTCGGCGATCATGACTACACCCTTCCCGGGACGTAAAGACCTCGCGGCATGGCTCATAAGCGCTGCGATTCTACTGCTGATTCTCTACCTGGAGCTGTTGCCTGCCCTGCTTGCCGGCCTGCTGGTTTTTACCCTGGTCAACCTGCTGACACCCCTGCTGAACACCCGCATATTGTGGGGCGACGGGCCGCGACTGGTTGCGGTCTCTATAATTGCTGCAATCGTCATAGGCTTGATCGTGCTGCTGGGCGTATCAGCCAGCTCGGTGCTGCGCGACAGTAACGACAAATTGCCACTCTTGATCAATCGCATGGCCGAGATAATCGAGCACTCCCGGAACCAGATGCCAGTCTGGATCTCGGAATATGTACCGGCAGATGCCGAACAATTGCGCCGAACCTTCGTGGACTGGCTGCGCGGCAACGCGTCGCTGTTCCAGGTGGCCGGCGCAGATATTGGACGAACGTTCGCCCACATCCTGATCGGCATGGTGATAGGCGCGCTGTTATCCCTGGAAAAAGTCGTATCCACCCATGCCGGCGGCCCATTGGCTGCCGAGATCGCCGACCGCAGCCTGCGTTTGAGTATGGCCTTTCGCCAGGTTGTATTTGCCCAGGTCTGGATATCGGGAATCAACGCCTCACTGACCGCGCTCTACCTGGTAGTCGTACTGCCGCTCTTTGGCATAGAACTGCCGTTCACCAAGACCATGATCGTCCTGACGTTCGTTATTGGTTTACTGCCGATCCTCGGCAACCTGATTTCCAACCTCGTTATTTTCGTGGTGAGCCTCAGTCACTCCCCCGCCGTGGCTTTCGCGGCCCTCGGATACCTTATCGTTATCCACAAGCTGGAATATTTCCTCAATGCACGGATTATAGGCGGCCACATCCGCGCAAAGGCCTGGGAGATGCTCCTGGCGATGCTGGTGATGGAATCGGCCTTCGGCATTCCGGGTTTGATCGCCGCTCCCATTTTCTACGCCTACCTGAAGGCGGATCTCGTCGCGAAGGGGCTGACATAGCCCCCGGGGCATTCAGAGTGAAATCTGCTGCCCCATCTCCACCACCCGATTGGGAGGCAAATGAAAGGTTTTCAGTGGTGTTGCTGCGCTGCGCATCATCCATGAGAACAAGTGGTCCCGCCACCTCGCCATTTCACGCTTCTGCGAGAACAACAGTGTTTCACGGCTGAGAAAATAGGATGTCTGCATTGGGTCCAGTGGCAGGTTGGTCGGCGCCAGGGCGACCAGATTCTCCGGTACATTCTGGTCTTCCAGGTAGCCAAAATCGAGCTCCGCACGGTAAAACCCTTCGCCCAGCTGGCTTAAGCGCAAGCGTTGGGACGTATCGACCGAGGCCCTGTCCAGCGTTCGGACAGTCAGCAGAACGATAGTTTCATGCACGACTTTATTGTGCTTGAGGTTATGCAGTAGCGCCGGCGGAATACCGTTGGGATTGCTGGTCAGGAAAATGGCCGTACCGGGTACGCGCTGCAGTGCGGGGAGGTCTTTCAGGAACAGATCAATAGGTATGGCGGTCTCGTGCAATTTCTCTATCAGTAGCTGCCGGCCAGCTCTCCAGGTGGTAAGCAGGGTAAAGATAACCACCCCTATTGCCAGCGGGAACCAGCCACCGTGAAACAGCTTGAGTGAGTTGGCCGTAAAGAAAGCCGTATCAACCAGGATGAACAGGGCCGCGATCGCTACAGCGATATAGCGGTTCCAGCGCCAGGACAGCAGCATGACCACGGTAAGCAGCAGGGAGTCGATCAGCATGGTACCGGTGACAGCAACCCCGTAGGCTGCTGCCAGGTTACTGGATTCGCCAAAACCAAGCACCAGGGCAACGACCGCGACAAACAGTGTCCAGTTGATAAAGGGAATATAGACCTGCCCCTCCTCCGAAACCGATGTATGGACCGTGGAAATCCGGGGCAGGAGTTTCAGCTGGAAGGCCTGGCGGGTGACCGAAAAGGCACCGGAAATAACCGCCTGGGAAGCGATTACCGTGGCCAGCCCGGCGAGTATGATCACCGCCAGCAGAAGGTACTCCGGCACCATGCGATAAAGCGGATTCACTATCGCGGTCGGATCTTGCAGCACCAGCGCCCCCTGACCAAAATAGTTCAGTATCAGGGCCGGTGATACAAAGGCGGTCCAGGCAATCCGAATCGGACGTTTACCAAAATGACCCATATCGGCGTACAGTGCCTCCGCGCCTGTCAATGCCAACACGATGGAGCCAAGTGCCACGAACGCCACCAGCGGGTGTTGCACGAATAACGCCACAATATACCCGGGATACAATGCCAGCAGGATGGAGGGCATGGAGGCGATATGCCAGATACCCAGAACGGCGAGTAGCGCGAACCAGGCGCACATTACCGGCCCGAACCAGCGGCCCACCGAGGCAGTCCCGTGGCGCTGAATCATGAACAGTCCCGTGAGGATCACCAGGGTCAGCGGGATAACAACATCATCGAGCGCCGGGGTAAGCAGACTCAGGCCCTCTACCGCACTCAGCACGGAGATGGCCGGGGTCAGCATGCTGTCGCCATAGAAAAGCGCCGCGGCGAAAATGCCGAGCACCACGATCCCCGCCGAAAGACTGGTATTTCGGGTCGCGCGCAAGGCCAGCGACAGCAGCGCCAGGCTGCCGCCCTCACCGCGATTGTCAGCCCGCATCATGACAACCACGTACTTCAATGTGACGACCAGGGTAACGGACCAGAAGATCAGCGACAGCACGCCAAACACCTCGGCGCGATCAGGTTCCAGGCCATGTGCCTGGTGGAAGCATTCCTTGAACGCGTACAGGGGACTGGTGCCGATATCACCGTAGACCACGCCCATGGCGGCCAGGGTCAATGGGGTGGTGCGTGAATTCACTTTGCTCACAGGGACGACAATACCGACAAAAGGAAGATGCCCGAGAGCCGAATTGTATGCCTGTGCAGGCACATATACTATTTTATTAGCAGAATCACACGCTTGCGTTGAGGTTGGCCTGGGTTCTGTGGTGTTTTATGCGTTTATGAGCACACGCAGACGGCGTGGGTGGGCTTGACTGCCGATACCGCTTGAAGAGCGGAAGATAGCCGCTTTACTCGTCGTAGTGCCATTCGGAGGGGTCGCTAACGGGAGCAGGTGGCGGCTCGGCCACCGCCTCGGCTTTTTTCTTCTTTGATTTGGGTGCAGCCGCAGGCTCCTTGGAGACCTGCTCTGGCAGGGTCGAGGGAACGGGCTGTACCATGGGGGGTAGTTCCGACTCAACGGGTGCTGCAGTTTGTGGCACTATGGGCTCCAGCAACTCAGGCGCCGCTGTATCAGCCACCCCATTCGCTTCACCCGGTCCAGTCAATCCGCTCGGCTCTGCTGCCGGCGCTGCCGCAGCGGTGTTTACTGGATCAGCTTCCTCGGGTGCCTCCGCTGGTTCAGTTGCCACTGCCGGTTCAGCGGCCTCTACAGCCCCGGCTACTTCAGCTGCCTCTGCCGCATCCGTGGCCTCGGAGGCCTCTGAGGCCACAGTTTCCCGGGTCGTCTCGGCCGCCCTGGTTTGCCCTGCCACCCCGGCCTCGTCAGTTACCTCGGTTGCCGCCGGCTCTGCGGGAGTTTGCGCAGGTTCAGTTGTTATTGCCTCTGTTATTGCCTCGGGTTCCCGTGACGCCTTACTGGTCTGTTTCTCGTCCAGTATGTTGCCGACCGCGGCGAAGAATCGCTGGTAGAATTCCTTGTCATCGATTGTCTCCTCTGACACTTTCACCAGTGAATCGGCACTCTGGCCAATGGGCAGGGAAATCGAACCCAGGGCACTCACCCCGACACTGGCGGAACTGCTGCTTTTTTTCAGCGCATAGGTGCTGAGCAAGCCGGTGGCAAAGAGCGTAGTACCCCTGGTTTCCGGGAGGCAGACGATATTCATCTCGATAAAGGTATTGGGGTTATCCTCGCGCTTGAGCGCCTTGCGGGCCTTGATGCCGTCGCTGTCGGCGTTCTCGATCAGGTAACCCTGCCCGAGCAGGGAGCGGCGCGCACTTTCGCAAACCGGCGCGACTTCATCATCAAACTTCTTCTTGAAGGGACTGTCCGTGGCAAAGCTTTCATCGGTATAGACGGCCCGACTGCTGCAGGCTGACATCAGCACCACACACAGTATGGAAAGCAGTATTTTCGAACAATGTTTCATATCAGTGGTTGAATGCAGGCCGTGTGTCCAGAATTGTGTCTGTCGTTAGCAGCGAATACAAGCCAGCTCCCTGTATCAGCTACCTTGTGATCCTTGCCTATCATAACTCCCAGGCGCCGTCAGGTGTCAGTAGCTGAGATGTTTGCTCCGATGGGCGAGGCAAGTTCGAAGAACGGGTATACCTGTGCCTGAATTTCAAATAATTCTACAGCAATATCAGAAGCTTAGCTATTACGTCCCGGGCGGGCGGATATTGCCGCCAGACGGCGCCACACCGGACGATGTCCCGTATTCCGACTCACTCGACACCCCGGCCAATTCAAACGCGGTGGTAAAGGCCAAACGCGTGGTGCCTTAACAATAACAAATGGCCTGCTTGCGCTCCCTGTCATTGGTTTACAGATTTGGAACCTCCCGGCACGCTCACCCTTCACGTCAAAAAAAGTTACCTTTTCATCACCCGCCCCCAGCGATATGTGCAAGTCAAATAGCCAGATTAGCCCATTGAGTTACCTAAGTTTGATACGGGTCATTGCGTGACACTTTATAAGCAGCTCTTATGGGCGATTGACCGTCAACACAGGAGCCAATTGTGACAAAGAAGGTAAATGCAGGTCCCGCCCGGGGAGATGATTCAAACGACTTCGAGGAAAATAAGGCGTTCTCGCCCGAGCGTGACCCCATCGAAAAAATGCCTGTTTCCGGCTCCCACCTGGCTGAGATACGCAGCAACCCGGATGCCATCCGCGAGCTGTTCGTCTCCGGCAAGTACCCCTATCACACCAAGATGTCCACACAGGACTATGAGCGCAAGAAAAAGGCACTGCAGGTGGAGCTGTTGAAACTACAGCGCTGGGTGAAAGATTCCGGCGAGAAGATCGTTATCCTGTTTGAGGGTCGCGATGCCGCGGGAAAGGGGGGCACTATCAAGCGCTTTATGGAGCACCTCAACCCTCGCAGCGCGCGGGTGGTGGCGCTGGAAAAGCCCTCCGAGAAAGAAAGAGGTGAGTGGTTTTTCCAGCGCTATATCCGCAATCTCCCGACCGAGGGCGAAATCGTGTTATTTGACCGCTCCTGGTATAACCGGGCAGGCGTCGAGCGGGTGATGGAGTTTTGCACGCCCGAGGAATATCTGGAGTTTATGCGGCAGACCCCGGAACTGGAAAGAATGATGGTGCGCAGTGGCATCAGGCTGTTCAAGTACTGGTTTTCCGTCACCCAGGACGAGCAACTCAATCGGTTCAACCGCCGGCAGAATGACCCTCTGAAGCAGTGGAAACTGTCCCCGATCGACCGGGCATCCCTGGATAAGTGGAATGAGTATACCGAGGCCAAGGAGGCGATGTTTTTCTATACTGACACTGCCGATGCACCCTGGACCATTATCAAGTCATCTGACAAGAAACGCGCGCGAATTTCCTGCATGCACCATTTCCTGCACCAGCTGGATTATCCCGGCAAGGACAAACGCGTGGCGCGCGACCCCGACCCCCTTATTGTTGGCCAGAGCCAGCATGTTATCGGCAAATCGAAGCACATCCTGGGGCCTTCGCTTAAAGAGTGGTAGTGGATACACCGGGACGCTCTACCGCTTGCGAGATTACCCGGATAGTCGATAAGCGCCTCAGGGTTCCCCGGGCGGTGAGTCATTATCGCCTTCCAGCGAATCCGGCGGTGATGCGATGTATAACTTCACGCCAGCTTGCTCGTCGGCCGAAGTGATGTTGAATCTGACGGTACCGTAATTTACGCCGGGTTTATGCGCTGTCACCGAGTAGGTGTCATCCAGTGGCATGTTCAGCCACGTCACACCACCATCCACCGACACGTCCTTCTGGTTGAGGTCCGGAATAACCGCCTTGTTGAAATAGATCGGGCCGATATAGTCCCCGGACGGCGGGACTATCGACACGGTTGCACCCGGGTCTCCATGGGGAAGCCGATCATCATGCATGCTTGCCCATGACTTGCCGACCGTGACCACCATGGCATTGTGGAAGAAGAAATTGGGGAAACCATTACCCCTCATCATGCCCTCCACCAGCGGCAACATGGCAAACTCGAAGAAGTAGGGGTCGATATACTGGATGGCGAAATCGAGTTTGTCCTCGTCTGCAATCGTGTTGATATTGGTCTTGGTGGTCACCCAGTCCTGCTTCTCGTAAATAAAGGAGAAGCTCAGGTCAACACCGGTATCCTTGACGATATACAGGGTCCACCAGCCTGTTTCATCTGTTGCCAGGTCCAAATCTCGCGTGTAGGGATATTCGGCTATCCATATTTTTGTATCGGGTACGGTGGCGTGATAGTCAATGTACTGCAGGTCGCGATCACGCCCAAAATGATTGGTCTTACCGCGCAACTTGACAATCGTCACCGGCTTGCCGGCGATGGTGCCCGACAGCCGCTTCCCGGGGTCCTGCTCGCCTGCATCTATCGCCTTCTGCAGTTTGGCATTGGAAATTTTCTGGTCGGTAAAAATCAGCACATTGTCTTGCAGGACCACGGCCTTGTTGTCGCCACCGTCGCTGCAGGCCTGGAGAAAAATGACCAGCGCTGTAACCGCCAGTAATGCGTAAGGCTTCTTGAACATAACAAATCCTTTTTTTCTGGCCGGGAGACGCCCGTTCTTCCGATCGCAACAGCACGTTGGCGTTCGAATTATACCCCGCCCCCCAGGCTGTCAGTACCCCCTGGGGACCCGCTGTTGCCCGTGACGTCATATCGACATAATCTGGGTACCCGCTTTTATACTAAACCAGGGTAAGGCCGGCGATGAACCAATGGCAAATTGGCAAGATCAAGATCACCCGCATCCTCGAGATGGAGATGACCGGCGGCACGCGATTCATACTGCCCGACGCCACCCGGGACGCATGCAAGCCTATCGAATGGCTCAGGCCTCACTTTATGGACGCCGACGGCAACCTGGTCATGAGCATCCACGCACTGGTGATTGATACCGGCGAACAGCGAATCGTCGTGGATACCTGTATCGGCAATGACAAGCAGCGCCCGATTGCCAACTGGTCCAATCTGCAAACAGCCTTTCTTCGCGACCTCGAACTCGCCGGGTACCCCAGGCAGACGATTGATACCGTGCTGTGCACCCACCTGCATGTCGACCACGTGGGCTGGAATACCATGCTGTCGGAAGGCCGCTGGATACCGACGTTCCCCAATGCTCGTTACCTGATGGCGGAAAATGAATGGCGCCACTGGGAAAGCGTGGATGACGATCCGGTGAATGCCAGCCTCATCGATGATTCCGTGCGACCCATTTTTGAAGCGGGACTGATGGAACTCGTTGACCGGGACCACGAGGTCTGCCCAGGTGTGCGCCTGCACCCGACACCCGGCCACACGCCGGGACACGTCAGCGTCCATGTCGGCTCACAAGGGCATAAGGCAATAATTACCGGTGACTGCATCCATCATCCCTGCCAGATGACCCATACCCACTGGTGCAGCTCTGCAGATTACGATCGGGGGCAAGCCCTTGCCACTCGCCAGTCCCTGCTGGAGGAGTGTGCCGACCAACCCGTGCTGCTTATCGGCACCCATTTCGCCACCCCTACCGCAGGACATATAAAACGATCCGGGGATGACGGCTACTGGTTCGACGTTAACACACCGTATTCCCTGTGACAGACACGATGCCGACAGGGATGGTCCAGGCTTCCTTGTCATGCCGCTATCCTTCCGGAGCAAACTTATGCACCGTATAGCCTTTATCACTTACGCCACCGTTGTAGCGATTACATCGCTATCACCGGGTAGCTCGATGCCCATCAATAACATGGACAAGGTGGTTCACCTGCTCGTGTATTACATATTTGCCGTGCTTGCTTATCGCACGCTGGAAAACAAGCAGCACTTCCCTTATATGTGCCTGGGCGTTATCGCCTACGGTGCCCTGCTCGAGCTGGGGCAGTCCTATATACCGGGAAGGGAGATGTCCGCATACGATCTTGTGGCTAATATTGCCGGGGTTATTCTCGGCGCTGCAGTGATGAAACTCCGCTACTCAAAAACCTGACACACGGGTGCCCGGAACGTTGGTGTGGCCAATCCACCATAAGCCCCGCTACCGGGCGCTTACAGCGCGGGTTGTGATAAGGCCTTTCTTCTTTGCCGTTCCAGGGCGGAATCAAAGCGACTCAGGTAATCCGGCGGAAAACGCCAGATCGGCGAGCCCTCGCGCTGCTCCAGCCCGCGCTCCGCGGGTTCCAGTCCGTAGCGCAAGGTCATCAGGATATCGCTACTCACCCAGGGGCTTCGGCGGAAATAGCCGTGCCCGTTGCCCTCGTCGAAATTTTCGGCTTCGGCAACGTCTATCATGGACATACGGTCAGTCGACGCCATGTATTCCCGCATCCGGTCATCAAGGGTACCCGGCAGCACCTCACCCAGGCGCCGGTGCGAGAAAACCTTTTCGGAAATATGCAACGCAGCATCGGAGGGCGAGGTGTACAAGGTAAGGCGCTCCTGTACCTTGAGCAGTCCATCCAGGACATAGCTGGCGAACATCCCGGTATCCACATCGGAGCCAACCAGAATCACGTTCCCCAGGCGCGTGTCGCCCTGTATATCACCAGCCGCGGCACCGCCGTGCAGCAGGGCTATCTCATAGAGCGTCGTCAACACCACCCGTGTGCCGGCACTGTAGCCGACGATATGGATACGGCGTGCCGAGGACTCACGCGACAGGAAATCAACCAGCTTGCGCAGGCCCCATGCGGAGACCCTGGCGGTCTCGACATCCTTGAAATAGGCCAGGCGATCCGGCGTGGAGGGCCAGGAAAAAGCGATGAACGCACCTTCATAACCCAGGAAATGCCACATCTCGGAGGCAACCATCAGTGGATTCTCGAAGTTTACCTTGTACCCGTGTACATAGATGAAGATGTCCTTGAGCTGTGATCGCGCGAGCTGGGTCTCGACTGCCTGGAGGAAGGCCCTCCCTGCCTCCTGGTCGGCCTGTTGCAGCTCCTGTTCGGGCGTAAACACCGAAACGCTCTCGGGCAAAATTCCGAATTCGTCCACGCCCTTTACCGCAACCGGAAAACTGTCAGGGCGATTCTTGAGCAGGGAAATCGAGCGCGCCTCTTGCCAGGAGATGTCCGGGTTCCCCAGTCCCATCTGCGCGGAACCGAGCCGCACCAGATAGCCTCTTTCACCGGAGTAATAGGGTTCGTCTGCCGATTCCCCCTCCTGGGGCGCGCGATTGGTGGCATAGAGTACGGCCAGTTGCGGTAGAGACCCTTCCACACCCGGGGGAACCTCTTCACCAAAGGGTGCGTCGGCGTCCTCGTAGGCCGCTGGAGCCGGCATCATCTCGAGCTCGTGGGGCGGACCGCTGCTACAGGCTACTACCGAGAGGTATGAGGCCATGACCAGGAGCGCTCCCAGTCGGCCAGCGCCATGGTGCAGGCTCACCGGGTTCCCCCCGGGCGATTTGCGGCACTGCATCCTCGTGTTGCCTTCATCTGGCTGACTGTCGTGCCATGGTGACGTGCCCCCGGTTATGGACAGGTGCGGTGACCCGTTTCCTTCTCCCGCGCGGAACGAAGCTCTTCAACGCTCTCCTGGACCGACTGCTCGGCCTCGGCAGCATCCTCTGCGCTCGCGCCCGCTCGCTTGTTACGCTCAGCCAGTGCGGCTTCAGCTTCCGAGGTCCTGCCCGCGTCCATCAGGATCACGGCACGCTGCAGCTCGGCAATGTAGGAACTCAAACCGCCGCCACCTGCGGCCCTGTCAACCGCCGCCAGCGCCTCGTCGGTCTTGCAGGCGATCGCCAGCTTGTTGGCCTCCTTCACATCCCCCACGTCGCCGACACTAACGCAGGCACTGAGCAGGCTAATGGCTATTACCAGGGACGACCTCAACAGCAATAATCGCGCAATCATGTTTTTTGCCTCACAACTTTCCGTGGTATGAGAAAATCCCCGACCAGCTCAAAATTCACCGAAGGGGTATCAAGGGGATAGATTCTATATCAACACCCACCAAATTGTCTCCGGCAGTGACAGGACCAACAGGGCAAAGATATTGAGCCACAGGAAATCCACCATATGCCAATAAGTAGCGCCGGTTTCTACCAATGTCTGTGAGCGGCGTGCCGGACTTTTCAGCTGATAAGGCACTATCCCGAGAAAAAGAAAGCCAATCCGCAGCTACAGTAAATGGATACCGGTAAGAAAATAGTAAAAGCAGAGGAAATTGTTGCTGGTTATTGTATAGCCCTTATCGATTTCCACCGTCCACTCGATGACTTTTACAATAAGGAATGCAATGCAGAAATTATTCGTGAGCACGGCGTTTTTTGTCGCCGCGTCATAGCCAGCTTCAGGCAGGCGCCGCGATCCGCCTGTAAAGCGGCTGCCGAAAGGTCCAGCAGTATGCGTTGACGGCCTTCATCGGCGGCGGCATTCTAGTCGACCAGCGGAAGTGGAGTGGTAAATGCGGATAATTATCCATTGCGGACTGGATAAAGCCGGTAGTACGGCCATCCAGGCCCATGTCGGCATCTATCGAGACTGGCTGTTGAATAACGGCATCTACGTTCCCCGTAGCGGACTGTCCGGTTTCGGGCATGTCGCGCTGTTCAGCGATCTCGGCCAGGACAATTGGCAACCCTTGTTGGACGAGCTGCAAGGTGTGGCGCGCGGCGCTTTCTCCCGCTGCTTCCTGAGCTATGAAGGTATCTGCTTTTTTGATGCGTCCAGGCTCCAGCAGATAAAGCGCTATCTCGGGGATTATCCGGTGACACTGCTGTTCTACTTGCGCGAGCAGGCACAGATTATCCAGTCCGGATACCTGCAGACACTCAAGTCGGAAAGAAACCCCGTGAGCATGGCCCATATCAAGCGTGATTATTCACTGCTTGAACCGCAGGAGCGGGACTATTTCCGCCTGCTGCAGCGATTCGAAGACGTGTTCCCCGAGGCGGAGATCGCCCTGCGGCCCTACCAGCCGGGCGCGTGGCAGGACGGATCCATCATCTGGGATTTCCTCAAATTCCTGGGGTGCCCGCCCGGCGAGGAATTCACCCCGGCAAAGAACAGGCAGAACCCGAGCCTGGATTTTCAATCCGCCGAGATACTCAATGTATTCGATACCTACACTGAAGATGCCGGGCACCGGGCTGCCCTGGTGGAGGATTTGCTGTGGCTGAACCAGAGATATCCCACAGGAAGCAAATATTTTCTCGACCCTGGCGCAGTTCAACATATCAGAACGTTCTTTGCCCGTTCCAATACCGCGCTGGCAGAGCGCTACGGTCTTGAATTCGACTACGCGCCCTGTGCTGCCGCTCCCTCCCCGGGACCCGGTGCCGACGGCACCCGGCAAGAACCGTCGTACATCCAGGAGTTGGCGAGACTGGCCGGCTATCCGCGCTGGGCGGGTGATCAACTGGATGGCGAACAACTGGCCAGTGTTCTCAGGCACAACACCGGATGGGCCCGCCCCGAGACCTGGGGTACATGGTCACTGGGCGACGCCTCCGGGATTACTTTCAGACTACCGCTTTTAAGGTACAGCGGTTTCGAAAATAGCCTGGTACTGGATTTTCGAGGCCGTTACTTCGCACAGAACTTATCGACCGGAATCTGGCTAAATGGCCAGTTTCTCGAGAACACGGATTTGCGCCAGGCATCGCTGAAAATTCCGTTCGCCTTACTGGAGGAAGACCGGCTGGTACAACTGGAATTGCGCCATACTGCACCCGTTTCGCCTGCCGCGCTCTCGGGTGATTCCGATACCCGCTGCCTGGCCTATGGCCTGGAGAGAATGTCCTACCGCTTATCCGCTGAGTAAAAAGAGCTTTTGACAAGTTAAACACCGAGGCGACACACTAACCGGCAGTCATCGCCACGCAACTGCTCCGATCCGTTGTGAGCGCGAACCCAGCCCAATCTGTCGCCCGCACACAAGATAAAAGATGGGCCAAAAGGCCAGGAGAAAAGCAAATGACAACACGCCATTGGATTGCAGCCGTCACTGTAATGGCATTTGCAGCCGGCAACTGTGCCAATGCAACAGCAGCCCAGTCCGCCCCCGCGACCAGTGGCGTGACCGATGCCATGATTGCGGCAGGTGTCGGTGATGAATGGCTATCGTATGGCGGCGGTTACGACGAACAGCGTTTCAGCCCGCTGAACCAGGTTTCAGACCAGAATATTGGGAAACTCGGCCTCGCCTGGTTTGCCGATATCGACACCGCGCGCGGCCAGGAGGGGACGCCGCTGATGCATGACGGCACACTGTACGTTTCCACCGCATGGAGCATGGTAAAGGCCTATGACGCGAAGACCGGGGCGCTGAAGTGGTCTTTCGATCCAAAGGTGCCGCGGGAGACGCTGATCCGCGTCTGCTGCGATGCGGTGAATCGCGGCATCGCGCTATACGACGACAAGGTGTATGTCGGGGCGCTGGACGGGCGACTCATTGCGATCGACACAAAAACCGGCAGGGAAGTCTGGTCGAAAATGACCGTACCCGACCAGGAAAACTACGCCATTACCGGCGCTCCGCGCATTGCCAGGGGCAAGGTCCTGATCGGCAGTGCGGGCTCAGAATACCGGGCTCGCGGTTTCATTTCCGCCTACGACGCACAGACCGGTGACAGGGTGTGGCGCTTTTACACGGTTCCGGGCAACCCGCGCGACGGCTTCGAGAACGACGCCATGGCTCGCGCCGCAAAAACCTGGCAGGGACAGTGGTGGGATTTTGGCGGCGGCGGCACCGTTTGGGATTCAATCACCTATGACCCTGAGACCAACCTGGTTTATTTCGGCACCGGCAACGCGGAGCCGTGGAACCCCGACACCCATGGTCGCGGCTCAGGAGATGCCCTGTACACCTCCTCCATCGTGGCAGTGAATGCCGATACCGGTGCTTATGCCTGGCATTTCCAGGAAACGCCGGAAGACCGTTGGGATTACGATTCCGATTCCCAGATCACCGTGGCCGATATCGAAGTCAAGGGCAGCCGCCGGCACGTGGTGATGCACGCGCCAAAGAACGGGTTTTTCTACGTGCTGGACGCGAAAACCGGCGAATTCCTGTCGGGGAGGCCTTTTGCCACGGTCACCTGGGCCGACGGCCTTGACCCCAGGACCGGCCGGCCGAACATCCGACCGGAAGCGCGTTACGAAAAGACCGGCGAGGTGTACCTTGGTAGGCCCGGCTATTATGGAGCGCACACATGGCACCCGATGAGCTTCAGCCCGAAAACCGGCCTGATGTATATTCCCGCCAATAACACGGTACAGCCCTACCTGGCGGACAAGGATTTCAAAGGCTCCGATATCGGTGCCCAATTGGGCATAGACAGTGGTGCGGTGTCACTGCCCGCCGACACCAGGGTCCGCGCCGATGCAATGGCCGACACCACTGGCCACCTGCTGGCCTGGGACCCGGTGGCACAAAAGGAAGTATGGCGGGTGGAGCATCCCGGCCCATCCAACGGCGGCACGCTGTCGACGGCGGGCAACCTCGTGTTCCAGGGTACCGCGGGGGGTGAATTCCGCGCCTATGCAGCCGATAGTGGCAAGCAGCTGTGGTCGTTCCCCGCGCAAACGGGGATTATCGCTGCGCCCATAAGCTATGCGATCGATGGCAAACAATACATCGCGATCCTCGCCGGCTGGGGCGGCTTGTGGGATATTTATCCTGGGCTTCTGGCCGGCAAATCAGGCCCCATGCGCAACCTCAGTCGCCTGCTGGTATTTACACTGGGCGCGGACGGAGCGCTGCCACCCCCTCCGCCGATGAAAGACAGGGTACTGGATCCGCCCGCCTTCACGGGTACCACAGAACAGGTCGCAAGGGGCTTGGCCCTTTACGCCCAGTATTGCCTTGGCTGCCACGGCGATGCGGCCATTGCCGGGGTGCTGAATCCCGACCTGCGCCACTCGGGGGCTATCGCCAGCAGCGACGCGCTCAAGGCAATCGTGCTGGACGGCGCGCTGAGGCACAAGGGCATGGTGTCCTTCAAGTCGGCTGTCACGCCCGCTGATGCGGAAGCCATTCGGCAGTACCTGATCAAACGCGCGAACGAGGACAAGGCGCTGGAAATGGCCGCACAGAAGTAGGCCTTGCGGCCTGCTTCACTTAAAGTGAAATTGTTAAAGTGGTAAGCGGGTTCAGGTCATTTTAGAAGCTGACCTGAATCCTCTCGCTTCTCGACATGGCGAGCACTGCCCATGTCTGGCGGTATCCGCACGATTTCAGCACACCCTAGAAAAAGACTCTCCCATGAATTTTGATAGAAGTGAGCAAGATGATTCGGCAGACAAGCGCTGGGTTACCGGGGAAATTTTCGGCATCGGGATTCCAGCCGATATCGAGACGCTGATCTCCGGCGGCACAGATTTTCTCACCAAAGCCTTTCATAGGTCCCAGGCACTGGCCGCCGACAACCGGGTCAGCGCTATCATTGACGCAAAAGAGTTTCTCGGGGGCGGAACCGGCAAAAAACTGCTGTTAACCGTGGCCTACCAATTGCCGGACCCGACCTTGCCCGAGCGCTTGTTTATCAAGTTCTCCCGAAATTTTGATAACGAACTGTGGGACAGGGGCCGCTTTATGATGATCTCGGAGGCGAATTTTGCGGTACTGTCTCGCTCGCCTGATTTCCCCATAGCGGTACCCGCATGCCTGTTCGCTGACGTCGACCCGGAATCCGCTACCGGGCTTATTATTACCGAATGCATAAGTTATGGCCGCAACGGCGTGGAGGCACTTTACCCCAAGTGTATGGATTACAGGGTGCCGGACCAGCTCGGGCACTACAAAGCCATCCTCAAAGGCCTGGCCACATTATCCGGAACGCACCGTGACAACAGGCTGCCGCCGGGCTTTGACAGTAAATTCCCGTACGACCCCAGGATGGCCTCTGGGAAGTTTGCACTGCACGCGCCCGAAGAGAAAATACTACAACGCGCAAACCGCATGTTTGATTTTGTAGCGCGTTACCCCAGGCTCTTTCCGGATAACGTGCGCACAGATGAGTTTCGCCGGCAATTTATCCGCGACATTCCCGATTTGGTGGCTGCCGAGGATCGAATAAGGGACATACTGTTTGGCAATCCTGATTTTGTGGCATTCGCACACTGGAACGCCAATATCGATAACTGCTGGTTCTGGAAAGATGCGCAAGGCACCCTGCAATGCGGCTTTATCGACTGGGCAAATGCCGGGAAAATCAGCGTCGCCCAATCTATCAATGGCGCGATCAGCGGTGCAGAACCGGATATCTGGAACAAGCATTTAGACGAACTGTTGACTGTATTTATCGAGGAGTATGCAGCCCAGGGTGGTCCCAGGCTGAGCCTCGACGAGCTGAGGCTTCATGTTCTATTGATTGTAGCGGCAGGCGGCGTGGCTTATGGCATGGGAGCGCCGATTGCTATAGAACGGGATATCGACGATATCGACGCTCTCGAAAGTTATCAGGATGACTGTTTCCATAAAAACGAGAATGCCCGGATTCAACTGCACATGATGAGGAAAATGCTCGATATCTGGCAGACGCGAAAGTTAGGCGACGTGATTCGCCAGCTCCAGTAACAATACTCGTCACAGCCTAGCCCCGGCCAGCGCCGATCCAGGTATTCATTCGCCGTGTGTAATCCGCGAATAATGGCCGGACCTGTTCCAGGTCAACGCCGTAATCCTCGGCATTTTTCCCTGGGCCGGGTTCGCGGTTGGCGGCGTTTTCCCGCCACCACCGGCCCATACCGCTGGAAAATTCCTCGGTGAGCTCCTCGCCCAACCAGTCATACAAGTTGCTAACCTGCTTTACCGGGTCTTCCTGCATCGCCTTAAAGTGAATATCAAAGAAACGTTCGTTGTTATTGCCCTGGTCTCGAAACGCCAGCGTGCGCCGCATACCCTCCGGCCACATATGCATATTCAGGTCGGCCACGTATTGCAGGTCAAGGTGGTCGGTGAACCGACCGATAATATCGGCATACACATCAATCACTGACACGATGACATCGGTGGGATCACGGTGCGTCATCACAAAGCGGGCGTCCGGAAAAACCTTGTTCAGGTGTTCAAGATAAAGCAAATGGGTGGGTGCCTTCAGGCGCCACGGCTTTTTTGGCATCCCCCATTGCAACAGTTTTAAGGCGCGACGTTCGTATTCATAACAGGCGGTAAGATCGGCATCATTAAGCCAACGTGCATAAGTGGGTACCTGCGCCAGGGCAATAAACATCTGCGAGGTAAATTCCAGGCACATCAGGTCCTGGCATTCCGCAGGCGCAAAATCCCCGGACGGGGTATGCGCTTTCCAGCCGTCCACTTTTTCGACTTCAGCCATTTCGCGTTCGCGCTGGTCGTTTTTGACCGTCGAGGGCGGTGGACAGGGTCTGGCCGCCTCACCGCGCAACAGGTACCGGGCATTGGGGTCCTGCGCCAACAGAAAAGAAAGCGCGGTGGATCCCGTGCGCGGCAGGCTCAGGCCAATTAGCGGCCTGATGATCTGCTCCTCGTCGATCCGGGGATGGCGTTTGTACCAATCCTCAATTTGCAAGCGCTGTTTCAGGTGACCAAGAATACGATCGCGCAAGACATGCTCGCCGACGGTGTTCAACCGGGCCTCTTTTCCGATTGATTTAACAACGATTTCCAGGCCTTCACGAAACGTGTCCGGGCCGTAATCAGTCAACCCGGTTTCCCGACAAGCCAGGTCCATAAGGGTTTGATAGGTTTCCACGGGCGAGCCGCCTCTTTGCGTTGTTCAATGGGTTGCTATGGCATTTCGATACGTTACAACAAAGCTATACCTGTTGTCCGGGACCGCAATTTCCCGAGCGGGATTTCACACAAAGCCCCGGATCAGTCGACAAAAACAGTGTTCATTACGTGTTGCCACGCCCCTTTACCAGCCACCGCCACCACCGCCACCGCCACCGCCACCGGAGGAACCACCCCCGCCGCCTGAGCTCGAACCGGGCGGGCTGGACGCGGAAGAAATAGCCGATGACAGCTTGCTGCCGACAGTGCTTGCGAAACTGTTCATCCGGCCCGCGTTGAAATCCCCCTGGTACCAGGCAGGATGGTACGCACCACCGGGCGCTGCCTGCAAACTGGAGAATACCCGGCTGAATCGCTGTGCCCATTCCTGTTCCACGCCCAGGGCGATCGCGTAGGGCAGGTACCTCTCGAAAAGCTCGGGGGTCAGGTCGGGTGGATGGCGCCGTGCCAGATCGTCTTTTTCGGCCACCTCCAGGTACAGCTTGAAACCCTCCAGCTGGTCCATCAGGCGCCGCCCCAGTGCCGACGGCGCCTTCAGCAGGTAAGCAAACAAAAGGTGCATGACCGCGATACCCACGTAGATCGCCAGTACCAGCGCGACAAAGCGGCCAGTGCTTACAATTACCAGCAGGAGCAGGGCCGAGGCCACTATGGAGGGCAGCATCAACCTGCCGTTGGTTTTGAAGTACTGGTTGAGGTAGCCGCGTCTGAGCAATTGCTTATGGGCCGCCCGGGTGGCGGAAACCTGCGAGTGATTGCTGTTTTCCAGCTTCAGCACAGCGCCGTGCCGAAACAATTTGTCCAACAGCGCCGCCTCTGCGGGCACCAGCCCTGCCGGGCCTGGCTTGCGCTGCAGCACAAAATCGCCGTCATCGCCGGTAATGGAGAGGCAGCCCTGTACGGCCAGGTTGATAATGAAGGCGGTGAACGTCTTGTTGTCATAGCCCATGTTACTGACATAACGCGCGGCGGCGGGAGAGCAGCCTGCTGGCGGCTCGTAATGGGGGAAGATCACGCCCTTACCGGGATCGCGCCCGTGCCTGGACCACATCAGCAACAGATAAAGGGCACTGCCGCCGAAGGCCAGTAGCGACAGCAGCAGCCCCAGGTTGTCAGCCAGCAGGTAGCCCAGCTGCTGCCATCGACCCGGCGCGGTCACGACGCCCTTGGGCCAGTCCATGACCAGTGTCAGGCCCGATCCCGGCGGCAACTCCCGGCTTGCCTGGATGGTAGCGCTGCCACGACCCACCGTGCTGGTGTAGTCCCCCTGCCGCGAACCCTGCGCGCCGGTGTACCCTGCGATTGTGATGTCGGAATCGGATACCGGAGCGGGCAGCCTGACCACGGCGCTGGCGTGTTCGATGCTGAAGCCCCAGCCGTTGCCGGTGACATTCCAGTACAGTTCGTCGCGATGCTCGAAAAAGCCGATCTGCCGATCCGTCCTGTAGGTAAAGGTATAGCTGTGCTCTCCGGGGCTGACCACCATGTCGGGGTGGCCCGCGTATATCCGCACACCGTTGGCCCGCCGCTCCGAATGCCAGGCTTCACGTGCGCCATCACGGGTAACGGAGAGCACCTTGAAATCCACCACTACCCGGTTGCCATAGCGGTCGTTGTAGGTTGTCGGGAACTCGCGGTATATGCCGCGACGTATCTGCTGGCCCTCCGCGACCACCCGGATCGTCTCGCTCACGGTCATGCTCGCATCCGCAGCAATATCGATAACGCTATCGTAGGAAAGAATCTTCTCCGTGGCGGACACCGGAAGACTGGTGAGCAACACCGTAAGCACTATCAGCCCAAGCAGTTGACGGCAGTCCATTCAGCGCAGCCCCACGGACGGTGGGAGTCTCGACGATGCGTCATCGATCTCGAAGAAGTCCGCCGGGGCAAATCCCAGGGGGCGCGCCAGCAGCAGGTTGGGGAACGACTGAATGCGGTTATTGAACTGCCTGACCGCGCCGTTATAGAACCTGCGCGCGTATTGAATCTGGTCCTCGGTTTCGGTCAGTTCGCCCTGCAACTGGCGAAAGTTCTCGTCCGCTTTCAGGTCAGGGTAGTCCTCTGCCACCACCATCAAGCGGTGCAGGCCCTGCTGCATCGCTTCCTCGATGGCCGCTTTGCGGGGCAGCTGCGGTGTCGCGATACTCTGCCTGCGCAGCTCGGTCACCGCCACCAGGGTGGCTTTTTCGTAGTCCGCATAGGCTTTCACGCAGGACACCAGCCTCGGCACCAACTCGTGGCGACGCTTGAGCTGTACGTCGATATCGCTCCAGGCAGCGAGCACCTGGTTACGATCCCGGACCAGCCGGTTGTATATCCAGGCCGCGGCTGCGGCGACCAGGAAAAGAGCGGCATAGAGTACGTTCATGAGCCCATTATAGGGGCAGCACGGTTCACCAGGTCAATTGCACGGCCTGCAATACTGGTCGGCATTATCGCTATGGACTGGAGCCCGGCATTCACGCTGCCTCGTTAAAAATCGGTTGTCACGCTTACTGCGCCTATATACAGTGAAAAGACGCCGACGCTTGCGACAAAATGGTGCCACCTGCGGCTTAAGCCGTCGGGTTTCAACGAGATCTTCTTCCAGGGAAATAGCAATGATTCGAAACAAACCTCTTAAGTGGGACCTCGAGGCGGACGTGGTCTCGATAGGGTCCGGTGGCGGCGGCTTGTCCGCAGCGATCACCGCCCATGATCACGGTGCCAGCGCGATGGTGCTGGAGCGGTCGGAGCAGGTCGGTGGCGTGACCGCCTATTCCATGGGCGAGGTCTGGATTCCAGGCAATCACCTGGCCGCGGCCGCGGGTATCGACGACTCGGCAGAAAACGGCATTCGATATATCAAGAATCTCGATATGGGCTTTGGCAGCGACAGGGCTATCCTCAACCAGGCGCTTCACGCGCCGGTGGCGCTGAAATACTTCGAGGAAAAAATAGGGCTGAAGATGTGCGTGGTACGCCATCTTCCCGATTACTACTATCCCTATATTGACGGCAGTACCGCTGAGGGCAGGTGCCTGGAAGTGCTGCCATTCCCGGCGCAAACCCTGGGTGAATGGCAGGAAAAGACCCGGGTATCGCCACATGTGCCCTACAGCCTGACCCACGAGGATATTTTCGATAACGGTGGCATGGCCAATATGTCCAACTGGGATTTCACTGTCATGGGTGAGCGCCTGGCCAACGATGAGCGCTGTGCCGGCCCGGGGCTGGCCGCCTATTTTGTCAAGGGGGTGCTGGACCGGGGTATTCCCATGCATACAGGCGTCACCGTGGAAGAACTGGTTGCCGACGGTGATCGCATCATCGGGCTACGTGCCACCCGCGATGGCCGCGACCTTTTTGTCAAAGCCAACCGCGGTGTGGTGATCGCAGTGAGCAGCTTTGAAAGAAACGGGAATTACAACAAAACGGTCGGGCTCCAGCTTGACCCGGCTTCCATGGTAATGCCCACGATCAAGGGGGCCCATTTGCGGCTGGCAGGCGAGGCAGGGGCGCAAATTGCCCGGGTACCCGATGTGTCAATGCTGGGCTTTCACGTTCCGGGCGAGGAGCAGGAGGAAGGTGTACCTCTGTGGCGCGGTGCACTGCCTTTTATGGGGCTGCCCCATACGATCGTGGTCAACCGCCGGGGCAAGCGCTTTGCCAACGAGGCATTTTACCGCTCCGTGTATTTTGGCCTCGAAGAAATAGACGGCATGACGCAGTCCTACCGGAATTTCCCGTGCTGGGCGATCACCGACAGGCAAGCCCGCGAAAAATACCCCTTCGGTTCCATTATGCCCGGGGAGCAGGTCCCCGAGGGAGTGGGTACCAGTGCGGATACCCTGGAGGAACTGGCCAAGAAGATCGGCGTGGACGCCGCGGGTCTCGCCGCGACCGTGGCGGCCTTCAATGGTTACTGCGCAACAGGCGAGGATCCCGAATTCAGGCGCGGCACCTATCCCTGGGGTGCCATGATGTGCGGCGATCCTTCACAAAAGCCCAACGCCAACCTCGGGCCGCTGACGCAGGGCCCGTACTACGCATTCGAACTGCACCGCATGGCCGGCGGGGGCATCACCTCCACTGGTATTCTGATAGATGAAAACTGCCGCGCCCTCGGCTGGAATGACAAGCCGATCGAGGGGCTCTATGTGGCGGGCAATTCCGCCGCGCGCCTGGACAATGGCGCGCTGATGCAAAGTGGGATCACAAACGCCAGGGGTATGACCCATGGCTACCTGGCCGGACGCCACGCGGCAGGAAAGCCCAGTGAGCTTTTGCAAAGGGAAATCGACCTACTGGGGGCCTGAGGAGCGCATATGATCGAAACAGAACACCCCTTTGTCATTAGCGTCGGTATCGACGAAGTCTGGGGCTATGTCAAGGATATCAATAAATGGGCCGAGCTTTTTCCGGGTTGTCGCAGCTGCCAGATTATTGACGACAACAACTCGAAATGGCTGATCAAGGTCGGCGCCGGCGGAATGGTAAAAACCGTCAACGTGCTGGTGCACGTGGCCCGGTGGGATGCGCCGGGGCGCGTGGATTTCCAGTTCAAACTGGAATCGGAACCTGTCGTTGGTAGCGGTTCCTATATCGCGACGCGAAACAGTGACACTGAAACACAGGTGCGCCTGCAGGTGTCGGTTGAGGGCAGTGGCCAGATGGCGCCCATGTGGGAGGCGATGAGCAGGCCACTCCTGCCGCAGATGGCGAGGTCGTTTGGCGGCAAGCTCAAGGCCGAAATCGAGGGGGCGGCCGGCGTGGTGTTGGTACCCAGGCCTTCCATGTTCCACGCCTTCGGACAATGGCTGCGCCGGCTGTGGCAGACCCTGTTCGGCAGCGGCTCGAATAAGTGAAATCCCAAAGCAGGAGATTGGCGTCATGAGCGAAAAGAACAAGGCGGTAGTCCTTAAATTTCTCGAGGCGATGAACTCAGCCGACGCGGCGACGGCGGATACCTGCCTTGCCGCGGATGCGGTCACAGTGGCCAAGGGCTATGGCAAATTTTCCGGTGTTCGCCAGCGGGATACCATCGTGGGAACCATTACCGCGTTCAGGGAACTCATGCCGACAGGACTGGGTGTCGAGGTGAAGACCGTAACGGCAGAGGGTGATCGGGTCGTGGTGGAGTTCGAGGGAAATGCGACAACCTGCGACGGCAAACCCTATCACAACCAGTATTGCATGGTATTTACGCTCTCCGACGGCAGGATAAGCCACGTCAACGAGTATTTCTGCAACGTACACGCAGACGAGGTGCTTTGGCCACTGGTCGAGCAAAAAGCCGGTGATATTCCCTGAAAATGCTCCGACGTGCGGCACTGGGCTGCCCGCCTCGGGAACGCCGCCAGCCCTATGGTAGCATCGCATGGCTCAGGGTCTCCGGCGACAGCGGTTATTCTCTGGGCTGTTCCCCTGATCCAGCGGGTTTTGAGTGGCTGGCTTGCCAGCACCCGTAGCGGAATGCACTATAGTGTTTTATCCCTGATACAGGCGCCCCCCGGGAGGACGACTTCATGGATTCACGTTTGTACTTTGTGCTCGGTGACCTCGCGGCAAATATTGTTGCCGGCCTGGTCGCCGGCTGGCTGTGCGCGCTGGTTATAAGCACCGGTTGGAATATGTTCCTGGCCATGCTGCTTGCGATGGCGATCGGAATGCTGGTGGGACTCGTCCTGTTCTTTCCCTTCGGCATATTCTTTGGAGCAATGGAGATCATGCTGCCTATCATGTTCAGCGGTATGCTCGCCGGCATGGTGGTCGGTATGTACGCGGCAATGATGCCGGTATCGGGCAGCCTCGGCGCACTGTACGGTGCGGTCTGCGGGCTGGTCGGGATCGTGACGGTATGGGTGGCCAACGTGGGCCTGCGTGGTGTGCGTGGCATGGAAAGGGGAAACTGACGGATGGATATGCGCACCCAGGCCAAGTGGGATAAGGCGGCACCCAATTTCGACTTTATGGCCGGCCGCGGTGCGGAAAACCGCTGGCGACCATTCAAGCAAGACTTATTCAGCCATATGGATGGCAACATCCTGTTCCTGGCGCTGGGCACGGGCCTGGATATCGACGCCTTCCCACCGGGCAAGACGATCACCGCCATCGATATCAGCCCGAAGATGCTGGCACAGGCGAAACCCCGGATAGCCGCCTACAAGGGCACAATCCAGGCGCAGGTAATGGATGTGCATGACCTGGAGTTCGCGGATGCAAGTTTTGACCAGGTTTTCACATCCTGCACCTTCTGCTCTGTGCCCGACCCGGTGGGCGGGCTGCAGTCCTTACGGCGGGTATTGAAGCCGGGGGGCGGGCTCTACATGTTCGAGCACACGGGCTCCAGGTACTACCCGTTCAAGATCATGATGAACCTGATGACCCGGCTCACCGCCCGATTCGGTCCCGATATGGACCGTCCGACTGTAGACAACGTGAAAGCCGCCGGTTACAGGGTACTTGAGGTCAACAACCTGTTCCTCGACGTGGTGAAGACGATCAAGGCGGTCAAACCGGCCTGATGCCCGGAGGAATATGATTACCAATCAATCCAGTAACACGCGTGTCGATGAAATAGCCACAGGAATTTACCGGATCAGTACGCCGGTGCCACCACAGGCAATGCCCGGTGGATTCACCTTCAATCAGTACCTCATCACTGACGACAAGCCACTGCTCTACCACACGGGTCCCCGCAAACTATTTCCTCTCGTGCAGGAGGCCGTCTCAGCCATTATCCCAGTGCAGCAGCTGCGTTACATTGGATTCTCCCACTACGAGTCGGACGAATGCGGTTCCCTCAATGACTTCCTGGAGGTGGCTGCCAGGGCTGAACCACTGTGTAGCCAGGTCGCAAAAATGGTCAGCGTGGACGATGTAGCCATCCGGCCAGCGGTCGCCCTGGCTGACGGCGAAACACTGTGCCTGGGCGAACATACAGTGCAGTGGATCGATACGCCCCACTTTCCGCACGGCTGGGAGTGCGGCCACCTGTTCGAGCAGACCACGCGAACGCTCTTCTGCGGTGACCTCTTTACCCAGGGGGGACACGAACACGAAGCACTTACCCGGGGGGATATACTGGAGTCCAGTGAATCGACGCGGCAGGAGATGGACTACTTCTCCCACACGCGTCATCTCGACCAGCTGGTTGAAAAGTTATGCAGGACCAGGCCCGGTGTCCTGGCGTGCATGCACGGTGCCGCGTGGAAGGGGGATGGTGCGGCGCTGCTACGTAAACTGGGACAGCGCCTGGGTGGCCATCTGTAAAACAGCAAATACCCCGGGACGTTTGCCTGGTAATAACGATCTGTTCGCACACGATGACCAGGGGGCGCACCATCATTTGCAGTCACAGGAGAACAGCAATGACACACCATTGTACCCCCGGCGGTCGCCGGCACTACGCTGCAGCCCTGGCCTTGCTGCTGACCCTGGGCGCCTGCTCGGACAGCGATAACTCCCCGTCCCCGATAGTCAAGCCAAAGGCGGACGACCCGGTGGTAGAGGGGCCGGTTACCGGCGGCGGCGGCGAAAACTGCTGCAAATTGTCTATCGGACCCATAAAAGTCGACCTCAGCGAACTCCTCAACTACACCCCCGGCACGCCTTTTTACGCCGGGCTGTACTTCGACGAAGCGGAACTGGGATACCGGGAGACCGAGTACTTTATCTCCGGCACCGCCACCTCGTATATGGCCACCGACGAACTGCGCGAGGACGGCGTCTGGTCGATACAGCCAGCCGATACCGCACCGTTCAAGACGAGAATCGTGGTACTGCGTCCCGAAAATGCCACCGATTTCAACGGAACGGCGGTAGTGGAGTGGTTCAACGTATCCGGTGGCACAGATGCGAGCCCCGACTGGGTTCAGATGCACACGGAGCTGGTACGCAAGGGCTATGTATGGGTTGGTGTTTCGGCCCAGTCGGCGGGCGTGGAAGGCGGCGGCGCCGTCTTCGACGTATCGCTGAAGCTGGTCGACCCGGAGCGCTATGGGAGTCTCAACCATCCCGGCGACAGTTTTTCCTACGACATCTACTCCCAGGCGGCCCAGGCGGTGCGTAGTCCAGTGGGTCTCGACCCCCTCGACGGACTGGAGGTGAAGACCCTGATCGGCGTCGGCGAATCGCAGTCCGCCGGCAGAATGGTCACCTATGTAAACGCCATCCACCCCACCATCGGCTTGTTTGACGGCTTCCTGATTCACAGCCACGGCGGCGGCAGCGCCCCACTCTCGCAGGACCCCCAGGTCGCCGTACCCACGCCACGGCCCTCATTCATTCGCTCCGATTTGCCACAGCCGGTGATCGATGTCGAGACGGAGACCGATATCCTGCGCCTGGGCACGCCGGCGATGCCCCAGCCTGATGCGGACAATATTCGTCTGTGGGAAGTGGCAGGCAATGCGCATTACGATGCCTACGGCGTGGTCAAGGGACCCGTCGACCGGGGTGGGGACCCCGGCGTGGCGCAAGTGATTGAGACCAGGTCCGGTGATGCGGCTGGCATCATCGAGTGTGATCAACCCATCAACGATGGTCCCGGACACTGGGTTCTCAAGGCTGCTATAGCCAAGCTGAACCACTGGATCCGCACCGGTGAACCCGCCCCCTCGGCAAGGCCAATAACGCGGAACGATGACGCTACCGACCTGCTGCGCGACCAGTTTGGCAACGCGGTCGGCGGTGTCCGCACGCCGTACGTGGACGCCCCGGTCGCAACATTTTCCGGCCTCGGCCAAACCGGATCCAGTTTCTGTTTCCTGTTCGGGACCACGGCACTGTTCGACGATGACACCCTCGCCACCCTGTACCCGAGCCGGGAAGCTTACATCGATGCAATCGATGCAAGCACCAATAGCGCGGTAGAGAAGGGATTCATACTTCCGGAGGATGGCGAATTGATCAAGGCACAGGCGCGCAGGGCGCAGTAGAAAAACCCCGGTCACGTGACAGCGCACAATCGCGGCCGCGGCCCGGCAAGGCGGCCGCATGCATAGGAAAATGCAGATGATTTCAGAGCAACTGGATTTTACAGGTAAAGTGGCCATCGTCACCGGTGGTGCTACAGGCATAGGCTACGCAACGGCGATGCAGCTTGCAAAACTCGGGGCCAGGGTCGTCGTGGCCAGCCGGACAGTCGAGGAGCTGGAGGCTTCTGCAGAGCGCATCCAGAGAGAAAGCGGATCCCCCTGCCTGGGCGTACCCACGGATGTCAAACAGGAGCAGAGCTGCATCGCACTGGTGCAACGCACAGTGGACGAATTCGGGCAGGTCGATGTGCTGATCAACAATGCCGGGGGCACACGGATGGGACCGCTGGAATCAATCCCGACCCGGGGCTGGCATGCCATTTTCGACCTGAATATCCACTCCGCCTACTACTGCACGCGCGAGGCCGGCAAGCATATGATTGAGCGGCGCCGTGGATCGATAGTCAATATCTCCTCCAATGCAGGGCTGCACGGCGTAAAGGGCGGTGCGCATTATTCCGCCGCAAAATCCGCACTGCAGACATTTACCGTGGTCACGGCAGCCGAATGGGGCCGCTTCGGTGTGCGTTGCAACTGCGTTGCGGCAGGCATGATCGCCAGCCCGCGCGCGACCGGGGCCTGGAAGGCTGCAGGGCTCGAACCCATGGAGATGGCCAGCCAGATTCCCCTGAAGCGCCCGGGGGAACCCGACGAGATCGCCAATATGATCGTCTTCTTTGCCAGCGACGCGGCCTCCTATATCACCGGGCAGGTCATGGCGGTCAATGGCGGTCCCGCCCTCGGGGGGATCCCCCTGGAATAAATCCGATCATGCTTGAGCATCGACACGGTTTTCGAGATCGGCCCGGGGCCTGTTTCCGGGCTGGAGCCAGCCATGAAGGCGATCCGGCATGTCCGGCAGCCCTATTTCAAGATACTGCTCGATACCATGCATTTTTTCCGCCAGTGCAATGAGACCCTGGCCGCCCTTGACAGTATCGACACCGATACTATCGGTTACATGATGTCCCAGGCCGCGCGCATGAATTGTCGACATTCCGCCAGGATCTCCAGGTCTTCCGGTGCCTGCCCCATGAATCCGCCATGGGAACCGGCCTCCTGCACGTGCAGCTGTGCTTTCACACCCGCCCGTCGCAGCGCCCGGTGCATACGAACGGTATCCGATAACAACAGGTCCCGCGTGCCGGTGGTCAATATGGTCGGTGGCCACGTCTGGGTGAACGTGCCGAACAGGGGTGAGATGTACGGGTCTTTCAGATCATGGCCCGCACCGTATTGAATGCCCATCGTCCCACCATACAGCATCACATCGAGATAGCGATTCGTCATGGAGGAGTCGCCTGATGCCGTCATATCCAGCGCTGGCGTCATCAGCATCAATGCGGCCGGCATGGGCACGCCCTCCTGCGTGGCACGCAGCATAAGCGCTGCTGCCAGGTTGCCCCCGGCGGATGCGCCGCCAACCACCAGATCCGAAGCCCGGTAGTGCTTAAGGACTTCCTGGTACGCGGCCATACAGTCATCCAGGGCGGCCGGGTAGGGATGACCCGGCAGCAGGCGGTAGTCCACGGAAAACACCTCGACGCCGTAATCGGCTGCTCTTATCCGGGCCAGCAACTGGCACATCTGGCCACCACCGGCGACAAAGGCGCCACCGTGGATATCCATGAAGGCGACCCGTGCCAACTTGCCTTGCCGGTCGGCGGGTATTGCCCGGTACAGCTTCGCACCGCCCGGCAAATCGACCGTGTGGAACTCGCCCTGGAACCGCGCCGCTGCCGGGCCCAGCATCGCGACAGCCGCTGCCGCCTGAGCACCCGTATCCTGGTCTGCCGCCCCGAGGCGCTGGGTCGCAGCAGCCAGAAAGGCCTGGGCCTGCGGGCTGAGGGACGTCGGAATGGGAATGACCTGTGCCGGCACGTGCAACGCGGTTTCAGTATTGGACATTTTTGTTACCCCTTGAGTTGGTTCGGCAGCTTACCACAGCCGACAAGCGTGACCGGCCCGGTACAGGAACCGATGACAGCCAGGTGGTTTCTGCAAATCGCGACCATGTCACCGCCGATATCGATTGTGGAGCGGCGCGATAAACGCCGCCTCGGACAGGAATCAGGATAACGTTAAAGAAAAATTTCGGTAAACGTCAGTTGCTTATTTTACCCGGCGGCGAGGAGCGCTCAATCATGCCGCAACTCTGTTCACCGCCCCAGCGATAGCGGGCATGGGCCTGTTGTACGATGGGAAAGTCCGGAGGCAAAATCGCGCTGCCTTTATTTACCGAGCGTGTGTTGATAAACGTTTCGCCCTCAACTGACACCTCGCCCCGGGCCGTTTCCAAAACGAATGACACCGTGTCGCCACTGGTTTGCAAGCGATCCAGCCACGGAATCCCGACTGCCCTGGCAGGCTGCAATACCCCACTGCCGTCAAAAGTATAGCCTTCATTGAACGTGGGTTGACCATCGTCACGGGGTGGATAGACCATGAAGCCAAAGGCCTTACCGCTGGGGAACACCGCCGACTGCCAGCAATGACCCCAGAAACCTTCCAGGCGGCGCACGCCCTGCCGCCGGATACGCAGCCCGTTACCTTGCACATCCAGTATCCTGTCCCCCACGCGCAACGAACCCTGCACGCGAAACAGCTGTTCATATCGGGGACTCATAAATCCCCCCTGTTCGCCTGTTAATGCCTGCCCCGCTTCCTGCACCAGGGAACCGGGCACCCAGGGTGGCACCGCCATGGTCATATCCAGGTCGAACTCGACAGCCACCGGCAACGGTGCATTGCACAGCTCGCCCCTGGCAAGCTGTGCAGCGGTTGTTTCAGGGGCCATTCCACGAAAACAGGCACTCCAGCGCCTGAAAGGCTCGTGACACTGGAAGCGGAGGGGGCCGGCGCCACGAATGGTCGGCCGCCCACTCTCATCAAGCGCGGGCAGGGGCGCGTGTGTCTCCCGAAAACTCAGGACACGGCCATTGGCAAAGGCAATGTCCAGCCAGATATCGTGCCCGTCCCACTGCTCCGCCAACGCCTCGATGCCAATGCGCATGCCAAAACTGGCGTCGGCTGATTCTATCCAGACGTTAACGGCATCGCGCATCCCGGGATTGTCAGGTCGCCGGGCAAACACGCTCTCGCGCGAAAGGTCGATACCACCGCTAAGGTCTATCGTCATGTTTCAGCTCACCCCGACCCGTCTTTTCATTGGTTTCTGACAGCTTGTTGAACGCCGCCGGTTTCAGCGGTCTGGGCACCCCCGGTCAGCGCCAGGCGCATGGCATCCTGCATACTGATATCGAGTGACTCCAGCTTGTCCCGGCCAATATAGTAGGTATGACCGCCGATCTGGTAACTCATCGGCACATATACACCCACCCGGTCCTCACCGGGAAACAGCCTTTTCCCGCTGGCCTCCCCGGTGACAAAGCCTATCTGGTACCTTCCGTTACCGACATCCACCCGCACAACGGATTGCGTTTGCGAGTCCCTGCCGAGCTGGAAGACCGTACTGATATCGCTGATAGAGGCAAAGATGGATTTCGCCAGCGGGATTTTTCTCACCAGCCTTTCACCCAGCCCGATGAGGTATCGCATACCATAGAGGTTCATCAGCAGGCCGACCCCGAACAGCAGCCCCAGCCCCGCCAACAGGCCCAGGCCGGGGAAGTAAAGGGAGTGAGGCAGGACAACAAGCAACAGGCCCCTGGTCACATGTTCCAGCGTGGACGCCAGCCAGTAAACCGCATACACGGTGAGCCCCAGTGGCAGGACGGTTCCCAGACCCTGCAGTACCAGTTTGAGTATATGTTTCATAACGCTCCCGCGAGCCAAAACCCGATATACAGTAACATTTCACCACAGTAGCGGCACCCGTATCGCCGGAATACACAGCAGGCCCGGTACCTGTTTGTCGAGAGCAGACTGGCCGAAGCCGTTTGAAGCATCTATCCTCTGTTTTTCACTGTGTCACTACAACGACTGAAAAGGTGTCGTCATGCAAAACGCCCCGCGCCCCGATCTTGCCCTGTTATCCGCTTTGGCCCTGTTGCTGGCCACCATCCTTCTGCCAGCCACTGCGCGTGCCGTCGAATGGCCGCAGGAGATCACCGCCAAGGAGGGCACGATCGTGATCTACCAGCCGCAGCCCGAATCCCTCACCGGTAACCAGTTAACGGGCCGTGCGGCTTTTTCGCTGGAACTCAACGGATCACAGGAGCCTGTCTTCGGCGCCTTCTGGTTCACCGCTAATATCGACACCGACCGGGACACGGATACCGCACTGGTGCGCAGCATCAAGGTCTCACGCGTGAGCTGGGCGGATTCCAATGACGCACAGGAGCAACGTTTCAGCAGCATTATTGAGAACGCCGTCCCGGAGAACGGATTCAGCATTTCCCTGGACCGGCTTTCCGCCAGCCTTTCCACAGCGGAACAGGAACAGAAGAGTCTCGACGAGCTGAAGAACGAACCCCCGGAAATCGTGTTCCGGGACCAGCTGGCGGTATTGCTGGCATACGATGGCGAGCCGCGTTTCTCGGCGGTGGAAGACAGTCATTACGAACGTGCGCTCAACGCGCCATTCGTCGTGGTACGCAATACCAAAAGCCGCGAATGCTTCCTGAGCAGTGGCACGCTCTGGTACCGGGCAAATGATCCACTGGGACCCTGGACACCGACCGAAAAGCCGCCGGCGGACCTGGTCAAAATGCTGCCGGCGCCCGATACGGCGGACGCAGCACCCACCACGCCCCCCGAGATCGTCGTGGCCACCAAACCCACGGACCTGATCTCCACCCAGGGCAAGCCCGCCTGGGATTCGCTGCCCGGTGGCGCCCTGCTCTATGTGACCAACACGGAGACCCCGTGGCTGCGGGAGCTGTCTACCAACAATATGTATGTACTGCTGTCCGGCCGCTGGTACCGGTCCAAATCACAGTCCGGCCCGTGGACCTTTGTGCGCGCCGATGAATTGCCCGCCTCTTTCAAGGACATTCCCCCGGCATCCGATATCGGCGGCCTGCGGGTAGCGGTTGCGGGCACCGACGAGGCCGAGCAGGCGCTGCTGGATGCCCAGATACCCCAGACCGCCGCTATCAAGCGCAGCGAGGCCACGCTTACCGTCGACTACGACGGTACACCCAGGTTCGAGAAAATATCCGGCACACAGGTGGCCTACGCGGTGAATACCGGTGCGCAGGTCCTGCAGATCGACAAACGCTATTACGCCGTGGACAACGGGGTGTGGTTCACCGCCACGTCGGCGACCGGACCCTGGGTGGTGGCAGACGAAATTCCCTCGGAGGAAATCAGCAAGATTCCACCGAGTTCCCCGGTGTACAACACCACCTACGTCAACATCTACCAGTCCACCCCGGAGATTGTTTACGTCGGCTACACGCCGGGTTACATGTGGTCGTTCCCCTATTACGGCGTGCCGGTGTACGGTACCGGCTGGTATTACCCTCCCTATTGGGGTCGCTACTATTACCCGCGTCCGCCCACCTGGGGTTTTCATGTCGGCTACAACCCCTGGACAGGCTGGAATTACGGTGTGAGCTGGAGCAACGGCTTTTTCAGTTTCGGCATGAGTTGGGGCGGAGGCTGGAACGGGCCCTATCGGCCGTGGGGCTGTTGCAACGGCTGGTACGGTGGCGGCTACCGCCGTCCGCCAACAATCATCAATACCGGGGATATCAATATCGGCAACAATGTCAATTTCGGCAACAGGACGAATATCGAAAACCGCATAGGCAATAACGGGATCAAGCTCGCCGACCGCAGCGACAACCTGTACAACCGTCCGGCGAACCGCACCCGCAATGTGGACCGGGCCACCGCAACCCGCGACCTGAAACAGGCGCGGCCTGCCGCCAAGCGTCCCAATGACGTGTATGTCGATCGCAACGGCAATGTCGCCCGCCACACCGGGGACGGCTGGGAGCAACGGGAGAATGGGCGCTGGCAGGCCGACTCAGGGACAAAAAACGCACAGCGACCGGGTACACCCGCGACCAGGGATATACCGAAGCCGGCCAATCCCCCTGCCGCGCAACGACCGGCGACAAAACCGGCCGCCACAGGGCGCCAGACACTGGATCACTCGAGCCTGAATCGTGCCCAGGCCGCCCGCAGCACAGGCCTGTCGCGGGAAATGAGCCGGGCCAGGCCCATGCGCACCGGGGGCCGGCGCTGACGGGCAAGCCGTCGGCATTCTCAAGGAAAACAAGCCGGCCTCCGGTACAATGCGCAGGCCGCACTGTTACCAGGAGAAATAGACGTTGGATATTTGGGTCGATGCCGATGCCTGCCCGGGCGTGATCAAGGACATTTTATTTCGAGCCGCCCAGCGCACTGGCCTGCAACTCACCCTGGTGGCAAACCACGCGCTCCCCGTGCCGCCGAATGCCAATATTCGCATGCTACAGGTCAGTTCCGGTTTTGACGTGGCCGATGATGAAATCGCCAAATTGGCCAAACCGGGTGACCTGGTCATAACCGGCGACATACCGCTGGCTGCCGAGGTGATTGCAAAAGGTGCCCACGTGCTCAGTGCACGCGGCGAGCGCCTGACGGCTGACAACATCAAGCCGCGACTCAACATGCGTGACTTTATGGATACGATGCGTTCCAGCGGCATGCAGTCAGGCGGCCCGCCACCGATGAATAATCAGGACAAGCAGCGGTTTGCGAACCAGCTGGACAGCTTGTTGGCCAAATCCCGGCAATAGCAACCGGGGAGCCGGACTTACATACGCGGATTCTTTTCAAATGCCGGGCTGCTCGAGTCAACCGGCGACCAGGGTTCCGCGGAGCAGCTCCAGAAACTCGAATCGACGACCACCCAGCTACCGTCGTCGAGCGTACCGGCCTTCACAAAGCGGGTGGCGGGCATCTCTTCAAGATAACTGATCAACTGGGATCCACAACTGGGACAAAAGCCCCGCGTCACATGGCCGCCATCGGTGCCGGTGACCGTATATGTGCTGATTTCGCCCTCGGTTGACAGCGCCTGTGTGGGCACCATTATTATCGTCGCCTTGCCGCTGCCGGTGACCTTCTGGCAGTCCTTGCAATGGCAATGGTGAGCGGATATGGCCTGCTCCCGGTCAAACTGATACCGAAAGCTTCCGCAAAGGCATCCGCCGGTCGTCATGGTAGTCATCGTGCCCTGCTCCTTGCTATAGGTGACCTGCCTGCGACACAGTTTACCCAATTACCGCTTTTAATGCGCCAGGACTCCTCCCTCGACGGTGCCCGGGTGCGCCGTCTTCACCGGCATCGCGCAGAAACTGCAGGATAACGCCTTCCTGTATTTTGAATTTCACCCAGCGGTAAAGCGCGAGATGCGCCGCGACAGCGACCAACACGACCAGTGCAATAACAAGCTGTGACTCCATTGCTGCGGCCCCCATCTCGATCACTTCCGACGACACCCAGGCACTGGCATACAATGTGGACCCTTTGTCATTGCTATTCAACAATCCTTCGATAGTGTAATACGATGACGGTGTATCACGCCCGGGAGAAAACCCCAGATGCCCGCTTCAACGCCCTTACGATTGTACCGCATGATTTTGCTCTGCCTGCTGCAGGCCGCTGCGGCAACAGCGCAGGACGCCCCCCCGCAGGATTTCGCCCGGGCTACGGCGGCGCTGCCCGGGATGACCATCTACCGGGCAAGGGAAGTCGTCACCCTCGATCCCGCCAGGCCAACGGCGCAGGCCGTGGCCGTCGTTGGCGATCGCATACTCGCCGTCGGAGAACTGGAGGAGCTTAAAAAGGCAGCCGGTAAACAGCCTTACACGGTGAGCGACGTATTCGCCAGGCAGGTCATCGTCCCGGGATTCATCGCCCAGCATGACCACCCGATGCTCGCGGCACTCACCATGACAAGCGAGATCATCGCCATCGAGGACTGGGTGCTGCCGCAGGGTATTGCGAGAGCCGCAAAAAACCGCGGGCAATACCTGCAGCGACTTGCCGAGGCGAACGACAGGCTCAAGGACCCAAACGAGATACTTATCACCTGGGGTTACCACCAGTACTTTCACGGCGAGCTGGGCAAAGCCGACCTGGACGCTATAAGCAACTCCAGGCCAATTATCGTCTGGCACCGGTCGGCCCACGAGTTTTTCCTGAACACCGCCGCCGAGCGCAAATTCGGTGTTACGGCAGACTGGTTCGACAAGCAAAGCGCCAGCATAAAAAGCCAGTCGGACTTTGCCAACGCGCACTACCGGGAGCAGGCCGCCTTTGCGGTCATGCCCCTGATAACACCGGCACTGGCCTCACCTGAGAGATTCCGTAAAGGCCTGGAATTTGTACAGAGCTACTACCACGCCAATGGCGTCACCCTGGGATGCGAACCCGGCGGACTTGCATCCAGACCAATGCAGGATGCGCAAAACGCGGTGCTCAGTGAAGCCACCTCGCCTTTTCGCTTTTACTTCATCATCGATGGCAAGACCATCACCGGCGCCTACCCGGACGAACAGGTTGCGAAGGAAAGCGAGAAGATCCTGGCCTGGGGGCGAGGTATGACCGCCTACCTTCCAAAGCAGGTCAAGCTTTTTGCCGACGGTGCTATTTTCTCCCAGGCGATGCAGGTCAATGGCGGCTACACGGACGGACACAGGGGCGAGTGGATGATGGACCCCGACTTTTTCGCCAGAACGTTCCGGGTGTATTGGGATCTCGCCTACCAGTTGCATGTACACGTCAATGGCGATGCGGGCCTGGATATGGTCCTCGACCAGCTTGAACTGAACATGCGTCGCCACCCCAGGCCCGATCACCGCACCGTGATCATTCACTTTGCCATCTCCACACCCGAGCAGGTGGCGCGGATCAAGCACCTGGGCGCTATCGTCAGCGGAAACCCTTACTACCCGATTGCACTGGCAGATAACTACCGCGTCAATGGCCTGGATCCACAACGAGCCGACCCGATGGTCAGAATGGGTGACGTGGAGAGGGCGGGTATTTCCTATTCGTTCCACTCCGACATGCCAATGGCACCGGGGCAACCCTTGTTCCTGATGTGGTCCGGCGTCAACCGGGTGACCAATGACGGTAACTTGCGCGCGCCCGGGCAGCGTGTCAGCCGCCTTGGTGCATTGAAGGCCGTCACACTCGATGCCGCTTACTCACTGCAGCTGGAAAAAGACGTCGGCAGTATCGAACCCGGCAAGCTGGCCAACTTCACGATACTGTCTGACAACCCGGTTACCTCGGATCCGATGAAAATCAAGGATATCGCGGTATGGGGAACCGTCCAGGAGGGCCGGGTACTGCCGGTAGAACCAGCCGTCAACACTCCCACGACACCACTGGGCTATCGTATCGGTGCCGCTCCAGCGGCAGACTTCGCCCAGGCGTCAGCCCGCTCCCTCGCGGATTTACTGCATCACCGACACGGGAATTGAGCACGAATGCGTCTGTATCCGCGCCTGGATGCGCCAACAAGCGCAAGGCAGCCACCCGGCGGTTCGGCACGCGAATGGCCGCCAGGACGAAACGCGTTGCCGCCAAAAGTATTGCGGCCATTCCCGCAGAGGCCATTGCATTCATCGGCGTGGCGGTACTGGTGGCCGACACCAGCTATGAACTCTATGCCGCCTGCCAGAATCTCAGGGACCTGGATCAGCTGTATACTGATTTGGATATGGACGAGGCGATTGCGGATGATGCTGTCCACACTGCCTGCAACCCCGAATTGCCGGATCCGCGTGAAGTCTGGAAGGGAGTTATGCAAAAGAGCAGCCAGTGGTGGCAGCGTTTGGCCGATGAGGTGTCGCTCAGTGGAGCCCAGGAGCCCATTCAGTCATTTGCGGTCCGCTGAGATGTCGTTACCTTCAGGTCAAGCAGTCAATACAGGGCCAGGCAGATGAAATTGCATCGAGTCTCTATCGCATTGCTGATCGTAGCGGCGATGTCAGTGGTGGCGTATGTCGCAACACACCGGGATTGGGCGGCCAGGTACTGGCAAGCCGCAACACACCAGTCACATGGGCCCGCTAAACAGCGATCACCCGATCCTGGCAGGATCCCGCTGGAACTTGGCGAACGGGACACTTTTTACCTGGTTCCCCATATAGCCCGGGTCAAGGGAACAGACCCCGGGTCCCTGGCGCAATTGAAAGAGACCCTCGACTTCATCGAACCCGGTGGCGCAAGCGGCAGGGTCCAGCTCGGGTTTACCGCCATCGTCTCGCTCTATGACATTTTCGAAAAGTCCTCGGGACAGTGGACAACCAATACGACGGACCTCGAGGGAAAGCTTGAGTTTGCGGCACGGGAACACCGCCCGGTGGTGGTGTATATCAAGGGGAATCACTTTGCGCACTCGAGTGAACTCGTGCTTGAACTTTCAGCGGACAGGGATAACCTGACGACGTTTCGGGACGGGAGTGTGCCCAGCGAAACCTACTTCACCAGCAAGCTGAACCCGGGCTCACTCACTACTGATCCAGCGGTCCCCCTGGTGATGCGCCGGCAACAGGCGCTGGCGGCCATCGGTGCCGTCCTGGCACGCTTTGAGGCCGAACACCCCGGCCTGCTGCTGGGTGTGCTTCTCAACGGCGAAACACACCACCTGTTTCGCAACTTTTACAGCGGCACCGGCACCGTCAGGGACGCGCAGTTCACGGATTACAGCCCGCGTTCTATCGCCGGCTTCGGTGCATACTTGCGCGCCAGGCAATCCGGCCTGCCGGCCAGGAGTATCCTGAATATCGATTACAACCACTTCGATGCCGGCAGTATAAAAATCGAAGGCTGGGTTGCCCGCCAGGATGATCATCCATTGCGGTCGGTGGATGACCGGTACGACAGTCACCGGGTCAATATTTATATCAACGGCGTAAAAGCCGGCTCCACGTTTACGAATCTCAACCGGCTCGACGTGTACGAGGCGATCCCGGAAATCACCAACCCCAACTCCGGCTTCAGCTTTTTCTGGGACTACCGGGGGGTCGCTGCGGGGAGCTACGGCATTCAGGCCGTACTGGAAGTCGCAGGTCGCGAATACGAAATCGGGCAGGCCCGAATTACCGTTCAGCATGACGCCGCGACACCCGTGGACGGGGTAAAGCCGGCTTTTGGGGATTTCGCTTCCCTGGGCAAAGCCGGCTATACCGGTTACCTGGATGCACCAAAAAACAAGGAAACGGCACTCTACAGCGAGGTGGCACGGCAGTGGCTGGATTATCGCGCCCAACAGATCGTCGACCAGGTCAATTTCATGGGTGACACGCTCACGCGATCCGGCGTCAGCAAGGCCAGTATCTATACCTACCAGTTGACACCCTGGCTGGTGGGGCGCTGGAACGCCGACCTGTTCGGCGTTGGCCGGGACTTCTTTAACAAGGTGAAATACCATGCGGGCGTCACCACCTACGGTGGCAATACGCTGAATCCAGCGGTGCTGGACTATCTGCCCAGGCAGGAAGCGTATGCGGTTACCGAATGGCACCCGCAGCTGGACCGCTCACCCCTGGCGCCCCTGGCGAGCCTTAAATACCATTACGACAACGGGGCGAAATTTGTATCGCCTTACTATTTCGAACTCCGGTCCGGCTGGGAGAAATACGAAAAGATCGGGGCGGGGGATCCCGACGCCCATTCACGGATGCTGCTGACGCCTACAAATGAGCGCATGGGTTCAAACTACGTATACCAGGCGGTAAAACGATTCGCTGCCTACTGAAAACGGATAGCTGACAGCCAAAAACCCCAGCCAGGCAAACTACCCATATATTGCGGGGGCACTCACCAGGGGTGCCCGGATTACCCAGTCACCGGTTGCATCAGCTCGATACGCACCCCGTCGGGATCACTGCAGAACACAATGGGACCGAAAGCCGAGTCGACCCGGGTCCCGGGGTGGACTGTCCCGCCAAACTCCTCGACACGCGCGAGCACGGTTTCCAGGTCGTCTGTCACCAGGGTCAGGTGAGTGATGCCGCGCTGGTTCATCGGCCTGCGCTCAGCCGGCCCCACGACCTGGGTATCGATAAAACCGATCAACTCCAGGGTGACTCCCCCGAGTTGCACCTGGTGGACCCGAAGTTTCGCACCGGGCAATTCGACCAGGGTATCAAAGGGCGTACCCAGCTCCGGAATCGATTGCTTGAGCGTGAAACCCAGGACCTCGGTATAAAAGCGCAGGGAGCGCTCCAGGTCTGACACGCAGATTCCCACGTGAGAAAAAGAAACACCGGGTTGTTTGCCCATCCTGCTTATCCTGTGTTGGTAGAACTGAAGGTATGCTGCAACAGTGTACAGCCATGCATACCGCACCCGGGTAGCGTGCGGTGCCATCTTAGCACGCCTGCCAACAGGATCTATCCACGCCGGCAGCCCGGGCCCGGCAAAACAATGGTGCCGCCGGAGCGCGTGGCTTATGATATTCCCTGCTCACCGGTACAGCATTTAGTTGATTTTCGGACCGGCACCAACAATTTTCGCCGGGTAGGCTGACTACCCAAAGGACCCATGACTTACAGAACCATAGCGCTACTGGCCTGTTGTGCCCTGCTCGGTTTACTCGTGTCCTGTACCGAAGTTGCAGAACCCGACACACCCAGCATCCTGGTCATATCAGCCGATGACCTGGGCAATCACCTGGGCAGCTACGGCGACACGACAGTGCCCACCCCCAATCTCGACAAGCTGGCAGCAGGCGGAACCCGGTTCACCCGGGCCTACGTCACCCAGCCTTCTTGCAGTTCCAGCAGGGCGTCGTTCCTGACCGGCCTGTATCCCCACCAGAACGGGCAGCTGGGTCTGGCGCACGAAGGCTTCACCATGACCGGCGAGTGGCCGGTGATCCCGGGGATACTGAAAGAGCAGCTGGGCTATTTTACGGCGCTGGGGGGCAAGCTGCATGTCGGCCCCCGTTCGACGTTTGGGTTTTTCGATGCGCTCGAACTGGAAGACGGCCCGCTGTGGACGCGGGACGTAGAACTTGTCGGGGAAAAAGCAGCCAGCTACTTCAGCCAGGCCCGGGGCCGCGCGTTTTATATCCAGTTCGACCTGCGTGACCCCCATAGACCATTCGAGTCCAGTATCGGCGGACTCCCGGTCAAGCCCATCGGGGCGGACCAGGTAAAACCCTTCAGCTGGACCAACGGGAAAGGCCATGACCTGGCCACCGATACGGCAGACTATTACAACAGCGTCTCCAGAATGGACTCCATAGTAGGCCGCATCATCGCGGAGTTACGCGAGGCCGGCAGGCTGGAAAACACGATTATTATTTTCTGGAGTGATAACGGCCCGCCGTTTCCCCGGGCAAAAACACGGCTCTACGAGCAGGGCACGCGCGTTCCGATGATTATCGCCGGCCCGGGAGTCAAAGCGGGCCAGGTCCGGGAGGAACTGGTGTCGATGGTGGACATCATGCCCACGGTTTTACAGATGACGGGAGCCACACTCCCCACCGTCCCGGCACTCTACACCGGCAAGGACCTCACCCCGCTGTTGCGTGGAGAGGACGTCGCCTGGCGCGAGTTTATGTTTACGGAAGAAACCTTTCATACCCCGCTGCAATGGGCCCCCGCGCGGGCCATCACCAACGGAAAATGGAAGCTGATCGATAATCTCCCTGTTGGCGACTCCAGGGAGAAAATCGAACTTTTCCACCTGGACAAAGACCCCGACGAGCGTATCAACCTGGCAAACCGGGCCCCGCGCAAGATTGTACGCGACAGGTTGCTCGACGCTCTTGCGCAGTGGCGTGCCAGGACCGGGGATCCCCTTTTGGATACATCGATCTACCATCGCCTGGACGGGGTACATGTGAATCCACAAAGCGCGGTGGAGCCCTGGTACCGACCACTGGTAAAATGAGAACTCGTGCTGTCGATTGGCATGCCGCGCGGCCTCCGGCCCGGGAAAGTATCCCTGCGCGTATGCCACAGGTAACCATCAGATGAAAAAACCGAATTATGTAACCGCCGAAGAGGCAGTCAAAAACATCAAATCGGGGGAGCGTGTTTTCCTCCACAGTGCGGCGGCCACGCCGCAACTGCTGGTAGACGCACTCACGGCCAGGGGCGATGAGTTGCACTCGGTCGAGCTGGTCAGCATCCACACCGAGGGATCCGCTCCCTACCTGGACCCCCGCTACGACGGCGTATTCCACCTCAACACTTTTTTTGTCGGGGCGAACACCCGCGAAGCGGTTGCCAATGGCATGGCCAGCTATATACCCATATTCCTCAGCGAGATTCCCAACCTGTTCCGTTCGGGAATCATGCCGCTCGACGTGGCGCTGGTGCAGGTGAGCCCGCCAGACAAGCACGGCTTTTGCTCCGTGGGCGTCTCTGTCGATATCACCAACGCGGCCATCGAGACCGCGAAACACGTGATCGCACAGGTAAATGAGAATATGCCCCGGGTACACGGTAACGGTATCATCCACGTGTCTTCGGTCGATGCACTGGTGCGCTGTGACTCGCCTATTTTCGAACTGGTGCCACCCCCTTCATCACCCATCGAGCTCAAGATAGGCGGCTTTATCGCCGAACTTATCGAGGATGGCGCTACCCTGCAAACAGGTATAGGCGGCATTCCCGACGCGGCCCTGCGGTCTTTGCGCGGCCACCGCGACCTGGGCATGCATTCCGAGATGTTTTCCGACGGTGCCATGGAACTGGTTGAGTGCGGCGCCCTGACAGGGCGCAAAAAGGCCAGGCAGTGGGGCAAAATCGTCGCCGGGTTCTGCATGGGGTCCCGCGCCCTTTATGATTTTGTCGATGACAACCCGATGATCGAGATGCGTGACATTTCCTATGTCAACGATACCTCCGTGATCCGCCTCAACCCCAAGGTTACCGCGATAAACAGTGCCCTGGAGGTCGATATCACCGGGCAGGTCTGCGCCGACTCACTGGGCAGCGCCCAGTACTCGGGGGTCGGCGGCCAGGTCGATTTCATTCGCGGCGCCGCGCTGTCACCCGGTGGCAAACCGATCATCGCCCTCAACTCCCTGACCAGCCACGGCCAGACCAGGATAGTCGCGAGACTGAAACCCGGCGCCAGCGTGACGACCAGCAGGGCCCACGTGCACTACGTGGTCACCGAGTTCGGGGTCGCCTACCTTTATGGCAAAAACCTGCGCCAGCGCGCTTCAGCCCTGATAGAAATCGCCCATCCCGACTACCGCGAGCAACTGGAGAGAGAGGCGTTCGGTATTTTCCACAGGCACTAGTGCGGCCGGTTATCCCGCTATGCACGAAGCAGAAGACACTCCAAAAGTATGTCCCGCCTGCCTTCACCGGCGATCCTATTTTGAGCTGCTGGGGGAGAACTGGTAGAGAAACAGGCGTCGAGCAAGCTCAATGGGTGCGTGCGCCATTGTAAAGCAAGCGGAGTTGACCAGCGGGCCGCCTGATATCCGTGGATGTAATCCCTTCCATGGCGCTCGCTGAAAGTTGGCCGTAGTGCTTCAGCCGCTCCTGCGTGTTACCGGCATCTTCTATAAAAGTCCCGATTGCCGTTTCACGTTGACGAGCCGTGTAGATATCGAGCATCGCCTCCGCCCGCAGAAAGTCCGCAATCAGCCATTCCAGTTTGTAGACCGGTGCCGACAGCGCCTGTGCCGCCACCACCAGTTGTTCGCGCAGCGACGCCTCCAGCGCCGATGGCGGGTGGAGCAATGCGCGAGCATGGCGGATCATTTCCCTGTGCTGAAATTGCAGGAAGTCAAAATGTGCCACCTCGCCGCTGTGAATCCGCTCCATCTCGTACACCAGGCCAGCCTCCGCGTCCTCGATGGCTGAAATCGACACCAGGTAGGCCTGTGCGTGCGACACGGGTGGCGCTGGAACTGGCTTGTTCCGGGCCCGGTCACCATCCGCAGCTCCGGCGTCGCCTGTAACGGCGGCCCGGCTGTTATCGGTAAAGTCGCCAAGGGTATTCAGGAATGCGGCGATATCAGCCATATCCGCGGGATCGGGCTCGAGCCCCAACTCATACCTGGCCATTTCCTCGATGGCGCTGTGCAGCGTGGCCACGCTGCCATCGTGAAAATAGGGTGAGGTCGTTGCCACGCCGTGCAGCCCCGGGACACGAAATACATAGCGGTCCTGCTCGCGACCGGAACGGGTCATAACCCCCGTATCGGCTATATCCGCCCTGTGGCGTACTGGATAGTAAGGAATGACAGCGCCCAGTTTTTGGTAGGAGTTGCCACCAAGGTTGATGCCATTGTGGCAACTGGGGCAACCAATCTCATTGAAACGCCGCAAACCGCGCAGGGCCTGTTCACCAAGCGCACCCTGGTCACCGGCGAGGTACCGCTGGAAAGGCGTATCGATCCAGATAAAATGACTGCGCTGAAAGTGCGCTATCGCATCCGCCATATTGAGGATGGTCACACCGTCGGGGTACACCGCCCTGAACTGCCTGTTATAGGCCGCATCACTGCGCAGGAATTGCAGTACCGAGTCCAGGCTGTTAGCCATCTCCACGTCATTCTGGATGGGAAGTAACGCCTGTTCTTCCAGCGTTACAGCACGACCATCCCAGAACTGCCTGAAATTGAACCCGGCGTTGGAGACGCTCAACGCATTCATTGTTCCCTGGGCACCCGCAACGCCGGTCGACACGGGTCTGCGATCGGCGCCAATGAGCCCCCCCGCGTGGCAGGTAATGCAGGCAACCGAATTGCCGGATGACAGGCGGCCTTCATGGAATAGCTGCGAGCCCAGCTGGAATTTTTCCCTATTGATAAGGCCGGGCGCGGGTGCCGGGACAGGCCGGTAGCTGCTGGCCGCAAGCGGGTGATCGGCATTCGCCCCGATCAGCGCGGGCTGACCCAGGCCGTGCTGGAAATTGCGCCACGCGGGGTCATCGGCTTCGGTGGCAGACAACACGGCAGATGGCAGTATGGCGATCAGTGCACAGAAGCCCAGCCGGAACACCCGGCGACGGGCACACTGGCCGTCAGGACGATTGGGAACGCGCGAGTGGATGATCATGCTACTGCCATGTTAAGGAGCAGCAGCCCGCAATGGCAAGCGGGATCAGTGCAGAAATGCCCCTGCTTGCCGGCGACAAAGCGGGTTGCGATTGGTCCTGACGCTGAGCCTGCCGGTACGGAATAGGTCAGCGCCGCGGTAAGGGGAAACTGAAACCCCAATAGCGCGAGACCGCGGCTGCTGTTGCCAGCGTGCTGCAACTGCCCTTTTAGTTATTAAATCAACCTGTTACAAAGCCGACGAGATTGATAGAAATTATCCTCGGCACCTATAAAAAAGGTCCCTGGCCTGCACCGGGTCGTTCTGGCCAAACCTGTATCAACGACTGGCTGCTCACCGCGAACGCACGTGCCATACCGGGAATTTAAAAAAATATAGTTGAAGCTTACCGTGACAGGTCATTTTTCACTTCCTATAATCCTAAGGGCTTTAACACTGGTTCTTCGATCAATTCTCTAGCATTTTCAGGAGCTTGGCATGCGACAAAAAGAAAAATTGGCCACCTGGTCACTGGCCGTATTGATGTTGGCGCTAAGCGCCTCGTCGATGGCGGCGAAAAAACCCAATATTCTCGTCTTATGGGGCGATGACGTTGGCGTCTGGAATTCCAGCGCCTATAACCGCGGCGGCATGGGTTACAAAACACCCAATATTGACTCGATAGCGGATCAGGGCGCCCTGTTCACCGATATGTACGCACAACAATCCTGCACCGCGGGCCGCGCCGCTTTCGTACTTGGCCAGCAGCCTTTCAGGACAGGCTTGCTCACAATCGGAATGCCGGGCAGTGAGCAGGGTATTCCGGACTGGACGCCGACCATCGCTGACTTGCTGAAAGAGCAGGGTTATGCCACCGGCCAGTTCGGTAAAAACCACCTGGGCGACCAGGACAAGCACTTGCCTACCAACCACGGCTTTGATGAGTTTTTTGGCAACCTGTACCACTTGAACGCCGAAGAGGAGCCCGAGACCTACTACTACCCGAAAGATCCGGCCTTTCACAAGAAGTACGGTCCACGTGGGGTGATTCATTCCTATGCAGACGGCAAGATCGAGGACACCGGGCCCTTGACCAGAAAACGCATGGAAACCGTTGATTCCGAGTTCGGTGGCGCTGCCAAAAAGTTTATGGCTGCCGCAGTTAAAGCTGACAAGCCGTTCTTTGTATGGATGAATTTTACGCGCATGCACGTGTGGACACACTTGCAGGAGAAATACCAGGGCGCTACCGGTATCAGCATCTACGCTGACGGCATGCTGGAACTCGACGACCTGGTAGGCAGTTTCCTCGCGGAACTCAAGCAACTGGGGGTCGAGGACAACACGATTGTCATCTTCTCCACCGACAACGGCGCAGAAAAACTTACCTGGCCCGATGGCGGCACCACGCCCTACCACGGTGAAAAAGGTACGACATGGGAAGGTGGCATGAGGGTGCCGCAAATGGTGCGCTGGCCCGGCACGATCAAGCCCGGCACCATCTATAACGACACCATGAGCCATGAAGACTGGATGCCAACCCTGCTGGCAGCAGCGGGCGTACCTGATGTAAAGGAAAAGCTCGCATCCAAAACCGGCTACAAGGCCAACGGCAAAAACTACCGCGTCCACCTGGATGGCTATAACTTCAAGCCCTATTTCGAGGGTAAAGAGGAAAAGGGACCACGCAGGGAGATCATGTACTTTGCGGCCAGTGGCATGCTTAACGCGATACGAGTGGATAACTGGAAAGTGTCATTCGCAATTGAGGAAGGTGGAATCAACGAGGCCTATCGACAGACGCCTGCGTGGCCAGTGATCACAAACTTGAGAGCGGATCCATTTGAAAGCGGCTCCCGTGACTCCGGCATGTATGTAAGGTGGTACGCTGACAACATGTGGCTGATGGTTCCCGCACAGGAGTTCGTAAAGAACTTCTTCGCATCGATTGAAGGCTATCCCTTCCAGGCCGGCGGCTCCCTGAGTGCCAGCAACATCGGCTACGGCACGATCGAGAGGCAAAAAGCAATGGGCAGTCTCAAGGCACTGATGGACCTGTCCATTCAAAACTAGCTTAACTGAAAGCAAAGCCCGGGCGTGATGTTTTCAGCCCGGGCTTTTTTTTGCGTGTATTTTTTCTATTTTTGGAAATTCAGCGCAGTGGATTTGCCAATACCTTTTCCCCGTGCACCAGGGTGACATAGCGGGGTATTCCGAAGCCTAATCTGTCATCAATGGCGAGACGTCAATACAGAATCCAGCCCGGCTGGCGGGTAATCGTCAACTGCCTTCATCTCAATGTGTCCCGGTAATGAGTCAGCCATTCTCACTGCTCTACCTGCAGTCACCGCCCGATCTTGATAAATACACTTTCAATCAAAATCGGGTTGTCAGCACTATGCTGCTACATCCATAGTGCACCGGTCATTGAAGATCAGCCAACGGGCCTTGTCCGCAAGGGATGACCACAGTGTCACGGCCAAGGAGTTCGTCATCAGGAAAGCGGCACATGAAAAAGTCTATTTTCACAGCTGTCGCTGTTGCACTGGCCGCTGCTGCGCCGACAAGCGCGGACAAAGAAACAGGGTATTCACCCTATGCCAGCCAGAATTTTCCCGACAATGTGTACTGGGGTGACACCCATGTGCACACGGCACTGTCGCACGATGCCAATCCAGGAGGCGCTTACAAACTCGGGCCGCAGGATGCCTACAGGATTGCCCGGGGTGAAACCATTATCGGTAACCTGGGGGAAAAAGTTGCCCTGATTCGCCCACTGGACTTTCTCGTGGTAGCCGATCACGCTGAGATGCTGGGGGTTATCCAGGCCGTGTGGAACGAGGACGCGCGCCTGATATCGCAGCCTGATGGCGACCGCTGGCTACAGATTATCCGTGCGGCCAGCAAGGACCCCGACGGCGCCAACCTGGAACGAATTCAGCTCGTCAAGGGTTGGCTGGAGGCCCAGATCCAGGAGCGTGCATACACTTCACCTGTCTGGTACACGCCCGGGCGGGAACCGACGGATGGATAATCCATTTATCCAGATAAGCTGCCCTTATTCCGGTGGCCATGGCAATTAAAATGCCGGGGGCAGCGAGCAGTTGGCATCGCCGTGTCAGGAAAACAGGTCGCTTACTCCGAGATCAACATACGTGTGCCTTTTTGCATCCTGACAGGCTTGAGTAACAGCGACAACGGCGCAACGCAGAGTATAAAAATAGCCATGGCGTGGAAATTGTCGATGTACGCTATCATCAGTGCCTGCCGATTGATCTCGGCATCTATCATCTGTAGAAACACCGTACCGAGTTCGCCGAATCGATCGGCAGTTGTTGCCGGGTCAATTCCGGGCAGGTTATAGGACGTAATGTGGGTTGCGATATCGGCGTGGCTGGTCTGGACATTGCGCGAGAGCATGGCCATGACAATAGAGATGCCAAAGCTGCTGCCCAGATTGCGCATCAGGTTCAGCAGGCTCGCGCCATCCGGCCGGTATTCTGGTTCGAGCGTTGCAAAAGCAATAATATTCATTGGCATAAAGATGAGACCGAGCCCAAGGCCCTGCATAAAGCCGGAGGTAATAATCGGCCAGCGATCCATGTCGAGCGTCCAATGTGACATTCTCCATAAGGCCACGCTGGCGATCAGGTAGCCGAAACCAACAAGGTAACGGACGTCGACCCTGCCCACCAATCGATTCGCGATGGTCATCGTGACAATCACACCGATGCCACGCGGCACCATGAGCATACCGGTGTCCAGCACACTGTAGTTGTAGACGTTCTGGAACATGATCGGCAGCACGGACAGGATCGCCACATTCGCCAGGCCGAGAACGAAGGTGAGTAACAGTGCCCCAAAAAAGTACGAGTTTTTAATTAGCGCGAAGGGGAAGAGTGTATTTTTCGTATTCAGCGTGTGGACAGCGAACATCCAGAACGCCGAAAGGACGATCACCAATTCAATAATAATTTCCCAGGAATTGAACCAGTCCTTGTGCTGTCCACGGTCCAGCATCAACTGTAGCGCGCCCAGGCCGACGGCAAGCATGATAAAACCGAACCTGTCGAGCTTGCGCTGCACGATCGGCCGAGAGGGCAACAGCCATGCCAGTAAAAGCAGCGTGGGAATACCGATAGGCACATTTACGAAAAAGATCCAGCGCCAATTGAGTGCATCGGTCAACAAGCCCCCGATCATCGGCCCGGATATCGGGGCAACCATTACTACCAGGCCCCATAGCGTCATGGCCGCGGGCTGCTTGCTCGGTGGATTGATGTCGAACATGATCGTCTGGGACATCGGTGCCGTAAACGCGGTGCATACGCCCTGGATAGCGCGAAAAAAAACCATCTCCTCGAGCGAGGTTGCGGTACCGCACAGCATCGAGGCCAGGAGAAAGACCGCTACCGCCAACAAATACAGGCGCCGCGACCCCACCCTGTCCGACATCCAGCCGGCTATCGGCGACACCATGCCCAGCGCGATGATGTAGCTTGTCAACACCCAGGTGACCGAGTCCATGGAGGCGCCCAGGCTCGATTGCATATGTGGCAGGGCGACATTCGCAATCGTGAGGTCGAGAAACTGCATAATCGACACACAGATTACCGCCAGCATCAGCAGTCCGCGATGGCTGGTCTCCAGCGAGGCCTTGTCGTCGCCGGTATTACTTGCTGGTATCGACGCGGACATAAACCGATAAGCCGGCAATGAGAGAGCGAGACGGCTGGTCCTCGATGGCGATACGCACCGGCACCCGCTGGGTGACCTTCACCCAGTTCGCGTTGGCATTCTGTGCGGGCAGTATGGAGAATTCAGAGCCTGTACCCGCACCGATACTTTCCACCCTGCCCTTGAGTTTCATATCCGGGTAGGTATCAAGCTCCACTGCAACGGGCTGACCGACGCGCATATTCCGGAGATCCGTCTCCTTGAAATTCGCCTCGACCCAGCTCCCTGTATCCTTGACGATACTCACCGCAGACAGGCCCTGCACCATCAACTGCCCTACCTGTAGCCTGTCGGCCTGGCTGACAATGCCGCCAACAGGCGCGCGGACTTCGGTGCGCGACAGATTGAGCCGGGCTTTTGCCAGCTGAACCTGGGCGGCCTGCACTGCTGGGTTAAGCCCCGAACCGGAACCGCCAGTGGATAAAGCAGCCTTCAACTTCGCCGCGTCGGCCCGTGCCTCGGCAAGTTTTGAGCGGGACTGGGAGATGGCGTGCTCGGCCGCCTGCAATGCCGCCTGCGTGGTGACGCTGGTCTTGATCAACTCGAGCTGACGCCGGTACTCCTTCTCGTAGTAGTCGATATCCACCTGGGCGCTTTCAATGTCGACATTGGAGGTGGCATAGGCCGTTTCAAGTTCTTCGAGCCGGGCCCGGGCGCTGGCTATCGCCGCTTCGGCTTCGTCAACTACCAGCTGATAGGGTTCGGGATCGATACGGAAAAGCAGGTCGCCGGACTCCACGTACTGGTTTTCGCGTACCGCGACCTCAACGATACGACCGCCCACCTCCGCACTGATCGCGACCTTGTCCTGTTGAATATAGGCATTATCGGTGGAGACATAAGTCCCGGTCGCAACATAGTAGGCAACACTGCCACCAAGCAGCAGTGCCGGCAGGCACAACATCAGGGCGATACGGCGAAAGTTTCGGGCCAATTGGGTTTCTCCGGCGATATCTGTTTAATGTCGTTACGGAATCAGGTATCAATCAGCCGTGGGGCTGCGGGAAAGATTCCCACGGATACGATCGAGCTTGATGCGAAGGTCGTCTCGCTCGGCAGGGGACATACCCTCCAGTGCCATGGCTACCACCTGCTCACCGAGCGGTTTCAGGTCTTTCAACAGGGCGTTCCCTTTTGGGGTCAGGTACAAGCACCAGGCACGACGATCAGCAGGGTCGGGGCGACGCTCGACCAGCCTGGCCTGTTGCAGCCTGTCTAACATGCGACTCAGGGTAATGGGTTCCACGTCGAGAAGTTCCGCCAGACTGCCCTGGTTACTCCCCTCGTGTCGCCGCAGTGTGGTGAGTACCTGCCACTGGGGTCGTGTCACACCGATGCTGCGCGCACGCTCGTCGAAAGCGCGCCGGATCAGGCGCGACGTATCCGCCAGCATGGCGCCAATATTGTCTTCCATAAGCAACCTAATAGTAGCGGTGCTTATTATAGCCTAAACAATTAAATCAGGGGTACCCCCGGGCAGCAAAAAGGCACCCCACTGGCCGACAGCGGGATCAGGCGGCCAAATCAGCCCGAAAGGACACGAGGAGGTCGGGCTATTTCACAACCACCCGTACCCGCCCCAGATTCGGAATTAGGCAATAAGGTGTTGCGGTATCACCATCGCGCTGGGATTCGACACGAAGCACGGGAAAATAGGTTCCCGGCCCGGCGAAACTATAGGATGCACTGATCGACATTTTCGCCACGGGAGCATCCGGAATTGCAGCTTTCACCGGGAAGGTTCCTGTGCCGTCAAAATCCCATTCTGCGGAAACAATTTTTCCCGCACCCGGGGGCACTTCGATCGAGGCGACAAAGTCCACTTCCTGTCCCGGCTTCACCTCTACCCGCGTACTGCCCATGGCCTTGACCGACACCAGCGGCTGGATGCCCTTGCGTGCTGCCGCGGTATCAGCCAGCACAAGCTGCCCGTCATCGACCCGGTAGCCAGTGGTGGACGGTGGCGGTATGCCCTGCTCGACCCAACGCGCCACATCTCGCAGGGCCTGCTGTAGAACCGGCGTATAACTCACCACCCGGGTAGGTACCCGCAGATTCTCATTCGACCCATGGAGCGCATTCTCGGTGAACCACAGTCGGTAATAGTCGTCCGCCTTGTCTCCCAGGTACTCCTTGAACCTGTCCGCGTACCAGTCTGCCTGCCACGGAAACGCCTCGCGATCCAGGCCCGATTCGACGACTATGATCTTGCCGTGGAACTTGCCGCTGGGCACAGTACCGGCCGCACCCATTGCAAACAACGGACCGAGATTGATCTTGCGCTGCGGGTAAATGGGATTGCCATCCTTGTCCCGGAATTGATCCCAGACCTTATAGCTGGCGTCAGGCACCTGGTGCCGGTGATAGGTTTGCGCGGCGAGATAGTTACTGTTGTCGATACGCACCTCGTCACCAGGTTTGAGCAAGGCGAGCGTTGCTACATCCGCAACGCCCAATGTGACGACATCCCCATCCAGTTTTTGCACCGCAACGCGTTTGCCCTTGGCTGCGCCCGATAAAATGACCAGATCACCACCGAGGAATCCCACATCCGGCGCCGTGTCCGCCAGTTGATAAGCCACCGGTACATCCGAGCCATCGTTTACCAGTGCCTGCCAGGCAGAGTCGGCCGCGCCGCGCGAAATCCGAAGCATGCGGACGTTTTCCAGGCCTCTCTTGACGGCCTCGTCTTCCGAGATAGCCGCCCTAATCGTGGTGGCAAACTGCAAGCGCGCCCTGGTCAGTGACTCCGTCGGGTTTGCGCCCAGATATCCGGGCACCTTCCAGAAATCCTCAAAATAGCCAGGGTCGGCCATTGCCATCCCCTGGTAAAGCAAGGTGAAAGCATGGACGCCCATCGTGTCGTATTCGAACCAGCTGTTCAGCGGAAACCCCATCCGCGTCACTTCCCGCAATGCCGCGGCTTCCTCTTCGTTCAGTCCGGCGTAGGGGTCGCCGCTGCCGCCAGCATCCATGGCGTCGATAATCTGCGGAAATTTGTCGTGCAGAACACGCATGGCGTGCATCCGTACCGCGAAAACATTCGGGGCAGCCATTGGCGAACCAAGGACAAAAGGCACCGCACCGTCCCATACGCCTTCGGTATTCTCCATGCTGCCCAGGGTGCGGTAACCGCCACCACTGCCACCGTAGAGGTAACCGAAGGGACGGTGCGGTCCGTACATCTGTGCTGCGACAACCCTGGAATAGCGCGCTGCCGCAGCATTGGCACGATAGGCGGCGACGCTGGGGTCACTGCCGTAAGCGGGTCCTGCCGTCGCCTGTGTGCCACCCCCATTGGTTTCTATGAAATAGGCACCGCTGGCAACGGAGAACCCAATCTTGTCATCGCCACTCTCCGGATTCTGCGCAAGGTTTTCGTTATCCGGTACCGGGGTCACGTATTGGAAAAAGCGTCCTCCATACTTTTCTTTTTCAGGGAAATAGAAAGAAAAGCGCATATCCGTGCCCTTGAAGCCGCCATGAACATAGTGGTGACGCACGGGCTTATCCCGCCATTCATCGATATCCACATAGGGTTGCGTAAATAACGGGTCCTGGACTGATTCGGCTGTCGTGCTCATGTCGCTCTCATTGGCGTTTACTGTGGTAGGCAGGATACTGGCGAAAGCCGATGCGGCCAGGATCAAGGCCGAAAAAATACTCTTCACCTTCATTTCTCCTTAATTCTTTCTGCAAAAAAGTCCAGGTTGAATCTGACATTTGGGGTCGGCTATCCCAGCAAAACACTTATGCCGTATGCGGCGTTCATGGCACCTGCAGAACCGCCCGCTCGTGTGACAGCTCCCTGAAGCCGTGTACCCCATGATACCTGCCCATACCGCTGTTATTGACACCGCCAAAGGGTAGATTGTGCTCGACTACGTGCATGATGCAATTGTTGACCAAAACACCCCCCGAAGTCGTATTGGCCAGCACATCCTCTACAAAGGCGTCGCTTCCGGTAAAGATATAAAGGGCCAGTGGTTTGGGCTGCCGGTGCAGGGCTTCATAGACCTCGTCGATGTCCCGGTAGGTGAAAATTGACAGAATGGGTCCGAACACCTCCTCGCTGAGTATGCGCGCATCTGCCGGCACGTTGGTCAGGATGGTGGGATGTACCGAGAGCGTCTCCTGGTCGACCTGGCCGCCACAGGCGAAGTGGGCGCCCTTTTCCCTCGCGTCATCGAGATAGCCCTTGATCCGCGCGAGATTGCGCTGATCGATGATTTTTCCCATCACATCCTTGTTGAGCTCGCCATCCTGGTAAAAAGCCGCCTGGTAGGTCGCCTGGGCTACAGCGATAAACTCATCCTTGCAATCTTCGTGCACCCAGATATTTTCCGGGCACAGACAGACCTGTCCGCTGTTCATATTGCGCAGAAAAGCCACTTTTCCCGCAGCGTCGGCAATATCCGCGTTGCGATCTACGATCACCGGGTTCTTGCCCCCCAGCTCCAGGGTGACCGATGCCAGGTGCCTGGCCGCCGCCGCCATCACGACTTTACCGACCGCGGGGCTGCCGGTAAAAAAGATATGGTCGACAGGCAGTTCCAACAGATCATTGGCCAATTGCACATCACCCTCGACCACCGCAAGCTCTGCGGGATCGAAGGTTTCCCGAATGATTTGAGCGCTGATGGCACTGACGTGAGGCGCCATTTCATTTGGTTTGACCAGCGCGCAATTGCCCGCGGCGATAATAGCCACCAAAGGCTGGAAAACCAGGCAAAAAGGATAGTTCCATGGGCCGAACAAGAGCACGATACCGCGGGCCTCGTACACCATTTTGGCCCGTGCTCCTGCAAAGGCAGCAGAAGTTGCAACCGGCACCGGCGCCATCCAGTTCTCGAGATTGGCAATCGCATCGTCGATGTCGGTGTACACCGCACCGAGTTCAATCTCGGAGTTTTGCTGATTGCGACCGAGGTCCGCGTAAAGCGCCTCGTATACCTGGGCTTCGCGGGCCTGTATGGCGGCTTTCAGCTTATCCAACTTGGCAATGCGCTGCTGCACCGTTGAACGTCGCACTGTCCATTGATGAACCCGCTGTACGTCAAAAATCTGCTGGAGATCGCCTTTGCTTGTGGCTTTGGTATTTTGTGTCATGGTGCTCTTACTCCAGGTTGGTAGGGGCTCGTAATTATGGATCAGCTGACACTGACACGGTAACTTTTATTCTCCCGTAAGCGTCCTTTAGGGTTCCACGCGGGGCAATCAGTCCCGCCGCTACTACTTTTGACTATCAAAACGCCAAAGTGAGGAACAGCGAACCAGGGACCACTCCCACTTTAGTCAATGTTCCCGCAAAATTCCTGCACCTGGCAACTTGCACTGGAAGTACCTGAAAAGTCTATAAGCCAATCAAGTGCGCTTGAAGTCCGCCAGGCCAAAACGCCTTGACAGAATCCGGTCAAACAGCTTCCTGGGCAGCAGACGCTTGAGCATCACCAGTTGCACGCTACCGCGGCCCCCCCTGATAACCGCCGGGGGCGATGCGCCAAGCAGCTTGTCGATCACCGGTGCAACGAACTGGTCAACGGGGGTTGCGTTTTGCTGGCCTGCCTGGGCGCGCGCCTGAATGCCGGCCTCCATGGCCTTGTAGGGCGAACCGTCCGGCAGACGCAGTGCTTCTTCCGCGTGGTCGCCAAATGACGATTGCACGCCACCGGGCTGTACCATGATCAGTCGCACGCCAAACGGGGCCAGCTCCATGCGCAGGGCATCCGACAGTGCGTGAATTGCCGCCTTGCTTGAGCAGTAGGCGCCGGCAAATGGTGTGGTGAAAAGACCCACGATGCTACCCACGTTGACTACATCTGCGACGCCACTTACCGCAACCGCCCTGCGCAACAGGGGCAAAGCTGCCCGCGTCACCGCAACGGGGCTGATCACATTGGTTTCGTATTGTGACCTCAGGTCATCCCTGGTCAGGTCCAGCACGGCACCCACCTGGGAAAAGCCCGCATTGTTCACCAGCATATCCAGTTGTCCCGCTTCAGACTCGACCGTCTTGAATGCAGCCGCTATGGAGGCGTCATCGTTTACGTCAAGCTGCAGGGTTGCGATGCCGGCGGCGGCCAGGCTGGCAAGCGATTCCGGCCTGCGCGCCGTCGCGTACACCCGGTGCCCCCTGGCATTGAATGCCCTTGCCATAGCTGCCCCGATACCACTGGAGCAACCCGTAATCAGAATCGTTCGTGACATGGCCACACCTCCGACAGTATTCATTTCCGCTCTCTCCACCAACCCGACCAAACCCGGGTCCCGCGTATACCCTGCAGGCCGGTAACAGCCTCAAAGAGCGCGCTACGCGACTATATCGCAACACGATACCGCGAGGTTAGTTCCGATCGCAAAAACACCGGTTCATTGCGCTTACACCAGATGGCTGCGACTGGAGTCATCGGGTACATACCCTGTATAGTCAAACACCTATGCGCAGGCAGCGAAGCTGGACAAGGCATGACACACACGACACGGGACAAGGGGCGGCACCTTCCGGAATCCGACGCGCTACTGGTGCGGGAGCGGGAAATCCTGGGAAGCCAACCGCGCATTAGTCCATTGCAGGTTGAAGATATTAACGGGGACCTGCTGGCCATGGTCCAGGGCATGATTGCGGTCAACCAGGCGATAGGCGCACGTCGCAAGGAAGAACTGACCGACCTGATGTCCGACACCACCCCGGGAACAATCGCTGAGGATATGCAACCGAAGCTGGCCAACCTGCCAGAGATCATGCGCACCATGTTGCGCCACCCCCAGCTGTTTGCGCGACAAACAGAACTGGGGGTTCAATTGCTGGGGAACGGCGCCCTCAATCCTCGCGATCGCGAACTGGCGGTACTGCGAATCGGCTGGCTGTGCCAGGCACCCTACGAATGGGGCGAGCATGTCCATATAGCCAAGGACGTGGGCTTAAGCAGCGAGGAGATCGAACGCATAACCCGGGGCTCCGACGCGGCCGGGTGGAATGAGCTGGACCGCTGCATACTGAAGGCGGTTGAAGAGCTGTACGACAATGCCATGATTTCCGACGCCACCTGGCGCGTTCTGGAGCAGCACCTGGATGACCGGCAATTGATCGAACTTCCCATCGTGGTGGGACAGTACCAAACCGTATCCTACTACCAGAATTCACTGCGATTGCGCCTGCACGATGGGAACTCGGGCCTAAGGGCCCGCTAGAAAAACGAAAGGGTAATCCGATGGGTCTACCGGCTCGCTATGCATTTCTCCACGGGGGCGGCCAGGGTAGCTGGGTGTGGGAAGAAACCGTGAAGGCGCTAAAACTCCAGGGCGACGCAAGCCCCTGTGAGGTATTGACACTGGACGTTCCCGGCTGCGGTACAAAGCGCGAGCGTACAACCCAGGGAATGACCTTTGATCATATCGTCGAGGAGTTGATCAGTGACATCGACGACGCCGGGTTAACCAACCTTGTGCTGATCGGCCACTCCCAGGCGGGCACTGTATTGCCGGCCATGGCCGAACGGCGTCCCGACCTGTTTCGTCGATTGATCTACGTATCGTGCTCCCTGCCGCTGCCAGGACAAACGATAATCCAGATGATAGGTGATAGAGTCCATGGCGAAGTAGATGAAGAAGTGGGGTGGCCAGTGGATCCAAAAACCACCAGTAACCGCAAGCGCGCAGAAATCATGCTGTGCAACGACATGAGCGTGGCAGACACTGCTGCTTTTATGCAGAAACTTGGCGACGATAACTGGCCACAGGCTTCCTATCAGGAAAAAAATTGGCGTTTCGGCAATATGGGCGAAATACCGTCGAGCTATGTCCTTTGCCTGCGTGACAATATCCTTCCGATAAGGTGGCAAACGATTTTCGCTCAACGTTTCCATGCGCAAAGAATCGTCCAGATAGATGCAGGCCACCAGGTAATGACGACACAAGCCCAGGCACTTGCCGAACTCATTCGCAGCGAGGTATAAATTTCACGTCAGGCGATCGCGATGGCTTCTCCATCGGCTCGCACGGAGTCCGTCGTCGAGAAGCAAGCGGACAAGCAATGAACTACAGCGATAAATCAGGGTAATAAAATGACCGCGACAGCTGATCCTTTTCCGCAAGCCAATGCGCTTATATTCGGGGGAGCGAAGGGTATCGGGAAAGCCATTGTGATGGAATGGGTACAGCGCGGTGCGCGAGTGGCCATCGCCGATATTGACGAGGCCGCCGCCAATGAAACCGCCGCGGAAATAGCATCCATCGGCGGCATGGCATTCGGAATTCACGCCAATGTGCTATCAGACGAATCGGTGTTAAGTGCCGCCAGGTCGGTAGAAGCAAAATGGGGCGAAATCGACATTGTCATGAACAACGTCGGTGGCATGTTGAACGGGCACCCCGAGGATATTCCCCTAAGCGAATGGCAGCGCATAATGGATCTCAACTATTTTGCGGCCGTGCGCTCAATACAGCATTTTTTGCCAGGCTTCCTCGCCCGTGGCGCGGGTTTTATCGTCAACACGGCCTCATTCGCCGGTCTTTATCCCTACGCCGCCAGCCGAATCCCCTACGCCGCCGCGAAAGCGGCGGTGATTGCCATGACCGAAAATCTTGCGATCTATGCCGAACCTCTGGGTGTTCGCGTCAGTTGCCTGATTCCCGGTCCCGTAGCGACCGGAGTGCTTGAGTCGATGACGAACTGGACGCAGGATTGCCCCATGCGCGGGCCGGGCGCACAGACGCAACTCATGCTGCCACAGCGTGTAGCGGTAAAGCTGGCAGATGGCATGCGCGATGGCCATATTCTGATCCCCTCCGACGATGTCGCATGGGACATCGTAAGGCGCTGGGCAGACTCGCCCGACGACTTCATCCGCTCCAGGATAGAGGAGTTTGCAAGAGGTGAAACAGGGCGACCGATGATTGACGAGGACGTCAGGAAAATATTGTCAGGCATGCAGTGATAGCTGGCCTCGACAACGAAAGACGGTCTCTGCCGGGTACGCGCCCGGCCTGAAATCGCATGATCCGAAACTACCGATTGTTACTGTGTCTGTGTAGCATGCGGGAGGACACAAGCATCACGGAGAAAGTGGCTATGCCCACAGATTTGGAAAAAGGTCTTGAAGTGTTTGAAGAGATGCTGCCGCCGGAGATCAGTGCAAACGTAAGACAGTCTCTGGACGACAAAAGCTTTGGCGCCGAGCGGGCCCGGCTCTCGCTGGAGTTCGTATTTGGCAAGTTGTGGAGTAGGCCGGACCTGGACAGGCGTTCCAGAAGCCTGGTGACGCTCGGCATCCTGGTTGCCCAGGGGCAAACCGAGGAACTGAAAGTCCATGTACTCAACGCCGTTCGCAACGGTCTCTCGGTCAGGGAAATCGAGGAAGTGCTTTATCACAGCGTGGCTTATGTCGGCTTTCCTGCCTGCAACAAGGCGACCCGGGCTGCAGCTGAGGCCTTGAAGCAAGCCGGGCTCATTGAATAGCAAATCCGTCCCGCCGGAACATCATCTACGGACACAGCTCAACTTGCTGCGCTTTGAATCACGCCCTCTGCAGCCAGTTGCTCAACAAGCGGCCGGATAACCCGGGTCCAGACCGCATAGCCTTTTTCATTCATATGAACGCCGTCGAAGGTGAAGAGTTCTGCCCGGGTTTCGCCCGCGGCGTTTAGCATCGATGGTCCGATATCGACATAGCGACATCCCGGGTGGCTCTCGCAGAAACCCTCGATCATATGGTTGGCTCGCTGCATCTCCGGCCAGTGCTTCTTTCGCCCCTTTGCGGGCTTGATTGAAATATAGTAAATGGGAGTATCCGGCAGCATTTGGTGAACGTGCTGGCAGAACATGCGGAAGTTTTCATAAACCTCCTCGGCGGAGTGCTTGCGGGTCAACCAGAGCCCGGCGATATCGTTTTCCCCTGCATACAGGAAAATTGCAACAGGTCGGTGAGGTAATATGATGTCGTCGGCATAGTGGAGCACCTGGTGAATCATGGAACCGCCAAAACCACGGTTGACCACGGGGTAGGGCGCCATATCCTGTTCCAGTGTGTCCCAAAAGCGAATGCTGGAACTGCCGGTAAACAGCACTCCACCAGGCAATGGCGGCTTGCGCTTGTCCTCGCGGCGGAATTTCTCGATGGCAAAGCGCCACAGCAAGGGGTCGTTCTGGTACAAATCCTTGAGTATTTTTCTTAGCATCGCTATACCGAACCCTACTCCCTGTCGCTTCAACTGAAGCCTGCAAGGATCATTCTAGTGCAGCGCCAGGCAATGACAGTACCGTCCAGATCAAGAAACTGGTGATATCCTGGTCATCGGGTTCGCTGTCGATAATCCGCTAACCGGTTTTGCTGAATCGAACGCGTGTTTACCGCAAGTTTAGTATCGGGTTTTTGCCCTTGATCCGGAGAAACGTCACATCCACAAGCCTGTCATCGGGACATGTAAAGATTAACGCACCGCGTCGATCGCTTCCTGGATTATCGGGATCAGCTGCTCGATTACCCCGCCGGAACCTTTACTACCGGCAGATCCGGTATACTCTTCAAAAAAAACCACTCCGCCGTACTGTCGTTCAACATCGACCCAGGAAACGGAGCCGTAGAATCCCGGATCCACGTAAAGGTAGACGCTGCCACCATCCTTCGGGGGAACAATCCACCAGCCCATACCATAGCCCAGCCCGCTGCCCAAGGCGCCCGCGCCTTCTCCCGTCGTGCGCTGCTCACGCATAAAGGCGACGGCTTCGCGCGTAAGCACCTGCTTTTCGCCGCAGGCCCCATCGTTGAGATGCAGTGAAATAATCCTGGCGTAGTCTTCCAGGTTACTGATCATCCCGCCCTCCATGCTTGGATTGTCCAGGCCTACCAGGCTGTCGGGATTACCGTCCCAGCTTGCGGGTGCGTAAAGAAGGTTGCCGTACCGCGCCAGCTCTATCCCGCAGGGTTCGGCTATGTACTGGTCCCATAGCTGGGCCCAGGTTCCACCACCCACCAACTCGGCGACACCACCGGATAACTGCCACTGACTGCCACCGTAGTCGAACGCGGAATTAGCCGGCTTGCTGGGTAAATTCGGCAGTGGCGTGGTAAATATGGTCTCCGCGCATGCCTGCAAACTGCCTATCGGACTGTACTGGCAGATGTGAGACGCGTAGTCAGCGGGACGGGTGAACTGATACTGCAACCCGGGAATGCCTGAGCGGTTCGACAACAGGTGCTCGGTTGTAATGGCGGGGTCCCATACCCCAAGCCAGGGCAGGTAATTCACGATCGGCTGCCGGATATCGAAATCCACATTGGCATCATCCCCGTCGAGGGCCATCAGCACCATCACGGTTGGCACCTTGCTGGTGGAGGCCAGCAGCACAACGGAATCCACTGTCTGGTTACCGAAAGCGACCTTGTGAATGATACCGCGCTTCTTGTCCACGATAGCCATAGAGCCACCCGGGAAAAGCTCCTCGGCGGCAACGAACTCTTCGAGCCAGGCATCGGCCGCGGTGAAATCCGGCTCCACTTGCAGCGGCCCCACGATGGGCGCGACGTTGTTGCCATTATCGCTACAAGCCGCAATTAAAATACAGGGTATCAACAGGAGTAGGTTCGGTATTTTTTTCAAATTTGTCATATATTCCATCGCGTCTTACTTATATTTATCTGTCCGGGAAGAATTTTAAACCCCGAAGACAGCTCAGAGCAGTCTTCATGGGCACCATGCCCAAAAACGCGCGTGTTTTCAATATTAATCGACACCCAGCACAGTGGCACTCGCAGAAAGACTGTCACCGGGGGGCACAACCGCTGTCGCTGGCAATGCCGGGGAATTGACAGCGGTGCTACCAAGCATGGGGCTGTGTAACAAAGTCCCGCGGACTCAGGCCTTCCTGAAAATAACCCGGGCACAGAAGCCCGTGCCATCCGGCCCGGGCCCCACCGCGAAACTGGCCCGGTGTTGATCGACAATACCGCTGACGATCGACAGGCCCAGTCCCGCACCCGTGGCCGCACTGCCCGGAACCCGATAGAAGCGTTCGACAATACGCGGGTATTCGTCGGGCGGCAGAGCCCTGCACTCATTGCATATCTGCAGGCAAACGCCATCTTTTTCGACCAGTTCGATACGAACAACGGAACTATCAAGGGCATAGCGAAACGCGTTTTCCAGCAGGTTGCGCAACAGAATCGCCAGGGTTTGCGCGTTGCCCCTGACAAACAATTCATCGCCGTCTTCAAGTGCAACCGACAGTCCACGCCCCGCCGCCAGATGGGCGGTTTCGGCAAGCACCTCTACCAGTAGGGCACGCAGTCCGACGGAAGCCAAAGGTAAGGGCGCCTGGGGATCTACCCTCGCCAGTGTCAGTAGCTGTTCTACCGTGTGACTGGCGCGGTCCACGCGCTGGGCAATACGGGCCAGCATCTCGTTGCCAGGCTCACCCCGCAACTGCCGCTGGCACAGTTGGACTTCTGTCTTGATAGCGGCCAGTGGCGTGAGCAACTCGTGCGCTGCATTGGCAGTGAATCGCCGCTCCCCCTCCAGGGCAAATTCCAGGCGTCGTATGAGTTTGTTGATTGCCGCAACCACACCTGCCACTTCTGCAGGTACATTTTGCGCCAGCAGGGGTTCAAGCTGGCCCGGCTTGCGCCGGGAGAGCTGCCTCTCGAGCTTTTCGAGTGGCAGCAGTCCACGGCTCACGCCCAGGTACAGCACGGCGATAGTCAATGGCAGCACGAAAAGCAGAGGCAACAGTTCCCTTGTCAGCGTTCGCAACAGGGTTCGACGGGCCGCGCCGTACTCCACCGCGACGCTGATCCACAGGCCACTGACCTCGTCATAATGCGTCAGTACGCGCCAGTTGGAACTGTCCTGCTTGACCTCAAAATAGGTGAAGCCATCGGACACGGGGGTTTCAAATTGTGGCGAACCTGCCAACATGGCTATCAGTTCCCCGTTTAACCAGATATTTACCGCGGGTTCCATGCCGTGTCCCCCGGCGCCTTCGACCACCATGGGGCGCGCTCGCAGCTGCTCAAGCGAATTCCCGCTCCAACTTTCATAAAGCGGCAGACCCTCGTCGATCTGCCGGGCAAAAACACGCGATATATAGGTCACAAGATGCAAATACTGCTGCAGTTGACGGTCAACCTGGTCCTGCAGCGCTTCGCCTGCGGAAAAGAACGTGGCCGTTGCCGATGCCAGCCACACAAAAATCGTCGGACCCAGCAGGATCCAGATAAGCCGCTGCTTCAGCGAGGTCATCAGGCCCTGATGCGGTATCCGACACCGCGCATGGTTTCTATCACCTCACTGCCAAATCGTTTGCGCAATCTGGATATGTAGACCTCGACGGTATTGGATCCCACCTCCTCTCCCCAGCTGTAAATACCTTCTTCAAGACGCTGGCGCGATACAAATCGCCCGGCGCGGCGCATCAGGATTTCCAGGATGGCAAACTCCCGGGAGGTGAGATCCTGGCTTTCACCGTCGACCAACACATGTCGCTCCACCGGATCTAAAGAGATGCCGGCCACTTCGAGGTAGCTGGCCCTGTTACCGGTGTGGCGCCGCAGCAGGGAACGGATCCTCGCGAACATCTCGTCCATCTCGAAAGGTTTGGTAAGATAATCATCCGCCCCGGCATCCAGGCCCTCGACCTTGTCTTCCAGGGTATTTCGGGCGGTCAGGAGCAGGACGGGCAGCGTGTGTTTATCGGCACGCAACTGTCGCAGAATCTGCAGGCCAGGCACTCCCGGCAGGCCAAGGTCCAGCACCAGAAGGTCATAGGGGGTTGCGCCCAACGCAGCTCGAACGGGTTCTCCGCTATGCAGCCAGTCCACGGCGTACTGTTCCAACCGCAGTGCCGCCTCCAGGGACTCACCCAGTTGCAGATCATCTTCAACCAGCAGTACGCGCAAGCCGGATTTATCCTGTTTTTCCGTGAGAGTTATCCTAGGGTATACCCAGTCTCGTAAAGAAGAAACCACCCACAGAAAACGCTCGCCGTTTTCACAAAATCGGCCTTACTGACGCATGACTTAAAAAGCTTCCGGGTGGCCAGGGATACAATCACTTTTCCGCCGGCAATATCACTCCGGGATGCATCAGCGCGGCTGATTGAAAACGAAATGGGGCTTCACAAAGAAGCCGGAACCCGCCATTATCCTTGCCCGCGGTGATCGACTTACCCCTGCATACCGGCAGCAGCGGATAGAGCACGCCGGGGTAGTATCGATATCATTACCCGCAAGCACCGGACTGGGCGGCACAAGCTGATGGCATGCAGCCTGGTCGCCCAGACGAAGAATTCGCCAGTCAGGAGAGCACTCGATGCAACTCGCACTCACCGAAGAACAACAAATGATCGAGGCCACCGCACGGCAGTTCGCCGCAAGCGTACTGGCGCCCAGCGCAGCCGCCCTGGACGAGCACGAGGGTCGGGCCATCCTGCTTTCCAACCTGAAACAGCTGGCCCAACTCGGTTTCATGGGTCTGAATATCGAGGCGCGGTACGGCGGCACCGAGGCTGGCGTAATAGCCTTCAGTACCGCCATCACTGAGCTGGCCCGCGGCTGTGCCGCAACCGCCGTGACGGTATCCGTGACCAACATGGTGGCGGAGGTGATCCAGGCGGTGGGCAACGAGTCCCAGAAAGCCACCTACCTCCCGCGCATCTGCAGCGGCGAGTACCCCGCGGCCGGTTTCTGCCTGACGGAAGCGGGAGCGGGGTCCGACCCCGCCGCCATGCGCACCCGGGCAGTTCGCGATGGCGATGACTGGATACTCAACGGCAGCAAAATATACATAAGCAGCGCGGAATATGCCGGTTGCTTCGTGGTCTGGGCCGTCACCGACGCTGCGAAGCCCAAGGGCAAGGGTATCTCCTGCTTTATCGTTGACAACGGCCTGCCGGGCATCGCGATAGGCAAGGCAGAGGACAAGATGGGGCAGCGCGGTTCTGCTACCAACGTCGTTACCTTCAGTGACTGCCGGATACCTGGCACCGCCTTGCTCGGCGAGGAGTGCCAGGGCTATAAGGTAGCAGTGGGAGAGCTCGCAGGCGGGCGTATCGGTATCGGCTCTCTTGCGCTGGGCGTCGGCCTGGCGGCACTGGACTACGCCAGGGCCTATCTCGGGGAGCGGGAGCAGTTCGGCACCAAGATTGGCACATTCCAGGGCCTGCAATGGATGCTGGCCGATCGCTATACGGAACTGGAAGCGGCCCGCCTGTTGCTGATGCAGGCCGCCTGGAACAAACAACAGGGGCTGGCATTCGGCACCTCCGCGTCCATGGCCAAACTGTTTGCCAGCGAAAAGGCCAACGATGCCTGTTACAGCGCCTTGCAGATGATGGGCGGGGCGGGCTATATCCGCGAGTATCCGCTGGAGCGGATGGCCCGCGATGTGCGCATCACCACCATATACGAGGGTACCAGCGAAATACAGCGGGTCATTATTGCCCGGGACCTGTTGCAGGGCTACCTGTAACTTCCCGTGATGGTTGAACCATTCGGGAAACGGATATTCAATGCAACTGGACCTGTGAAGAATGCCAATTCTCAGCAGACTCAAGCAAGATCCTGAACTTCATGACTACCTCATCAGGCGAGTCGGCAAGGCCCACCTGCGGTGGCGTATTGGGCTGGAGACCGAGCACAACGCCGATCGCTTTGGACAAGGTCGCACATTTTTCCATATAGAAAACTGGCGTACTGCTTCGGTTCTCATCAAATTTGCCTTGCAGATTACCGGCCTGGCCGCGCGCGGCAGGGCCAATGTTCTGGATCTGACAGTACGCCACAATGACATCGTGCTCCCGCGGCTGCCGAAAGTCTTTGATGGCTTCAGGCTGTTACAGTTGAGTGACCTGCATCTTGATTCGCTGCAGGAATTTCCCGATGCACTGGCTGAAAAGATACGAGGCCTTTCATTCGATATCTGCGTATTGACGGGCGATTACCGCTTCCTGACCCACGGCCCCTACGAAGACGCCATGCGGGGACTGGAGCAGGTATCTCGCGCTATCAGGCAGGACATTTACGCCGTTCTTGGCAACCACGACAGTATCCTGATGGTTCGAGACATCGAGGACCTGGGCATTCGACTCCTGTTGAACGAGAGCGTCGCCATTGAACGCCTGGGCCAGTTCGTCTGGCTGGCCGGAATTGACGATCCACACTATTTCTCCACCGACAACCTGGAAAAAGCTTACGAAGGCATTCCCGATGAAGCGGTTGCCTTGCTGCTTTCACACTCCCCGGAAATCTATCGTCACGCAGCCTGCGTGGGGTTCGACTTTATGATGTGCGGTCATACCCACGGCGGACAGATTTGCCTGCCCGGCGGCATTCCCCTGACCCTGAATTCCTCCGCTCCGAGGTTTACCGGCGCCGGCGCATGGTCCTATGAGCTTATGCAGGCTTACACCTCGGTAGGCACTGGCAGTTCGGTGGTGCCGGCGCGCTTCAATTGCCGACCGGAAATTACCCTGCACACACTGCGCACGGTAGAGGCTTAAGCCGGCAATGGTTTCAGTGGGGTCGCTTGCGGATTTTGAGAAGAAACAGCGGCTTGGAAATAACCATTTCAACCAGCATAAAGGCCAGGGGCAATAGCAGTGTGTACGACCAGTCCAGTTCCAGGGCGGAAACGGCGTAGAGCGACGGAAGAACGGACTCGGGCAACTGGTCCAGACCGATAAACCTGTCACTGGGCGGAATGCCAATTCTGCGTTTGATAAAGCTGGAGATTAAATCCCCGGCGACGACCAGGACGCCCAGGGTAAAACCAAAGCGACAACCATAACCGAAGCACCAGGCCAGGATGCACGACGTGGCCAGGGCTGCTATTACGCCACGCCAGGTCTTGGATGGGCCAAATATTGGCCGACCATCAGGCAATCGCCGACCCAGGTCAACTGGCACGCTGCCAAGTGACTGCAAAACGCGAGTCACCAGCACCGGAGCACCGTTGGTTGCCAGCAACATAAACAGCAGTTTGCCAAAAGTCTCAATCATTCAGTGAGCACCGACGAAACACCCTGTATTTGGCGATTGGGTAACACAGTAACAATAGCAGAAGCGTGGTCAAAGCCCCCTCCACCGGGTCTCCCCCCGGAGCAAATCGCACCCGGGAGTTTCCTTTGTCAGTATCTCGCTATTGCCCATACTTACAAAAGGGTCGCTTTAAGCCATAATGAGCCCCTGGCCCGACCTTGCACGACAATACCGGAGACAATCAATGGCAAGCACAACCATTCTCGTAGTTTACGATCCCACCCGCGACGCCCAGCCTGCTCTGGGACGGGCCGCTGCCCTGGCGCAAAGCGCCGCAGGCGCCGATGTCAAGCTGCATGTCTATTCCTGCATTTACTCCAGGATTCCAAAATCCGAGGGTAAGGCAGCCAGGAAGGCCGAGCTGATCGCCGCCCAGGAAAAAATTGTCCAGGAGGTCGTCTCCTCGCTGGTCGACAAGAGAGTCCAGGTCACTGTCGAAGTGGAGTGGGGCAAGGACTGGTACGAGGCCATAGTGCAGGCCGCCGATCGCATTGAGGCCGACGCGGTGTTCAAGTCCTCACATAAACGCTCAGCCAGCCAGCGCCTGCTGAATGACACCTCCGACCGAACCTTGCTACGCCAGTGTGCCTGCCCTGTTTTGCTGGTGAAGGCAGATACCGAAGCAACAGCCGCCAGTCGCACCATTCTTGCTGCGGTACAGTTTCGGGGAGAGGCGGGGACTTACGATAAATTAAACGAGAAAATTTTGGATTTCTCCAAACGTTTACTTGCCGGTGGTGCCGTGAAAATTCACTTTATCAATGCCTACACGGAGCTGTCAGACCGCCCTGACAAGGGTCAGCTGACCCGGGCCTGCGGGGTGCCAAGCGACCAGGTTCATATCAGGATGGGCGACACCGATTCCGTCATAGTCGACCTGGCGCAGGAGCTCAATGCAGACATGGTGGTGATCGGTAACTCCGCACGTACCGGGCTCGCCGCCGTGATCAACACCAACACCGCGGAGAAGATACTCGACAAACTGGATTGCAACCTGCTGGCAATGCCCTGACCGCCCGGCCCTGAGCCAACGCCTGTCGACCACGGTCGGCAGGCATCGGTTGAAGCTTCACAGCAGCTGATCGAGCCCTTGGCTGGCCTGCCTCCTTAACGCGATCAGATGATTCCCTCGAAGCCCTCCAGAGGATATTCGCTGCAACCCATGGCGCTGTATTCCGCATCGCTCCAGAAATCCCTGGTCAGCCCGTGATAAAAAACCCGGGCGTAGAGCTCGCAGCGCTCACGACTGGAACGGATTGCCGGGTCAGTTCTGATGCGCTCTTTCAGTTGTGCTACATCCAGGTGATCGCTGGTCATATGTATGCCACTGGCTTCCCCCCGGTCAAGGATAAGCTTATTGACGCCCGAGTCCTGCCAGGGCTGCCACACGGGAAGTTCGGGGTTGCCGCCGTTGCCGGGCTGGCCCGTCCTGGCAAATGCTGTCCAGTAGTCGCGCATGGCAACTTCGAGCGCCCTGCGGCTATCCCCGTTTTCAGCCACCGCGTATTGTGAGAGCCCGGAAACGGCCTCCGGGCCGAAGACAAAGGTATTTTCCAGGCCGTGTGCCGCCCCCAGCAGATTGGCCATATCATTGCCCAAAAAGCTCTGCTTCTGTCCCGCCCAGTCAAATCTGTAGGCAAAGACTTCTCCGGGCTGGCTGCCTTGCAGTGCCGCGGCAGGCTCGTTAACGCCAGTGGCACGCCAGCCGTCGGAAAAGTAGCGCGTCACACGGTTATAGTCGTCCAGGTCCTTTACCTTGGTGAAAACGCCCAGGCGGGTATCCGTCAGGTCCTCATTCTCCCAGAGGAAGAACTTGTATTCATCACGGTTGCTGCCGAGGATGACGGGTACCCGATTGTATTTTTCGGGATCGCGAAATAATTCCAGCACCGGCTCGTGCGGCAGAACCAGTCCGTCGCGAATATTGGTGGGTGTAAAGTAACCGAGGTTTTTGCCGCGACGGTGTACGCTCGCAAAAATTTTATCCGCGGGCATACCGCGCAAATAGGCTGCCAGTTCGCCATTGCCCATACCGTTCTGTATATTTTTCGCGGCCTCTCGATCACTGGCCCTGCCATCGTCGATCAGCAGCGTGTTAATAAACTCCCTGTTGCTGTAGGACAGGCCGGCATCCTGGTCATCAACGTAGTTTTCCGCCATCGACTGGGGCACGGTCTGGATATTGCCGCTTTGTGATATGGCCTTGTGAAACATACCCCGGGCGGGGGGTGACGCCATCAAGGCAAGCACATTGAAGCCCCCGGCACTCTGGCCGAAGATGGTTACATTCCCAGGATCACCTCCGAAGGCGGAAATATTTTCCCTGACCCACTGCAACGCAGCCACCATATCCAGCAGGGCAAAGTTACCGGTGGCATCGAGCGGCGTTTCCGCCGTTTCCCTGAGTGCAGGATGGCTGAACCAGCCCAGAATGCCCAGGCGGTACTGGAGGGAGACAACAATCACCTGCTCACTGCCAGCGATATTGTAGGAGCGCGTGGCCAGGGCCGTCCCCAGCGTATTGGCGCCGCCGTGGATCCACACCATGACAGGAAGATTCGAGGTTTCAATTTCTTCGGCGGTCAGCCTCGGAGACCAGACGTCCAGGTACAGGCAATCTTCATCACCTATGATGTCAATCCACCTGATCGGAGGCACCTGTTTGCACATATTGCCGTGTTCGAGCGCCTCAAGCGTACCCTGCCAGGGTTCTACACTTCGTGGCGCGCGCCAGCGCAGTTCGCCCACCGGTGGTTTGGCAAAGGGTATGCCCAGCCAGGCATAGGTATCTGCCTTGTCTTCAAACCCGACGACATCACCGCTTTCCAGGTGCCTGAGGCTGGCGTCGCTGGCTGTGTGCGCAGTGCAGGCTTTTACAAGCACGGCAAGCACGGCAATTCCGGCTACACCCAGCAGGAGAAATTTCTTCTTCATGTTTACCCTACCGTTATTAAGGTGATACGCGGCTACTGGCTATTCACCGCGCGCCCGCCATCGATGACAAGAATATCGCCCGTTTGAAACGCTGACGCGTCAGAGGCGAGATAAGCAGCCGGCCCCTCGATATCAGACATATACCCCGGCCGACCCAGAGGGGTAATCGCTGAAAAATGCTCGATGATTTTCTCTGTTTGCGGATTGTCGCCGGTCATTCCGGTAATAATCATGCCCGGGGCAATCATATTGGCTCTTACGCCGTACTGACCCATTTCCACCGCCAGGCCCTTGACCATGGCTGACAAGGCCCCCTTGGCCGCCGCGTAGTGCTCCAGCCCCTGGCGACCCTGGAATATCGATAGACTTCCACAGACCACAATCGACCCGCCGGGATCGCCTGCCTGCGCCCGGTCGCGCATATGCCTGGTAGCTGCACGCAGGGTATAAAAAGCGCCGTGTTGATTCACATTGAGCAGATCGTGATACATCTGGCTTGTCATGTCCGGAAATGAGGCCGCGCGATTCTGGTAGCCTGCATTGGCAAAGACACAATCGACCCGGCCCATTACCGCGAGCGTGGAGGCAAAGGCTGCATCAACCGCCGCCTCGTCCGCAACGTCGACCGCCTCAGCGTGGACCCGCGGCGCGCCGAGTGACTTCAGGGCTTTCAAGGCCTCCGCATTTTTATCTTCTCGTCGCCCCCAGACGACCACGTCTGCGCCCTGCCTGGCACAACCATTGAGGAATGCCAGGCCAATACCGCTGTTGGCGCCAGTGGCAAGCACCACCTTGCCGGTCAGGTCAAAAATACTGTTGGGCATGGCTACACCTCCACACTTGTATCAACCGGGTGATCTTTCAGGTAATCGGCAAAATAGGGTTCCAGCTCTTTTTTGGAGAATCCCCACTCCGCGAGGGAATAACTGTGCTTGCCAAAGCGCCCCTGGGGATTTGCGTCGAGCCAGCCGCGCATCCCGTTTTCGGCCAGGTCTGTCCAATCCCATCCCAGCCAGGCATAGACCTTCTTCATCTGGGCGAGCGGATCGCGCATCATGTCGTCGTAATACAGGTTGTAGATGTCCTGTGGTCTTTCCCGGGCCATGGCCAGGGGTCTTTTCAGGTGCAGGGACAACTGTAGGGGCCACTTGCAACGCATATAGTCGATGTCTATGTCCTTGTTGAAAATCTTGCGGGACTTGCCGCGCATACTGAAAGAGCTGGCAAAGGCCGCGTAGGGGTCACGGTGGGTCCAGATGACCCTGGCATCGGGAAACGTCCTGAATATCCAGGGTATGAACACTGAGTCCGAGGGCATTTTCAGCACCCAACGACCAGGGTTGGTAGATTGCAGTATCTGGAACACGCGCATGCGATGCTCAAACGCCGCACCCATATCACAATCGAGGATCCAGTCCGCGTAAACCGGCGTGGAGGACAGGGCGGTGAACATCATGGAACGAAAATCCTGTGCGACAAGATGCACGCACTCGGTGGGACCATCGGCCGGCTCGAAATGCGTGGCGACGCCCTCGGGGTTGTTCTTGATCATCTGCTCGTCGGCAGCTTTTTCCACAAGGCACCTGGGGTCAGTTCGCGTCGTGCCCGGAGCAGCCGGAGGTGTCACATTGTAGGCTTCCCAGCGCAGCAATGACCGGTTGGCCGGATCCGAGTCCATCAGGTAACTGGTCATGGTGGTACCCGTTCGGACCATGCCCAGGATGAACACGGGGCGGGTGACGGGCGTATCCAGGACCGCGGGATTTTTGCGAATATAGTCATCGACCTGCATGCGCGATGCCAGCGCATTGACATAGCGGCGTTTGATAATCGCCTCTCCCCTCTCGGTCAGCAGGTCAGCCTTGGCATGATCGCGCAGGAGTATCTCCAGTCCCTCCTGCCACGAGTCCCTGTCAGGATCGGCAAGACCGGTGGCTTCGCGCGCCGCGTTGACGATTTCATCGAAAGTCATGAATAATTTCTCCCAAAATTCCCTCAGTCGAACTGAAGCACCACTTTTGCCGATTCGCTGGCGTTATCGGCAATTTCGAAGGCCTGGCCAAACTGGTCGAAAGGAAAGCGATGGCTGATCATTTTCTCCGGGTCTATTTCGCCATTCGCTATCCCGGCCATCACCTGGGGAAATTCGACCGGGTAGCCCTGCGAACCGATGATACTGATTTCCTTGCTCATGATTCTCGTACCATCCAGTGTCAACGGCTGTCGATGCAGGGCAATCGTGATGACACGGCTGTTTTTATTGCAGAAGCCGGCGATATCGGGGATCAGGCCCGGAGCCCCACTGGCTTCGAAATAGATGTCGGTCAAAGGATGGGGCACGCCCCAGATTTTTCCATGGCCGCGCAGTTCACCCAGGATATCCGCCGGCGGGTTCTCTCGCGGGTCAAAGGCCGCGCGAGCACCCAGGTTCATGGCGCGCTCCCGGCGCAGGGGCGAGAGGTCAAAAACGACAATATCATCGATGCCCCGGCCGATCAGCGTCATGATGATTCCCAGCCCTATGGGACCTGCACCAAACACGGTAATACTTTCTCCGGGCTTCGGATCGGCGCGATTCACGGCATGAGCACCAACCGATATCGGCTCCACCAGCGCTGCGTGGTCATAGCTGACATTGTCCGGCAGTTTGCACAGCGACTGCGTTTGCTGGTCCACGTCCCGGAGGACCACGTAGCTGCTGAATCCCCCGCATTCGCCACCGCGGCCCATGTCCGCGGGGCTGTTGTTGGAGTTGTAGGCTACCCTGTCCCCGAGCTTGAAGCTGCTGACCCTGGCGCCCACCTCGATCACTTCCCCGGCGAACTCGTGCCCAAGGGGCATGGGGCGATCGGGAAATCGCGGTCCCATATGGCGGAAATGCAGGTCTGTACCACAGATACCCGCCGCTACCACCTTGACAACCAGGTCTCCCGGGCCTGCCTGGGGGCGTTTTACCTCATCCAGGCGCAGGTCTTCCGGCCCGTGTAATACCGCTACTTTCATCCGTTTACGCTCCTTTATATTCAAGTCGCCGGTCCATAGTACATTTGGGGTCTTTGATTTATTCCCTGACCCGCGGCTGCTTAAGCAGGCCAATAGTAGTGGGCACTCCCTCAGGGGCTGCGCGCATCCCCACCAACAGCAGCCAGCTTCAGCTGTGCCTTACCGATCTCCGATTTGAGCCACATAAGCTCGCTGAACGTGCCAGTACTACACGCGTCCACCAGTTGCTGGTGTGCTGCAATGGTCGCCTGCAGTGCCCCGACATCATCCGGTGCAGCGAGCAGCGCGAGGTCGATCAGGTGCAGCGCCTGCAGTGGTTGTTCCTGTTCGATGTAGCGCCGGGCCCTGGCAATGAGCGCATCCACTCCCCCGGCCAACTCCGCAACATCAGCGGCGACACTCGAAACGGGCGAATCGTAAAGCGCTGTTGTCGAATCGCAATGAAACCATCCGGCATATTCCTCCCAGATGGCCCGGACGCACCAGGATACCTTGCCGTGACCCTGCCCGACCTGCAGCTGCGACGGCAAGCTTGTATCGCGCATCAGGGTATGCACATCACGACCGGCATTCATCCCCGCGACGGTGCTGTCGTGTATGTAGCGCACAGCGTCGCGCAGCCGGGAAATGGTCTGCTGGATTTGTGCAGCGCCTGTTATCAGCTCGTGCCCGGTAATGATCACGGCCGGCTCCAGGGCCTGTACCCGCTCGACGGATTCGATATAGCGCATTGCCGAACGTATCTTGTCACCACGAATGGTGTACAGGTTGGGCAAATGCCCGAAAATCGGCCCGAACAGGTTGCCAACGATGGCGATTTTATCCTGCGGAAGCCACACCACGAGTGAGTCGAGGCTTTCGCCACCGGGCGTGGCCAAGAGCTGGAACTGCCGTCCACCCAGCTCAAACTGGTAACTGTCATCAAACAGGATATCCAGTTTGGCTTCTTCCATTTGTTCTTTTGGATAGGGACGATCCTTGTCCAGCACACGACCCCACAATTTATTGGACCGGTTGGCGTAGAAGTCGTGGAGGCTGATCCAGTATCGGCGGCACTCGGGATAGCGCGCCTGGGCGATAATCTTCGTCTGGGCATCCCTCATGGCCTGGGCGCCACCAAACTGGTTGGCGTGGCACTGGGTGAGGATAATATGCTTTATGGGATTCGCGCTTACCCGGGCAAACCTGCCCCGGTGCACGGAACCGTTACCGGGAAGTCCCGTGTTGACGACGACATCCCCGGCGGGTGTAGTCACCAGAATACTGTCCCCCATATCCTTGGAGATATGGATATAGCTATTAACCGGTATCGCGTCGCCAGTCTTGTTCGCCTCGGCGGCGAACCTGCCGAGAATGGTTGGCGCGGATTTCTGCTTATCTGTGCTCATCACCTGGCCTGTCATACGGCTGCCGTTCCCCGGCGGCAGGAAGGCAAGCTTCCGGCGTGGCCGGCAATTACCCCACGGGTAGCGCCTCCGATCGATGCAATCCCGGCCAGCCTAACATATATACATCACTGTTGACTACTAATTGACCGCGAGGTCCAGGCAGGAGCCAACGGCGTTCTCTTTTCCAGGCGACCGGGCCCGGGCTTTGTGCCACGGCTCCGGCCATACCCGGCCCGGGCACCGGCTTACAGCGTTACCAGCGCACCGTCATTTGCCGCAGACAGGCGGATGGCGTCCAGCACCTCCATACAGGCTACACCATCGCGGAATGTCGGCGGGGGCACAGCGCCGCCCGGCCTGCGCCCCTCGACCCCGGCACGCAGCACATCGCACAGGGCGGCGTAGAGTCCCACCTCCATGTGTGACTGCCGTGGATGCGAATTCTCGCCCTGGCCACCGGCCGGCGGTGGCCCCTGCAGGTCATCAGGTACCGGGAGTTCGCGCATGCCCGTGCAATCGGCAAGACGAACAACCCCCCTGTCCGCCCAGATCGTTCCCAGTGTGCCCGCCACCCGGGCGACACTGGAGGGCTCGCCCCACGCCCCTGCAGTGTGCTGCAGCACACCCTGCGCGCCATTGGCCAGCCTGAATCGCAGCACATAACTGTCCTCGGCCAGACCCTCGCGCGCTGAAACCATCGGCAGCGCCGCGCTCAGGCTGGCAAATTCACCCAGCCAGGCGCGAACCTGGTCGACCAGGTGTGAGCCATGAGCGCCGAGCCAACCTCCACCAACACCCCGGTCAAACCACCAGTGCGGCATCTTTGCCGCCGGTGATGCAACAAGAGGCAGGTAGCTGGCCAGCGTCAGCATCCGCGGCTGCCCGATCAGGCCATCGGCAATAGCGCGCCTGACGATTTCCCGCTCGGGGGACCAGCGAAACTGGTGGCCGATAAGGTGCGTGACCCCGGCACGCTCGGCCGCTTCCAGGATAGCGCGCGCCTCGACGGCATTACTGGCCATCGGCTTTTCACAGATCACATGGCAGCCCCGCGACAGTGCGGTGAGCGTCAGTGCAGCATGCGTGTGAGGAGGTGTCGCAATGGTAACCGCCGCCGCGCCGGTTCTGCGAATCGCCTCCTCCAGGTCGGTGAAAAACGCCGGCACCCCAAGAGCCTGGGCCCGCTCTTCCGTGCGCTGCGCATTACTGCCCACCAGCCCGACAACCTCGAACCCCGCCTGCCGCAAAGCCGGAACATGGACCCGACTGCCGAATCCCGTGCCGACCACGATGGCCGTCGGTGCCGTCTTTATTGCAGTGGCCATAACTTGTCTCCGATCAGGGGGTCAGCGGTGCCACCTGCACCTTTGTCTCGTTATTGGGATCGCGCAAGCGCTCGAAAGTGGCCGGTAAATCATCCAGCGGAATAACCGAGCTGATCAGGATTTTGGGGTCGACATACCCGGCATCCATCACGTCGGCGACGTACTGGAAGTCCTTGAGGGAATACCCGACGGGGAACTGCAGGGACACCCCCTTGAAACCCGCCATGGCAGGGACCAGTTGATCGGGGGATGTACAGAATCCCATCGAGATGACCTGGCCGAAATCCCGCACGTGCTGGATCGCCTTTCCCAGAAAGCCCTGGCTGCCGACACATTCAAACACGGCATCGGGCGCGCCACCGAGTGCTTCAACGACATTACCGGTCTCGTTCTCGCCATACTGCAAGAAGGCATCGGCTCCCATCTGCAGCGCCATTGGCTTGCGCCGTGCCGAGCGCGACATTGCGACAATACGCCCCGCGCCCAGCCTTTTCGCCCAGTAAATAGCGCATAGCGCGACCGACCCTGCGCCCAGTATCAGCACACGGTCTCCCGGTTGAATGTGCGACATCCGCATCGCGTATAAACCAACGGCGAGCGGTTCGATGAGGGCGCCGTCAGCGGCAGACAGCGTGGCGGGGAGCTTGAGAGCTACACTGGCGGGAACCCGCATCAGTTCGGCGTAGCCGCCCATCACCCCGGGGGCGTTGTGGCACAGGGCAAGATTGCCGCGATAGCAGGCCTCGCAATGCCCGCAGCCGGTCGAGGGCAGAGCGGTGATCAGGTCGCCCCTTTTCAGGCCGGTTACACCCGGACCCACCTCGACGATCTCACCTGAATACTCGTGCCCGGGCACCGTGCCGGGCTGAAACTGCCACTGGTGACCTTCAGTCATATGCAAATCCGTGCCGCAGATCCCACAGCGATGCACTTTTATTAAAACCTCACCGGCCGCGGGGGCGGGGTCGGGTAATGTCTCCAGCACGAGGGGCTTGCCTTGCTCCCGGTAAACGGCGGCCTTCATTGTGCTTCTCCTTTGCGCCGGGATTGCCCGGGAGCGAGGTCGAATCGATCCATATACGGACCAAAGCGTCTGCGAATTTCATCCTCGGTGAGGCCGAAGTCGGCAACGTCGTAGCTGTGGGCACCATGGCGCCGCTCGGGATCATCGACGATGCGTTGTTGCATGGCCAACCGGGTTCCCGGCGCCAGGTCCATGCCGATAAACCGGTAAATTCGTTCGACTACCGCCATCGGGTTGCCATGGAATTCGCTGTGGTCGATATCGAGCACCTGCCCAGGGTGAGCCTGCTGCACACGCTGCGCCTTGCGCACGGCACCCGCCCATTTCGCCACTTCACGCACCAGCATATTATGCGCGCGCTGCTCGTAGCGACCTTCCTCTACGATTGGATGCAACTGCATCAGCAGTGAGCACAGCGAGGGCAACGCCCTGGCCGGATCGCGATGTGTCTGGATCACCTTGGCATCGGGGAATACGGCGAACAGCAGATCCAGGTTATCGATATGCCCGGGGTTCTTCAACAGCCAGCGTTTTTCCGGTTCGCTGCTGCCAATAAGTTGAACACACCGGTAATAGTGGCGGTAGGACGCCTCCTCGCTCTGGCATTGCCACCAGGCATCATAGGTGGCCGCCGACCAGCCTACGGTCCAGAGGTTCGAAACGAAGCCCTGGCGCAGCAGCAGGCAGCATTCATCCACCTCCTGCGCAGCCATGTTGTGCGCGGCGCGCTTGACGGGTGCGGCTTTAAAACGCGCCTCGAGCGTGGCCGCCGTTTTTTGAAATGCCGGATAGTCAGTCCAGGTGTCCTTCGGCGGCCGCGGCATTGGCGAGTCCAGCAGCCAGGTCTGCAAACCCTGGAATGCCGCATCGGTCGCCATCAGTTTGTGCAAAGCCGTGGTGCCCGTCCTCGGAATCCCTGTTATCACTACCGGGTCCAGGATGGCCTGCCGGTCGAAACCGGGATTGCGGTGCATCGACTTGATGGCCTCAGCCCGGCCCTTGAGTACGCTGACAACCGAACCCCAGGCATAGCTCCTGCCGCGCCGGGTGAAGTGCGGGTCATAGTCCATTGACTCCAGGAGAACGCTCAGGCCCGGCAGGTAATCGTCACTGCCAAAATCCGTGGCGCCGACCTCGTTTGCGACGATCTCGTGCAGCTGATCCCGCGCGGTAGCAAAGCGCAGCGGCGGCGCGTATGTCTCATCCATGGTATGCGATACCTGTGTCCAAAGTGGCCAGATCGCTGGCGCGATACCGGCGCCACCGGCAGTAGCAACCAGAGCGGTAATTTGCCTGCCCCACAGCTACCACGATTACCACCTTCGGCGCCGCTGACAGGCGCGCACCCGTCGGCGCAGCTGCTCCGCCCTCTCCTGCGGCGTCACAACCGGAGTCCCCTCGGGAAGGTGCCGCCGCAATTCCGCCAGGGGTACCCGCTTGATAACCGGAGTCGGGGCGGTGTCGCAGTCATACCAGCGCCCGTAGATACCGCCCTCCCTGTAACCTGCCGGGTCAAGCCAGTTGGGTACGCCCGGGTCGGTGAGCGAGATAACCGCCCGGAATTTTCCATCCGGGCTGACCCATGCGGTATGCCCATTAAGGCTGGAAAAACGATAAACGTATTCCAGCGCGTTGAAATAGGGATCGTTGAGCTGAATATTCCAGTACGGGCGCTGCTTCGGCAATTCGGTTTCAATAATTAACGCCTCCCCATCATCGAGCTGGAAACACGCGGGCCAGTAGACCTGCTTTGCCAACGCGCCTTTCATGCGCACCGGCTCGAACACGTTAAAGCCTACCGACGCTTTCACCGCATTTTGCATCCGGTAATAACTGCGCGTCTTACGCGCGGGAAATTTCGCCATATCCTGGATACGGGCAAGAATTTCTTCCGGTGCCAGGCGCGGCTTGGGCGGCACCGCGTCCAGGCACTCGATGGAGAGCGTGGGATCGATTTCGTTTTCCCAGTCGTAACTGCGCAGCCGCACCATCATGCCCGTGGCTTCGGGGTCAATGGGCGCCCAGTTTCCCTCGCATGCCGGCGGCCGCTCGACGCTGAAAACCAGCTCGAAGTCGCCATTGGCCTCGAATACGATACCCTGGTCATCAATCTCATTGTGACCGCCTATCAGCGAGATATCATCGACCATACCCGACATGAATCGCTGTGTTGTAAAACTCAGGATTTTCACCGTGCCGCGATTGCCACTCACCTTGTAGGCCAGTTTCCCGCTGATGGGGCTGTACAGATAGATGTCGTCCGGGTTTGGTTGCAAGGTAAACACGGGGTTCCACAGCGGCGCCCAGTCGGGATGCTCGGCCGTGGCGTGAAAATACGCAAAATACGCATAAGACAGACTCATCATCGCCTGCCGATAGACATCGGCCCGATAGGCGGAATCCTCCGGGTGCCAGGTGTTGGCGATTTCCTTAACCGCGCCCTCCAGGTCGCCAAGATATTCCAGGAGCGTGGGGCCGATCGGTGTATCCATGCGAAATACCTCTGATGCCGCTCGTTATCGGTTTGTGTCAGTTGCCCGGTACGTTTTCGAAAAATGCCAGGCCCGCCGGCTCGGGATACAAATATTCAAGGTAGTGCCCGAGCTCGGGAACATCCACAAAGCAGCTTTGCATAAAACCCGGATTGTTGCTTTTTGAAAGCAAGGACCACCGATTGCGCTCAACGTTGGCCAACAGGGCTTCCCACTGGTCTTCGCTGCTAATCAAAAAGCCCAGGTGATGATGCCTGATCGCGAAATCGTCAGCCGGCAGACGGACAGTATAAAGTTCAGAACCCGGTCCACTGGCCGTAAGCAACTCGTACATCGTATTGCCCACCCAGGCCAGCTCAACATGGATATGGCCGCCCGCATGCAATGGGCCTTCCAGTCTCTGGAAGCGTTTGATCCCGTAGCGCTCCTGGAAAATTGTACGCGCTCGCTCGATATCGTTGGTCGCGTAAGCGATCTGGAATTGTTCGGCGCGCAATAGGCCGTCGGCGCAGTCATAGGTGGCATGTGGTCTTTTCATTGGTCGTTCTCACCCAGCTTTCACAATGCACCGGTGGGCGTCGCATTCCGGGATCAGCGAACGCTAGTTACAATGGCGCCTG
>JAHEBM010000087.1 GCA_024642245.1 Haliea sp.
ACGGCAACGCGGACGACACCCCCCAGAAACGCCTGCACGGCGGCGCGCTGGGCCTGAATAACCTGTGGCCAACACCCGCGGGTCTGGCGGTGGTCTGGGCCGAGGAGAATACCCGGGAGGCAATTTTCGCCGGCCTCAAGCGCAAGGAAACCTACACCACCAGCGGCGTGCGCATGAAGGTACGGCTGTTCGGCGGGTGGGGTTTTACCCCCGGAATGTTGCAGCGCGCCGAGTGGGTCAAGACCGCCTATGCCAGCGGTGTCCCCATGGGCGGCGACCTGCCGGCACCGGGTGCCGACGCCCCCAGCTTTGCGGTCTGGGCAGTGAAGGACCCCACCAGCGCCAACCTGGACCGGATCCAGGTCATCAAGGGTTGGGCCAGTAGTGGCCAGAGTTTTGAGAAGATCTACGATGTCGCCTGGTCGGGTGACCGGGTGCTCGACCCGGACACCGGCAAGCTTCCGCCGGTGGGCAATACAGTCAACCTGGCCGACGCCAGCTATACGGATACGATTGGCGCCCCGGAGCTGAGCGCAGTCTGGGTCGACCCGGATTTCGACCCCGCCCTTGACGCATTTTATTACGTTCGCGTGCTCGAGATCCCGACACCGCGCTGGAGCACTTTTGAGGCGGTAAAAGCCGGTGAGGCACCCCCCAGCGGGGCCGGCTTCCAGGCCGTCATCCAGGAGCGCGCCTGGACCTCGCCCATCTGGTATACGCCCACCGAGAAGGCGCGCCGGGGTAAAGCGGCGGGCCTTACGGTCGCGGAACTGAAACGCGCTGGTGCGCAGCAGCTCGACGAAGTGGCGCTCAATGCGCTTATCGTTGGCAAGAGCGTAGAGGTCTTCAACTCGGTTACTGGCCAGACCATCGAGATTTTCAACGGCAGCGACGGACGCCGCCTGATCATGTCGGTCGATGGCGCCGTACCGGAGCAGGGCGGCCTGGACAGCGTGTTCCACGGCAGCCAGATGCAGTACCAGGTCAAGGACGGCCAGTACGTGGTGCAGATCGCCGGCACACCCATCGCTGTCACGGTGTATAAATTGGGCGACCGCTATTTCGCCGCCCGCGGTAGCGAGTTCGGTTATGCGAATTATGAAATTCGGCCGGTTATTGATCGTGGCGAAGCGGCAGCTGCTGAAGTGGGCAAGTGAGAGCGCAGCGCGCTACGCAAGCGGCGACGTAAACCCTACGTCCATGCGTTGCACCCCGGTATAGCTCGTAACATACTGGTGGACGTTTAGCGCGACACGCAATAACAAAAGGGGATTACCGACAGTGACAGGTGTCTTGAAGAGAATCGTCGCGATAGTCCTTGCCCTGGTCTGCAGTGGTGCCGGCACCACTGCTATTGCGGATGAACCTGGCGTAGTGCCGCCGTCGATACCTGCCAATCTCCTGCTGCTCACCCCGCCGCCCGCGGACGGACCGGTGATTGTTCGGTCCGCTTTTGAGTTGCACGACATCAACCAGATCAGCGAGGTGGAGGAAACCTTCGAGTTTACCGGCGTGCTCACCCTGGTGTGGCGGGACCCGCGCCTGGCTTTTACCCCCACAGACGGGGTAGGGGAGTTGATCTACCAGGGCAACTACCAGTTCGACGAGGTCGGGACGGGCTGGTACCCCACGGTGGTGCTGGCCAATGAAAGTGGCTTTTTCGAGGTCAGTGGGGTGGTGTTGCGAGTAATGCCGGATGGCACCTCCACGCTTATCCAGACGATCAATGCCACGGCCGAGGTCGACATGAACATGCGGCTGTTTCCTTTCGACAGGCACCGTTTCGAAGCAGTCTTTGAGTTGGTGGGCTTCGATCGGGACGAGGTGCGCTTCGAGCTCATGGGCGGCACCGATAGCGCCGAGCTGGAAACCGCTGCAGGCCTGCCACACTGGCATATCAACGGACTGAGCCTGGCGACGCGGGACGGGCCTTCCTCGTACGCCGGTCGCCCCGGAGCATCCTCGGCACTGGTCGTCGGTGTCGACGTGGAGCGGGACTCATTCTACATCCGGCGCCTGATCAGCTTTCCCCTTGCCATTATCGTACTGCTGTCTTTCTCGGTCTTCTGGATGGATCGGTCCTCCCTGGGTGATCGCACCAGCGTTTCGTTCATCGGCATACTGACGGGTGTGTCATACCAGCTGGTGATGGGCGATGCGCTGCCGCAGATTTCCTATTTCACCCTGATACATGCTTTTTTGCTATTCAGCTTCCTGACCATGTGCGCCACGGTGCTGATTAACCTGTGGGTGGGAACGCTGGACAAAAAGGGCCAGTACGCGCTGGGTGATCTCATCGATCGCCGCTGTCGCTGGATATTTCCGCTGTGCTACATCGGCTTCAATATTATGCTGTATTCGTCGGCAGAACGGATTTTTTGAGGCAGCGGCGGGCACTGTTGGAGCGATACTTTTTCGTCTGCTAGAAATCGGCGAACGGGTGCAGCCTACTTCACAAGGATAGGAACGACCTCCCTGAGGCGCGCCATATGGGACTCGGAGGGCGATTCACACCCTGCCAGCGGATAGTCCATGCCATACTGGGCGTACTTGGAGAGCCCCATTTTGTGGTAGGGAATGAGTTCGATCTGCGTGAAGCCAAGGCCCGCCACGAACTCTGCCATGTCCTTGATGTTGTCCACCGAATCATTGCATCCCGGGATCACGGGGAACCTCACAACGACATCCCGGGGGGACTTGACCGAGAGCACTCGCCGCAAGTTGTCGATGACCAGTTCGTTCGACTGCCCTGTCAATTCCCTGTGAATGAGCGGGTCGATGTGCTTGAAGTCAATTTGCAGCAGGTCTACGTGTTCCAGCACCGGCTCGAAGTGTTCCCAGGCGGCAAAGCCACTGGTCTCCAGCGCGGTATGCAAATACGCTTCATGGGCAGCTGCCAAAATAGCAGAGGTAAAATGGTGTTGCACCAGGGGTTCGCCACCGCCAAGGGTGATACCGCCGCCTGACCTGCGGTAAAACGGCCGGTCTTTCTCAACTTCCGCTATGACCTCGTCAACGCTCATGTCACGACCGACAACGTTCAGTGCGTCTTCGGGGCAGGCTTGAGTACACCGGCCGCATCCATCACACAGCTGTCGGTCGATGATCGGTTTATCCTGCGTGCCCAGGCTCAGCGCTGCCACCGGGCACACGGACAGACATGCCCCACCGCAGTCGCCACCTGCTCCCACGCAGCGCGATGCAATGAAGCCCAGTTGGGGAATGTGCTGTTGTGATTCCGGGTTGCTGCACCAGAGGCAGTGCAAGGGACATCCTTTCAAAAACACAAGCGTCCGGATCCCACCGCCGTCGTGCAGTGAGTATCTTTGGATGTTTAAAACCCGCCCCCTGATATTAGTTGCCAACTGATCGCCCTCGCATTACAGGGCGAACTCGGTCCTGCTGATAATATCGTCCTGCACCATCTTGTCGAGTTCCACGAAGAAGGCACTGTAACCCACGACGCGTACCACCAGGTCCTTGTAGTCCTCGGGATGCTTTTGTGCCGCTTTCAGGACCTCGGCGTCGACCACGTTGAATTGTAACTCCCAACCGCCCAGGTCGAAGTAGGTGCGGATCAGGTTGGCCCAGCTGGTCATACCTTCTGCACTCTGCACCGATGCCGGGTGCATCCGCATGTTGAAAACGCTGCCCTGGGACAGGTTGACATGCTCCAGGTTGGATACCGATTTTATCGCGGCGGTGGGTCCCTTTATTTCGGTGCCCTGGGACGGGGAGCACGCATCGGACAGCGGTGTCATGGCCTTGCGTCCATCCGGGGTGGCGCCCGAGAGGAAGCCCATGGCGATATGGGCCGTTACGGGTGAAACGACGGCACCGTAACCCAGGCGGGGCTGGGTTTCGTATTGCCACATCTCCTTAGTCAGTATGGTCAGGCAATCCTTTGCGATGTTGTCCACATAGGGGTCATCGTTCCCGTACTTCGGCGCGCTGAGGCACATTCCCCTGATGGCCGGACCGCCAGGCGTCGTTGACTCGTCCTCGAAATTCGTCTCCAGCGCGTGCTTGAGCTGGGACATGGTAAGGGTTTTATCGTCAAAAACGAGCTTGCGGACGGCCGCCATGGAGTTGGCCAGGGTACCGATGCCGATGATGCAGCCAAGGACGGCATGGCTGCCGTAGATCGCCCCGCCGTCGTAGAAGGCCTTGCCGCGGCCGATGGAGTCCTGCATCAGGGAGGACATATAGGGGCAGGGCAGTTGCTTCGCGTGCAACTCCACCAACGGCAGCATCTGCAGGAACGTTATCCTTGCCCATATCTTTGCCTGTTCGCGGAATGCCTGCATCATGTCATCGAAGCCGTTCCACGAGAGCATATCGCCCACGCCCGATGTCAGTGGTGTACCGGTGACGGGATCCCTTCCCTGCAGCATGTGTTCCATTACCCTGGCCAGGCTTATGGCCTGGTAAGGCAGTCCCTCCGTTCCCTTGCCTGCACACACGATGTCGGAGCAACCGACGATACTGTAGTCGCAGGCGTCCTCCTTGGTCATGCGCGGCACGTGGAACAGTTGACTCTCGATGATGGGCTCGTCGTTGAACAGGGCGGGCAGTCCCCCGCCGTGGGCCTTGTTTGCCTCGCAGCAGGCCATGAGGAACCGGTGGGGGGAGCGCTTGTGTATCCGCGCCGTCAACATGGGCTCGTGTATCTGCAGGTTGCTGGAGACGTCCAGGAACATGTACGAGATGTCATTGGTGGCATCGTAGCCGTCACCTGTCTGGCCACCCACGGTCAAGGCCATCCAGATCGGGTATCCGTTCAGGGCGAATGTACCCAGTTCCGGCGACACGCGCCTGGACTCTGCCAGCTTTATCCAGAGGCATTCCAGCATCTCCAGCGCCTGGGCTTTGGTCAGTACCCCGTCTTCCAGGTCCTGTTTGTAATAGGGAAAGAAATACTGATCCAGCCTGCCCGTGCTTATAGAGACACCGGGCTGTTCTATCTGCACCGAGGCCATGATGAATGCGGCAGCTTGCACCGCCTCCCGGAAATTCCGCGCCGGGTTCGCCGGAACCCATGCGCATACAGCAGCGATCTCTTCCAGTTCCCTCTTACGACTTTCATCTTGCTCAGTCGCAGCGTTCTCCCTGGCCAGTGCTGCAAATCTGCCGGCCCACCTGACCACCGCCTTGTCCGCGATGATGACGGCTTTCAGGAACGGCAGCTTGGCGAAGTCCTCCGGATTTGTGAGATCCAAGCGGGCGATATGCGCCTCGGCATCGGCAATACAGGCATTGAGCCCTCGCTTGATGACGCCCTGGATATCGGGGGCTATGTGGCCAACACCGCACATCTTTCCCATGAGGGAATTGAACAGGGAGCGGCTCTCCACGGCCTGGCGCACCTCGTCCGCGGCCAGGGCGTCGGCCATGGCTGTCAGGTTGCGCCCGCTCCAGTATGCGCTGCAGGTGCGAAGAAGGGCTTTGGCATCCTCGTCCAGCTGCCAGGGATCAACCCTGCGGCTCGAGATGGTGTCCAGCTCCGGTATGATCCACGATTCATCGTACTCGGGGAAAAGAAAGGATCCTCCCGGTTTGGAGGCCAGATTGGACACGATGAGTTCCCCTTCGCGTATCCAGGTTGGCATCTCGTCCAGCGTTCTTGCAAAAGCCATGGCCTGCCTCAGTACCGGCGGCAAGGCCTCGGTTTCTTGATAAGACCGGGTAACCAGCACGCTGCGCTCGGCGCAAATAGTGGGTTTCTCTACCATGAAGGCCTGCTTCAGCCGTTGCGTCCGCGGTGTGCTGGGGCTTTTTTTCCCGGCGGTCGATTTGACTTTCCTGTCCACGACGGGGCCGGGGGAATTATCTACTACCAGGTCCATAATGGAACCTCCACGCGGATCAATTTGCGGGCTGTAAGCAGCTCAAATTTTGTTCAATGTAAACCCTTACCACTGGCAGGCGTGTTGATATTGCTCAATAGATGTACATTCTTACGCTGTACGGCAATGTCGGGCATTGTGGGTCGAAAGGTCACAGGTATCATGACCACGCAGCAAGTATGGTGTAACACGATGCTTTTGGAGATCGTAAGCAACCCGAGCCCGGGTAACTCATGCACCCCAGCCAGGACAGATACAACCGTTTTACTGACTTGGGTTTATAAACCGGATATGCGCAGGTCTTAAGTATTGACAGTTACAGTGACAACAAAATAGGCTTGCACCCCTATTCAATACCGTATTAAGGATTATCAAGGAATGAAAACAAGACTGACTGAATTACTGGGTATCGAGACCCCGATCATCTGCGGCGGCATGATGCGCGTGGGCACCGCCGAACTCGCCGCCGCCGCGTCCAACGCGGGCGCCCTGGGCGTGATGACGGCGCTGACCCAGCCGACCCCGGAATTGCTGCTGGCCGAGATCGCCAGGTGCCGCGCCCTGACCGACAAGCCTTTCGGGGTGAACCTGACCGTGGGCGTGGTGGCCACGGCAATCAACTACGACGACTACGTGGACGCCATCCTCGACAGCGGGGTGAAAATCGTGGAGACAGCCGGTCGCAGCCCGGAGCCGTTCATGGAGCGCTTCAAGGCCCACGGCGTCAAGGTGATTCACAAGTGTGTCGCGGTACGCCATGCCCTGAAGGCGGAGCGCATCGGTGTCGACGTGGTCAGCATCGACGGTTTCGAATGCGCGGGGCACCCGGGCGAGCAGGACGTGGGCGGCCTGGTGCTGTTCCCGGCCACCACCCAGGCGCTGAAAATTCCCGTGGTGGCATCCGGCGGCATCGCCGATGGTCGCGGCCTGGTCGCGGCACTGGCCCTGGGCTGCGAGGGCATCAATATGGGCTCCCGCTTTATGGTGACCCAGGAGGCACCCATACACGAGGGTATCAAGCAGAAAATCGTGGAGATGGATGAAACCCAGACCCGCCTGATTTTCCGCAGCTACAAGAACACGGCCCGGGTTTACCGCAATGGCGTGGCCGACCAGGTCGCCGAGGTGGAAGCGGCCGGCGGTGATTTCGGCCAGGTGCACCACCTGGTATCCGGCGCCAACCAGGAGAAGGCCTGGTCCACCGGTGATATCGAGGCGGGCATGGTGACCGTGGGTATGTGCGGTGGCCTCATCAACGATATCCCCACCTGCGAACAGCTGGTGAAAAAAATCGTGTCCGACGCCGAGCAGATTATCAACGACCGCCTCGCCGGTATGGTCGGGGCGAAATAATCACACCGCCTTTCGGGCGGTGATATCGGCGTCACGGGTGTCCTGATGTGCAGGCAGCGGGGCATTTGTTAGCACGCGATAGCCCTGCGCCCACCTGATTCTCGAATCACGTTGCGTTCTGCAACGCATCCGCCGTGGCTGGCGGCCCGAAAGCCGCTATCCTGGCGGCTTTTGCTGTTGGCACGCATATTGCTCAGGTACAGGCAACCTAACTGTTGATGCCGAGTGCCAGCCATGAAAACCCCGTTCTTCCCCGCCAATTCCTCGACCCGCTACGCCCACTTGCCTTACAAGGTGCTGGGTCTCGCTTTACTGGCTTTGATGACCCAGACGGCAACGGCGGCCACGATCAGTGGCCGGGCGACCGATGTCGACGGTGAACCGCTCTACAAGGTGCCCGTCTGCCTGGCTGTCGCTACCCTGCCGGGAAGCTGTGACAAAACCCGCTGGACAGACAAGCAGGGGCTCTACACCTTCCCCGGCCTGAAGGCGGGCGAGAACTACACCGTTACGGTCAACGGCAACAAGTCAGCCGCCGTCCGCAAGCAGGAGGTCTATGCCAACTATGTCTGGACCAACGCCAGCCAAAGCGTCCCGGTAGCCTCGAGTAAAGCCGATACGACCCTGCGGGATTTTGTCGGCAAATTCAATTTCAGCAATTTTCAACGGGCGCTGACACTGACCGAGGCAGACTTCCCCGAATTGTCCTCGGTGGACCTGCAGGGCCAGGACGTCTTCCTGAAAGTGTTTATTGCCTCGTCACAGCCCGGGCTGCCGCCCGAGACCCTGTTCCTGGGACAGGTGCGCAATGCCGGTCGCCTTTCAATAGAAGCCAGCGTGCCACTGCCCGTGCATGAACTGGGCTACGAACTGTACAGCGCCACCCTGTCTTTGAGCGGCTCGATCGCGCTGACAGACGATTGACCGCCCACCCGGACCCGACACACCGACACCAGACCAACACAGAGAACGCGAGATGATGAACCCACTTCGATCCAAACTGGCCGCCGTACTGCTTGGCGCCGCCTGCTGCCAACCTGCCCTGTCCCAGGAGCTGGGCTCGGTGCGCCTTACCGACGTGATAAAGAGCCAGGGTACCGGCAGTATTGACCTGTTCAAGAATGTCAGCGCCAGCCAGCTGGAACGCTTGCGTGTGGACAACGACGGGCTGCTGGTACTGGCCGTCGATGTGAATGAGGCCGCCAGCGGCACTGAAAAAGCGAGTTCCCAGGCCGTGGCATTGAAAAGCGTGCGGCTGACTGTCGGCTTCGACGACGGTTCACAGGCCATCTACGACTCAGCCGACGACTGCTGTTTCAGCGAAA
>JAHEBM010000037.1 GCA_024642245.1 Haliea sp.
AGGAAGCACTGGAAAAAATCGTTTTGTGCGCGGGCAACCAGCATGGTATCGCCAGGGTGGATTGCCAGTTACAGCTGGATGCGGCCGCCGCGGTGCCCGCTGGCGAGTCGACCTTTTACACCGTGCAGGCCGGCGATACCCTGGGCAAGATTGCCCAGCAGCATTACGGTTCGGCAGGTAAATACACGGTGATCTTCGAAGCGAACAAGCCCATGCTGAAGGATCCGGACAAGATTTACCCCGGCCAGAGCCTGCGTATTCCTGCTCTTTAGTCCAGCGCTGCCTGATTATTGGCGCATTCAGAGGTGCTGATCCTGGGCCCCGGTGTGCCCTGCCGCGCCGGGTTCCCCCGGGCCCATTGGCGTCTCCTTCGTGGCGAGGGCAGCGGGGCGATACCAGATAGGTGACGACCAGGCGCGCTCCTGGAGGGTGGCGGGCAGGTCGCTGCGCGGCTTCACTCCCGCCCGGATGGCATCCCAGGTGGACCAGCGGCAGGTGGGGTTCTGTAGTACACGCACGTAATAGAACGCTTCCTGGCCCGGGTCGAAGTCCGGGTCCCGCCACTGTGCTTTGAGTTCCGCGGCCCCCACGCCGGTACTGCTGGAACAGTCCGCCATGTTTACCCTTGCGCCGTTGTCAGGGCACAGTCCGCTGGCGGCATCCGGTATCAGTTCGTCTGAGCAGGCCACATCAAAGATGCGCTCCCTGTGCTCGCCATTTTCCAGGTAACCCTTGATGACTTGCACGCGCTGCAAAGCCGTGCCGGCGGGATCGGCGGTGGCCCAGACCAGGAATGTGGGCGTATCCCCGGCTGCCGCTGGCAGCTCGCTGCCCATGGTGACGCCGTTGCGGTAGGCAGTTGCCACCATTTGCGGCTTGTCCAGCAGGCCGGGTTCAAAGCCGTAGCCTGCAAAAAAGCGCACTTTCATGCGCGGCCCGCTGGTGGCGAAGGTTTCCTTGCGTCGGAACGCCCGGTAGATCGATTCCCGGGTATTTTCCTCGGCCCAGACGCCGGCCAGGCCCGAGGCGGACCAGTACTGGAAAGCGCCACCGTTCATGTAGTACTCGCCATCCACTTCCTGCAGTAAATCCGGGGCTCGCCATTTCAGCAGCGTACCCGAAACAAAGGAGGCTGGAATGGAGCCGCGCAGTTGGGCCGTGCCGTCCAGCATGCCCGCCTTGGAGAAGTAGTTATCCTCTTCCGGAGAGGTGGCGCTATTGTGGGTGTCGCTGGAGCCGATCAGGCCGAACTTGTAGGGATTTACAACACCCCTGGTGGCCAGCTCCAGGCCGCGCAGGTAGGCGTCGCGCACGTAGCTCCCGGCCGGTTCACTGTAAAGCTTGGTGGCGACCCGGTAGGGAGCGATCTCGAAATCACCCCACTCGTCGTTCTTTGACAGCAGTGGATGCGTGTCGGAAGTGCCCTTGATCTGGGTGATTTCCACCAGGGGCTCATTGCGCATGCGCTGGATGGAGTAATCGTCATCCATGGGATCACCTGCCCAGTCGGTCAGCTTGAACATCTGGCCGTTGGAACCGTTCGAGTTGTGCGGTATCGCGAGGCTCTCGATGCCCTCGCCACGCAGCTTGTCCATCCAGTCCCACAGGCCCTCGGGGTTTTGCGAGTTGAAGCGGGAGAAGGGCACCGCCGGCAGGCGGTCGGTGTCATGGAATATGACGTTGCGGTGCAGGTTGCCCCTGTCATCCGTCGAGGACGTGTATTCGAAGGCGGCAAACGTGGTGAAGCTTCCCGGCACATAGGCATCATCCGCTGCCCGGATGGCGTCTTTCCATGCGGATTTGGTCACCGCTTCCACGATCTTCGGATCAATGCTGCCGTCCAGTACCTCGGTAATGGTGTTGGTCAGGAAACCGGCAAAGTTTTTGGCCCGTGAAATGACGCTGAGATCGTTCATGTTGTACCAGGCATTGATATTGTGCAGGGGTTCGGCGACGGCATAGCGGGAAAATGCCGTGCTGGTATCTGCCGCTTCCCTGACCAGTCCCATGAACATCGCGTGGTCGGTCACGGCATAAAAATCCAGGGGTTGTTGCAACTGGATGCTGTAGCCGCTGGGATGCTCCAGGGCCTGGCCCCTGGCGTAGCGGTAGGCATCATCCGGCAGGGTGGTGTTGCCGAAGACATAGGCATCAAAGGAATAGGCGGTGTGCACGTGCAGGTCACCGAAATACGCGTTGCGATCGGCGTTGGGCGGTGCGCGCAGGATAAGTACTTCCTCGTTGACTGGTAACACCTTGCCCGACGGGCGCTTCGCTGCTGTGGTTGTCTCCTGCGGTTCGGAGCAGCCCCAGAGCATTGCCGTCAGGCCGGCTGTCAGGATGATTCGTGTCTTCATTATTTTTCCAGGAAATCTGCGTGGGTTGCGCATCGATCATAGGGACTGGCCGGGGGTGTGTCCAACCCGCAGCGTTCTGTCACCCGGTCGAGTTGGGGTAAACTGGAGTCACTCTAAAATGACAACAGGCGGTAGGCCATGAGTTCGGTAAGAACAGAGATCCGTGATCGCGTCACCATAGTGCACCTGTCGCGTCCGGAGGTGCGCAATGCGGTAGATGGCGCAACCGCGCAGGCCCTGGCGGATGCCTTCAGGGAGTTTGATGCAGATCCCGGCAGCGATGTCGCCATCCTGCACGGGGAGTACGGCACATTCTGCGCCGGCGCAGACCTGAAGGCGTTGGCCGGCGGGGCTGACAGTAATCGGCTGGCGGTCGAGGGTGACGGCCCGATGGGACCTTCCCGCATGGTGCTGGGCAAGCCGGTGATCGCCGCGATAGCCGGTCACGCGGTCGCCGGCGGGCTGGAGCTGGCCCTGTGGTGTGACCTGCGGGTGGTGGAGCAAAGCGCTGTTTTGGGGGTGTATTGCCGGCGCTGGGGTGTGCCGTTGATCGACGGTGGTACCGTACGCCTGCCCCGGCTTATCGGGCACAGCCGGGCCATGGACCTGATCCTTACGGGGCGCGCGGTAGGCGCCCCGGAGGCCTTGCAGATGGGCCTGGCCAACCGGGTGGTGCCCGATGGTGAGGCCCTGCGCGAGGCCCTGGCGCTGGCCGACCTGTTGTGTCGTTTTCCGCAGAATTGCCTGCGTTCCGATCGCCTGAGCGCCTGCGAACAGTGGGGACTGTCACTGGACGATGCGCTGGCCAATGAGTTTCGCAGGGGTATGCAGGTGATTGAAAGCCGGGAGACAGTCGTTGGCGCCACTCGTTTTGCCGGGGGCAAGGGGCGCCACGGGGAGTTCCACGATATTTAAAACTGCCGGTTGCCACCCGCGCCGTGACTGCCAACCCGTATTTCCTGGCGCAGCAGGGCGGCCAGTTTGAGACTGTCCTCCCGGCTGAGGAATTCGCCCACACTGACGGATTCCCCGGTGCGCTGCAGGGACAGTTCCGGGCCCTCCCAGGGGTGTCGCTCCGGAACAATGGCCAGGCCAGTGCCCTGGCGGGGAAATTTCCAGCTCTGCCGGGGCGCATAGAACCCCTTGTCTATGCGCACGCTGTCGTCGCTGAGCGTGATGACATGCCGATACTGCAATTTCCAGTTCACGTAGTACAGGGCAGCCCCCAGGGCCAGCAGCTCCAGCCCCGCAAGGGGTAATATGGGCCAGGCGCCAAGCAGGGCGAAGCCGACCGCGCAACCCAGCGACGGGACGGCCAGTGCCAGCAACACCAGCTTGTTGCTGCGCCAGCTGGCGGAGCAATTGGGCTGGGCGACGATCATCAGCCACGCCGCGGTTCGGGTGGTGGTAACCACAGAGCTACCTCAATAGTTATCTTACCGGAGTCTAGTGAAATTTTTGCCACTCGCCTACTCTATTTGCCCTGGGATGAGGACGCGTTTGCCCTGCACTGATAACTGGAGAACCCCATGGCCCACCCGATGTTGATAGCAGCCGCCCAGGTCATCGCCTCTCCCCCGGAGGTCCTGTTCGACTGCCGTTTTTCCCTGGCGGATCCGGGGGCGGGGTATGCACTGTACCTGGAAGGCCATATTCCCGGGGCGCACTACCTGGACCTGAACAGGGATCTGTCGGGGGTGACAGCCGCGCATGGGGGGCGTCACCCGCTGCCAGCGCCGGCAGACTTTGCCGCATTGCTCGCCCGCCACGGTGTGAACCCGGATACCCAGGTGGTTGCTTACGATGATTCGCGCTTCGCATTTGCAGCGAGGCTGTGGTGGCTGATGCGCAGCCTGGGCTACCGTCCCCCGCGCCTGCTTGACGGGGGTTACCAGGCTTTTCTCGCCGCCGGGGGGAGCCCCTGCAACGCATGCACTGAACCCCTGGCGGGTCCTGTAACTGCAGCGACAGGTTTCACCGGGTATTGCGATATCGATGGCTTGCGTACGCTGATCGCCGCGGGTGCGGTGTTGGTGGATTCCCGGGAGGAGCGCCGCTACCAGGGTCTGGAGGAGCCGATAGATCCGGTGGCCGGGCATATTCCCGGGGCTATCAACCGGCCCTGGCAGGGAGTGACATCCGCGGACGGGCGGGCCCGCACCGCGGCTGGGTTGCGTGAGCACTGGGGCGATGCCCTGGAGTCAGGGCAGCTGGTGGTTTACTGCGGCTCCGGCGTCACCGCCTGTGTCAACCTGTTCTCGCTGGCCCTGCTGGACCGGCACGATGCCACACTCTATGCCGGCAGCTGGAGCGACTGGTGTAGCTATCTGTAATCAGAAATCCGGCGGGCATTCCCCCGCCAGCCAGTCGCCTGTTGTCGGGTGTTCAAATGCCAGTGTGGACGCGTGCAGCATCAGGCGGGGCGCCATTGCCAGCGCCTCGGCGTGGGCGTACATGTCGCAGCCCAGTATGGGGTGGCCCAGCTCCCGCATGTGGATGCGCAGCTGGTGGGAGCGGCCGGTGACGGGTTTGAGTAGCACCCGGGTGCGGTCGGCGCCGCGCTGCAATACTTCGAAGCGGGTGAGGGCCGAGCGGCCATTTTCGTGGCAGATCTTCTGGCGAGGCCGATTGGCCCAGTCGCAGGTAATGGGAAGGTCTATTTCCCCGCTGTCCTGCCCGATCACGCCGTATACGATCGCATGGTACGACTTTTCAACCTGCCGCTGCTGGAACTGACGGCTGATATGGGCATGGGCCGGCTTGTTCAGCGGGATCACCATGATGCCCGAGGTGTCCAGGTCCAGCCGGTGGACGATGCTCGCGCTTGGGAACCGTTGCTGCAGTCGGGTTACCAGGCAGTCCTTGTTCAGGGGATGGCGACCGGGAATGCTCAGCAGCAGGTCGGGTTTGCGCACCAGCAGCAGGTCGTCATCCTGGTACAGAATACGGATTTCTTCCTGGCTGTGCGGTACGAGGTAAGGGGGTGGTGGTTGCATGGGTCGCTATTGTATAGAAGCGGCGGGCGCCGGCCTATGCCATGGCCCGTTGGCGGGACGCCCGCGCAGGCCGATGCTAACATGCGGCTTTTTTCCAGGGTGTAAATTCCGCCATGCCTGAAGATGTGTTACTGGCCGGGGCACTGCGCGAAATTCTCCCCGGCGCCGCTCTTGAGGAGACCGCGCTGCCGGCGACTCCGGCCATCCGCCTGCTGTTGCTCGAGGCCGGCTATCCCCAGGGTGAGTTGAGCCCGGAGGCGGTGCGGCGGGTTATGGAAAACCCCTTGTACTGGGTGTTCTGCTGGGCCTCGGGCCAGGTGCTCGCCCGCCTGCTGCTGGACCAGCCACAGTGGGTGCGGGGCCGGCGGGTGCTGGATTTCGGCTGTGGTTCAGGGGTGGTCGCCATCGCTGCGGCGCTGGCCGGCGCGCGGGAGGTGATCGCCTGCGATATCGACCCGCTGGCCCTGGCGGCGACCCGCAGCAACGCCAGGCGCAACCGTGTTGACATCGCCCTGTCCGATGATTTTTACCGGGTGAGCGGTGAAATCGACCTGATCATCGTGGCGGACGTTTTGTATGACCGGGCCAACCTGGAATGGCTGGACCGCTTTACCGCCCGGGCGGACAAGGTGCTGATCGCCGACTCCAGGGTGAAGGACTTCCGGCACCCCCGGTACCGGCAGATTGCCCGGCATACCAGCTGTACCCTGCCGGACCTGGACGAGTCCGCCGAGTTCCGGGACGTGCGTATTTACCTCGCAGGCTGAACCCGAGCAGGTGTTGTTGGTCTGTGCCAGATTAATTTTGTACACTGTCGGTCGTTTTCTCTAGCTGAGCCTGACATCGCATGAATCCCAACTACCTTGATTTCGAGCAGCCGATCGCCGACCTGGAGGTCAAGATCGAGGAACTCCGGCTGGTGGGCTCGGACAACGAGATCAATATCAGTGAGGAAATCGAGACCCTGCGGGTCAAGAGCACCAAACTTACCGAGAAAATCTATTCCAACCTCAGCCCCTGGGACATCGTCCGGGTGGCACGCCACCCCCTGCGTCCCTACACCATGGATTACCTGCCCCTGGTGTTTGACGAGTTCGACGAACTGCACGGCGACCGGCACTTCGGTGACGACAAGGCCATCGTCGGCGGCGTGGCCCGCCTCGACGGCCGGCCGGTGATGGTGATCGGCCAGGAGAAGGGCCGGGCGGTGAAAGACAAGGTGCTGCGCAACTTCGGCATGCCCAAGCCCGAGGGGTATCGCAAGGCCCTGCGGTTGATGGAAACCGCCGAGCGTTTCAAACTGCCGGTAATCACCCTCATCGACACTCCCGGCGCCTATCCCGGTATCGATTCGGAAGAGCGGGGCATCAGCGAATCCATTGCCCGCAACCTGGCAGTGATGTCGCGCCTGGCCACGCCGATCGTCTGCGTGGTGATCGGCGAGGGCAGCTCCGGTGGCGCGCTGGGCATCGGGGTGGGCGACCACCTGGTGATGCTGCAGTACTCGACCTATTTCGTCATCTCGCCCGAGGGCTGCGCCAATATTATCTGGAAGAGCACCGAAAATGCGCCCCAGGCCGCCGCGGCCATGGGTGTGACGTCCTCGGTTTTGCAGGAGCTGGGCATTGTCGATGCGACGATTCCCGAGCCCCTGGGCGGCGCGCATCGCGACCGCGAACTGATGGCGGAACGCATCAAGGCGCACCTTATCAAGCAGCTGGATAATCTCGAGCAGCTGCCGCTGGAAGACCTGCTGGCCAAGCGCTACCAGCGCCTGATGTCCTACGGCAACTAGTTGAACGCGCTGCAGCCGGCCCGGGACCATGGCTGATGTCCCGCTAAACCCCGCCAAGCTCGACCCTTTCCTTGAGCCCCTGCTCGATGCCCCGCACTGGTACGTGGGCTTCAGCGGCGGTGTCGACTCAACAGTATTGCTACACCTGCTGCGGCGCTGGTGTGACAGCCACCCGGGCGCACCGTCCCCCGGCGCCATCCATGTCAATCATGGCCTGCAGGCCCCGTCGGACGATTGGCAGCGGCATTGCGAGCGGGTCTGCCAGGGTCTGCAGATTCCCCTGGTGTGCCTGCGCGCCGAGGTAAGCCCGGGGCCGCGCGGTCTCGAGGCTGCGGCCCGGGAGGCGCGCTACAGCCTGTTCGAGTCGCAGCTGGGGCCGGGGGACGTGCTGTTTCTCGCGCACCATGCCGATGACCAGGTGGAAACCTTCTTCCTGCGACTGTTGCGCGGTGCCGGGGTACAGGGCCTGGCCGGGATGCCCGCGCAAAGACCCCTGGGCACAGGTCGCCTGGCCCGGCCATTGTTGACACAGCCTCGTTCGCTGCTGGAATCCTACGCCGCCGCCCAGGACCTGCAGTGCATAGAGGATCCCAGTAACAGTGATATCGCGCTGGACCGCAACTTCCTGCGCAGCCAGGTGATGCCGGTTCTGGCGCAACGCTGGCCGGGCTACCGCCAGACGGTGGGTCGGGCCAGCGGACATATAGCGACTGCTGCTGCCCGTCTGGCCCAGTTGGTGCCGGGTCCCGGTACGATCTTCAGTGTCCTGGGCGACCCCGGCATTGCCCTGGCAGATCTGGAATCCCTGCCGCCACAGGAGGTAGCACTGATCCTGCGGCAATGGCTGCAGGGGCGGGGACTTCCGGCGCCGGACCAGGCCGCCCTGGCGGAATTCCAGCGCCAGCTGAACGTCGCCGACGAAAACGCCAGGCCGCGACTGCAGTGCAGTGCCTACACCCTGCAGCGCTTTCGTGACGCGTTGTACCTGCTGCCGGTTTTTGCCGGCGGACCGGGGCAGGCATTGTCGCTGGCACCCGGGGAGGTCCTTGACTTGTCCGGCCCCCAGGGCCGGTTATGGCTGGCGCAGGGGTCGGGTGGCGGGCTGCGGCTGGCGGCCGGGGAACGTCTTGAGGTGGCCTGGCGGCAGGGGAGTGAACGCTGCCGGCCGGTGGGGCGCGCCGGCAGCGCCAGCCTGAAAAAGCTCCTGCTGGAGCGCGCTGTGCCGCCCTGGTGGCGGGAGCGGGTACCGTTGCTCTACCTGGGGGGCGAGTTGCTGGCGGTCGGGGACATCTGGCTGTGCGACTCCAGCCGCTGGACGGCCTCGGCCTCCCCCGGCGAGGTCCTGTGGCAACCCCGCTGGGAGCGCAACATCACCACGGCTTTCGATTGAGCTGGAGACGGCTTTCTGGTAGCCTGATTTCCCATCTTTTCGCAGGACTCGCACTCGTCGAAATCACTCCCACAGGGAGTTGCGTGCGCGTTTTTTTGTCTGGCAATACAGCATAGAAAAAAGGCTTTTATGACGCGTTACGTCTTCGTCACAGGTGGTGTGGTTTCCTCTCTTGGCAAGGGTATCGCTGCGGCATCCCTGGCGGCTGTACTGGAAGCCAGGGGAATCAAGGTCACCCTGCTCAAGCTCGACCCCTATATCAATGTTGACCCGGGCACCATGAGCCCGTTCCAGCACGGTGAGGTCTTCGTTACCGAAGACGGTGCCGAGACCGACCTGGACCTGGGACATTACGAGCGCTTCACCCATACCACCATGAAGCGCACCAATAACTTCACCACAGGCCGGGTATACAACGCCGTGCTGCGCAAGGAGCGCCGGGGTGATTATCTCGGCGGTACTGTGCAGGTGATTCCGCATATCACCGACGAGATCAAGCGCCGGGTTATCCTGGGTGCGGGTGATGCCGAGGTCGCCATCGTGGAGATCGGCGGTACTGTCGGTGACATCGAGGGCCTGCCCTTCCTGGAGGCTGCGCGGCAGTTGAAAGTGGAGATGGGTTCCAGTCGCGCCCTGTTGATGCACCTGACCCTGGTGCCCTATATCGCCACCGCCGGCGAGATCAAGACCAAGCCCACCCAGCACTCGGTAAAAGAGCTGCGCTCTATCGGCCTGCAGCCGGATATCCTGTTGTGTCGCTGTGCGGTAGACATCGAGGAGAGCGCCCGTAAAAAGATATCCCTGTTTACCAACGTGGAAGAGCGCGCCGTTATCCCTTTGCTGGACGCGGATTCGATCTACCGTATCCCGGGCATGCTGCGGGATCACCACCTGGACGATTTTGTCGTGGAGCGTTTCGGCCTGCACTGCAAGGATGTGGCGGACCTGTCCGACTGGGAGGAGGTACTGGAGCGCGAGTTCAGTGAAACCAGTGGCGAGGTGCGGGTGGCCATGGTGGGGAAATACGTCGACCTGCTCGATGCCTACAAGTCACTGAACGAAGCCCTTAAACACGCCGGCCTGCAGAACCTGACTGAAGTAAAAGTCGAATATATTGACGCCGAGGATATCGAGCGCAAGGGGACCGGTCTGCTGGAAGGCATGGATGCCATCCTGGTTCCCGGGGGGTTTGGCGATCGCGGGGTGGAGGGCAAAATCACCGCCGTGCGCTATGCCCGGGAGAACAGCATTCCTTTCCTTGGGATCTGTCTTGGCATGCACGTGGCGCTGGTGGAATATGCCCGCAACGTCTGCGGCCTGCAGGGGGCTGACTCAACCGAGATGAACCCGGCTACGCCCCACCCGATTGTGGCGCTGATTACCGAGTGGATGAACGTCGACGGCAAGACCGAGTCGCGTGACGAGAGCTCGGACCTGGGCGGTACCATGCGCCTTGGCGCCCAGGCCTGTCACCTGGACGAGGGCAGCAAGGTGCGGGCGATCTACGGCAAGGATACGATCATGGAGCGCCATCGCCACCGCTACGAGATCAACAATAACTACGTCGACCAGCTGCGGGACGCCGGCATGGCCATCGTCGGCTGGTCCGCGGATCGTTCCCTGGTGGAAATGATCGAGCTGCCCGGGCATCCCTGGTTTGTCGCCTGCCAGTTTCACCCGGAGTTCACCTCCAATCCCAGGGACGGGCACCCGCTGTTTACCAGCTACATTGAAGCGGCGATTACCCATGCTCGCGCGAATCGCGCCTAGGCATCCTTGTTTAACAGATTCTGAGGTACGGCCATGACTGACCAGACTGTCTCCCTGGGCGCTATACGCTTTGACAACGCGGCGCCCTTTGTACTGCTCGGTGGTGTGAACGTGCTGGAGAGCCGGGATTTTGCCCTGCATGTTGCCGAGCACTATGCGCAGGTTTGTGCGCGCCTGGGTATTCCCTACGTGTTCAAGGCCTCCTTCGACAAGGCCAATCGCTCCTCTATACACTCCTACCGCGGGCCGGGCATGGAGGAGGGCCTGTCGATCCTGGCCGAGGTGAAAGCCACCTACGGCGTGCCGGTGATCACCGATGTACACACCCCGGAGCAGGCAGCGCCTGCGGCCGAGGTCTGCGACATACTGCAGCTGCCTGCCTTCCTGGCGCGCCAGACAGACCTGGTGGAGGCCATGGCGGCTACCGGTGCGATCATCAATATCAAGAAACCGCAGTTCCTCAGCCCCTCGCAAATGGCCAACGTGGCGGAGAAGTTCGCCGAATGCGGCAACAACCGGATACTGCTGTGTGAGCGCGGCAGTAATTTTGGCTACGACAACCTGGTGGTCGACATGCTGGGTTTCGGCGTGATGAAGCGCGACTGCGGCAACGCCCCGCTGATCTTCGATGTCACTCACGCGCTGCAGTGCCGGGACCCGGGCGGCGCCGCGTCCGGTGGCCGCCGTTCCCAGGTGGCTGACCTCGCCCGTGCGGGTATGGCGGTGGGCCTGGCCGGACTGTTTCTCGAGGCGCACCCCCAGCCGGATAAAGCCTTGTGCGACGGGCCCAGCGCGTTGCCGCTGGCCCAGCTCGAACCCTTTCTTCAGCAGGTGAAGGCGGTAGATGACCTGGTCAAATCCCTGCCACCGCTGGAAATTGCCTAGGTTGGCAGTACACGACAGAAAGCAGATACAAATGGAGCCACAGCAATGAGCAACATCAAGAATATACAGGCCTTCGAGGTCATGGATTCCCGCGGCAACCCCACGGTGATGGCCGAAGTCACGCTGGAAACCGGCCATGTGGGCGCGGCCTGCGCCCCTTCCGGGGCCTCCACCGGGTCGCGCGAGGCGCTGGAACTGCGTGATGGTGACGGTGCCCGCTACCTGGGTAAAGGCGTACTGCAGGCGGTCGCCAACGTTAACGGTCCAATCCGTAAGCTGCTGCTGGGTAAGGATGCAGCGGCCCAGCGCGAGCTGGATGCCCAGATGATCGCTGCCGATGGCACCGACAATAAGGCTAAATTTGGTGCCAATGCCATTCTCGCGGTGTCCCTGGCGGCAGCCAGGGCCGCGGCCCTGGCCCGTGGCATTCCCCTGTACCAGCATATTGCCGAGCTCAATGGCAGCTCTGCCCTGAGTATGCCGGTGCCGATGATGAATATCCTGAACGGTGGCGAGCACGCCGACAACAATGTGGACATCCAGGAGTTCATGATCCAGCCGGTGGCGGCCCCCACCTTCGCGGAAGGCCTGCGCGCCGGTGCCGAGATCTTTCACCATCTCAAGAAAGTCCTCGCGGGGCGAGGCCTGAGCACCGCCGTGGGCGACGAGGGCGGTTTCGCCCCCAACCTGCCCTCCAACGAGGCGGCCCTGGAAGTGATAGCCGAGGCGGTGGGCAAGGCGGGCTACAAGCTGGGCACCGACATAACCCTGGCGCTGGACTGCGCTGCCTCGGAGTTTTACCGGGACGGTGTTTATGACCTGGCGGGAGAGGGCAAACAGTTCAACAACGAGGCCTTTACCGACTACCTGGCTGCCCTCGCGGCGGCCCATCCCATCATCTCGATAGAGGACGGCCTGGATGAATCCGACTGGGCCGGGTGGAAGATGCTCACCGATAAAATCGGTGACAGGGTGCAATTGGTAGGGGATGACCTGTTTGTGACCAATACCCGCATATTGCAGGAAGGTATCAACAAGGGTGTCGCCAACTCCATCCTGATAAAGTTCAACCAGATCGGCAGCCTGTCGGAAACCCTGGAGGCCATCGCCATGGCCAAGGCCGCGGGCTACACCGCGGTTATTTCACACCGTTCCGGTGAGACCGAAGATACCACCATTGCCGACCTGGCCGTGGCCACCGCGGCGGGCCAGATCAAGACCGGTTCCCTGTGCCGTTCCGACCGGGTTGCCAAGTACAACCGGCTGCTGCGTATCGAGGCAGAGCTGGGTGGCCGGGCGCCTTACCGGGGCCTGGCGGAATTTTCCCGCAGGGGCTGATCCTTGCGCTGGCTGCTGGCAGGATTGTTGCTGGTACTGCTCGTATTGCAGTATCGGCTTTGGATTGCCGAGGGCAGTCTGGCCGAGCGCCACCGCCTGCAGCAGCAGATCGAGGAACAGGTCCGTATCAATGAGCAGTTGCACGAACGCAATGCCGCCCTCGAACGCGAGGTGCTGGACCTGCAAAGCGGGAACAAGGGGCTGGAACAGCGCGCCCGCGAGCAATTGGGCCTGATCCGCCAGGGGGAGACCTTTTACCAGTTTGCGGATACCCCCGCTGCCGGATCCGGGTCGTCGGTAGTCGCCTCGCCGGTGACGCCCCCACCTCCTGCCCCCGTGGCGGGGTCGCCGCAATGAGCGAGTCTGGCGAGCGCTGCTGGGCCGTGGTGCCGGCAGCGGGCCTGGGTACCCGCATGGATTCGGGACTGCCCAAGCAGTACCTGGAGATCGCCGGGGCGACCATTCTTGAACACACGATAAAGGCCCTGCTCGCCTGCGACCGGCTTGCCGGGGTGGTTGTCGCACTGCATCCTGACGATCAGCGTGCCAGCCGGTTGGCCGTTTTCAGCGACCAGCGGGTGCGGCGGGTGAGTGGGGGCGAGCAGCGCAGCGACTCGGTGCTGGCAGCGCTGGCGGCATTGCTGGTGCAGGGCGAACTGGAGGATTGGGTGCTGGTGCACGATGCGGCCCGTCCCTGCCTCCAGCTTGCGGACCTGCGCCGCCTGATGGACCGGGTTATCTCCAGCGATACCGGTGGAATCCTGGCAGAGCCCATCGTTGATACCGTCAAGCAATCCAGCGACAGGGACCTGGTGCTGCGAACCCTGGACCGCAGTCGGCTGTGGCGCGCCCAGACCCCACAAATGTTCCGCCTGGGTCCGCTGTATGCGGCGCTCGAGGCGGCAAAGCGGCAGGGCCTGGCGATTACCGATGAGGCTTCCGCCATGGAACTTGCCGGCCAGCCCGTGCAGCTGGTCCTGGGCTCGCCCCGCAACCTGAAAGTGACCCTGCCCGACGATCTCGAGCTGGCGGCCTGGTACCTTGCGCGGGCCGGTGCGTGAGCCGGGCATACCTGGGGAGTGTAATCGGGTGCGAATAGGCCATGGTTACGACGTGCACCGTTTCGGGGTGGGAAACGAGATAGTTCTGGGCGGGGTCCACATACCACACCACCGGGGGCTTGAGGCGCACTCCGACGGCGACGTGTTAATTCACGCCATCTGCGATGCCCTGCTCGGGGCAATCGGGCAGGGTGACATCGGCCGGCACTTTCCCGATACAGACCCGGCAAACGCCGGCATAGACAGCCGTTTGCTGCTGCGGCGTGTGGCGGCACTGGTGGACGAAGCGGGCTGGGAGCTGGCTAACCTGGATGCGACGCTGGTGGCCCAGGCGCCGCGCATGGCTCCCCATATCGATGCGATGCGCGTGAACCTGGCGGCAGACCTGGCCGCCGAGCCCGGGCGTGTCAATGTGAAGGCCACCACGACCGAGAAACTCGGCTTTGCGGGTCGGGAAGAGGGCATAGCCGCGCACGCTGTGGTGTTGCTGCAAGCCGCTCGCCGATGACACCTGCCTGGCCGAGTGCCTGGGGCACACCGCCTGCCCACGGCCTGCTTCGCAGTTGCCCCGAGGATTTTGTCGTCAGCGAGGAGCTGGGCTTCGACCTGTCGGGGGAGGGCGAACATGTCTTCCTGTATTTGCAGAAACGCGAGCTCAACAGCATGGAGCTGCTGCAGCGGCTGGCGGTGCTCAGTGGCGTACCGGAACGGGATATCGGTGTCAGTGGGCTCAAGGATCGTAACGCGATCACCCGGCAATGGTTCAGTGTGGGCCTGGCGGGGCGGCCCGAGCCCGACTGGGGAGCGCTGGAAAAGAGCGGCGACGTAAAGGTACTCAAGCGGGGCCGGCACAGCCGCAAGCTGCGACGCGGGGTGCACCGCGCAAACCGGTTCAGCCTGGTACTGCGCGATGTGCGCGGCGATCGCGCCGCCCTCGAACAGCGACTGCAACTGGTGCGCTTGCAGGGTGCCCCCAATTATTTTGGCGAGCAGCGTTTTGGTCGCAACGGGTCCACGCTGGAGCAGGCGCGCCGCTGGGCCCAGGGAGGCGGGCGCCGGTTGACGCGGGCCAAGCGAGGCCTGTATTTCTCTGCCTTGCGGGCTTTCCTGTTCAACACCACGCTTGCCGCCCGGGTCGAGGAGGGCAGCTGGAACAGCTTGTGCGATGGTGACGTGTGCATGTTGCAGGGCACTCGCAGCCTGTTTGCCTGTGATGTTGTAGACGATGAGCTGCTGGCCAGGGCCGGCCGCGGTGACGTTCATCCCGGCCTGCCCCTGTGGGGGCGCGGGGCCTATATCGCCTCGCCCGAGCGGGCGCGGCAGCAGCGGGAAACCCTGGCGGCTTATCGCCCGCTTTGCGACTTCCTGGAACAGCAGGACCTGGAGCTGGCCTGGCGGCCGGCACGCCTGCTCGTTGATGACTTTTGCTGGCAGTTTTGTGATGATGGCGCCCTGCAACTGGATTTTGCCCTCGGTGCTGGCAGCTATGCCACCGCGCTCCTGGCGGAGATTGTCCAGTACCAACAGGGGGCGCAAGAGGGGATATGAAAGGGTGGTAAGGGCGGTGAACAGCGTCAACGTGAATGGCATCGGGATGACGTCCCAGCGCACCCGGGAGCGGCTTATCCAGCGGCTGGTGGAGCAGGGTATCAGCGATGTGAAGGTGCTCGATATCATTCGCAGTACGCCCCGGCACCTGTTCCTGGACGAGGCCATGGCGCACCGCGCCTATGAGGACGTGGCGCTGCCTATCGGCTTCCAGCAGACCCTGTCACAGCCCTATATCGTGGCCAGGATGACCGAGCTGCTGTTGGCTGCGGGCCCTCGCCGGCGGGTGCTCGAAATCGGTACCGGCTCGGGCTACCAGACCGCGATTCTCGCGCGCCTGGTGGACGAGGTTTACAGCGTGGAACGTATCAAGCCGCTGCAACAAAAAGCCCGGCAACGCCTGCGCCAGCTGAAATTGCGCAATGTACACATGAACCACGCCGATGGCGGCCTGGGTTGGGGGGAGCGAGGCCCCTTTGACGGCATACTCGCCACCGCCGCGCCGGAGCGGATACCGGAGGACCTGCTGCAGCAGCTGGCCGCCGGTGGTCGCCTGGTCATCCCCGTGGGTACCGCAACCCAGCACCTGCAGGTCGTTACGCGTACCCATGAAGGTTTTGAGACGGAGATTGTCGAGGCAGTCAATTTTGTGCCCCTGCGTCCTGGCACGGTGAAGTAAGGCGGATGAAATCTACCGGGGTATTCCTGCGCGGTGTGCTGATGGGTGCAGCCGATATCGTGCCCGGCGTGTCCGGCGGCACGGTCGCTTTTGTCACCGGTATTTACGACACCCTGTTGGGCAGTATCCGGGCGTTTGACCTGGCGTTTCTCTCACTACTGTGGCGCCGTGATTTCACCGGTGCCTGGCAGCATGTCAACGGGCCATTCCTGCTGGCTCTGCTGCTGGGAATCGGCACCAGTATTTTCTCTCTCGCCCGGCTGATTTCCTGGACGCTGGAAAACTATCCCGTGCCACTCTGGGCCTTCTTTTTTGGCCTCATACTGGCCTCCGCCGCGGTCTTGTTGCGGCAGGTGGAGAACTGGAACTTCCCGCGTTTCCTGAGCCTGCTGGTCGGCGCTGGCGCCGCGGGCTTGATCGCCTTTTCCCCGGTTGCCAGTATTGACCTGGGGCTGGTGGGCGTATTCCTGTCGGGCTTCCTGGCGATCTGCGCGATGATACTTCCGGGTATTTCCGGTAGCTTCATACTGGTTTTACTGGGTATGTACGGCACGGTGCTGACTGCGGTCAAATCCCTGGACCTGTTGTTCCTGCTGGTTTTTATCCTGGGATGCGGCACGGGCCTGCTGTGTTTTTCCCGCCTGTTGCACTGGCTGTTGCACCGCTTTCACCAGGCGACCATGGCGCTGTTAACCGGTTTCCTGTTTGGGTCCCTGATTATCGTGTGGCCGTGGAAACGTGTTGTGGACTGGGTCCAGGGCAGTCATGGTCAGCTGAAGCCCGCCCAGCAGTTGCCTGTATCCCCGGCGGAGTATTTCGCCCTGACGGGACAGGAACCCAATGTCTTGTTGTGTGTTGCGCTCATGCTGGTGGGCTTTGCCCTCGTGTGGTTAATCGATTATTGCTGGGGGAGAGACTAGTGCGAGCCCCGGGGAATATCCCCCGTTGCGCTTCGGGCGGTTGAGGATGAATGTGTTTATAAGGATAGTATGCGTGCTGCTGCTGGGCAGTCTTATCGGCTGTGGCAGCACTCCGATGGGGGATCGCTACAGCCACAGCAAGTCAGCGGTCAGGATTCACCAGGTGCAGCGTGGGGACACCCTTTACTCCATCGCCTTCCGCTACGGGCTGGATTATCGCAAGGTGGCCCAGGTAAACAAAATCAACGAACCCTATATCATTTACCCCGGCCAGAACATTTACCTGTGGCAGGTCTCGTCCGCCCCGGTAATTGTCACTCCCGCCCCGTCCCCGGTGGCCAGCGCTCCGGCGGCCCCCGCCGGCCCCGGTGCATCAGCCGTGGTAGTAACCGCCGTGCCGGATGTTGCCGCTGCAACGGTGAGCCGGGTGACTCCACCGGCTCCCGTCTACCAGGGTGCGCCCCCAGGCGCGGGCAGGCAGCCGGTGCAGACCGCACCTGCACCCGTTGAGAGAGTCCAGCCTGCCAGCCAGGCGCCGGTCATAGAAACACCGCCTATTACCTCACCGGTAGCGGATTCGGCGCCTCTGGTCATGGGCGCCGAGACACCGGTAGCGGATCCGGCAATCGTGGTGGTGGCGGGTGAGGCACCGGCAATGGCCGCGGCGCCGGCCGAGCCGCCGTCCCCGACACCCGCTCCCCCGCCCGCCCGCCCGCCGGCTCCCGGAGGCAAGGTCACCTCCTGGCGCTGGCCCACGGCCGGTGGTGTCACCCGGGGCTATTCGTCCAGCGTGCACAAGGGAATCGATATCAGCGGTGGTCGCGGCGACCCCATCTACGCGGTGGCTGACGGCACGGTGGTTTACGCGGGTACGGGGATCGTGGGTTTTGGCGAGTTGGTGATCATCAAGCACAATGACATCTTTATCAGTGCCTATGGTCACAATGACCGCTTGCTTGTCAGGGAAAACGACGTGGTGGGGGCCGGCCAGCTTATTGCGGAAAAGGGCAGCTCAGGTACGGATACTGTGAAACTACATTTCGAAATTCGCAAGGAAGGCAAGCCCATAGACCCCCTCAAGTTGTTGCCCCGGCGCTGATTTCCCGGGTCCTCGGAGGCCCGTCGAACACCGCCCCCGTCCGGGGGCTGCTACCCCAAATTAGCTTTTTCCGCGACTTGTAATTGACAAACCGTCTGGGGTAACCTGATCGGCCCGGCGAGAAATGCTCCCGATTCTCGTACTACAAAAACAAAGAGGGTCACGGAAGTGGAAGTAACCCGCGCGAAAAGGAATTCAAAATCGGGTAAGGCTGAGGGCGCAATGGCAGACCGCCGCAAGCGCGCCGCCCAGCAGGGCCCAGACCTCACCGGCGATGTTGAAGACGCCGCCGACCTGTTGCTGGAAGCAGCGGAAGACCTGCCGGAATCGGAAGAGAGCGACAGCGTAGACCCTTTTGACCAGGCCAAGGCCCGCACCGCCGGCCGGGTCGAAACCTCGCTCGATGCCACCCAGCTCTACCTCAATGAAATCGGATACTCGCCGCTGCTCACCGCGGACGAGGAAAAATATTATTCCCGGCTTGCACTCAAGGGTGACGCCAGTGCCCGTCGTCGCATGATCGAGAGCAACCTGCGACTGGTGGTGAAAATCTCCCGCCGCTATATCAATCGTGGCCTGACCCTGCTGGACCTGATCGAGGAGGGTAACCTTGGCCTGATCCGCGCTGTCGAAAAATTTGATCCCGAGCGGGGTTTCCGTTTTTCAACCTACGCGACCTGGTGGATTCGCCAGACCATTGAACGCGGCATCATGAACCAGACACGCACCATTCGCCTGCCTATTCATGTGGTGAAGGAACTGAACGTCTACCTGCGGGCTGCTCGTGAACTGACGCAGAAGCTGGATCACGAACCCAGCGCGGAAGAGATCGCCGACATGCTCGACAAGCCGGCGGAGGATGTGAAACGCCTGCTGCGTCTCAATGAGCGGGTGACATCCATGGACACCCCGTTAGGACCCGACTCGGATCGCGTGGTCGTAGACACGATTGCCGATACCCACGAATCGGATCCCTCCCAGCTGCTGCAGGACAACGATATCAAGGAGAGCATTGCCGATTGGCTGGAGGAACTTTCCGAGAAGCAGCGGGAAGTCCTGTCGCGCCGTTTCGGATTGCGCGGCTATGAAAGCAGCACCCTGGAGGAAGTCGGGCGTGAGATCGGCCTCACCCGGGAACGCGTGCGCCAGATCCAGGTGGAAGCACTGCGGCGCCTGCGCAGCATCATGGAGAGCAACGGCCTCGGCAGTGACTCCCTGTTCAGCTGAGCTATTGATGTCACTGACGAGCAGGCTGGGCTGGTAGTAAGGCTGCCGGCGTTACAGCCTTGGTGGCGTATGCCGTGCCGGCAGTCAGCGCAGTGCCCTCAGCCGGTAGCGATGTTGGGTGAGTCCCGGCAGTTGCGAAAGGCCCTGGGACTCAGCCCGTACCAGCGGCGAAATGCCCGCCGGAAGTTGGCGCTGTCATGGTAGCCCAGCAGCGCGGCAATAGCCTCGACGCTGAAAGCACTTTCCCGCAGGTGCCTGGCGGCGAGCTCGGCAAGCAATTGTTCGCGGATTTCGCGGTAGCCGCTGCCTTCCATCTTCAGGCGCCGGGCAAGGGTGCGCCGGGTCACGAACAGGGATCTTGCCACAGACTCCTCGTCGCTGCTGCCCGGTGGCACCGACAGCAGCAGGCGCCGGACCCTGTCAGTCATGGACAAGGACGCCGCCGGCACCTGCTCGAGCAATTGCCGGCACAGGTCCCTGGCCAGGCCATAGGAAGCGGGATCGCCCGCGGCATTGGCCGTCCGGGCCAGGGCGGCAGGCAACAGCAGCTGGCTTTTTCTGCAGGAAAAACGTGTGGGCGAGTGGAAGTATTCCGGATATACCGTGCGGTAGGCGGGGGCGTCGAATTCAAACTCGAAGCGTGCCTCCTCCAGCGGCCGGCCCAGGATCGATTCCACCAGGGACTGCAGCAGCAGGGCGAAGCATTCCAGCAACATCCGCTTTTCATCGTCGGGGGCGGCCATCCTGATTCGCAGCTCGCACTTTATCCACCCACCCGATTGCGCCACCCCCAGCTCCACAATGGCGATGCGCAGGGGCAGGAAATCGCGCAATGATTGCACGGCCGTGATGAGGTCCGGGCTGCTCAGGGCGAGATAGCCGATGGGTCCATGCGTTGTGGGACGTAATTGCCTGCCCAGCTGCAGCCCCAGCTCCGGGGTGTCATCGATCAGGCGTGCATTTTGGATGATGCGCAGTTGCTGGGCGCCGCTGAGCCGGGTCGTGTCCCCGGGCAGCAGGACCTGCTGCGGCAGCCCGGTGCCCTGCAGGAGTCGCTGGAGTTCCCGTTCCTGCAGGTGTAGCTCCCGGGCGAGGATGCGGGAGTAGTTACTGGTGATAAATAAAGCGTCTTCTGACCCGGTCATACCCTATTGTCTTGAAATGACCCCCTCGTGTCAAAAAATGACCTCCCGAATATCCTCCCGGCCTGTAGACTGGGAGGCTACAATCTGACAGGACAGAACAGGACGAGACCAATGCCAAAAATCACGTTTATCGATCACACTGACGCGAGCTGCACGATCGAGGCCGAAGTGGGAAAATCGCTTATGCAGAATGCCATCGACAATGGTGTCGCGGGTATCGACGCCGATTGCGGTGGCGCCTGTGCCTGTGGCACCTGTCATGTATTCGTCGAGCCTGAATGGCTGCAGGCCTGTGGCGAGGCGGGCGCGATGGAGGAGGCGATGCTCGGTATGCGTCCCGATCGCACGGGGATGTCCCGCCTGAGTTGCCAGATCCAGGTGAGTGATGCGCACGACGGGATGGTCCTGCGCCTGCCCGAATTCCAGATGTGAACCCAAGCCAGCACAGGAGTTGTGAAATGAACAAGGCCGTAGACCTGCCCGATCCACTGACAATGCCGCTGGATGCAATGGACGTCAGCGATCCTCGCCTGCTGGAGCTCGATGCCTGGCGGCCGTTTTTTGCGCGGCTGCGCGAGGAAGACCCGGTGCATTACCAGGCCGAGAGCCCCTTCGGTCCATTCTGGTCGGTGACCCGTTTTGAGGATATCGTCGCAGTCGACAGCGACCACGAGGCCTTTTCCTCTGAACCGACCATCGTTATTGGCGACTTGATCGACGAGATCCCCTTCGAAATGTTCATCGCCATGGATCCCCCCCGGCACGACGTGCAGCGGCGGGCCGCGCAGCCGGTGGTTGCACCCCAGAACCTGGCGGAAATGGAAGGGCTTATCCGCAGTCGTGTGGTAGCGATACTCGAGGCCCTCCCCGTGGGGGAAACCTTTGACTGGGTTGAGAAAGTTTCGGTCAACCTGACGACGCAGATGCTGGCGACCCTGTTTGATTTTCCGTTCGAAGAGCGCCACAAACTGACTTACTGGTCGGACATCGCAGCCGGGTCACCCGAGATCGCCGGTGGCGACGTGACCCCGGAGGAACGGCTGGCCGGGCTGACGGAGTGCCTGGAGACGTTCACCCGCATCTGGCATGAGCGCAAGGGTCGGGAAGATGCCTTCGACCTGATTTCGCTGCTGCAACGGGATCCCAACACCGCTGACATGGTGGATCGCCCGATGGAATTCCTGGGCAATCTCGCCCTGTTGATCGTGGGCGGCAACGACACCACGCGCAATTCCGCCACCGGTGGTGTGCTCGCCCTGAACCAGAACCCCGCTGAGTACGATAAGCTGCGCGCCAATCCCGGCCTGATTCCCTCCATGGTCTCTGAGATCATCCGCTGGCAGACGCCTCTGGCCCATATGCGCCGCACCGCCAAGCGGGATATCGAGTTCAGGGGCAAGCAGATCCGCCAGGGCGACAAGGTCGTGATGTGGTACCTCTCGGGCAACCGTGACGAGAGCGCTATAGAGAACGCAGACCAGTTCATCATCGATCGCAAGAACCCGCGCCACCATATTTCCTTTGGCTTCGGGGTGCATCGCTGCATGGGTAACCGGCTGGCGGAAATGCAGCTGCGTATCCTGTGGGAGGAAATCATGCAGCGCTTTAGCCTGGTGGAAGTCATGGCCGAGCCGGAGCGGGTGAGGTCGAATTTTGTGCGTGGCTACAAGGCGCTGCCGGTGCGCCTGCACCGTCTGTAATCAGGCGGCACTGCACTGGCTTTCCCGGCACAGGGTGAGCCAGCGTTGCAAGGCAACACCGTGAAATTTGTTGCGGTGGGTAATCAGGTACAATTCCCGGCTGAAGTCCCGGCCCGGTACCTGCAGGGGCACCAGGCTGCCGCGCCTGAAGGCGTCGGCCAGGCTGATGGCGGACAGGCAACCCAGCCCCAGGCCGGCTTCCACAGCCCGCTTGATGCCTTCGGTATGCTGTAACTCCATCGCGATATCGAGATCCGGCAGCAGCCCGTGCATGGCGCGATCGAAGGTCTGGCGGGTACCCGAACCCCGCTCGCGCACGATCCATGGCTGGTCGAGCAGGTCCCGGTCAGTCAGTTGACCAGCGCTCGCCAGTGCGTGTCCGGGAGCGGCAAAAACCACCAGCTCGTCGGCGCGCCAGTGCAGCGTCTCCAGCTCCGGGTGCTGTAGCTCCCCTTCAATCATGCCCATATCGAGTTCGAAGCCGGCAACGCGCTCGGCGATGGCCTCGGTATTGGCCACGCTGAGCGCCACTTCGGCTTCGGGGTAGCGCTGGCGAAAGTCGGCAATCATCGCCACCGCCAGGTAATTGCCAATAGTCATGGTCGCGCCGATTTGCAGGCGACCCATGGCGTTACCGCCGGCCATGGACTGTTCGAAGGCCCGGGCCTGCTCCAGCAGGGTCTCGGCCTGGGGCCGCAGTCGGCGGCCCAGCTCACTCAGCTGCAGGCGTTTGCCCACGCGGTCGAACAACTTGACCCCGAACTGCTCTTCCAGCTCCTTCAGGGACCCGCTCGCGGCCGACTGGGACATCGCGAGCGCGCTGGCGGCGCGGGTGATGTTTTCGTGGCGGGCAGTGGTGAGAAAGACCTCAAGCTGGCGCAGCGTATAGCGCATTGCTGAATCCTATATTGAATTAATCGATATACATTATCATATAAATCCATTTTAACGATATACAAAGTCTCCCTACACTACGCCCACTGACACCACGACCCGGGGAATTTTATGGCGACTATCATGCGTGAGCAGGTGACATCGGTGCACCACTGGACCGATCGCCTGTTCAGCTTCAAAACCACGCGCAACCAGGGCTTCCGCTTCAGGAACGGCCACTTCACCATGATTGGCCTGGAGCAGGAAGGGAAGCCGCTGATGCGTGCTTACAGCCTCGCCAGTGCGAACTACGAAGATGAGCTGGAGTTTTTCAGTATCAAGGTACCTGATGGCCCGCTCACTTCCAGGCTGCAGTCCATCAAGGTCGGGGACCAGCTGCTGGTGAACAGCAAGGCCACAGGCACCCTGGTACAGGACAATCTGCTACCCGGCAAAAATCTCTACCTGATTGCGACCGGCACCGGTCTGGCGCCCTTTCTCAGCATCATCCGGGATCCGGAAATCTACGAGCAGTATGACAGGATTGTGCTGACCCACGGCTGTCGCCACGTGGAGGAACTCGCCTACCGCGAATTGATCACCGAGCACCTGCCGGCGCACGAGTACCTGGGCAGGGATGTGCGGGACAAACTGATCTACTACCCGACTGTAACGCGCGAGCCCTTTCGCAATAATGGCCGGCTCACCGATCTGCTGCGCGAGGGAAAACTACAGGCGGATGTGGGCCTTGGGCCGATCGACCCGGCCATCGACCGCTTCATGATCTGCGGTAGCCCCACCATGCTGAAGGATATCTGTGGGCTGCTGGACAGTTGCGGCCTGCACGAGGCGCGACACGGCGAGGCGGCGGAGTATGTTATAGAGCGTGCCTTCGTCGAGAGCTAGTGCACTGCTGCCGGAAATCAGGCAGCACTACACTGGCTTTGCGCCAGGGCTTCCGCGCTTGCCTGGCGTGGTTCACGCCACATCAGCCAGACCGTTGGGGCCTTGCGGGTAAAGCGTATCTCGTCGACCACTTCAAAGCCGTGGCCCTGGTAAAAGGCGAGGTTTTCCCGCTTTGAGTTTTCCAGGTAGGCGGGCAGGTTCTGTTGGTCACATTTGCGCAACACGTGGCTCATCAGTGTGCTGCCAATGCCCTGTCCCTTGTACTCGGGCAGGACGCCGATGAGAAAAAGATAGTAATGCGGCTCACCGGGATGAAATTTCGCCGAGGCCAGGCCGCCCATGGCGAAGCGGGAAAAGCCGCGAATGCCGCACACTTTGAACATTTGCCAGAGGTTATGGGGGGTGACCGGCCAGTGCAGCTTCTGGTGAGGGGGCAGCCATGCGGCTGCTCCCTTTCCCTGCTCGTCGATATAGGTGAGGCCGTCAGGTAAAAATATCGGCAGCGTAATGTTGAAGAAGGTGCGAATAAACTGCGGGTGGCCGGACATCCAGTTCATGACGGGGTCGTCATGGAAGGCGCGCGCGAGGATATCCACCGCGCGCTGACTGTCCTGCTGTACCTGTATCCCCAAGCTCAATCAAGCCTGCACGGTCAATAGATCTTGATATGGGATTGTGTTGCGGGGCATTCCGGTACATGGATGGAGTACTTGTAATCGCCTTTCGGCACATCCTTTCCTTTTACCCTGCACCGCAGTTTCCCTTTCTTGTTGCTCTTCAGGTTACATTCGCTGTCGCCCTTGGCAACAAAGGGGTTTGGGCTGCCCTGGTCGAAGACGATGCTGAAGGACTGCTTATCCTCAATCTGCCAGGTGATGTGCTTTTCCTGCCGCGTGCACACGCAGCCTGATTCCTTGCTGCAATCCGCGCGGCCCTTGGCATTATCGTTGTTGCAGTTGTCGTGGTCGCCCCTGAAAACGGCCTGGACCGCACACTGGCCGCCCTCGGCAGGCTTTGTCACTTCTATTCGTACCGTCTGCTCAATCGCCTCGGCCAGCAGGGGGGTGGAAAAGCCACAGGCAAGTGCCAGCAGGGATGTAGCAATAGTCGCTTTTAATTTATTCAGGCGGGACATTGAATGCTCTCCTTTGCAGGTTGGTTTTATTTGTGGTGTGTTATCACCGGCATGGTGAGTACCTTCACAATCCTATCTTAGCCTGCGTTGGCAGAACAGGAAAACGAATCGTGGAAATCGTGCCTTTTATGCTATTTTCATTAGGATCGGCGAAAATGCACCGGTATTGTAAAGACAGCGTGCACTCGGCATGCAACGCATCTGGCGGAGGGGGTACGGATGAAGATTGTTGTCTTGATTGTCGTGATAGTACTCGCGGTGGTGCTTTTTCGCACGCTGCGGTCTTCCTCTCCCTCCCGTTCGGCCGGCAGGCCCGGCTCGTCGGGAAAACGGGCGGGACCCACCCCGGCGGCAAGTTCTGCTGCGCAGGGTAGTAAATACCATGCGGTTTCGGTCAAGTGCGGCGCGGGTGCCTGTGAGCAGGCCCTGGCGCTGGAGAATCGGCGCTTCCTTTCCGGGCAAATGGGCCAATTACCTCTCGAGGGTTGTACGGCGGCGGACTGTCGGTGCAAGTTTGTTCACTATCCTGATCGGCGCGATGCCGAGGGTGACAAGCGCGCGCCCACGGCCCTGCGCAGTGAACTGTATGCCGCCTCCGGCAAACCGGAGCGCCGGACCCGGGCGGGTCGTCGCAAAAGCGACTTCAAGTAGGGCCTGCCCCTGCCGGGGCACCCGGCGCAAGATACCGCATCCAACCAGGCTTACCTCTGCTATGCTAAAACAAAAGCCGGGTGCCGCGCCCTTGTGGGCCTGGAGATGAAAGTGGTGACTGGGAGTAGATCAGATGAAGGCAGCGCGGGAAGACAGGCTCGAGAGTGACAGTGGGCAGGGAGGGTTTCCCACCAGGCATGTTTTGCTGGTGCTGGCGATCATTGCGGTGGGCCTGGTGTTGTGGCAAACCCTTAAAGAGCAGGCAGCCGAACCGACACCGGAAGCTGTTCCGGTAGAAGAGGTCGTTGTCGAGCCGCCACCCCTGCCGGTGGCAGAGGATATCCCCGCGCGGCCTGAGCAAAGTGCAGTCCAGACGGCAGAGGCACCCGAGGACGTGGCGCCGGTGCTGCCGCCGCTCGAGGAGAGCGACTCCATGGTGCGTGAACAGTTGTCTGCCGCCGGGGTGGGTCCCGAGCTGGATCGGCTGGAGCAACAGCAGAATCTCATTCAACAGGGAACGGCACTGATCGACAGTTTCAGCCGCGGCCTGGTGGTACGCAAGCTGTTGCCGATTGATCCGCCCAAGGAGCCTTTCAGCGTTACTCAGGTGGAAGAGCGAACGGTGATGAATCCTGCCGGCTATGCGCGTTACAACGACTATGCCGAGGCTATCGCAACCCTGGACATTGCAGTGCTGGTCAATAATTTCCACACCATGCGCCCCCTCTACGAGCAGGCCTATGGGCAGCTTGGGCTCAACCCGGACGATTTCGACAACGCCGTCATTCGCATGCTCGACCGCATCCTGGCGACCCCGGAAATCCAGGAGCCCATCGCGTTGACCCGCAAGTCAGTCATGTACCAGTACGCTGATCCGCAGCTAGAGGAGCTCGCTCCACTGCAGAAGCAGCTGTTGCGCATGGGACCTGAAAATATACGGCGCATCAAGGCGCAGGCCAGGGCTCTGCGAGCCGGGTTACTCGGGAAGTAGTACGCGCGCTGGGCGCTTAAGCAAAAAAAGCCCGCCGGTGACTATCGGCGGGCTTTTTTCGGCCTGGATTTCCGGTTCGGCTACCGCGCCGTTTTAACGCTGTAGCAGGGCCAGCTTGTTGGGCTTTCCGGCCCATTCCTCGGCGTCGGGCAGGGCCCCTTTCATTTCGGTAATACAGGGCCAGACTTCCGCCAGTTCCGCATTGAGCTCGAGGAAAACCGCCTGGTCCTCGGGCAGTTCATCCTCCGAGAAGATGGCATCTACCGGACACTCTGGCTCGCACAGGGCGCAGTCGATACATTCGTCGGGATGGATCACCAGGAAATTGGGCCCCTCGTAAAAGCAGTCTACCGGGCAAACTTCCACACAATCCGTGTGCTTACAGTTGATACAGTCTTCGCCTACAACAAATGTCATTCCTGAACGCCTCGTCAAATAATCCTGGCCGTGCCGGGTGGGCGCCCGGCGAGGGGCGTCAGTTTACCCGCACAATGAGGGAAATTGAAGGGGCTTGTCAGCCCAGTCGCGACTTCAGGTCGTACAGCTTTTGCAAGGCTTCGCGCGGCGTCAGCCCGTCCACATCCAGGCCCTCGAGGGCCGTCACCACGGGATGTGGCGCAGGTGCGCTGAACAAATCGACCTGGGCTGGCGAGGCGACCCGGGGTCCCGGGGCCATTCTCGGCAGCTCGCCCTGTTCCAGTTCACGCAGCTTGTCGCGGGCGGCGTCCAGGACAGGCGCGGGAATGCCCGCCAGCTTGGCCACCTGCAGCCCGAAACTGCGGTTGGCAGGCCCTTCCTGGATATTGTGAAGGAACACCACGTGATCCTGGTGCTCGGTGGCGTCCAGGTGAACATTGGCCATGGTAGGGCACAACTCGGGCAGGCTGGTCAGCTCAAAATAATGGGTGGCGAACAGGGTAAAAGCCTGCACCGAACGGGCCAGTTCCACCGCCGTGGCCCACGCCAGGCTGAGCCCGTCGAAGGTACTGGTGCCGCGACCCACCTCGTCCATCAGTACCAGGCTACGGGGCGTGGCGTTGTGCAGGATATTGGCCGTTTCGGTCATCTCCACCATGAAAGTCGAGCGGCCGGAAGCCAGGTCATCGGAGGAACCGATACGGGTAAATATCCGGTCGATTGGCGCCAGCCTGGTCACCGTGGCCGGCACGTAGCTGCCGATGTGCGCCAGCAGGGCGATCACCGCATTCTGGCGCATGTAGGTGGACTTGCCGCCCATGTTGGGGCCGGTGATCAGCAGCATGCGACGCTGGCTGTTAAGCAGCGTATTGTTGGCTATAAAGGGGTCTTCCAGTACCTGCTCGACTACCAGGTGTCGCCCGTCGCTCACTTCGAAAACCTGTTCTGAGCAGAAAGACGGGCGACACAGGCGCAGGCTGTCGGCGCGCTCCGCGAGGTTTGCCAGTACGTCGATTTCGCTTACTGCCCCGGCGGTGCACTGTAGCCCGGCCAGTTGCTCGTTCAGGCGCTCGAGCAGGTCCTCGTACAGGGCTTTCTCCCTGCTCAGCGCGCGGCTCTTGCTGGACAGGGCCTTGTCCTCGAATTCTTTCAGCTCCGGGGTAATGAAGCGTTCGGCATTTTTCAGCGTCTGCCGCCGGATATACTGTGCCGGGGCGCGTGCGGACTGGGCGCGGCTGATTTCGATGTAGTAGCCATGCACCCGGTTGTAGCCCACCTTGAGGGTGGAAATCCCGGTGCTGTTGCGCTCGCGCTGCTCGATTTCCATCAGGTAGTCGCCGGCGTTGCTGCTGAGCTGGCGCAGGTCATCGAGTTCGGTGTCGTAGCCATCGGCAATCACGCCGCCATCGCGGATGATAACCGGTGGATTTTCCTTGATGGCCTTGCCCAGTAATTCGCATAGCCCGGGGTATTCGCCCGCCTCCTGGCTGAGCTGGGCCAGGCGCGGCGCGTTCGCCTGTGCCAGGGCGGCGCGCAATTGCGGCAGGGCCTCCAGGGAACTGTGCAGGCGGGTGAGGTCCCGGGGACGGGCCGAGCGCAACGCCACCCGGGTGAGGATGCGCTCCATGTCGCCAATGGGTTTCAGGGCTGTCCGTACGGTTTCGTAGTGGTAGTTTTCGCACAGGGCGCCGATGGCCTCCTGGCGGGCTTCGAGCACCGCAATATCCGTCAGGGGCCGGTGCAGCCAGCGCCGCAGCAGGCGACTGCCCATGGCGGTAACCCCGCGATCCATAACCGAGAACAGGGTGTTACTTTCACCCCCGGACAGGTTGACGTCTATCTCGAGGTTGCGCCGGGTGGCCGCGTCCATGATGACACTGTGGGCCCGGTTCTCGTGGCTCATGCTGCGTATGTGGGGCAGGTTGCCGCGCTGGGTATCTTTCACATATTGCAACAGGCAGCCGGCGGCACCGATAGCCAGGGTCAACCCGTCGCAACCAAAACCCTTGAGGTCATGGGTCTGGAACTGGGTGTTCAGGGCACGCCGGGCGCCGTCGCTGTCGAATTCCCAGGCGGGTTGGCTGCGCGCACCGCGGCGTGTGGTCACCCGCGGCAGGAAGATGCTTTCGTGATACAGGGTTTCGGCCGGGTCCAGGCGCTGCAACTCGCTGGTCAGGGCTTCTTCACCGGCCACCTCGAGCACGCGGAAGCGGCCGGTGCTCAGGTCCAGGTAGGCAATACCGTAGTTCTGGTGCTGCTGGCATACCGCCAGCAGCAGGTTGTCCACGCGATCATCCAGCAGGGCCTCATCCGACAGTGTGCCCGGGGTGACCACCCGTACGACCTGGCGATCGACCGGCCCCTTGCTGGTGGCGGGATCACCAATCTGTTCGGCTATGGCCACGGAGACGCCGGCCTTCACCAGTCGGGCCAGGTAGCCCTCCGCGGCGTGGTAGGGCACCCCGCACATGGGGATAGGTTCCCCCGCAGACTTGCCTCTTGCCGTGAGGGTGATATCCAGCAGGTCCGCCGCTCTTCTGGCGTCGTCATAAAACAGTTCGTAAAAATCACCCATGCGGTAAAACAGCAGGTCTCGCGGGTGCTGGGCCTTGATGCGCAGGAACTGCTGCATCATGGGGGTGTGGTCGTTATCAGAGGTCACTGATTTCTCTCGAAAAAATCTGTACTGACAAATTACCTTAACCAGACCTCAAAAATCCAGCTTCCAGCTCCCAGCCGCAGGCCCCGGCCCTGCTCCATTCTGAAAATGCACTTATGCCGAGTTATCGGTAGCGACTGGCCGATACGTGGTGCCTTCCCGGATAAACGTTTTGCCCCCTGCGTGTTCTCACTACTCCACCGGCCGAAAAAACCTGGCGGCAATATATCGTCCCACGCGCCGGCCCAGGTCGATGCCCGCGACATTCGCGGACCTGAAGTGAAACCCGGCCAGTATCCGTGCCTCGATCACCTCCTGGTTCTGTTCCTCCAGGTTGTTGAAGTGGCGGGGCATGCTGCCGGGTACCGTGCTGGTCAGGGTCATCGAAATCTCGCGAGTGCCATAAAATTCGCCCAGCACTTCGTTCATGGCGCTGGTGTTACAGGCGTGGGCCGAGGGATATTCGGGGTGGGGCGGCGTCACGGTGAGCGGCTGCCAGCTCGGGTCGCCGCCGGTGCCCGGGTTGCTATCCGTGTCGGCGTTCTGGATGGCTGTGACAGGGCGCCAGGCGTTGAAGTAGTACTTGGAGTCCCAGCAGGCGATGCTGGCGTCGGCAAAAGCCGTACTCAGCATCGCGTACAGTCGCGCCGCGTCGCTCGTCGAAAGCTCCTTGCCTTCGATAAAGTCTCGGTAGTTGCGTGTCCAGAAAGTGGCCGGGCCTTCAAGATAGAATTTTGCGATCTCGGTCTGTTCCGGCGTGCGCGCGGTACTGGTAGCGCTGCCCATTTTTTTCACCTCCCGGAACTCCGCAGTGTACTTGACGCTGGTCAGATCGGGAGGGCCGTCGGCCCGAAAGAATGAGCCCCGGGGTATGGCAAATGGCCGCACGTTACCGAGTGCCGGCAGTATCGGGTTCGGGAAGCCGGGGGGCGTGCTCTGGTAATCACCCGGTTCGTAGGAGAAGGTGTAGCTGCCGGGCTCATATCTACCGTCGTTCTTGCGCTGTTCAAGCAGGCCCGTGGCCACCTCCTGACCAACAGCGACGCCGAGGTCTGTCGCGGGGCCTTCGGCGATGTCTGCCAGGGAACTCGTATAGGCTGCATCCAGCGCCTCTGCTCTCTGCGGGAACAACCTGCTCAGGATAGTATAAGCGGCAGAGATGGCGGCGGCTTCCTGCGATGCGCCCGCAGTGGGCGAGGCCGGGTGAATTGCATAGGCCGTGTGTTTGCCGTCAATGGCGTTTACGGCGTCATAAATCGCCAGATGGACCAGCGCATAGTAAGTGCCGGGCGCCACTGGCGTGGTCGCCAAGATTGACTCCGCTGTTGCGTTCCAGTCGGATACGACATCGGCCACTGCGGCGGCTGGTCCCGCGAGGGTCAGTGCCGCGAGCAGTGCCATGCGTGTGGATAGCCTTTTTGGGGTGGATTCATGAATACCGTTTTCAATTGTTGTTTTCATCGCTTAGTCCTCATGCCGGGAAATTACCGGGCCCGAGCCGGGCGCGGAAAGGTCTTGCAAACATCGCCAGGGTGACCCGGATTAGTGCCGGCACACCCTGGTGTGAGAAATCAAAGCAGATTCGACTCGAAGTTGTGTAAGGATCCTGTTACTTATTCGTGAGGGTTTTGTTATCCCTTTGGAATCAATTAGATACGGGAAGATATTGCCCTGGAATAGTCCGTAAAGGCCCAGTCTCAGGCGCAGGCTGATCACCGTTGTCTATCGATAAGCCGGAGCTTGGCCGCTGCTTCCCAGCGGAGGGTATCCTGTCCGCTGTTTTGGAAGAACGCGTCTGACGCGCATGACTGATGCCATTTACTGAACTGAGTTAGGGTCGAGTGCACAGGGCTTGTAAACCGCGTCCCAACCCCCGTGGCCACGGATACTCTTCCATTGTGCTATCAGGTCATCCACCTGGAGATCCTTCGATTCGCCGGGAAGGTGTTCGTCACGCTGTTGCGCGACGGTGGCAGCGGCGTCTCGAAGGGGGTCGCCCTGCCAACAGCCGGTCAACGCAAGCATAATTCCAAGACACACCTGCAACCTGGCTCGCGTCATATGCTTGCCGAAACACCCACCGCCAGCGCCGTCAGTGCTTGCGCACCCGCTTGGCGACGGAGGTAATCATCAGTGGCGCGGGGGACTCGGTAATGGACCGGATTTCGTTGCCGTCATCGAGAATGACAAACCTTTCCATTACCAGGGGGCCTTTGGGGTCGGGCTGGAAAGAGGTTGTCCCGGTGCAGTCCGGACTTACCTCATAAATCCCAACGCCATTCCGATTCTGCACGATCCCTGTGCTGGAACCCTTGACGTTGTCCACTTGATCGAAATTTCCGTTGCCATCGTAATTGCGCAGTACCACGCCTATCACCGATTCGGTACCTCCGGTGGGCACCGGCCTGGTACCCTGCATCTGGATGCCGTAGCTGCCGCGTATTGTCCCGGCGTCGCAGGGCTTGTCCGGCTTGCCACTCTTGCCATTATCGCTCATGGCCAATGGGGAGATCAGCGCCGCAAGCGCCATGGCCAGTGCACGTGATTTGAGTTCGACTCTTCTGTAGTGCTTAAGTTGTGAGTTCATACAATGCGTCCTTTTCTGGTTCGAAGAATGCGCGAGGCATTCCCTCGCTGTCGGGAAGGATGAAAGCAGATTGGGCGTAATTTCGCGGGATGAAATCGTTACTTATCTGTTAGCTTTTTGTTATACCTTTTAAGTCAAAGGGATGCGACGCAGTTTCGCGGTGTTGTTGTCAGAGGATTATAGTCAGCCGGACCCCGAACACCCTGCCGGGGTCGTGTACCAACGCCCGCGTACTCGCAAGATCAAGGCCACTGCCAATTGCGTAAAGCACTTGCCCCGTGGCAAGGCTGTAGTTGCCTGTAACATAGTTGTCATCCAGCGCGTTCTGGACGAACCCGGCGAACTGCGCCTTGCCCAGGCGGACGCCGAGTTGTGCATCGATCAGGTTATAGGAATCC
>JAHEBM010000088.1 GCA_024642245.1 Haliea sp.
CGGCAAACCCCGCGATCGCTATACGCGCGCCACTGGGTGATATTGCTATATCTTCCGTGCGGCCCAGTTTCTGGAGGCACTTATCTACCTGATCGCTGGCGGAAAAATGGGTCTTCATGGTATGCCGGCCAATGTGAGTTCAGTCATTTTGTACAGGTGCAAAGTCGAACCTGGGATAAGTCCCGAGCTGGTATCCTACACGATAGCGTTTACCGCTGGTGAGTGGCAACAGTTCCGGGCATCGCAGTGGCAACGTAATCTGCGCATCGTAATCCCCCAGCCGGTATCGTTCGAATACGACGATACGCGTAAACAGCACGGCATCAAGTCCGGTGTAGTCGTCCACCCTTGGTATTTCCACGAATACGGGCGCGAGTTCCAGCTTATTGGTATATGGGTTGGGTCGGGCTCCGTGCAACTGTTCGGCGGCGTGTCGGGGTGACAGGGTAAAGATAGTGGCTATCGGGTGGCGCCCCGGGCTTTTCGCCCCGGCAGCCGGGTCAGGCTGCAGTGGTGTATTGTCAGTACTCACTGCATCTCCCAGCTCAGCCAGCTGCAGGGTCACCTCGATAAGCTCGGGAATGAATATTCCCGCGGGCCAAAGTTGTGGTGCCAGGTTGGCGGTGACCGCAAACTGTGGTTCCTGCTCAAGCGATTTCTGCATGGTTTCACAGATTACCAGGTGCAGCTTCACCGGGTGCTCGTAATGGCAGGCGTCGTTCCTGATGGTGCGCACGCGATGGGCGCGGATCCCCGGCTGTGCCAGCAGGCACTCCACGCTATCCAGTGAGCGCTGGTGAATATCCAGCAGGCTTATATTGAGTTCCCCGGGCTCGAATTTTCCAAGCAGGGGCAACAGCAGCGTGGCAAACGGGCCGCAGCCCGCGTACAGAATCTCGAGAGGCGTGCCCGGGAAGCGCTGCTTGAGTCTGTTTATCGCGGCATGCACGCCGCGGATAAACACCACGCTGCGTTGATAATCCCCTGCACAGTGTGCGGCCGCCTCCGGGTTTATCGCAACGCCACTATCGAGCAGGGCATCCTGCGCCCAGGCATCAAAACTGGGATTGGGCTGGACGCCGCCAATGTCACTGCACAGACTACTGAAGGCTTGCAGGGCGTCGCCCAGCTCCGCCGGTGAACTGGCTTCATCCAGGATAGTGTCGCACATCCGGGCAAGGGAGCAATAGAACGCCTGCCCGGTAGCGGTTGCTGATCGCACTACTTGGGCGGCATGCGAATCCCGCCATCAACCCGAATCACCTCGGCATTCATGTAGGTGTTGGTAATACATTCCATCACCATAAAGGCAAGCTCTTCCCCGTTGCCCAGGCGCTTTGGAAACAGCACCGACTGGCCCAGGTGCGCCTTGAATGCTTCTGCGTGTTCGCCCTCACCGTAAATTGGCGTATCAATCAGGCCCGGCGCAATCGTGTTGAGCCGAACCCCGACGGAGCTGAGATCGCGGGCGATGGGAAGGGTCATACCGACGACTCCCCCCTTGGAAGCGGAGTAGGATGCCTGGCCTATCTGGCCATCGAACGCGGCGGCGGAAGCCATGTTGACGATAGCGCCACGGCTGCCGTCCGCATCCAGCGGATCAGTCTGGGCCATGGCGGCCGCGGCGCGGCTCAGCACATTGAAAGTGCCGATCAGGTTGACCTTGATTACAAAACTGAACTTGTCGAGATCCAGGGGAACGTTGTTGCGATCGATAGTGCGCCCGGGAGCGCCCAGGCCGGCGGAGTTCACACAGGCGCGCAGTGGGCCAAGCTCGCAGGCGGCGGCAACCGCTGCATCGGCGTCCTCGGTTTTGGTGACATCACATTTGACAAACACGCCGCCAATTTCCCTGGCGATTTCTTTGCCGCGTGCTTCATTGAGGTCGGCGATAACGACCCTGGAGCCGGCCGCGGCCAGCTGGCGGGCGCAGGCCTCGCCGATACCGGAGGCGCCGCCGGTGACGATAGATGAGCTTCCTTCAAGGTTCATACGTGGCATGGATGATTCTCCTGTTGTGTTGGATTGGATGTGTTGGCGTTGCATGGTGGTCGAGTGGTTTCTGGGTGTCAAGATTCCGGCTCGGACGCTGTATGGGCACCTACAGCTTCCCGGGTGGCAGGTCGAGACCCGCGGGTAATCGCTGTTGCTGTTCGTTCACGCTCAGGGTTTTTTCCCCGTCTGTAATCGACCAGTGCCAGCACTGTGCCTTGCCGACCTCTTCAGTCAGGGGTGACAGGCTTATCGTCAGTTCGCGGGACGGCTCAACGCTAAACGGCTCCGGAAGAGGGAATAAAATCTGGTCCCAGTGGGTGGGCAGGTCCGCGGGCCCTGTGCCCAATGTGATCCCCTGGCTCAATTGCGCGCTGAACCAGCCGCACAGGGCGAATATCCTGGCTTTTTTCTCAGGTTTTATCCTGCCGGTAAACACCCTGGGTGTGTCCGCCTTCCCGATCGTATGCATATCCAGGGAGCCCAGATGGGCCGTGTTGCGCATTATGCCATCGGGGTCCAGCGTCACCAGGTCTGTCTGTGCAAAGGGTACGTGGGCTATCGGCGAAAAATCCAGGCCATAGGGGCGATTCCGCAGGAAGGATAAATCCTCCAGTAAGTCCTCGTCACACACCAGGCCCGCATGAAGGCTGACCGCCGCGGGAATCATGGCGCCCCCATCTGCCAGGTAGCGGTCCCGTATCGCCAGCAGCGGCTCGAGCATGGCTTCGTAAAACAGGCAATGCCCCATCCACTCCGAGACAATGACATCGACCTTTTCGTCCAGCTGCAGGGAGTGATGGTCATCGTGGTAAAAATCGATGTTCCCGAAACCATTTTCCCGCGCGATCGCCCTTGCTGTCGCGATGAAAGGTGAGCGGTCGACGGCGATCACCCTGGCTGCGCCCGCGCGTGCGGCAAACATGGCCAGTATGCCCGTGCCGCAGCCAAAATCCAGCACGCGCTGGCCTGGCTTGACCACCTGCCCAATCGATTTTTCGTAGGCTTCGGTGCGGACCACGTCCTGCAGCATCACCTTGTGCATCGCCACGTCCTGGTAGGACATGCGCGTGTTGGATGAATCCGTGTCTTCGGGCTTATCGCTTTTCATGGCGGTCTCGCTATTCGCTCTACCAGGAGTTTACTTGCCGGTGTTCAATGGAGGGAGTTGCCTCCGGCCCGACCCGGGCACTGCGGGTGGCGGGAAAGTCGTAGCGCTTGCCTCTGGTGAAATTCATGGGTTTCTTCCTGTGTCACTGGCGCCTGCGCCATTGTAACGCGCTCCCCGGCCGGGTCGCCCCGAAATTTTCCTACCCATTGAAAGACTAATTAAAAACTGCCTCTGGACTGCCTCGCGGGCATGACATTGCCCGGCACAAGCAACCGGGCGAGGGGGCAGCCGGGGGCGCCAGGCAGTGAAAACCCGTCATCGGGATAAAAAGAGAGACCGTCAGGTCGCGATTCCCGTTGGGGATACCGCCAGGGCCGGTTTTACAGTAAAGTCGCGCGCGCATCCGGAATTCTGATTTTAATAAGCCTGGAGGAGACCCCTGTGTCCGCCAAAGAAAGCTCTAACCGCACGCTAGCCAGTAAAGCCCTGCTCGCGATGTTGCCCGTGTTCTCCCTTCTCGTGGCGGGGTGCTCAGATAATTCAAAGAATACGGATGACCCGGTGGGGCCTCTCCCTCCGGCGGTGCAGGATCGTGCCTATTACATCCTGCCGCCCGGTAACTACGGCGGCCTGCCGACCAGCGAGAATTCGCTGGACCAGCTGCCATTGTATGACGGACTGACGCCCCTGCGCGGCAATGTCACCGATGCGGACATCGAGCGCCTGTACCTGCCCGAAAACTTTCAACCGATCGGTGAGCCTGTCGAGGAGCCCACGGGGCGACCGGGTACGACGATTCTCTACGATGAATACGGCATCGCCCATATCACCGGCCAGACCCGGGAAGATATGGCCTTTGGCGCCGGCTGGGTAACGGCCCGCGACCGGGACCTGCTGCTCACCCTGGGGCGTGGTCCCGCACGGGTGGCCGTGGCTGACGTGCCCGGTATCAACGCGTTCTCACTGGTGGTCAGCGGCCAGTCATTCGTGCCCAGTGCCGAGACAGAGCAGCTGGTCACGGACCAGGTCAACCTGCTTGCTGAGGTCTATGGCGACGAGGGCCGTGAAATCATCTCTGACGCGCAGGCTTATGCCGACGGCCTGAATGCCTATTACGAGGCCAAGGGCATCAAAAGAGTGCCGTATACCGTCAACGACGTGGTCGCAGTGACCGCCTTTATCGGCTCGATATTCGGTGCCGGCGGCGGTGGCGAGGCGTCAAATGCCGAGTTCCTGTCTACCCTGATCTACGGGCTGGGCGAGGGGCAGGGCCAGCTGGCCTGGGAAGACGCCATGTTGTTTGATGACCCGGAAGCGCCGACGACGATAAACACCCGTTTTGAGTACGGCCCTATAACCGGCGGTGACGTCACTGGCGCGGTCGTTATCGACAAGGATTCAATTGTGTCGCTCGATCCGCGAGAGCCGGTCCCTGCAGCGATGTCTGCCACAGGTACCTCGGCGCTCGTTCCCGCGGCCGGTGCGCCGCCCCGGCTGCATGCCTCCAACTTCCTCATCGTGGGCTCCCCGCAGTCGGTCAACGGCACGAATATGGCGGTAATGGGTCCTCAGCTCGGCTACTACTATCCCGAAATTGTCCAGCAGCTGCACCTGAGCGCACCGGGTATCGAGGCGCAGGGTGTGGGCGTGCCCGGTCTGTCCATGTACCTGCTGATTGGCCGGACCCAGGACTATGCCTGGAGCCTTACCTCTGCCAGCCACGACGTGCGGGATGTATTCGTCGAACTGCTGTGCAACCCCGATGGCTCTGACCCGAGCCGGGACTCAAGCCACTACGAGTTCCAGGGCGAGTGCCGCCCCTTCGAAATATTCAACGCCGGAAAGCTCAACGGTGTGCCACTCATCTATCCGCAATCGGTTCACGGGCCGATGATCGGTACCGCCACCTCCAATGGCCGGCCGGTTGCGCTCACCCGCAAGCGTTCGACATTCGGCCGCGACGGCCTGAACCTGGCGGGTCTCAAAGATATGACTGAGGGCGATGCCTCAAGCCCTGAGAAGTTCTGGGAAGCCGCCAACAAGTTTGGCTTTACCTTCAACTGGGGGTATGTGTCGCGCAGTAACGTGGCCTACTTCTCGTCCGGCTACCTTCCGGTGAGAGCCCGTGGCCTGGACAGGCGCCTGCCTACCCTGGGCAACGGCGACTACGAATGGCAGGGTTTCCTGACCCTGGAAGAGCATCCCCACGCTGCGGAGGGCCCTTCAGGACGCTTGCTGAACTGGAACAACCAGTCGGCACCGGGTTTTATGCACGGTGACGACGAGCCCTATGGCTCGGTACACCGGGTCGAGTTGTTCGACCAGTTTCCCGACAAGGTAGGCCTGGCGGGCGTGGTTGGCGTGATGAACCGCTCTGCCACCGAGGACGTGCGTTCGCCGGCCTGGCCGGTGGTGAGCGAGGTGCTGCGCGGTGGTGAGGCACCCAGCGAACTGGCGGCCAAGGTCGTCGAGCTGATGGATGCCTGGGTGGCCAACGACGCGCCCCGACTTGATGCCGACGACGACGGGAATTACGACGAGGCCGGTGCCACCATTATGGCCGCGCTCTTCCAGCCGCTGGCTGAAGCGGTGATGCGCCCCGTATATGGCGATTACACCCAGGCCCTGGACGATATCCGGGACCTCGGCGGCAGTGCTGACGCTGCCAGCAGTCCCGCCGGTGCGAGCTTCATCGACAAGGACTTGCGTACCCTGCTGGGAAGGGATGTGAAAGGGAAGTTCAAGCTGAGTTACTGCGGCAATGGCGACCTGGACACCTGCAGGGACTCGCTGTGGCAGGTGGTGGATGAAGTATCGCAGGCGCTCGCTGCCGAGCGGGGCAATGACCCGAGCACATGGTTGCGCAAAGGTGCCCGCTTGGGCTTCGCCCCGGGATTGATACCCGAGACGTTCCGCGCCACCAATCGACCCACCTTCCAACAGGTTCTGGAGTTTGCCCCCTAGCCGCCTGGCAACGACAGCTTCCGGGTAGCTGCTGCGCTAGCAGTGGCGGCCCGGCTCCGGGTCTGCGCATCGGGTATCAACCCGCTGTACAGGCCGTGAATCTTCCGGCCTGATCCGCCTGCCGCCTAGCTGGCCCGTCGGTTGCCGCCCCCTGAGTGGGCCCTTGGCCCGGCGTTGCGATTGCGGCCACCGCCGGCTCCGGCACCCCCTCTGCCCCGCCCACTGTTGCCGGCGTTGTTACGACCGCCACCGCCGCGACCATTCTGAATGGGTTCGGCCTTGATACGCGGATCGACGTCGTAACCAGGCAGGTTGACCTTCTCGATGTCCTTGCCCAGGACTTTTTCAATATCGCGAAGCAGCTTCAGCTCATCCACGCAGACCAGTGACACCGCGTGCCCTGCCTGTCCCGCCCTGGCGGTCCGGCCGATGCGATGGACATAATCCTCGGGTATGTTCGGTAGTTCAAAGTTGACTACATGGGGCAGCTTGTCGATATCGATACCGCGTGCGGCGATATCCGTAGCAACCAGTACCCTGACCTCGCCGGCCTTGAAGTCCGCGAGTGCCTTGGTCCTGGCGCCCTGGGATTTGTTGCCGTGGATCGCCGCCGAGTTGATGCCGTCATTGCCAAGCTGTTCAGCCAGCTTATTGGCGCCGTGCTTTGTTCTTGTGAAAACCAATACCTGCTGCCAGTTTTCCTCGCCGATTTTCTGCGACAGCAGTTCGCGCTTGCGGCTCTTGTCGACAGGATAAACAATCTGGCTTACCAGTTCGGCCGCGGTATTTTGTGGCGTGACCTGTATCTCAGAGGGTTGCTTTAAAAACTCCGAGGCCAGTGCCTTTATCTCGCGCGAGAAGGTGGCTGAAAACAACAGCGTTTGCCGTTGCTTGGGTATGATGTTCAGAATTTTTCGAATATCGCGGATGAAGCCCATATCGAGCATCCGGTCCGCCTCGTCCAGCACCAGTATTTCCACCCTGGACAGGTCGATACTGCGTTGCTGTACATGATCGAGCAGGCGACCGGGTGTCGCCACAACGATATCCACACCCTTGATCAGCTTCTGCTTCTGGGGGTTTATACTCACACCCCCGAAGATGACCGCTGAGCGAAATGGCAGAAACTGGCCGTAATCGCGGACGCTTTCGTGTACCTGGGCAGCCAGTTCCCGGGTGGGAGTCAGTACCAGTACCCTGGGATAAGGTTTCTGCCCCTGACGCGGGTTTTCCTGTAACCGCTGCAAAACCGGGAGGGTAAAGCCCGCGGTTTTACCTGTGCCGGTCTGGGCGCCAGCCAGTACATCCTTGCCCTCCAGTATGAGAGGAATGGCTTGCTGCTGGATGGGTGTGGCTGTGTCATAGCCCTGCTTCTGTACAGCACGCAGCAGTTCAGCCGAGAGGCTGAGATCTTTAAATAACATGTGTGTTTTACTCCTGAGTCTCTCTTTACGAGAGCGCCTGACCAGAATGCTGAGCAGCAAAAATGTACTCGCGAATGGTTCGGTCCAGGCTTGAAATGCTTGATGGTTTCAGCGGTCACAGGGTGTGAGGCTGATGCGAGGCGCAGACCGAAGTGCGCCAGAACGGGGCGGACTATACCAGACCCGGGGGTAAAAGATAGGGGGTAAAATGTACGAACCCGGCTTTGTCGATTGTGGCCACAGGCCTCGCCCCTGTCCATTTACCTGCAGGGACAGCTTCGAGTTGCGCTGCCGGGAATCGCTTTTGACGGCTATCCGACATAATGATCCCCAGCGAAATAGCAGAAAATCGCGCGCCCAGGGTATGCGTACCGCCACTATTATTTGCGCTTTGTTCAATCCATACTCTGCCTCGGGTACCGCAAAACAGGTGCCAACAGGACAGTCTGAAGGAGAGTAGCAATGTCAGTCGAACTTGAGATGCTGGTTTACAGTGCCGTATTGTTTCTGGTTGTTATCGTTGTGCAGGCGGGACTTGCCATCGGTCAAAATGGTTTTATGGCGCAAGCCGGCAGCAGGGACGCTTTACCAGAGGCCACGGTTCTGCGTAAACGCTTGCAGCGGCTCACGGCGAACCTACAGGAAAACCTGGTTATTTTCGCGATCGTGGTGCTTGTCGCCCATGCGGCGGGTGTATCAAATGACACGACGGCGCTGGCGGCTACTATCTTCTTCTATGCCAGGGTTGCCCACGCCATTGTGTACGGTTTTGGCTGGCCAATGATCAGGCCGCTTTTCTATTT
>JAHEBM010000038.1 GCA_024642245.1 Haliea sp.
GCATCTCGCTGGCCACGTGTACCATTTCGTCCAGGGAGGGCGTGATCAGTCCGCTCAGGCCGATAATGTCCACCTGCTGTTCCCGGGCAACCCGCAGGATCTCTTCGCAGGAGACCATGACGCCCAGGTCGATGACTTCAAAATTATTACATTGCAGCACGATGCCCACGATATTCTTGCCGATATCGTGCACATCGCCCTTCACCGTGGCCATGAGTATCTTGCCGTTGGTATTGTTGCCCGCGGATTTTTCTTCCTCGATGTAGGGTTGCAGGTACGCCACCGCCTGCTTCATGACGCGGGCGCTCTTGACCACCTGGGGCAGGAACATCTTGCCTTCGCCGAACAGGTCGCCCACCACGTTCATGCCGTCCATCAGCGGACCCTCGATCACCTCGATGGGTCGGGTATAGTTGCGGCGGGCTTCCTCGGCATCCTCGACCACCCAGGTATTGATACCCTTGACCAGGGCGTACTCGAGGCGCTTGGCTACAGGCGCCTGTCGCCAGCTGAGATCCTCTACCCGGGCCTCGCCTGCGCCACTGGAGCGATAGCGCTCGGCGAGTTCCAGCAGCCTTTCGGTGCCGTCTTCGCGACGGTTCAGGACAACGTCCTCCACGCCATCGCGCAGGTCCTGCGGCAGGTTGTCATAGACGGCCAGCTGGCCGGCGTTGACGATGCCCATATCCATGCCCGCGCGAATGGCGTGGTACAGAAATACAGAGTGAATCGCCTCGCGCACCGCGTCGTTACCACGGAAGGAAAAGGACACATTCGAGACCCCGCCGGACACCAGGGCGCCGGGTAGCTCCGCCTTGATATAGCGTGTGGCCTCGATAAACTCCACCGCGTAGTTGTTGTGCTCCTCGATTCCGGTTGCGACCGCAAAAATATTCGGGTCGAAAATGATGTCGCAGGGATTGAACGCCAGTTCACCCACCAGCAGGTCATAGCAGCGTTTACAGATATCCTTGCGCCGCTGGAGGTTGTCGGCCTGGCCGTTTTCGTCGAAGGCCATGACCACGACCGCCGCGCCGTAACGCTGGCACAGCCTGGCCTGCGCCAGGAACTCCTCCTCGCCGGCCTTGAGGCTGATGGAGTTGACCACTGCCTTGCCCTGTATGCACTTCAGGCCTGCCTCGATGATTTCCCACTTGGACGAGTCGACCATAATGGGCACCCGGGATATATCGGGCTCGGCAGCGATCAGGTTGAGGAAGGTAACCATGGCCGCCTGCGCATCAAGCATGCCTTCATCCATATTGATATCGATGATCTGGGCGCCGTCTTCCACCTGGGTGCGCGCGACCTCCAGTGCAGCCTCGTACTCCCCCTCCAGGATAAGTCGCTTGAACCGGGCGGAACCGGTGACGTTGCAGCGCTCACCGACGTTGACGAACAGGCTGTCGTCGGTGATGTTGAAAGGCTCCAGTCCACTGAGGCGACAGGCGGGGCGTCGCCTGGGCAGTTTCCTGGGCGTCACATCGCGCACCGCATCCGCGATGGCCTGGACGTGGGCCGGCGTGGTACCGCAACAGCCCCCGGCCAGGTTGAGGAAGCCGCGCTCGGCAAAGCCGCGAAAATCCTCGTACATGATGGCAGGTGTTTCATCGAACTCGCCAAAGGCATTGGGCAGGCCGGCGTTCAGGTGAGCGCTGAAATAGCAGTCGGCCACATTCGCCAGGTCCTCGATAAAGGGGCGAATCTCCTTGAAACGCCGGCCGCAATTGGTGCCGACCACCAGGGGGCGCGCGTGGGCTACTGCGTTCCAGAACGCCTCCGGGTTTTGTCCGGACAGCACCCTGCCGCTGATGTCGGGGAAGGTGACGGAGATCATCAGGGGGACGTCAAGGCCGAGTTCATCGAGCACTTCCCTGACAGCAAAAATGGCCGCCTTTGCATTGAGGGTGTCGAATATGGTTTCGATCATCAGGATGTCGACGCCGCCGGCCAGCAGTGCCCGGGTCGCAATACCGTAATCCTTGCGCAGGTGATCAAAGCCGATACTGCGTGCACCGGGGTCGTTCACGTCCGGTGAGATGGAGGCGGTTTTCGGTGTCGGTCCCAGTACGCCTGCTACATAGCGGGGCCGTTCCGGGGTCTGGGCGGTCATTTCGTCGGCCACTTCCCGGGCGATCCGGGCGGACGCCTCGTTGAGCTCCGCCGACAGTGAGCCCAGCTTGTAATCGTCCTGGGCTACCGCGGTGCTGTTGAAGGTGTTGGTCTCGATAATATCGGCACCGGCCTCGAGGTAGCGGCGATGGATCCGCGCGATCACATCCGGGCGGGTCAGGGAGAGCAGGTCATTGTTACCCTTGAGGTCATAGGGATGCTCGCCGAAGCGCTCGCCGCGATAATCCGCCTCCTGCAGTCCCTCGGCCTGGATCATGGTCCCCATTGCCCCGTCCAGCACCAGAATGCGGTTCTGCAGGGCCTGCTCCAGGGATATGCCGTGCTTCGAGTCTTTAGCCATGATGCGTCTCAGTCTATAGCGCAGCCGGCGCTAGGGGGCTGCCAAAAAAGCGTGACAGTCTAGCAGATTGACGGGGCACCGGCAGGTGGTGCTCGCGTTTTTGTAAACAAGTTTGGTAGAATACCTGAGTAATTTACTCGGAATGGAAATACAGATGGTCACCATCACTGAATCCGCCCAGGAATACCTGGCAGAATTGCTGTCCAAGCAGGAAGACGCCCTGGGTGTCAGGGTGTTTATCAACCAGCCCGGCACCTCGAAGGCAGAGACCTGTATTGCCTACTGTCGCGAGGGCGATTTGAAGGAGGGCGACGAGGAGCGCCAGTACGCCAAGTTCAAGGCCTGGTTTGATGTGCGCAGCCTGCCGTACCTGGAGGATGCCCTGGTGGATTACTCCAAGGACCGGATGGGTGGCCAGCTGACGATCAAGGCACCCAATGCCAAGATGCCCCGGGTGGGTGCGGACAGCCCATTGGAGGACCGGATCAACTATGTGCTGTACAACGAGGTCAACCCGTCCCTGGCGGCACACGGGGGCGAGGTAAGCCTGGTCGAGGTGACCGATGATTTATACGCGATACTGCGCTTCGGCGGCGGTTGCCAGGGCTGCAGCGCGGTGGATATGACGCTCAAAAGCGGCGTCGAAAAGACCCTGATGGAACAGTTGCCCCAGCTAAAGGGCGTGCGGGACATGACCGATCACAGCGACCGCAGCCAGGCCTACTACTGACCGTACGGCCGCGGTGATACCGCGCGCGGCCAGGCAGGCGGCTGATTCGGCTGCTAGGACCGGCGGCCCGGCAACACGGCTTTTATCTTGTTACGCATATCCCGCAGGCATTGCTGCGTGCTCTCCCAGTCGATGCAGCCGTCGGTGACTGACACACCGTAGGCGAGCTCCTCGAGATTCGCGGGAATTGACTGGTTGCCCGCATGAATGTGGCTTTCGATCATCAGGCCCACGATGGATGTGTTGCCCTCGATAATCTGGTTGGCCACGTTGTCGACGACCAGGGGCTGCAGCTCGGGCTGCTTGCTGGAGTTGGCATGGCTGCAATCGACCATGATGTTGAGCGGCACACCGGCTTTTTCCAGCGCCTGCTCACACAGTCTTATATGCACCGAATCATAGTTGGGGCCGCCGCTGCCCCCGCGCAGGACTATGTGGCCGTAGCGATTGCCGCGGGTAGTGAATACCGACACCTGGCCCTCGCTGTTGATGCCCAGGAAACGGTGGGGCTTGGCCACGGAGTTGAGGGCATTGGTGGCGACGGTGAGGCCGCCGTCGGTGCCGTTCTTGAATCCGACCGGCGAGGAGAGCCCGCTGGCCATCTCCCGGTGGGTCTGCGACTCCGTGGTACGGGCGCCGATCGCACTCCAGCTGATCAGGTCCTGCAGGTACTGGGGTGATATGGGATCCAGCGCTTCGGTGGACGTGGGCAACCCCAGGTCCAGTATTTCCAGCAGCAGCTGGCGACCGATGTGCAGGCCTTCCTCGATCTTGAACGAGTCGTCCAGGTGCGGGTCGTTGATCAGTCCTTTCCAACCGACGGTCGTGCGCGGCTTCTCAAAATACACCCGCATCACGATGTACAGGGTGTCAGACAACTCGTCTGCCAGGGTTTTCAGGCGGCGCGCATAGTCCATCGCCGCCACCGGGTCGTGAATGGAACAGGGCCCGACCACCACGAAAACCCGGTGGTCCTTGCGATCCAGGATATCCTGGATTACCTTGCGGCTGCTCGCCACCATATCGTGAACGCGGCCGGACACGGGCAGGGCGCGCTTCAGTTGTTCCGGGGTTACCAGCACATCCTGCGAATCAACGTTGACATTGTGGAGTTCGATATTGCTCATCGGTGGTTACCTGATACAGTCAATTACGTTACGTTCATACCATCATCCGGGCTTGATCCGGCTCCGGGACCTGGTTCCGGGGGCCGAATTCTATAGCAGCAGGACCCCGTTGGGTAGGCAATGCCGCCACCTGGCATGCAGGCAAAGGAATCAAGGAGCAGTTGTTGTCCCGCACCCTCTATGACATAGATCCACTGCTGCCACTGCTTGCTGAGGGATTTGTCCTGCTCACGCCCAACCTGCGCCTCGCCCGGCGCATCAAGTCGGAATGGGATGTCCGCCAGGCTGCCAGCGGGGCCGTGGTGTGGGAGCCGATCGCAGTCCTGCCACTGGAGAACTGGTTACAGCAGCAGTTGCAGCGGGCCGTGGCGGCCGGCCTGTTACCGGCGCGAATACAGATCAATACTCCCCAGGCGCTGGAATTGTGGCAGCAGGTTATCGCCCGCGAGGAACGTGATTCGCGCAGTTACCATCTCCTGCGCCCGGCGGCGGCCGCGGAGCTCGCCCACACGGCGCGCGAAACCCTGCTGCGCTGGCAAGTGGATACCGGCCGGGCCGGCGTTCGCCAGGATTTCACTCTCGATCACGACTGTGGCACCTTCCTGCGCTGGCTGGACCTGTTTGAGCAGAAGCTGGGTGAAAACGGTCAGGCGACCGCGTTGGACGGGGTATGCCAACTGCGCGACTGTGCGGCTGGGCTGCCACCATCGCGGGTTGCCCTGCTGGATTTTGACGATGTACCGCCGCTGTACCGGGTTGTGGTCGAAGCCCTCTCCAGCGAGGTACTGGAAGTTACGTCTGCCGGTGAACCCGGGGACAGGTGGCTGCATACATTTTCCGACAAACGGGCGGAACTGCAGGCGGTGGCGCGATGGGCCGCACAGGCCAGTCGCGACGCACCGGGCTGCACTATTGGTATCGTCCTGGGCGATATGGGCAGCGAACGGGTCCCGCTGGAATACCTGTTGCGGCGTGAGTTCGATTGCCTGGGCGAGAACTACACCAGCCTGCCTGTGAATTTTTCTACCGGCATTGCGCTGGACCGGGCACCAGTGGTGCGCGATGCCCTGGCCGCGCTGGCGCTCTCGGAGTCGCGCACGAGGGTTGCCCCGGTTGTCGCCTTGCTGCAATCGCGCTACCTGCAGATGCCCGACGGCTTTTCCCCGCTTGCGAATTACTTTGTGAACCGCTTGTTTGATGACGGCAGGGAGGAGCTGGAGACCGCTGAGCTTCGCTATGCCGCATGCGAAATCAAGCTGGGCGATGACAAAGGCCTGCTGTTGGGACAGCACTTGCTTGCAGTGGCCGGTATGCGCGAGCTGCGCAGGGCGGCGCTGCCCTCGCACTGGACGGAACGTTTCAGCCAGGTGCTCCAGGTGTGGGGCTGGCCCGGGAGTGGGCCGCTGGACTCGCTGGAATTCCAGCAGGTGGAACTGTGGCATCGTACCCTGGACGAATTTCGCGGCTACGATGCGGTCTGCGGGCCAGTGGATTTTGCACGGGCCCTGCAGTTATTGCGAGGCAGTTGCAGTCGGCAGATGTCCCAGCCACAGACGGCGGACTGCAATGTCCAGGTACTGGGACCGCTGGAGGCGGCCGGGCTCGCCTTCGACCGGTTGTGGCTGTGCGGCATGCAGGCCAGTCGCTGGCCAGCCCCGGCGCGCCCCAATCCCTTTATTCCCCACGCACTGCAGCGGCGCCTTCACATGCCGCACGCGACCGCGGAGCGGGAGTGGGCTTTTGCATCGGCTCTCGTCGAGCAGTATGTGCGGGTAACCCCGACAGTCCACGCCAGTTATTGTCGCCAGCTGGACGAGGTACCGGAGTTGCCCAGCGCCCTGCTGGCAGGCTTCAGCCCGGCTGATCTGCCGGCGCTGCCGCCACACGGGGCACAGTGGACAACTCAATGGCAGCAGAGTCGCCTCGAATACATTGATGACTGGCAGGCGCCGCCTGTAAGCGCCGGGGAGCTCGCCGGCATCGGTGGCGGCAGTGGCCTGCTGGAGGACCAGTCCCAGTGCCCCTTTCGGGCCTTTGCCCGTCGCCGCCTGCGGGTGGAGCCGCTGCCCACATTCAGCCTGGCGCTGTCGCCCGCCGACCGCGGATCCCTGTTACACGACGCCCTCAATGCCCTGTGGGGCGATATCGCCGATCACCCTACGCTGCTCGCGCTGGACCAGGACGCCGAGGCTGCAGTGATCGCCCGGGCCGTGCAGGCGGCTATTGACGCAGTGCCCGGTGCGCGCCGGCGCCAGCTCGGGCCCGGCTACTGGCAGTTGGAGGGGCAACGCCTGGCGGCGCTTTTACACCAGTGGCTGGCCGTGGAGAGAATGCGCGGCGAGTTTGCCGTCAGCCAGCGCGAACTGGATGTATCCCTCGCGCTGGGCCAGTTACAGTTGCGCCTGCGGGTGGACCGCATAGACCAGCTGCCCGACGGCTCCCGGGTCATCATCGACTACAAGTCGGGCAGCAGCAAGGTGCAGGACTGGCTGGGCGCGCGCCCCGCGAAACCGCAGTTGCTGTTGTACAGCATTGCCGCGCCAGGCGCGGCGGACGCACTGGCCTTTGCCCAGGTCAGGCCCCGGGACAGTAAATTTGTTGGCCTGGGCAGGGTGGAAGCCGCGCCTGGCATCAGCACCGATATCGGCAAACTGGCTGCAGGGCCGATGGACGCCCCCGACTGGGAAACCCTGAACCTTCGCTGGCGTGACAACCTGGAGCGCCTCGCCGGGGAGTTTGTCGCCGGGCAGGCGCAGGTCGACCCCCTCAATACCGCCAGTTGTACCTGGTGCGGGCTGCAGGCCCTGTGCCGCGTCGGGACTCCCCGGGAGGAGCCGGCATGACGATTGTCGATGCATCCCAGCGCGCCAGGGCTATCGATCCGGGCGCGAGTTTTTGCGTCAGCGCCCCGGCCGGCTCGGGCAAGACCGAGTTGCTGATCCAGCGTTACCTGGGCCTGCTGGCCAGGGTGGAGCGCCCCGAACAGGTATTGGCCATCACGTTCACCCGCAAGGCGGCAGCCGAGATGCGCGAGCGGGTGGTCGAGGCACTGCAGGCCGCCCGGTCCCAGGCTCCGTGTCACAGCGACCACGAGCGCGTGACCCGGCGCCTGGCGGAACGTGCCCTCGACGCGGACACCCGCGGCGACTGGCACCTGGTACGCGACATCTCCCGCCTTAACATCAAGACCATTGACAGCTTCTGTGGCGGCTTGACCCGGCAGATGCCGGTGCTCAGCGACTTCGGCGGCCAGGCCAACCTGCTCGACGATGCAGGAGAACTGTACGCCCGTGCCGTGGTGGAACTTTTTCGCCACCTGGACGGGGATGATCCCGTAGCGGCGGACATCGCCGCCCTGATGCTGCACTTCGACAATAACTGGGAGCGCTTGCAGAGCCTGCTGGTGGCGATGCTGGCCCGACGGGAGCAGTGGCGCCCGTATGTCGGCGTCCACCATGCGCCCGGTGAATCGGAGGCCTACCTCGTTGCGACGATTGAGGCGCTGGTCAGGGGAGAGCTGGAATTGCTTGCCCGGAGGCTGGGACCTTACCAGGGCGAATTGCTCGCGCTGATGCAGTACGCGGCAGGCAACCTGGGCGAGGCGCTGCCGGCCGGCTTTCCCGGCTGTGGGCCGGGCGATACGGGGGACTGGCGCAGGCTGCGCGGGATGCTGCTGACCAACAGTGGCGGCTGGCGGCAACGGCTGGACAAGACCATGGGATTTCCCACCGGAACGGGGCTTCCGGCCGAGCGCAAGGAGCAGCTCAAGCGAATTCTGGCGGAGCTGGCGGAGCAGGACGGCCTCGAGCAGTTGCTGGCGGATGTCGATATCCTGCCTGAGGTCGGCACAGGCAGCGACTCCTGGCAACTGCTGGTGCACCTGTCCCGCCTCCTGCCATTGCTGGCGGCCGAATTGCTGCTGGTGTTCCAGCAGGCAGGCGCCGTGGATCACAACCAGGTGGCCCTGTCCGCCCTGCAGGCGCTGGGGGAGGACGATGCTCCCACCGAGCTCGCCCTGCGCCTGGATTACCAGATCGAGCATATCCTGGTGGATGAATTCCAGGACACGGCGATCAACCAGTTCGAGCTGGTGACCGCGCTCACGCGGGGCTGGGGCCAGCACAACGCCGACAACCCCACGGCGCCACGCACGGTCATGATCGTGGGGGACGGCATGCAGTCCATCTACGGCTTCAGGGGTGCCAACGTGGGACTTTTCCTCAAGGCCCGCCGGGAAGGCTTTAACGGTGTGCAACTGGAACACCTGCAATTACGCTGTAATTTCCGCTCGGATAAGGCAGTGGTCGACTGGGTCAACGCGAGTTTTGCGGGCGCCTTTCCCGCCGAGGATGACATCAACCGCGGCAGGGTGAGCTATACCCCGGCAACGGCGGTGCGCAGCGGGGACCGGGGATGCGCCGTGGCCCTGCACGCTTTTCACGGTGAGGATGCCACGGCCCAGGAAGTCGCCTTTGTCTGCGACCGTATTGCGACGGCCTGGGCAGATCCGGATTGCGGCAGCGTGGCGGTACTGGGACGCAGCCGGGGCCACCTGCAGCCGATAATAGCGGGGCTGCAGCGACTACAGGTTCCCTACAGCGCGCAGGCGATGGATAGCCTGGTGCAGTCCCCGCTCGTGACAGACCTGCTGACCCTGTGTCGGGCCCTGGCATCGGACGCCGACCGCCTGGCCTGGATGGCGTTGCTGCGGGCCCCGTGGTGCGGCCTGCGCCTGGCCGATTTACTGGTGCTGGGGCGCTGGGGTGAGGCAGCGCGCTATACACCGGTATGGCGCGCGCTGGAAGACAGTGCCTTTCGCGCTTCCCTCAGCACCGATGGACGGCAACGGCTTGAGGCCGTCCTGCCGGTGCTGGCACAGGCGCGCCACAAGCGCGATCGTCTTGGATTGCGGGTCTGGATAGAGCAGGCCTGGGTCGACCTGGGCGGCCCTGCCACGGCCCCGGATATCGCAGCCCTGGCAGACGCCGAGAGTTTTTTTGGCTTGCTGGAACGAGCCGAACAGGAAGGACTCGGCCTCGATGTCGACTGGCTTGAAAGACGCCTGCAACAGCAGTTTATGAATGGCGGCGAGGCGGGAAGCAAGGTGCAGCTGATGACCCTGCACAAAGCCAAGGGACTGGAATTTGACTGCGTTTTTATGCCACAACTGGCGCGGGCCTCCCGCAGCGACGACCGGGAGCTTCTGCTGTGGGACGAACACACGGGCCCCGGGGGAGAGCGCAGCTTCCTGCTGGCGGCAGACGACCACAGCGCAAAAGGCGAGCCCACGCTCTACAACTACCTGGCCCGGCTGCGCAAGGATAAAAGCGCACTGGAAGGTACGCGACTGCTCTATGTCGGGGCCACGCGCGCCATCAGTCGGCTCGTACTCAGCGCCAGCCTCCGCTGTGACGGCGACACGGGCGAATTGAAGGACCCGCCCGCGCGCAGCCTGTTGTTGCCAATCTGGCCCAGTTTCCGGCAGCAGGTGGAAATACACGAGCCCGTGCCGGCACCGTCCGCCGGTGACACCGGCGACACCCGGATGGCGCTGGCCAGGCTGCTGAAGCTTCCCGGCGTCGCCACCCGGGCGGAGCCTGCGACAGAGCCCGCCCCGGGTGCCAATGTGCCGCCGCGACCGCTCAATTACCTGGAGCGCGCCGTGGGCACTGTGGTGCACCTGGCGCTGGAAGATTTGTCCCGGGAGGATGTGCTCCCCGAGAGCGTGCGTGCGCATGACCGTGAACGCTGGCGCGTCCGGCTGGCGAGCGCCGGGCTGTGGGGTGGCGCTTTGCAGGAGGCATTAACGGCGGTGGAAAATTCGCTGCACACCACGCTGTCTGCAGGCGGCGCGGGCCGGTGGATACTCTCGAGCGCACATCTCGAGGCTCGCAGCGAATGGGCGCTGACCCGCCTCAACAAGGCCAATGGCCGGATCGAGGACCTGGTGATAGATCGCACCTTTGTGGATGCTGACACCGGTGTACGCTGGCTTATCGACTACAAGAACAGCCGGCCGGAGGCGGGGGAGGAAATGGCGGCGTTTCTCGCCCGCCAGTCGACCCTCTACCAGGAGCAGCTGCTGCGCTATCGTGATGCCTTGCGGGAGCTGTTCGGGGAACCCCTGCGTTGCGCCCTTTATTTTACTGCGCTGGGGCAACTGCATCATGTAACCGGGCTTGACCTTGACAGCAGGGAGGGCCACTGATGGCGCATTTCGAAGGCCGTTTTATCGACCGGATCGTCGTGCTTACCGGCGCCGGCATCTCTGCCGAGTCCGGTGTCCCCACCTTTCGTGACGCCGATGGTCTGTGGGAGCAGCACGACCCGATGCAAATCGCCACGCCCGAAGCGTTCATGCGCGACCCGGACCTGGTATACCGTTTCTACAATGCCCGTCGCGCCAGGCTGCCCGGGGTAGAGCCCAATGCAGCTCACCATGCAGTGGTGCGCCTGCAGCGCGAATTCGCCGGGGATGTCTTCCTTGTCACCCAGAACGTGGATGACCTGCACGAACGTGCGGGCAGCCAGCAGGTCTGCCATATGCACGGCCGCTTGCAGGCCGCGCTGTGCACCGCCTGCGCGCGCAGCACGCCGATGAGCGGCGATTACGACGGCACCACCGCCTGTCCCGCCTGCGGCACTTCAGGGAGTCTGCGCCCCGATGTGGTCTGGTTCGGTGAAATTCCCTACTACATGGACGAGATTGAAACCCGCCTGGCGGACTGTGACCTGTTCATTGCTATCGGCACCTCCGGGCTGGTCTACCCGGCGGCAGGATTTGTGCGCCGGGCCCTTCAGTGCGGCGCGACGACAGTGGAGCTCAATCGCGAGACAAGCGATGTATCCGGTCTCTTCCATCACCAGCGAAAAGGCCTGGCCACAGCCGTGGTGACCGCACTGGTGGAAGAACTGCTGGCGGCTTGATGCCGGCCCTGCGTCGCTCAGCGGCGCAGGGCCAGCCAGACGACAAAGCGCCGGTCCTGGGCGAGTTTTTCAATGCCGTGGAAATGCCGTTTCAGCGTGGGCAGGTAGTCCAGGTGCCGGTTGGCGACGAAACACAAACGGCCCCCGGCGGGCAGGTGCCCGGCACACTGTTCGAGCAGGCGACGACCGGCGTACTCGTCTACCGCGTGGTTCAGGTGAAAGGGTGGGTTGCACAGGATCAGGTCCGCCGCCGCGCCGTGGTAATTCACCACGCCATCGTCATGGTGAAAGATAAAGCAGTCGCTATCCTGCGGAAAAATACGCAGGGCATTGCTGCGGGCTGAAGCGATTGCCATGGCTGACTCATCTGCAAAAATAAGAGCCGGTGCCAGGCCCTGCCTGAACGCCGTGAGCCCGAGAACGCCGTTGCCGCAGGCCAGGTCGAGCAGCGTCCCCGCCGCTTGCAACTGGTGGAGCTGTGCCAGCAAGAGCCGGCTGCCGGCATCGAGGCTGTCGCGACTGAAGACATTCGGCTGTGACTGCAATTCGGCTCCAAGCGCCTCGCAGTAATACCCGGCCCCGGTCGCCACGGGCGCCGTCTGGCGCCCGTCCCGGCAGGCGCTGAAAAGGCGTGCCTTGCGCTGGCCGCGCTGCCGCTGGGTCGGGCCGATGTACTGCTCCAGCAAGGGCGCCACGCGCGGTGACAGGTGCTTGTCCATCCCGGCCGCGAGCACGATTGCACCCGGTGCCAGTCGGTGGGCCAGCACAGACAGCTGGTACTCGAAATAGGGGAGTTGCTTGGGCACCCGCAGTGCCACCAGGCTTGCCTTTCCGGGCGGGCTCGTCGTGCTCCAGGCCACCGGCACATCCGGCCGCTGGTTCTGCGCCAGGTTGCGTTGCAGGGCGAGGGCCGCCAGCGCCGAATCGGTCCAGACGGCGCTCGGCACCAGGGCGACACCCAGCATGCCGTGCTCGTCATTCACCACGAGTATGTCTTTAGCGGGGACCGCCAGGCGGTGAACTTCATCCAGGAGCAGCAGGTCGGCAGCACACCATGCCTGTAGCGGTTCGTCGCGCCGGGCAGGGTAGCGCAGCAGGCGAAAATTACCGAAGGGCGTCTTGCAGAGTGTATCAGCGGCCACTGGCGTTGCGGTGTCGAACGGGTGAGTCTACCGGTTCAGCTGCCGTTAACGTGGAGTTTGAGGGTCTGGCCCGGTTTCAGGAATTTGTTTGGGTCCAGCGAGTTCCAGGCAACGATATCGTTGACACTGACTTTGTACTTGCCGGCAATCCGCGCCAGCGAATCTCCCCTGCGGACCTTGTAGCCCAGCGCGGGTTTGTCTCCCAGCTCCGTGACAGCCAGGCCGGAAGACCAGTCGTTGCTGGGTATCATCAGGTTATTGCCGGCGCGGATGTTATTGCCGCTGAGATGATTCACCCGGCGCAAAAGCCCCACGTCGGTGTGGAACTTCCTGGAGATAGATTGCAGGTTATCGCCCGGCTTGATCGTGTATTGGCGCCAGCGTACGCGCTCGGCGGCTGTCAACTGGGCCAGTTCCTCTTCCAGCCGGGCGCTGGTACCCAGTGGCACCAGCAGCTCCTGTGCACGGTCCGGCGCCGTGGCCCAACGCAACTGCCCGGGGTTGAGCTCGCGCAGGGTTTCCAGGCTGACGTCGGCCAGTTCCGCTGCCCGGGCCAGCTCTATCTGGCCGCCGATTTCCGCGATTTCGAAGGCGGGCTCATCCGGTACCGGTGGAATATCCACGGCATGCGCATCGGGCTCGGCCACTATCTGCGAGAGCGCCAGCACCTTGGGTATGTAGCGGCGCGTTTCACGCGGCAAATCCAGTGACCAGAAATCGGTCGGCAGTCCTTTGTCCAGGTTGTCCTGGCGGGCCCTGGCGACGCGCCCCTCACCGGCGTTATAGGCGGCCAGTGCCAACAGCCAGTCGTCGTCGAATTCATCGTGCAGGCGCTCGAGATAGTCCAGTGCGACCTGGGTCGAGTCACGCACCGCCCGGCGGCCGTCAAACCACGAGTCCTGCTGCAATCCCAGGTGTTCCCCCGTGTCCGGCATTATCTGCCACATGCCGGCGGCCCGTCCCGGTGAGTACGCCATGGGGTTGAGAGTGCTCTCCACCAGTGGCACCAGGGCGATCTCTATCGGCATGTTGCGCTTCTGCACTTCCTCGACGATGTAGTACAGGTACAGCGAGCCGCGCTCAGACACCAGTGGCAGGTAGCTGGGCTGGTCCAGGTAGTTATCCACGGCCTGGTCTACCTGCCGGTTCTCGATATCCTGCCAGCTGAGCTCAGAGCGAATGCGCTCCCACAGGTCGCTGGGTGCTTCCTCTGGTGGTTGTTTGGCCTCGGTAACAGCGCCGCCGGCGCTGGCGCTGGGGCTGGGGCTGGCGCCCCAGACAGAATGGCTGCCCGGGGTATAACTTGGGTAAGAGGTGTGCGGCACAAGCGACGATACGGAGACGGGGGTGCCGCCAGCAGGTCCTGTTGAAGCGCAGGCCGAGAGCAAGGCAAAGCTAGAAAATACGATAAGTAGTCTACTTAACTGCATGTTTTATTTTGCTTTTTATAAGCCCATGAAGAAAAACTAAAAGGTATCCTTCCAGCCCCGCACCGTGGCGAAGACCTCTGCTGCGCTCTCACCGGAAAGTCTACCCTGTGATTGCAGCGAGTCCAGCAAAACCTGCTCTTTACAGCGCAAAAATGGGTTAGTGGCCAACTCCAGGGACAGCCGGGACGGGACCGTCGGTTCCTGCCTTTGCCTGGCGGCCTTTGCCTCGATCACGCGTTCGGCCAGTGCGGCATTGTCCGGTTCCACGGCCTGGGCAAAGGACAGGTTGGCAAGGGTATATTCATGAGCACAGTAGACCAGGGTTTCCGGTGGTAGTTCCGCGAGAGATTCCACCGAGGCCAGCATCATTGGCGCTGTGCCCTCGAAGAGGCGGCCGCAGCCGCCGGCGAACAGGGTATCACCGCAGAAGAGCAGGGGTGTTTCACCGCCATGGAAGTAGGCGATGTGATCCAGGGTGTGGCCCGGTACAGCAAGGACCTGGAAAGTGTGCCCGAGCACCGCGATGGTATCGCCTGACTCCAGCCGTCGGTCGATACCTGCAATGGCGGGGTTGTGGGGGCCGAAAACCACCGGCTTGTGTGCGGCGCACAAGGCGTCGAGCCCACCGACATGGTCGAAGTGGTGGTGGGTTACCAGGATGCCCCTGAGGCTGAGCTTCCGCTCCTGCAGTACTTGCTCCACCGGGCCCGCATCGCCCGGATCTACCACGAACGCCTCGGAGGTGGCGGGGTCGAACAGCAACCAGATGTAATTATCGTTGAAGGCAGGGATCGGTTCGACTGTCAGCATGGGTCACCGTTTCAATTGGTCGAAAATGCAGTAACATGGCGGCTCGAAATTCGCGAACCCCGGGGCAGCCTTGACGGGTAATATCCACCCGGAGCCAGCCCCCCGCGCGTAAAAAGAACAGGTGAGTGTATCGACATTTTGACGGAACTGGAATCCTGGTACGCCGGCGATAACGGGCAGTACCTGCTGGCAACCACCGCTAAAGCGGTCGACGGGGTCCTGGATACCGCCTTCGGTTACCATCTGCTGCAAACCGGCTGCACCCGCGGACACGCACTGTTTACCGGCAGCCCGATCAATCACCGGATATATGCTGCCCAGAAACCCGGCCAGCAGATCAACCTGCTGGCGCTGGCCGATGAACTGCCGCTGGAAAGCGACAGTATCGACACCCTTATAGCCCACCATACCCTGGATTTCACGGACGACCCGCACCAGGTGCTGCGAGAGATACAGCGTGTGCTGACACCGCAGGGACAGCTGCTTGTTGTCGGGTTCAATCCCCACAGCCTGCTGGGCATCAGCAGCCGGCTGCGGGGCATCAGCCGCAAGTCGTTCTGGCATGACTATACGGCGGTGAGTGAAAGCCGCCTGACGGACTGGTTGCACCTGCTTGGCTGTGAAGTACAGGACACCCAGCGCCTGGGGACGGTACCCCAGGCGGGGCGGGGCCGGTTCCGGGGTTGGCTGGCCCGGATCGATGGCTGGTGCAACAGTCACAATTTGCCCGGGGGTAGCGTATATATCCTGCACGCGATAAAACAGGTGTCCGCAGTGCACCGGCCGCGTCGGCAGTGGCAATTGCGGCGGGAGCGCCTCATCGGCCTCGTGCCCAAGCCGGTACCTGCACCGTCCCCTGTACCGTATCGGCCAACCCGCGCCGGCACCTCGCAACAACATCGCAGTGGAGACCAGGCAGTTTGAAACAGGTAGAGATATTTACCGACGGCGCCTGCCGCGGTAATCCCGGGCCGGGCGGCTGGGGCGTGGTCATGCGATTCCAGGGCGTGGAGCGGGAACTGTACGGGGCAGAGCCCCTGACCACCAATAACCGGATGGAACTACAGGCGGCGATAGAGGGTCTGCGGGCACTCAAGGAACCCTGTAGTGTCGCGCTCACAACCGATTCTGTTTATGTCAGAAACGGCATTACCACCTGGCTGGACAACTGGAAGCGCAAGGGCTGGAAGACGGCCGGGCGCCAGCCGGTAAAAAACGTCGACCTGTGGCAGGCACTGGACGAACAGAACCGGCGCCACCAGGTGCAGTGGCACTGGGTGAAGGGACACAGCGGTCACCGCGAAAATGAAATGGCGGACCAGTTGGCCAATCGCGGTATCGATGAACTTGGGCTGGGCAGGCGGCGCGGATGAGGCAAATAGTCCTGGATACCGAAACGACCGGCCTGGAAGCCAGCCAGGGGCACCGCATCATCGAAATCGGCTGTGTCGAGTTGTTCAACAGGCGCCTGACCGGCAACCATTATCACCAGTACATCAATCCCCAGCGGGAAATCGACCAGGGCGCGATAGAAGTACACGGCATCACCAACGAGTTTCTCGATGACAAGCCCATGTTTGACAGGATCGCCGCCGAATTCATCGAGTTTATCAGCGGCGCCGAGCTTATCATCCACAATGCGCCTTTCGACCTGGGCTTCCTCGATGCCGAGCTGCAACGCCTGTCGCAACAATACGCGCCGGTAAAGGAACTTTGCCCGGTCGTCGACACGCTGGTGATGGCACGCGCCAAGCACCCGGGGCAGCGCAACAACCTGGACGCGCTGTGCCAGCGTTATGACGTCGACAACTCCCAGCGGGACCTGCACGGCGCGCTGCTCGATGCGGAAATCCTGGCGGACGTTTACCTGGCCATGACAGGCGGGCAGACGGCCCTGCAGCTTTCTGATGCGACCGCCAACAGTGGTGATGGGGGCCCCGGCAACCAGCAGATCAGGCGTCTGGACAGCGCTCGCCCGGCACTGCCGGTCATTCGCGCCACCGCCCGGGAGCTGGCGGAGCACGAAGCGCAACTGGAGGCGATAGCCGCGAGCAGCGGGGGCAGGGTGCTGTGGCGGGATCGCGCAGACGCTTGACGGCAGTGCCAGGCGTCGCCCAATTATCGAGGGCGCCCTAGATAAAAAGCGATACGCAGGCCAGCCCGACACCGCCCATTACCACCGTGTAGGGCAGGGCCATGATGACCATGCGGCCATAGGACAGGCGGATGAGTGGCGCCAGTGCGGAGGTCAGCAGAAACAGGAAAGCCGCCTGGCCATTGGGGGTTGCCACGCTGGGAAGATTGGTGCCGGTGTTTATCGCGACCGCGAGCTGCTCAAATTCCATCCGGGTGATAGTGCCCGCATCCAGTGAAGCCTTCACCTCGTTGATGTACACCGTGGCCACGAAGACATTGTCGCTGATCATCGAGAGCGCGCCGTTGGCCAGGAAGAACATGGCAGGGCGAACATCTGACTCCATTGCCAGTACCGCATCTATCACCGGGGTGAACAGGTGCTGATCGTGGATGACTGCGACGATGGCGAAAAAAACCACCAGTAGTGCAGTAAAAGGCAGTGCTTCCTCAAACGCATGCCCGATCTGGTGCTCTTCCACAACGCCATTGAACGCGGTCAGCAGGACAATAACCATCAACCCGATGAGGCCGACAGCGGCCAGGTGCAATGCGAGGCCGGCCACGAGTATTGCCGCTACCAGGGCCTGTACAAGCAGGCGCGCGTTGGAGCGCGCATTGCGATGGCTTTCCTGCTGGAGCTGGTACTCGAGCAGCACATCGCGCACACGTTCAGGCAGCGTGGCGCCGTAGCCGAACTTGCCGGACACTTCCAGCAGGCAGCAGGTGCACAGGCCGGCGGCCAGAACCGGTAAGCTGACCGGCGCCATGATGGTAAAGAACTTGATGAAATCCCACTGGGCAACCGTGGCGATGAGCAGGTTTTGTGGTTCTCCCACCAGCGTGCACACACCGCCCAGCGCCGTACCCACGGCGCCGTGCATCAGCAGGCTGCGCAGGAAGGCCCGAAAGTTTTCGAGGTCCTCGCGATGCGGCTCGCCGACCCCGTCGTCTACCGAGTGGTCGTGCTCCTCGTGGGCGAAGTGCTTGCCCGATGCCACTTTGTGATAAACGGAGTAAAAACCCACGCCCACGCTGATCAGTACGGCCGTCACGGTCAGGGCATCGAGGAAGGCGGAAAGAAAGGCCGCTACCAGCGAAAACAGCAGGGACAGGACGATCTTGGAACGCACATTCAAAAGGATGCGGGTAAACACAAATAGCAGCAGTTCTTTCATGAAATAAATACCCGCCACCATGAACATCAGCAGCAGGATCACTTCGAAATTGGCGGCGGTTTCTTCAAATACCATCTGTGGACTGGTCATTCCCAATACGACCGCTTCTATGGCCAGCAGGCCGCCCGGTTGCAGGGGGTAGCAGCGCAGGGCGAGTGCCAGCGTGAAAATAAACTCGGCGATCAGTGCCCAGCCCGTGACGAAGGGGCCGAGCAGGAATAGTGCCAGTGGATTGAGCACCAGGAAGGCGATGATGGTTTTCTTGTACCAGACCGGGGAGGAGCCGAGAAAATTTCTCCACAGGGCGTCAGCGGGTGTCTCGCTCATGGTAGCGGCCATCTCATATTATATGGGTTGCATTCTACGCGATTGCCCGAGGGTTTTCGAAGCATTCCGCAACCCTTGCCCCTTGCGGAGGGCGCGCTTACTATAGCCGGTCATTTGACCTGCGGAACCCGTGATCTTGTTTCGACCCGATAATATTTCCCCCCCGAGCGCGGACAACGAGTTGCATGTTGTTTTCCAGCGCGGTGAGCTGCTGAGCGATATGCGCGCCCGGGAGATGTGCCTGATCGACCGGCAACAGCTCGAGGGCCATGGCTGGCGCGTGCTCAGGCGGCAGTTTGTGGGCTACTGGCGCGACCAGCCCTGTTACGTACTTGAAATCGACGATGTGGCGGAAGTCGATCCGCTGCAGTACCAGCGCGGCAACCTGTACCAGATTCTCGGTCGGGTCGATGCGCAGCTCTTTGCCCTGGCCGGTCGCGCCGCCCAGCTACTCGCCTGGGAGCAGGATCACCGGTTTTGTGGACGCTGCGGGCAGCAAATGCAGGTGGACCTGCACGAACGCGCCATGCGCTGTGAACCCTGTGGCATCATCAACTACCCACGTATTTCACCCTGTATTATCGTGCTGGTGACCCGTGGGGAAGAGTTATTGCTGGCGCGCAATGCCAATTTCCCCGGGCCCATGTACAGCACCCTGGCGGGTTTTATCGAAGCCGGCGAAAATGTCGAGGAGACCCTGGTTCGCGAGGTGCGCGAGGAAGTCGGGGTAGAGGTGGCGAACCTGCGGTATTTCCAGTCCCAGTCCTGGCCATTTCCCAACCAGCTGATGCTGGGTTTTTTCGCCGACTACGCCGGCGGTGATATAGTTTGCGACGAGCGTGAAATCGCCGACGCCCGCTGGTTTCATTATCGCGAACTGCCCATGATTCCGCCGGCATCATCGGTGGCAGGGCAGTTGATCCGGCATTATGTCAGCCAGTTTGGCTGACCCTCACCCTATGTACTCCTGGAGTTGAAATTTTGGAATTTATCTACGAATACGGGCTGTTCCTTGCCCAGGCGGTGACTTTTGTCGCTGCGATACTGGTTGTGGTCGCCGGCCTCGTAGCCATAGGCCAAAGGCAAAAGGCCGAGCAACACGAAGGCCATATCGAGGTCAGGGATCTCAACGAAAAATACCGCCACATCAGCCACGGTATCCAGCAGGTCGTTACCGAGCCGGACGCATTGAAAGCCGAGCTGAAGGCCGAGCGGAAGGCTGAGAAGGCCAGGGCCAAGGCGGCCAAGAAAACCCGCGGTAAAAAGTCCCGCACCGACGACCAGCCGCAGCGTAAACGGCTGTATGTTATGGACTTCGAAGGCGACCTCAAGGCCAGCGCCACGGATCACCTGCGGGAGGAAATATCAGCGGTGCTGGCACAGGTCAAGGAGGGGGATGAAATACTGGTTAAAGTCGAGAGCCCCGGTGGCCTGGTGCACGGCTATGGCCTGGCGGCAAGCCAGTTACAGCGGATCCGTGACGCCGGGGTGCCCCTGATTATATCGGTGGACAAGGTGGCCGCCAGTGGCGGCTACATGATGGCCTGTGTCGCGACGCGTATTGTCGCGGCACCTTTTGCCGTCATCGGCTCTATCGGCGTGCTGGCCCAGCTCCCCAACTTCCACCGCCTGTTGAAGAAACACGATATAGATTTTGAATTATTCACCGCCGGTGAATACAAGCGCACCGTCACGATGTTCGGGGAGAATACGGACAAGGGTCGCGACAAATTCATCCAGGAACTGGAAGATACCCACGAGCTATTCAAGCAGTTTGTCAGCAGCAACCGGCCGCAGCTGGATATCGCCAAGGTTGCCACCGGCGAAATCTGGTATGGCCAGAGGGCCGTTGAAATCGGGCTGGTGGATGAGCTGCAGACCAGCGATGCCCTGGTGCAGCAGCGCCTGCCCGACTGGGATGTGTTCGAGGTGAAGTTTGTTCACAAGAAGAACTGGCAGGAAAAACTCGGGCTCGCCACTGAAGGTGCCCTCGAAAGGGCCTTTCTGAAAATCTGGCAGAAGGGGCAGGGGCGCAGCACCTACTGATCCGGGGTGGCCTCTGCAGCGCCAGCAACCAGGCCGCGCCCCACTAGATGATATAGGGCTCGATCTCGTCCGGCTTGAGGTCTGTTACGGCCTGGTGGTGCGTAAGGTAGACCTTGCCGCTGAGGTTGTGCAGGAAATCGGATTTCTTCAGGGCGTCCATCACCGGCCCTTTCACCTCGCTCAGGTTCAGGGTGAGCCCCAGCTCCCCAAGTCGGTGGTTGATGGCCTCCAGTGCCTCCAGCGCACTGAGGTCGATCTCGTTGACTGCAGGGCACTGCAGGATCACATGCTGCACCGCCGTGTTTTCGGCGACCAGCCCGTAAATATAATCCTCCAGGTAGCTGGCATTGGCAAAGTAGAGGCTCTCATCCACCCGCAGGGACACGATACTGGGGTGGGTAATGACATTGTGCCGCTGCACGTTGCGAAAATGCTCTGTACCCGCTATGGCTCCCACCACGGCGATATGCGGCCGGGTGGTCTTGTAAAGGTGCAGGCCGATGGACGCGACGATACCGGCCAGTACACCCAGCTCGACGCCGAAAACGAGGGTCGCGACAATGGTGGTCATCACGGCGATAAAATCAGATAGGGAATACTGCCAGGCCCTGCGGATAACCCCGAGGTCGATCAGCGTCGTCACCGCAACGATGATGGTTGCGGCCAGTGTGGCCTTGGGGAGAAAAAACAGGACCGGGGTCAGCAGGAGCGCCGCCAGTGCAATACCAATGGCGGCGAAAATGCTCGCTGCGGGCGTTTCGGCCCCGGCGTCGAAATTGACCACCGAACGGGAAAACCCGCCTGTCACCGGGAAACCTCCGGAGACACTTGCCGCCACGTTGGCGGCGCCCAGGGCGATCAGTTCCTGGTTTGGGTCGATACGCTGGCGCCGCTTGGCCGCAAGTGTCTTGCCCACCGAGACCGACTCCACGAACCCGATTATGGAAATCAACAACGCCGAAACGGCCAGCTCGGACCATAGCCGCAAATCAAACGCGGGAATACCGACAGCGGGGAGACCGCGCGGTACCTCGCCCACCAGGGCCACGCCCCTGGCCTCGAAGTTCCAGAAGTAACTTGCCAGGGTGGTCGCGAGGATCGCGAACACCGGACCAGCCTTGGCGAGCATGGCCGCGGAATCCCCTGGCATGCCAAGGCGCACCAGCAGGGTCTTGAGACCCGAGCGGGCCCAGAACAGGAAACCGATACCGGCGATACCGGTGACAGCGGCAATACCGTTGACCTGGCCGATATTGCTGGTGAGTGACGCCAGCAGTTCGATAATGGTGTCTCCCTCGCCGTGTATGCCTAGGATGTGACGCAACTGGCTCAGTCCGATAATAATGCCCGAGGCCGTGATGAACCCCGATACCACCGGGTGTGACAGGAAGTTGGCGAGAAAGCCAAAACGCAGCAATCCCATGGCCAGCAGCATAAGGCCGGAGAGCATTGCCATGGCGATAGCCGCGGTGGCGTAGTCCAGCGAACCCGCTGCGGCCACTTTGCCCACAGCCGTGGCTGTCATCAGTGACGCCACGGCAACCGGCCCGACAGAGAGCGTGCGACTGGTGCCGAAAAGCGCGTAGGCGATAAGGGGAAGTATGCTGGCGTAGAGCCCCATTTCTGCCGGCAGTCCAGCCAGCAGGGCATAGGCCAGAGACTGGGGTATCAGCATGATGGTGACGATCAGCGCCGCCAGCAGGTCACTGCCCAGCAAGCTGCGGTGATAGCCCCGCAGCCAGCCCAGGGGCGGGAAAAACTGTTCCAGCCGCCTGTTCAACCTCCCTGGGTCCCGCGCTTGGCCTGTTCCGGGTTAACCATCCACTCCTTACCTTTTAGCATCGCTTTCCAGTAAATGGGCGGCAGTATTTTTTCCTTGAGAATCCATGCCAGCCGCGACGGCCTCTGGCCATTGATAACCCATCGGGGGAAGCTGGGCAATAGCTTGCCGCCGTAGCCGAATTCCGCCAGCACGATTTTACCGCGTTGCACCGTGAGCGGGCAGGAACCGTAGCCGTTGTAATGCGCCACGCCGCTCACCAGGCCCATGTCCTCGAGCAGGTTGTTGGCGACGATGGGGGCCTGCATGCGCGCCGCGGCGGCAGTCTTCGCATTGGGCGCGTTCATCGCGTCCCCAAGGCCCCAGATATTGCCGTAGCGCTTGTGCCGCAGGGTGTTCTGGTCCACGTCTACCCAGCCAGCGGCGTCGGCGAGCGTGCTCAGGCGCACCACGTCCGGCGCACACTGGGGCGGGCAGACATGGATCATGTCGAAGCCTGACTCGACGGTGGTTTTTGCGCCCTTGTCGTCGGTGCGCTCAAACCAGGCAGTTTTTGATTCACCGTCTATTTTCACCAGGCGGTGGCGGAAATGCAGGTGGGCATCATAGCGCTGGATGTATTCCATCAGGGCCGGGACGTACTCCTTGACGCCAAACAGGGCTTCGCCGGCATTGAAGAAGTCGATTTCTATATTTTTCAGTGAGCCGTTGCGCAACCAGTGGTCCGACGACAGGTAGAGCGCCTTTTGCGGCGCACCCGCACACTTGATCGGCATCGGCGGCTGGGTGAACACGGCTCGTCCGCCACGCAGGTTCCTGACCAGTTGCCAGGTGTAGGGTGCAAGGTCGTAGCGATAATTCGAGGTGACCCCATTGTGCCCAAGGGTGTCGACCAGGCCCTCGATGCCGTGCCAGTCGAGCTTGATGCCCGGTGCAACGATCAGGCGTTCATAGTAGACCGGCCTGGTGTCTTCAAGCGTAACCCGGTTGCGCTCGGGCTCGAAGGTACCTACGGCGGCCCTGATCCACTCAACCCCCTCCGGGATCAGCGAGGCCATGGTCTTGACGGTATCCCGTTGCCTGAATATGCCGGCACCTACCAGGGTCCAGCCGGGTTGGTAGTAATGAACCTCCGCCGGGTCGATGATAGCAATGGACAAATCCTTTACCCGTGCCAGCAAACTGGATGCGGCGGCGATCCCGGCGGCACCACCGCCGACAATGAGAATGTCGTAATGCGCCGCGCCGGAGGGCCGTTGCTCGACGGCCGAGAGCGCGCTGCTAAGGTCATAGCCCTGGGCCGAGGCGAGTTCCAGCAATTGATTGACGCCCGTTCCCAGCCGGCGCTGGCTCAATGCCCACAGGGTGATAGAGCGTGTACCGGTTCGGCAGTAGGCATGTACAGGGGAGGGCAGCTTTTGAATTGCCGCAAGAAAGTCACTCACGTCCTTGTCCTTGACCGCGCCGGAGACCACCGGGAGGTAGGCGAACTCGATGCCGGCGTTACTCGCGGCGGTTTCTATTTCGGCGACGTTGGGCTGGTCGGCGGCCTCGCCATCCGGGCGATTGCAGATCAGGGCCTTGACACCCCGGGCCGCGAGCCCCTGTACATCGGCCTCGGTAAGCTGCGCCGATACCGAAAATGCGCCGGTAACCTGCTTGATCTCGTTCATCAGGACTTGTCTCCCGGGGCGATAAGCGCCGTTATGTCTGCACCACCGAAGGCGTTGACGGGCAATTTCAGGAATACCGTCCCCGAATCCTCCGCCCGGGGGAAGTGGCCGGCCCGCATATTTACCTGTAAAGACGGCAGGATCAGTGTCGGCATGCCCAGCGTAACATCCCGGGCCTTGCGCATCGCCACAAAATCCGCCTGGCTGACGCCCTCGTGAACATGGATATTAGACTGTCGCTCGGCGGCGACGGAAGTCTCATATTCCAGTTCTCGCCCGTTGGGCAGGTAATCGTGGCAGACAAAAATACGCATCTGCCCGGGCAGGCTCAATATACGCTGTATGGACTGGTAGAGGATACCGGCGTCACCACCGGGAAAGTCTGCCCTGGCGGTACCGCCGTCAGGCATGAACAGGGTATCCCCGACAAAGATGGCATCGCCAAACACATAGGTCATGCAGGCCGGGGTGTGGCCTGGCGTGTGCAGGGCGCGACCGGTCATGGAGCCGAGCTGGATGCTGTCGTCATCGGCCAGTAGCCGGTCGAATTGTGACCCGTCCCGGGCGAAGCTCGCCTCCGCATTGAAAACCTGGCCGAAGGTTTGCTGCACCACCGTGATATGTGTCCCGATGGCGATTTTGCCGCCCAGGCGCTGCTGTATGTAAGGCGCTGCGGAAAGGTGGTCCGCGTGTACGTGGGTCTCCAGGATCCATTGGAGCTCCAGCTTGTTGCCGCGAATAAAATCGATGAGCTGGTCCGCCGCCGTGAAACTGATTGAGCCCGAGGGGTAATCCAGGTTCATCACGGAATCGATGATGGCGCAGGCGTTGCTGGCGGGGTCCTTCACAATATAGGACAGGGTGTTGGTAGCCTCGTCAAAAAAAGGGGTGACCTGGGGGCGGGTGTTCAGGTCGATACTGGCCTTGCCGGGAGAGTTCATGCGAGTTTCCTCTGGTTGTCATCCACCTGCCGGTGGGTCAGTGAGCTTCCGGAGAGTTAGAGCAAGGGCTGTGCCAAATCAGGTAATACATGAGTAGGTTAAGATATCTTATTGTTTATATTGATAATATATGCAAAGTCTATGGCTCGCCTCCATGCTGCGTCTTGCGTTGTTTCGCGCAATCTGCCAAATTTGACAAACCATTTACCAAAGTTGGCAAGCCATGGAAATTATAGCCTCTGACACGATCCCGGCCATTGCCAGGATGCTGGACAGCTTCGAGCACCCGGCCATCCTCGTAAATCCCGACTATGAAATCCTGGCCACCAACGACCTGTATCGCGAGGCCTTTGGCCTGATAGACCGCAGTGGGGGCCCGGCCCGCTGTTACCGGGTGTCCCACAATTTCGATAAACCCTGTGACCAGGCCGGGGAAGACTGCCCGCTGGCCGCGGCCACCAGTTCCGGGCAGCGCGAGCGCGTACTGCATGTGCACCAGACTCCGCGCGGTAAAGAGCATGTGGACGTCGAGATGCTGCCCATACTGGACGATACCGGCGCCCTGCAATTTTTCGTGGAATTGCTCAAACCCGTGCCGATTGCGGGGGCGGGCACCGGCGCCCAGGCCATGGTGGGTGCCAGCCCCGCGTTCAACAGGATGCTGGGGCTGGTGTCCCGGGTAGGCCCCACCGATGCCGCCGTGTTGCTGCTGGGCGAATCCGGTACCGGGAAGGAATTAGCCGCCCGGGCACTGCACGAGGCCAGCCTGCGCTCCGGTGGGGCGCTGGTGACCCTGGAGTGCGCGGGCCTGAGTGAAACCCTGTTCGAGAGCGAGCTGTTTGGTCACGTGAAAGGCGCGTTCACCGGCGCCAATTACACCCGGCAGGGGCTGGCCGAAGCGGCTGACGGGGGTACGCTGTTCCTCGATGAGATTGGCGACATTCCCTATCCGCTCCAGGTCAAGCTACTGCGCCTGATCGAGACGGGGACCTACCGTCCGGTGGGGAGCACCCAGGTGAAAACCTCCAACTTCCGCCTGGTCTGTGCCACCCACAAGAACCTCGAGCGGATGGTGGAAGAGGGCGCCTTCAGGCAGGATCTTTACTTCCGGATCAACGTATTCCCCATTCACCTGCCGTCCCTGGCCGAGCGGGCGGAAGACCTGCCCCTGCTGGCGCGCACGCTACTCAGGGAGGGGCAGGGGGCGGACGTCAAGACCTACCATCTCACCGAGTCCGCACTGGGTTTGCTGAAGCAGCACAGCTACCGGGGCAATATCAGGGAACTGCGGAATATTCTCGGCAGGGCAAAAGTAATGGCCAACACCAACGTTATTGACCAGTCTGTGATTCGGCAATCCCTGGACGCAGGTAAGGGCAGTTCCCGGGTCCTCGAGTCTTCAGCGCAGCAAATGAACCTGAAAGATATGGAGTTGAACTACCTGCAGCAACTCATGCGGATTCATGACGGGGACAGGGAGCAGGTAGCGAGCATCGCCGGGATCAGCGTGCGCTCCCTGTACCGCAAGCTGCAGCAGTCAGAAAGCGCGTGATGGGAGTCGAGTTACCGCAAGTCCGGGTATGGCCCCCGGCGAATCGCCTAAACCGGCATCGCCGCGCTGTTGCCCGGGCGCAGACGCCAACAGGCAGGGCAGCCAGCCTATTCGGCCAGGGCTATTTCGACCGCAACCAGGTGGTGTTCCGACGATGCCTCGTCGATATTTTTTGTATAGGTAATGTAAAGAATCCTGCCGCCGTCCTGGGAATATTGTGGGTGCGCCAGGAAGTCATAGACCCAGCCGAGGTAATTTTCCGGTGCGTCCACCGTGAATAACTGGATCGGATCCGACCAGGGCCCCTCCGGTTTTAGCGCGGTGCGAAGCATGGCGGCCGATTTGAGTGGCTCGCTGTACACGGCAATATAGCCGTTGATATAGGGATTGAAAGACACGGACATCATGTCATTGCCGTTGAATATCGCTGCCGCCTGCTGCACATCTGTTGACCAGCGCTCGCCCCCGGCGAAATACTGCCACGCTTGCTTGTCGAGAATATCTGCAATGGCAACCCGTGCCAGGTAACACGGCTTCGTCAATAGATCCTCCTCAAGCTCGCAGCCATAGATATAGGCCTGCTTGTCTGCGACAAGTGCCGCGCTGCCAAAGCCGGGCTCATCGGCCTCGGAAAAAAGCAGGGTGGGATAGGATTCGACCTGGTTGAAAACGGGGCGCTCTGCTGCTTCGTCACTACCTTTCCACACAGCGACCGAGTGTCCCACGTGCTCAAAATCAAAAACACTACTTCCTACATTCACTTTCCGGTAGAAGACGTAGGCCCAGTCCCTGTCAGGGTCGACTATCATCGCCCCCGGCCAGATCCGCCAGTGGCCCGCGCTGCAGGCTGCCATGTCGCAAGCGCCGGTACCGTATATCGCGTTATGTCGTAGTTCCTCCTGGGTCAGGGGAAAAAATTCCATCGGCGCTCCCACCGCATCCACGGGTTCCCACAAGCCTTCTATGCCATCACCGGCGTCGAGGTCGTAGGTCAGGGACAGGGAATTGGCCAGCATAAGCCGGTCATCCGCGCTGGGCGAGGCCAGCAAGGTGTCGCCAAACAACCAGACCGACTTGCCCTGGTAGAGCGCGCTGAATCCACAGTCGCGCATCCTGATCGCATCGTTGGTCCTGATGGGGCCGAGCTCACGAACGGCAGTCACAACCAGCCTGGGAGGGAGGAGTGGAGCCTGCTCGATTCTGGTATCTGTGACGATTGAACCGCCACCTGAGCCGCCGCCTGAGCCGCAACCCACCGGAAGGTAGGACACGAACAACATCAATATGACAATCACGAAGAGAAGGCGAGCCATAGCGCGGTACTCCTTTTTCTGGCTATCGAGACAAGGCTGCGTCCTGTATCCACGACCGCGTGAGAACACACAGTGCAGTTTGATTATGGGCGGGCCGGCGGGGGCAGGAGATGACTGAGATCAAGAAACCGGATGCCAGTGTTCCATGCTCCAGGCATCTTCAGTACATACACGCACGAGGGCAGAGCCCGCGCATTGGCCTGTGGATAATACCGTGTCTAAATATCATATTTAACATAATATATATTATGCGCATATGTGGATAAAATTGCGACGTGGGCCGTTTTGCCGCCGGACAGCTGAAAACAGGCCAAAAACACGCTTTTCAGGCTATCGCTGTCCATGCACCGCTTGCAGGTCACGGATGGTCGATGGATGCGACGTGACGCCAGCAGCACGCGGTAGCTGACCCAGCGTGTGGGTACAGATGTGGCGAGCCTGGTAGCGCTGGTTTCACTCACGATGCGGTAACAGCGCCTGGCGCAGTCCTTCGCGTCAGGAAACCACGGCGCTGGATGTGTTGGCTGGCCGATCCATGGCTGAGTGCACTCGTTACAACAACTGCAAGGCTGGCGAGTCGTTCCCCGGTCTACTGGCTGTGTAGGAACCCCGGGCGCTGGTGCGAACCAGCCGGGTCTGACAGGCCACCGGACATGCGTCAGTGGCGCGCCAGCCGCGTGCAGGACCCTGTCGGGGCCTGTCTGCGGACGGGACTCACCTGACCAACCCGGAGATGCCCGCCTTCATCCTCGCGTGCCAGGTGATTAAGCCCCTGGCCGGCGAGGCTGCAACCGGGATGCCGCCCGGCTCACCCCACCACTCCGCCACGAAATGCGCAGTAATAATATTATTATGTTAAATACGCTCTATATCGGCTTATACAAATGATTGCATAGGCCCTCATTCGGGGCTTTTGTTGTGAGTAAGCGTTACTGCGGGTTGCCTGGCCGCATTGCAGGAATTGCCGGGGGGCCACCCTGGGCATGGGCGCTGGTGGTAGCAGAAAGTTATGCGGGTGGCGTGGACCAGCCCGGCTGGAAGGCGGCCAGTCCTTTTCACTGTTGCGCCTTCCCTTCCTCACCCCTGCCCCGCTACCGGATTCTCAAAATCCCGGGGGCGCCCCGCGCATGCGGGTGTTTTCCAGGAACCGGGTGCTACCGGCCCCGCCACCCGATAGCGCGGCACGGGGCCGGGTTTATGCCGGCGTGGCGGGTTTGGTCCTGACCAGGAACACCGCAAGCGCCGGCATCAGGATCAAGGCACCGAACATATTCCACAGGAACATGAACGTCAGCAGAATACCCATGTCGGCCTGGAACTTGATAGGCGACATCGCCCAGGTGACCACGCCCGCCGCCAGGGTGACGCCAATAAGCGCCACCACCCGGCCGGTAAAGTTCAGGGTTTCATAATAGGCCTGGGTAAGATTCATCCCCTGCCGCTGCTTGGCGAGAATGACCGTGAGCACATAGAGGGCGTAGTCGACACCGATACCCACGCCCAGGGCAATCACGGGGAGGGTCGCTACCTTGACACCGATACCCAGCCATACCATCAGGGCCTCGCACAGCACGGAGGTCATCATCAGCGGCAGTACCGCACAGATAACCCCGGGTACAGAGCGGAAAGTCAGCAGGCATAGCAGGATAACCGCGCCGTAGACATAGTACAGCATCTCCTGGTTGGCCTTCTTCACGATAATATTGGTCGCCGCTTCAAAGCCGGAGCTGCCCGCCGCACCGAGGAACTGGATATTGTCATTCGGCCACTCCTCGTTGAACTGTTCCAGGGTGTCAACCACACCGGTAAGCGTTGCCGCCTTGTGGTCCGCCAGGTAGACCAGCATGGGCCAGATAGTGCAGTCGGGGTCCACATAGTCCAGGGTGACGAGTTCGTTCACGGCATAATTGATGGTGTCCTGGTTGCGGAACAGCACCATCCACTTGGGAAAGCCCTCGTTGATACCTGCCATCATTTCACGCGTGCGGACGTTCAGGCCACGCACGTCCTCAACCCCCGGAGACTGGCGCAGCCGCCACTCCAGTTCCCCGGCCAGGGACAGTCCCTCGTACCGGATGCAACCCTCGGGCGGGGTCTTGACGATGACCGCGAACACGTCCGTACTGACAGAATAGTTTGCCACATTGTAGGCCACGTCCTGGTTATAGCGGGAATGGGCCCGAAGCTCGGGGGCACCCGGGTCGAGGTCGCCAATCTGCAGGTCCTCGGCCACGTAGAGACTGCCAATGGACATCAGGAGTGACACCACGATGGCTATCGCAGCGGGCTTGGGATGGGTAAACATCAGCAGGAAACGCCAGAACCAGTGCATTTCATCCATGTCGGCAATCGGCCTGGCAGCCCGCTTGGCACACTTGATACCCACACCGGTGTAGGACAGGCTGACCGGAACCAGGATCAGGTTGGTGAAAATCAGTACGGTGACCCCGATGCTGGCCGTAATGGCCAGGTCCTGTATTACCTGGATCTGGATGATCATCAGTACCGCAAAGCCCACGCCATCGGACAGCAGTGCCGTTACCCCGGCCAGGAAAAGGCGCCTGAAAGTGTAGCGCGCGGCAACGTAACGGTGAGTGCCGCGGCCAATGTCCTGCACGATACCGTTGAGTTTCTGTGCGCCGTGGCTGACCCCGATGGCAAATACCAGGAACGGCACCAGGATCGAGAAGGGGTCTATTTCATAGCCCAGGGTGGCGAGGATACCAAGCTGCCAGATGACGGCTATGAGCGTGCAGGACACCACCATCAGGGTGGAGCGCAGGCACCTCGTGTACCAGTAAAGCAGCAATATGGTTATGACGACTGCCACGGCGAAGAAGGCCATCACGGCAAACAGGCCATCGATCAAATCGCCAACCAGTTTGGCAAAACCAATGATATGAACCGACCTGTTAGGGTCGTTTTCGGTAAACTTGGTCCTGATTTTTTCCAGCTTCCTGCCCAGTTCGGCGTAGTCCAGGCGCTCACCGGTTTCGGGATTGACGTCGAGCAGGGGGACAATCATGGCCACCGACTTCTCGTCATTTGCCACCAGGTCGCCTGTGATGCCGGCGCGCTGGATATTGGTCTTGACCTGCTCTATCGATTCGGCGCTGGCGTCGTAGTCACCCGGTATCACCGGGCCCCCTTCGAAGCCCTCCTCGGTTACCACTTGCCAGCGGGTGTTGGGAGTCCAGATGGATTTCATACCATTGCGGTCAACACCAGGTATAAAAAATATCTCGTCGTTGACCTGGGAGGTGAACTTCATATTTTCCGGGGTGAATATACTGCCATCCTTCACGGCCACCACGATGCGCAGGCTATTGCCCAGGCCCTTGAGAGCCGTCTGGTTTTCCCGGTAATTGATCACATACTGGTGTGCCTTGGGCAGGGTCTTTTCGAAGC
>JAHEBM010000006.1 GCA_024642245.1 Haliea sp.
AGGTTGCGGTCCCTTGAACCCATGCTGGGAGACTCGCCGGACTGGAAGGTCGATATGGGTGAGCTCATGCTGCAGACCGGCCAGGCAGCACAGGCGGATGAGCTGTTTGCGGCCGCCTCGGACCAGTTGCAGACACTGCGCCCGACGCCGGCGCGGCAGCAGTTACGCGTCCGGCTGGAGGCCTTGCGCGCCACCTCGCTGGAGAGTGGTCAGGGAACGTAGGCCCGGGCCGGACACGAACACCTCGTCCGGGCGATCAGGCGGCTGGAGCGTTAGGAGATGTGCCCGGTCACCCGCACCCGCTTGGCGCCCTTCACGGGGGCAGCCTTGAGTGCGTCCCGGCGTCGCTTGATCCTGGCGTCGACGAGGTTCTTGCCGGCGATGATCAGGCCGGTAAAAATAAACGCACCCGGTGGCAGGATCGCCAGCAGGAAATTCGGGTAGTCGTCTATCACCGTGATCTTCCACTGGGCCGCGTCGGGCCCGAACAGCAGGTCCATGTTGGCAAACAGGGCGCCGGTACCCAGCAGTTCCCTGATCGCGCCTAGAAACACCAGCACCAGGCCGAAGCCCGCCCCCATGACAAAGCCGTCATAGGCGGCCGGTACCACGCCGTTGCGGCTGGCGAAGCCGTCTGCCCGGCCCAGGATCACGCAGTTGGTGGTGATCAGGGGCAGGAAAATGCCGAGTATTTCATACAACTCGTAGGCGAATGCCTGCATCAGCAGCTCGATGCAGCTCACCGCGGCGGCAATGATCATCACGAAGGCCGGCAGGCGGATCGCATCGGACACAATATTGCGCACCAGTGAGACGGCGGTGTTGGAGCAGACCAGTACCAGGGTGGTGGCGGCGGCCAGGCCGGTGGCATTGACCACGCTGCCCGTGACGGCCAGGAGCGGGCATAACCCCAGCAGCTGGACGATGGCCGGGTTATTTTTCCACAGGCCGTTGAGTGATAGCTCCCTGTAACTGACGTCCGTCATCGTTCCTCTCCCACGCCGGCGGCTTGCGCCGCAGATGCCTCGTTTAATGTCCCAGCGGATGTCTCCACGCCGGAGGTAAACAGGGTTTTTCTGTTCGCATCGGCATACTGCAGTGCGCGCAGGGTGGCGGCGACCACGGCCCGGGGCGTAATGGTCGCGCCGGTAAACTGGTCAAACACCCCCTTGTCTTTTTTTACCGCCCAGCCTGGCAGGGCAGGGTTGCCCAGCGAGCGTCCGTTGAAGCCCAGCACCCAGGGAGATTTTTTCAGGTCAACCTTGTCTCCCAGCCCCGGCGTTTCCTTATGGCTGAGAGCCCGAACCCCGGCGATTGTGCCATCGGCGTTGACGCCCACGATCAGCTCGATGTCGCCGGTGTAGCCATCGGGTGCGACCACCGGGATGATGGCCGTCACCACGGCATCGCCCCGCCGTGCGAGATAGATGCGTTTGACCTCGCTGAGATCCAGCCCCTGTGCTTGCGGACCGATCTCGATCACGTCGTCGAGCATGGAGTTGTCATGGCGTTCCCGGGGCACGATTTCCAGCAGGGCTTTCTCCTCGGCCATGCGTTTCTGTTCGCTGATCCGGTCCCGGGTAAGCAGGTAGGTACCGCTGATGAGCAGTGTGGTGCACACCGCGAATACCGCCAGAAGCCAGCTGTTGCGAGTGATGGATTCCCTCAGCATGTCATTGCTCCGAGCCGTCGCGCCGGCGGCCATAGGTGCGCGGCTGGGTGTAGTTGTCGATCAACGGTGCGGCGAAATTCATGATCAGCACGGCAAAGGCGACTGCATCGGGGTAGTTACCGCGCACCCGGATTATGTACACGAGGGCGCCGATCATGGCGCCGTAGACCAGGCGCCCGCGCACCGACACCGCCGAGGTAACCGGGTCCGTGACAATAAAAAAGGCGCCGAACATGGTCGCACCGCTGAGCAGGTGAAACAGTGGTGAACCGCCGCTGGCGGAGCTGCCCCCATCGTAAAATACCGCCGCGAACAGGCCCAGGCTGGCGAGCATCGCCAGCGGTGCGTGCCAGCTGAACACGCGCAGGTACAGCAGCCAGGCACCCCCCGCCAGGAAGGCCAGGTTGACCCACTCCCAGCCCAGTCCGGCCCAACGCCCAAACTGGGGCGTCTGTGCCCACAGGTCCGCCACCAGCAGACTGCTGTTCTGTTTCATAAGGTCGAGCGGCGTCGCCATCGTGACCCCGTCGTAGGACGACGGCCAGAAGCAGGCCTGCAGCGCCTCCACCAGGCCCGGTGTCTGCCCCAGGCCGCGCGGTGGAGTCCAGGCGGTCATCTGCAGGGGGAACGAGATCAGCAGTATCACATAGCCGGCCATGGCCGGGTTGAACGGGTTATAACCCAGCCCCCCATACAGGTGCTTGGCCAGCAGGATCGCACAGGCGATGCCCACCGCGATCAGCCACCAGGGGGAATACGGTGGCAGGGCAATAGCCAGCAAGGTGGCGGTGACCAGCGCGCTGCAATCCTTGAGGTAGAAGCCGATTGGGCGCCGCCGCAGTTTCAGGGCAGCGGCCTCACAGACCAGGGCGACGAGGCAGGCCCACAGCAGGTTGACCAGCGTACCGAAGCCAAAAAAGTGGGTGAGCACGACGATGCCCGGAACCGTGGCCAGCAGGACATTCTGCATGACCCGGGGTGTGCTCATGGGGCCGTGAGCGTGGGGCGAGGTGACGCGCAGCAGGGCCATATCAGGCATCTCCCGGGTTTTTCAGCTGTTCCCTGGCGGCGCTCACTTTTTCCTCCAGCCGGGTTACCGTCATTGCCAGCGCCTCGATGATTTTCTGTTCATCGCCGTTGGCCTGGCTTGACGCCAGCCTGTCCCGGGTTTTTTCCAGCCTTTGCTCCAGGCCCTGCAGCTGGTTGCGGGCCTTGTCCGCCGGCGCCATGGCGGCGTCTGCCTGCCGTGCGGCCATGGCCCTGGCGATCGCCGCCGCTGCCGGGTCGCCCGCGGCATCACCCGCCGTCAGTGCGGGGCCAGCCTGCTGGAACTCCTGCAGGGCTTTTTCGGCAGCGGCGAGTTTTGCCCGGGTTTTGTCCACGCCGGTCTGCAGGGCCGTCACCAGGTCGCTGCCCTCGGCCTGGGCCTGTGCGAGTTTGCTGCTGGCGGTTTCCAGTCGCTGGCGAGTGGTGACCACAGCCTTTTCCAGCTTTTCCTGCTCGCTGGCGTCGTGCTGCGCGCCGCCGGCCTGTTGCGCGGCCTTTTTCGCTTTGGCGCGGTCTATCGCGGCCTGGATCGGGTCCTCGTCTCCGGAGCCCCCTGCGGCCGCAGCCTGTGCGCGTTGTTGCGCCGCTTGTTTGCGGGCCGCGCGCTTTGCCGTCTTTTCCGCTTCCTCCCGCTCCAGGCGGGCCTGGCGCGCCTCGAAACGCATCCGGGACTGGTCTGACCGTTCGTGGTCACGGCGCAGCTGCAGTACCTCGGCTTTTGATGCGCGGTAGTACTGGACCAGGGGAATATTACTGGGACACACCCAGGAGCACGCGCCACACTCTATGCAGTCAAACAGCTGGTGGCTTTCCAGTTTCTCGAATTCCTTGCCCTGTGCAAACCAGAACAATTGCTGTGGCAGCAGGCTTACCGGGCATGCCTGGGCGCACATGCCGCAGCGTATGCAGGCCTGGGCCGGGGAGGGTGCAGGCAGCTCACCGTGGCCGGGAGCCAGCAGGCAGTTGGTGGTCTTGACGATCGGCACATTGGCGTCGGGTACGGTAAAGCCCATCATGGGCCCGCCCATGATCAGGCGCCGGTTCTGCTCTGCCCGATACCCGGCACGCGCCAGCAGGTATTGCATGGGTGTACCCAGCAGTACCGTGAAATTTCCCGGCTCGGCAATCGCCTCACCGGTCACGGTGGTGACGCGCGAGATCAGCGGGCGGCCTTCAACGATGGCGTCGTGTATGGCGACCACGCTACCGACATTCTGGCAGATCACGCCGATGTCCAGTGGCAGGCCGCCGCTGGGTACCTGCTTGCCAGTGAGAATCTCGATCAGTTGTTTCTCGCCGCCCGAGGGGTATTTGGTGGGGAAAACGACGACCTCGATTTCGGTACCCTGGGCTGCCGCGCGCAGTGCGGCAATCGCCTCCGGTTTGTTGTCCTCGATGCCGATCAGGGTTTCTCCGGGTGCCAGCAGGTGCTGGAGAATCCTGGCGCCCGCGACAATACGCCCGGGCTGTTCCCGCATGAGCACGTCGTCGGCGGTGATATACGGCTCGCATTCCGTGCCGTTGATGATCAGCGTGTTCACCTGGCTGCCCGGCCGGGTCGACAGCTTCACCGCGCTGGGAAACCCTGCGCCGCCCATGCCGGCGATACCGGCGTTGCGTATCCGCGCCAGTAATTCCTCCCGCGCCAGCTGTCGGTAGTCGGCAGCGGTTGTCAGCGGTGCCCATTCGTCGCGGCCATCGCTGGCGATGACGATACACGGAGCCTGCAGGCCCGATGGGTGGGCAATCTGTCGATCCTCGATCGCGCTAACTGTCCCTGAAGTGGGCGCATGGACCGGCACGCTGACGAAACCCAGTGGCTCGGCGATCATCTGGCCCTTGAGCACTCGCTGCCCCACCTCGACGATGGGGCTTGCGGGTGCGCCGATGTGCTGGCCCAGGGGCAGCACCAGCTCCGGTGGAATCCCCGCATCTCTTATCGGTGTTTGCAGGGACTGGTGCTTGTTCTCCTGCGGGTGAATACCACCGTGAAAGTCGAAAATTTTTCTCATGCGGCGCGGTCTTCCGCAGCTTCGGCATCGGTAGCGATGACCTGGGGCTCGCGACTTGCCGGGTCTGGCAGGGGCCAGTGCCAGGTCTGCAGGCTTTCCCGCTGGGGGATCATGTCGATGCAGTCCACGGGGCAGGGCTCAAGGCACAGGTCGCAGCCGGTGCATTCGCTGGCGATCACCGTGTGCATCTGCTTTGCTGCTCCCAGGATCGCATCCACCGGGCAGGCCTGGATGCACTTGGTGCAGCCGATGCATTCCGCTTCACGGATAAACGCCACCGCTTTCACCTTTTCTTCCCCGTGCTCCTCGTCAAGGGGAATCACTTCCAGATCCAGCAGCGCGGCCAGTGCCTGGATTCCCGCCTCGCCGCCGGGCGGGCACTTGTTTATCGCCTCGCCATTGGCGACGGCCTCGGCGTAGGGGCGGCAGCCGGGATAGCCGCACTGGCCGCACTGGGTCTGGGGGAGCAGTGCGTTGATCTGGTCGGCTATCGGGTTGCCCTCGGTCTTGAACTGCACCGCCGCAAAACCCAGTACCGCACCGAAAACCGCGCCCAGGCCCACCAGCGCGAGCAGGGCGGACAGCAGGGGATACTGGACAATGAATTCAAGCACGCGTCACACCAGGCCGGCAAAGCCCATGAAGGCCAGCGACATCAGGCCGGCGGTGACCATGCCGATAGCGGGTCCCTTGAACGGTTCGGGCACATCGGCCACGTTGAGCCGTTCGCGCATGGCGGCAAACAGGATCAGTACCAGGGAGAACCCGACCGCAGCGCCGAAGCCGTAAAACAGCGACTGCAGGAAATTGTGGTCCTTGTTGATATTGAGCAGGGCAACACCCAGCACGGCACAGTTCGTGGTTATCAGCGGCAGGTAAACACCCAGCAAGCGGTACAGCAGCGGACTGCTCTTGCGCACGACCATCTCGGTAAACTGCACCACGACCGCGATCACCAGGATAAAGGAGATGGTTTTGAGGTAAGCCAGTCCCAGGGGCACAAGCAGGAACTGGTATGTGAGGTTGCTGCAGGCCGACGCCAGGGTGAGCACGAAGGTGGTGGCCATGGACATGCCCATGGCGGTCTCGAGCTTGTTGGAAACACCCATAAAAGGGCACAGTCCCAGGAACTGTACCAGTACGAAGTTGTTGACCAGGATCGCCCCGATCAACAGGATGGAGTAGTCTGCCAGCATGGCCGTGCTCTCGTGGCAATCGCCCCCAGGGGGCGGTTGAAATACCGCATGGTATTTATATTTTTCTTAAAAAACAATCAGTTAATAAATCATCCTGGCGGTCTGGCGCGGGCGCTCACTTCACCTGCATGCCCGGGAGCGCGCCCTCGTGGGGTTCCAGCAGGAACAGCTCCTTGCCCCCGGGCCCCGCGGCCAGCACCATGCCCTGGGACACCCCGAAACGCATCTTGCGTGGCGCCAGGTTGGCCACCATCACCGTGAGTTTGCCCACCAGGTCAGCGGGCTGGTAGGCGGACCGGATGCCGGCAAACACCTGGTACTCGCGGTCTCCCAGGCTGAGGGTCAGGCGCAGCAGCTTGTCGGCGCCCTCCACCAGGTCGGCTGCCACGATCCTGGCGATGCGCAGGTCAACCTTGGCAAAATCCTCAAAAGCGATGGTGTCGGTGACTTCTGCGGTGGTGGCCGGGGCCGCACTGCTGGCCGGTGCGGTCGCGTCCCTGCTCGCTTCCACCATGGCTTCAACCTTCTTGGGGTCTACCCGGGTCAGCAGCGGCTGGAAGGTCCCGAGGCGATGCCCCAGCAGGGGCTGCTGCAGGGCGGTCCAGTCCAGGGAGCACGCCAGGAAAGCTTCTGCTTTTTCCGCCATGGCGGGCAGTACCGGCTTGAGGTAGGTCATCAGCGCGCGGAACAGGTTGACGCCGACACTGCAGACGGCGTGAACCTCGCTGGCGCGGTCGTCCTGCTTCGCCAGTACCCAGGGCTTTTTCTCATCGATGTACTGGTTTGCCCTGTCGGCCATGGCCACCACCTCGCGCATGGCCTTGTTGAACTCCCGTGCCTCAAACAGCTCGGCAATGCCGTCGCCCCGGGCGATGAAGTCAGCCACCAGTTCCGGTTCGGCGCATTCTGCCGTCAGCTGGTTATCAAAGCCCCTTGCCAGGAAGCCGGCGCAGCGGCTGGCGATATTGACTATCTTGCCCACCACGTCCGAGTTGACCCGCTGTACGAAATCCTCCAGGTTCAGGTCGATATCATCGACCGAACTGCTCAGCTTGGCGGCGAAATAGTAGCGCAGGTACTCGGCGTCAAGGTGCTCCAGGTAGGTGCCGGCATTGATGAAGGTGCCGCGGCTCTTGGACATCTTGTTGCCGTTAACCGTGAGGAAGCCATGGGCAAAAATGGCGGTTGGCGTACGCAGCCCCGCCGAATGGAGCATGGCGGGCCAGAACAGGCCGTGGAAATTGATGATGTCCTTGCCGATGAAGTGGTACAGCTCGGTGTCACCGCCGGGCCGCCAGTAGGTATCAAAGGGGTGGCCTGTGCGCTCGCAGTAATGCTGGAAACTGGCGATGTAGCCGATAGGCGCGTCCAGCCACACGTAGAAGTATTTGCCCGGTTCGCCGGGAATCTCGAAGCCGAAATAAGGTGCATCCCGGCTGATATCCCATTCCTGCAGGCCTGCCTCGGTCCATTCGCGCAACTTGTTGGCCACCTGGGGCTGCAGTGTGTCCGAGTCCAGCCACTCTTTCAGCATGGTTTCCAACTCGGGCAACTTGAAGAAGAAATGGGTGGATTCTTTTTGTACCGGGGTGGCACCTGAGATCGCCGATACCGGGTTGATCAGGTCCGCCGGGCTGTAAGTGGCACCGCAGGCCTCGCAGTTGTCACCGTACTGGTCGGCCGTTTTACACCGCGGGCAAGTACCCTTGATGAAGCGGTCTGCCAGGAACAACTGTTTCTCCGGGTCAAAGGCCTGGGTGATGGCGCGGGAGGCGATATGATCGTTCGCTTTCAGGCAGCGGTAGATTTCCTCGCACCAGAAACGGTTTTCCTGGGAGTGTGTGGTGTGAAAGTTATCGAAGCCGATCAGGAAGCCGGCACTGTCGCGCTCATGCTCCAGCCTGATGTTGGCAATCTGTTGTTCGGGGGTGATACCGAGTTTTTCCGCTGTCAGCATGATCGCGGTGCCATGGGCATCGTCTGCGCAGACATAAAGGCAGTCGTGGCCACGGGATTTCTGGAAACGCACCCAGATATCCGTCTGCACCTGCTCCAGCAGATGACCCAGGTGCAGCGACCCGTTGGCATAGGGCAGGGCGCTGGTGACCAGGATTTTGCGCGCAGGGTTGGCGGCCATGTTCAGTCAGTATCCGTATGCTGGAAAAAGGGGCGCTACTATAGCGTTTTTACCCGGGCTTTTCATCCGTATGTGGCGCCGTTCAGACGGCGTTGTTCAACCGCTGGCATGTCCCTATACTAGCGCCCGTGCGCCTGCACCAGGCGCTGTTTTTTCGCATTCACACCATCGACGGGTATTCATGAACGAAATCAAGCATATTATCGCCGTCGCCTCCGGCAAGGGCGGCGTCGGCAAATCCACCACGGCGGTGAACATCGCGCTGGCGCTGGCGGCCAGGGGGCTGGAGGTCGGGCTGCTGGACGCCGATATCTACGGCCCCAGCCAGCAACTCATGCTGGGAGTGGCTGACGGGGTGCGACCCGAGCAGCAGGACGGCCAGTACCTGATCCCGATCCAGGCCCATGGCCTCAAGACCATGTCGATGGGATACCTGGTGAACGAGCGAACCCCGATGGTCTGGCGTGGCCCCATGGCGGGGGGTGCGCTGGCGCAAATGCTGGAGCAGACCTTGTGGGGCAAGCTGGACTTCCTGGTGATCGATATGCCCCCCGGTACCGGCGATATCCAGCTGACCCTGTCGCAGAAGGCCAATGTGGCGGGTGCTGTTATCGTGACAACTCCCCAGGATATCGCCCTGATGGATGCGCAGAAGGGCATCGAGATGTTCCGCAAGGTGGATATTCCCATTCTCGGGATCGTGGAAAACATGGCCGTGCATATCTGCAGCAACTGCGGTCACGCGGAGCATATCTTCGGGGCCGAGGGCGGCCGGCGCATCGCCGCTGAATACGGCGTGGCACTGTTGGGGAGTCTGCCCCTGGCCATGTCGATCAGGGAACAGACCGATTCCGGACGGCCCACCGTGGTCGCGGAACCCGATTCCGCTGTGAGCGCCATCTTCCTTGAAATCGCCGATGCCATCCGGGCAACGCTGGCGGCCGGCGGCGAAGGCGTGGTGCGCGAATTTCCCGCCATAAACATTTCTGACGATTGAGGCATAGTAAGCGCGTGAGTATCAAATCAGACAAGTGGATTCGCCGGATGGCCAGTGAGCACGGCATGATCGAACCCTTTGAGGCCGGGCAGGTGCGCACCGAGGGTGGCAACCGGCTGATTTCCTACGGGACCTCCAGCTACGGCTACGATGTGCGCTGCTCCCGGGAGTTCAAGGTCTTTACCAATATCAACTCGGCCACGGTAGACCCCAAGCATTTCGACGAGAACAGCTTTGTCGACGTGGTGGGCGATGTCTGTGTCATTCCACCCAACTCATTCGCGCTCGCCAGCACGGTGGAGTATTTCCGTATACCGCGCAATGTCCTGACCATCTGCCTGGGAAAATCCACCTATGCGCGCTGTGGCATCATCGTCAACGTGACGCCGCTGGAGCCGGAGTGGGAGGGTCACGTAACCCTCGAGTTTTCCAATACCACCACCCTGCCGGCAAAAATTTATGCCAACGAGGGCGTGGCGCAGATGCTGTTTTTCGAGTCGGACGAGGTCTGCGAGGTCAGTTACAAGGACCGGGGCGGCAAATACCAGGGGCAGACAGGGGTAACCTTGCCCAAGGCCTGAGCTTTGCAGGAGCACAGCTGATGCAAAAACTGCTGGAGATCGTGCTCGTCCCCTTTGTCAGCCTGATGCTGAACATCTTTTTTCGCAAGATCGAGATGACCGGTAGTGAAAACGTCCCCGCTGGCTCCCCGGTCATCTACACCCCCAACCATATGAACTCGCTGGTGGACGGCTTGATCGCCCGCACCCAGCTGCCACGGGAGCCGCGCCCGCTCGCATCGATCACGCTGTGGGATGTGACTGCCCTGCGGCCGTTGCTGGCCGCGGTGGGCGCCATACCGGTGTATCGCCAGCAGGACTCCCTGGACCCGCGCTATGCCGAGAATAATCGCGATATGTTTGCCGCCTGTCACGAAGCACTGGCGCAGAAGGCCTGTATCGTGGTGTTTCCGGAGGGTGAGAGCCATGCGGGCTCCGAGCTGCAGAAGCTGAAAACCGGTGTCGCGCGGATCGCATTGGGTGCAGAACAGCAACACGGGCCGCTGGGGGTGCGTATCGTGCCTGTGGGGCTTAACTTCGATGCCAAGCAGAAATTCCGTTCGCGGGTGCTGATCTCTATCGGCAAGCCGATCAATCCCATCGAGGGTCTCGTGGCGGTGGACGCCGAATCGAGGGACGCCGTGGGGGAAGTGATGAGCCGGGTCGAGGAGGGAATCAAGTCCGTAACCCTGAACTATCCCAGCTGGGAGGAGGCCAAGCTCATTCAGCGGGCAGCCGTCCTGTACGATGCGCGGAAAAAGACGGAACACGGTGACGACAGCCTGGCTGATGAGTTTTCCATACAGAAGGCGCTTGCCGACGCCTACCTGCGCACCAAGGTGAGTAACCCCAGGCGCATCGCCAGGATAATAGAGGCGGTGAATGCTTATGACCGCCTGCTGCGCGTGCTTTCCGTGCAGCATGAGCATGTCGTCGCCGAGCACCCCAGGTTGCTGGAGGCTATCTACAGCTTTCGCAAATTTTCCCTGTTCGTTATTCGCCTGCCCCTGGCCTTGCTGGGCATTTTTCTCAATGCCCTGCCGTTCCTGCTCACGCGCCTGTTAAGTCGGCTGAGAATTCGCCCCGACCGGCTCTCTACCACCAAGCTTTTCGGCGGGCTGGTGCTGTACCCGTTGTGCTGGACCCTGCAGGCCCAGCTGCTGGGCAATGAGGTATTTTCGCCGGTATGGCTGTGGTTGCTGGCGCCCCTGAGTGGCATCGCCTCGCTGTTGTTCCGCGAGCGCCATGCCCAGTTGCTGGAGGAGCTGCGTACCTATTTGAAGCTCAGTACGCATTCCGATATGAAGAAGGAGTTGGCCCAGCGCCTGGAAAACTTGCGTATCGAGGTCGCCGAACTGCTGGCTTTCGATGCCCAGCAGGGTGGTTCCAGCCAGGTCTAGTGTCCCGCGACAGGGATGCCGTCGATGGTCGCGCTGGTCAGCAGCATTTCCACCGGGTTCCCGTCTTCGATGTGGACCGTCCTGATCATCAGGTAATCCCACTGGGGGGCGAACCACAGGTCGGACTTGCGTGACGGGTCGTCGTGCAGGCGTTCGTAGTGCACGGTGGCCACGGGGCCCAGGGCTGTCTCCAGGGTCTCTTCCCCGATCAGCACCAGGTGGGACTCCTTCACTCTTTTTCCGTCTGCCACCCGCAGGGCGATGTCGCGCGCAGACTGGCGTTCCTTCAGCAGGATCAGGCGCACCTGTTCCACCTGGTTCATGCGATCCAGCGTATCTTCGGTGTAGGGCAGCTGGTACCACTGGTCCTTGTACAGGCAGGTGATTTCGTCCGACTCGGGGGAGAAATGCAGCTCGCGCCGGCTGTTGACCAGGCCCGTCCCCTGGTAGATGTAGGATATGGAGCGGACCTGGGTGCCCGCCACCCGGAACACGCTGATTTCGTGAAATCCCACGACCAGTATCTTGCCGGCATTGGTGAGAATGAAGTGGTTGTTGCTATCTGCCTCGAGTTTGCGGGTGATGCTCAGATCGAAGCCCCGGGCGGTGGTCTGGTATTGCGCGCTATAAGGTCGCAGCGTTGGGCTGGGGCCGGTGGCGTTCGCCGGCGGGGACAGGGCGAGCGAGGCCAGGAGCGCCCCGAGCAGCCGGAAGATACTCTCAGGCCACTTCCTGTCGGTAGTCAATGCCGGTCGCCGGTAGTGGCTTACCATCCAGGCAGGCTCCTTGTTCCGTTAGCTGCAGGCGCCCTGCGATGTGCCATTGCGCCGCCAGCGGGTAAATAACGTGTTCTTGCACAATCACCCGTGCGGCCAGTGACTCCGCCGTGTCCCCCGGAATGATGGGCACCCTGGCCTGAATGATAGGCGGTCCGCCATCCAGTTCCAATGTGACAAAATGCACGGTCACGCCCGCCTCCTGGTCACCGGCGTCCAGAGCGCGCTGGTGTGTTTGCAGGCCGGGGTATTTGGGCAGGAGGGAGGGATGCACATTCAGCAGGCGTCCCGCCAGGGGCTGGATGAAGACCGGTGTCAGGATGCGCATGAAGCCGGCCAGGATGACAAGGTCGGCCCGCCACAGGGCCACTTCGCGGGCCAGGGCGGCGTCGAAGGCTTCGCGGCTGGGGAAATCCCGGTGGTCGATGCAGCGGGTGGGAATGCCAGCCGCCGCTGCGCGATCCAGGCCGGTCGCCGCGGGGTTGTTACTGATGACCACGCAGATTTCCGCAGCCAGCTGGCCGCTGGCGCAGGCCTCGATGAACGCCTGCAGGTTGCTGCCGCGCCCGGAGATCAGGATAGCCAGGCGGCCCTTCTGCCCGGGTCTCACGGCAGCAGCTCTACCTCGCCGTCGCCCGCAGCTATGACGCCAATCTGCCAGGCAGGGTGCCCGGCCGCAGCCAGCTGGGCCAGCGCCTCGTCGCGATCCGTTTCCGCGACGCAAATAACCATGCCCACGCCGCAGTTGAAGGTCCGGTACATCTCCCGCCTGTCGACATTACCCTGTTCCTGCAGCCAGCGAAAAACCGCCGGCCACTCCCAGCTCCCGGTGTCGATACGGGCCCGGCATCCGGCGGGCAATACCCGGGGCAGGTTTTCCAGCAGCCCGCCGCCGGTGATGTGGGACAGGGCCTTGACCTGTACCCGCTGGAACAGGTCCAGCAGGGCCTTGACGTAGATCGTGGTGGGTGCCAGCAGCGCACGGCCCAGGCTGGTATTGCCCAGGGGTTCGTCAAAGCCGGCGCCACTGCGCTCGAGAATTTTTCTTATCAGGGAGTAGCCATTGGAATGTGGGCCACTGCTGGCGACGCCCAGCAGAATGTCACCGGCTTGCACCGCGCTGCCATCGATAATCTTTGATTTTTCCACCACACCGACACAGAAGCCTGCCAGGTCGTAGTCTTCCCCCTCGTACATGCCCGGCATTTCGGCGGTCTCGCCCCCCACCAGCGCACAACCGGCCAGCTCACAACCCGCCCCGATGCCGGTGACCACCTGTGCGGCGGTGTCGACATTGAGGGCGCCGGTAGCATAGTAATCGAGGAAAAACAGGGGTTCCGCGCCGGCGACCACCAGGTCGTTGACACACATGGCCACCAGGTCGATGCCAATGGTGTCGTGGATGCCCATATCCATCGCCAGCCGCAGCTTGGTACCGACGCCGTCGGTCCCGGCTACAAGCACCGGTTGGTGGTAGCCCGCGGGAATCTCGCACAGCGCGCCGAAGCCGCCCAGGCCACCGAGCACCTCGGGCCGGGCGGTTCGGCGTGAAATTCCCTTGATCCGTTCCACCAGTGCGTTGCCCGCGTCGATATCGACCCCGGCGTCCTTGTAACTGAGAGAAGTTTGCCCGTTGTCGTCTTTCATGGGAGCTGGCATCCGGTGGCGTTGGGGGTGGGTTTGGAAAGGCGGCTATTCTAGCGGCAAACCACATCCATATCATCCTGCCCGGTACAATTTTGCGCTTTCCCGCGGGGCGGGCTCTCCTGTTACAATGCGCGCTTTGCCATGGATCGGGAGAAACCTTTGATCAAGCGTGTTGCACGCAAGCTGGGATTTGCGCTGCTGTTACTGGTTGCCGCGGGTACCGTGCGGGCGGAAATGGTTCGCGGCATCTACGCGGCGGAAGTGCCCGTGACTGACCAGTCATCCACCGAGTTGTCCAGGGCGTCCAGGCAGGCCATGTCCGAGGTACTGGTAAAGGTTTCGGGCAGTAAGCGGGTATTGGACAACCCGGTGATTGCGGCCGCGCTCGGTGGCGCGCGCAAGCAGGTCCAGCGGTTTTCGTACAGCAAAGACCCGGCTAACCCGGGCGGGCTCGCCGTGCGGGCCGATTTCGACAGTACGTACATCAACGGCCTGGTCATCGAGGCGGGGGTTCCCCTGTGGACGGCTAACCGGCCCGTGGTGCTGCTGTGGCTGGTGGAAGAAGGCGCCGATGGCCGGTATTTCGTCAACGCCGATACGGCGCCCCCATTGGTGTCCGCGCTACGCCGTGAATTTTCCCGGCGCGGGGTGCCGGTGCGCCTGCCGCTGTACGATCTGACGGACGCCGGGGCCCTGAACCCTGACCAGGCCTGGAGCCTGGACGCCCCCACTTATGTCCTGGCTTCCGCCCGTTACGCCCTCCAGGATGTGCTCGCCGGGCGCTTCTCGCGGTTGCCCGACGGGAGCGTGACGGGAGAGTGGAGCTACTTCCAGGGAGAACAGGCCCTTCGCCAGCCTGTTACGGCGGAAAATGAGGCCCAGTTCTGGCAGCAGGGCGTGGCCCTGGTGGCTGAAGCCATGGCAGCGCGCTATGCGGTGGCAGCGACGGGCGACACAGGTGGGCTTACCGTGGCGGTCACCGGGGTGGCAAGCTACGCCGATTACGCGTCGGTGGTATCCTGGCTCGAAAGCCTCGAGCTGGTCGAGCGGGCCGACATCGAGGCGGTGCGGGGTGACATGATCCTGCTCCGCCTGCAGGCCAAGGCGGACGCCGCCCAGTTGGCTGCGATTATCGAGCTCAACCAGCAACTGGTGCCAATCCTGCCGGGCTTGCCCGGCGGTGACTCCGGCGCCGGGGCGCAGCTGAACTACCAATGGCAGAAATAGGTCCCCCGTGGCCCAAGCTGGTGAATCGATGGACGCTCGCCCTTGCAGTCGGGGCAGCCGGGGCGGTCCTGTTTTACCTGTTACAGCCCATCCTGCTGCCCTTTGTTATCGGGGCCCTGGTCGCTTACCTGGGTGATCCCCTGGTTGATTCGCTGGCCAGGCACCGCATCAATCGCACATTGGGTGTTGCCATGGTCTTCGTGGTTTTCGCCGTCCTTGTTGCTGTTGCATTCATCCTCGCGGTACCGCTGTTGTTGCACCAGCTCGATCTGCTGGTGGCCAAGATTCCCGGGATTTATGCCTGGTTCACCCAGGAAGCCCTGCCCTGGACACAGCAGAAATTCAATTTGCCACTGGAGCGCCTGCCCAGGCTCGACTGGTCGGGGCAGCTGGCAGACCACTGGCAATCCCTTGGCAAAATGACCGCCCAGACCCTGCTGAAAATGTCGGGTTCGGGTGCGAGCCTGTTACTCGGTCTGGCCAACCTGGCACTGGTGCCCGTGGTGGCGTTTTACCTGATGCGTGACTGGGACAAGCTGGTGGCCCGGACGCTGGGCATGCTGCCCCTGGTATGGCAGGGCAAGGTCGGCGATATCGTGGCGGAGGCCGACGAGGTCGTCGGGGCGTTTCTGCGGGGCCAGTTTATCGTCATGTCCACGCTCAGCCTGGTGTACGGCTTCGGCCTGTGGCTGGTGGGCCTGCAGCTCGCCTTCCTGCTGGGCCTGGTCGCCGGGCTTGCCAGCATCGTGCCCTACCTGGGCTTCACTGTCGGGGTGGTGGCCTCCTGTATTGCCGCCTACACCCAGTTTGGTGACTGGAGTGTCCTGCTCTGGGTGCTGCTGGTATTCGGGATCGGCCAGGCGATCGAGAGTGTGGTCCTGACGCCTGTCCTGGTGGGGGATCGCATCGGCCTGCACCCTGTCGCCGTCATCTTTGCCCTCATGGTGGGGGGGCAGGCGGCGGGATTTATCGGGGTGGTGGTGGCCTTGCCGGTCGCTGCGGTGATCACGGTGTTCCTGCGGCACGCATTCACCCACTACCGGGCCAGTGATCTCTACGGCGGCAGTTGAATGAATCGCCCGGGCCAGCAGCAACTGCCCCTGCCGGTGCAGCTCAGGGACGAGTCGACGTTCGACGACTTCCTGCCGCTGCCTGCCAGCCAGGGGCTGATTGACGCCCTGCGGGCCCAGGCCGGGGGGGCCGGCGAGCCGATCATCTTCACCTATGGCGCCGCCGGCGCCGGCAAGACCCATTTGCTGCAGAGCAGCTGCCACCTTGCCGGTGCCGGGGCCATCTACCTTCCCCTGGGCGAGTTGGCCCGGTGCCGCCCCGATGAGGTATTGCAGGGCATCGAGGCCCTGGAGCTGGTCTGCCTGGACGATATCCACCGGGTGCTGGGGCAGGCAGACTGGGAGCTGGCGCTTTTCAACCTGTGTAACCGTGCCCGTCAGCGCGGGTGCAGGCTGCTCGTCGCCGGCAACGCGGCACCGCGGGCGCTGGCGGTGGACCTGGCGGATCTGCGGTCGCGCCTGGGCTGGGGGCTGGTGTACCAGCTGCCCCAGGCAGGCGATGAGGAGAAAATAGCTATTTTGCAGTTCCGGGCGGCGCGCAAGGGCCTGGTCCTGTCGCGCGAGGTATGCAGCTACGTGGTTTCACGTGCACCGCGGGACATGGAGGCACTTTTGTCCGTGCTCGAAACGCTGGATAATGCCTCCCTGGTTGAGCAGCGGGCACTGTCGATACCGTTTATCAAGAGCGTTCTGGGATGGTGACCAGTAGTAGCATTTATCCCGGCAGTTAGCGTAATATCACCACAAAAATCGGTGGAAATGGCTTAAACCAATGTTATTCTTCCTTCGCGCGTAGTAACCAACCATGGACAGGAGTTCCAGAACAATGAAAAGACAGATTCTAGCTGCGGGAGCAGCAGTAGGGTTCGCCCTGGCCGGTATGGCACCGGCTGCACTGGCTGAGGTGCCGATGACCCTTAACGCCGGCGTGGCACACTGGTATTTTGCCAGCGACCGCGACCTGCAGGACATGAACTCCCCCTGGGCGGGTCTGGAATGGGCGTTCAACGACAACTGGGCGGCAGAAGTATCCTTTGCCCAGGACGATGCCAACAACGAAAACGTTCCCGGCACCAATACTGAAGTGACCCTGGCCAACCTGGGCATGAAGTACTACAGCGGCAGCTACATCGGTGATGGCGGCAGGCTGCGTCCCTACGCGGTACTGGGTGCAGGTTATTTCTCAACCGATCCCAACAACTTTGGCGCAGAGAAGAACGAAGACACCACAGTCAACGCCGGTCTGGGCGTTCGCTGGATGATGACTTCCCGTTTCGGCGCCAGCCTGGATGCCCGCACCGTCTACAACGTAGACAAGTCGAACAATGACACCATCGCGTACCTTGGCCTGAACTACTACCTCGGCAGGGTAACTCCCGTGGCACCTCCCGCCCCCACCGCGTGTGCGGATGAAGACGGCGACGGCGTATGTGATGAAGTGGATGCATGTCTTGGCACCCCGGCCGGTACCCGTGTAGACGCTACCGGTTGTCCGCTCCCCGTGGCCCAGGTGGCCTCCATCAAGCTCAAGGTGAACTTTGCGTTTGATTCTTCCGTGGTGCAGGAGCAGTACTTTACCGATCTGGGTGAGCTGGCCAAGTTCCTCAAGCGTTTTGACCAGGTTGACGTAAGCATCGACGGCCACACCGACAGCGTTGGTGCGGACACTTACAACCAGCAGCTGTCCCAGCGTCGCGCCCAGGCCGTCGTGGATATGCTGGTCAAGACCTACGGTATTGACGCTTCACGCCTCAAGGCAGTGGGTTATGGTGAATCCCAGCCGGTTGCCAGCAATGACACCGCTGAAGGTCGCGCCGAGAACCGTCGTGTCATGGCTTCACTGGAAGTTGAATACTCGGAGTAATCCCGCCTAGTCCAGCTGGAAGGCGTCTGCGTCCAGCTGGCAGGGGAATCCCTCTCGATAGCGTTGCAAGGCGGCGCCGCTCAGGATAACCCTGGCGGCGCCGTTTTTGTTTGCCATGTCTGCTAACAGCTCACCGTCCGCGGCGATGGCGAGGCTGTCGCCACTGTAATCCAGCCCCCTGGCGTCACTGCCTACCCTGTTAACTCCCACCACACAGGCCAGGTTCTCGATGGCCCTGGCAACCAGCAACTGGCGCCAGTGCAGCCGCCGGGCGGCGGGCCAGTTGGCCACGTAAAGCGCCAGGTCGTAGTCCTCGCGGTTGCGGCCAAATACCGGGAAGCGCAGGTCATAGCAGACCTGCAGCAGGATACGCCAGCCGCGCCAGTTGGCTATCACCCGCTGGTTTCCCGGGAGATAGCGCTTGTGTTCACCGGCCATGCGAAACAGGTGGCGCTTGTCGTAGTGCTGGATCCCCGCGGGTGTGGCAAACAACATACGGTTGTAGACGCCCTGGTCTGCCTCGACGGCAATACTGCCGGTAATGGCGCAGTCGTGGCGTTCGGCCAGTTCCCGCAACCACTGCTCGGTGGCGCCCCCGGGTCGCTCCGCGTTGGCCAGCGCGTTCATGGAAAACCCGGTGGTGAACATCTCGGGCAGCAGGATGAGGTCCGTGGGCTCATCCAGGGCATCGATCATCTCGCCGATCTGCTGCCGGTTGTCGGCGGGTTTTTCCCAGGCCAGTTCACACTGGATCAGGGTGACACTCAAATCCTGCATAGTCGCTCCGCCGCCGCGGTCAGCACAGCGTCGCTTTTGGCGAAGCAAAAGCGCAGGTAGTGCTGCTGTGGCGGACTCTCATAGAAAACTGAAATGGGTATGGATGCGACCCCGTGTGCCCGGGCCCACTGTTCACACAGGACACTGTCCGGTTCGCGGCTTATCGCGCTGTAATCCAGCAGTTGGAAGTAGGTGCCGGCACTGGGCGCCAGAGTGAACCGGGAGGGCGCCAGGGCCTGGCAGAACAGGTCGCGCTTGCGCTGGTAGAAGGCGGCCAGCGTGGCGGGATAGCCGGGTTCGTCCCGCATGAAGTCAGCTACTGCCAGCTGCACCGGGGTGACCGCCACAAAGCAGACAAACTGGTGGACCTTGCGCAGCTCCGCCGTCAATGCCGGCGGGGCGACGCAGTAACCGGTTTTCCAGCCGGTGACACTGAAGGTCTTGCCGAACGAGAACAGGGTGAAACTGCGGGCGCGCAGCCCCGGGAATTCCAGGGCGCTGTGGTGCACGGCCTCGTCGAAGACCAGGTGTTCGTAGACCTCGTCGCTGATCACCAGCAGATCGAGCCGTTCCACCAGCGCCTGCAGGTAAAGCAGGTCCTCCCGGGTCAGGGTGCTTCCACTGGGGTTATGGGGCGAGTTGACCATAATGAGGCGGGTTCTTGGCGTCAGCGCCGCCTCCAGCCTGTCGCGGTCGAGGGCGAAGGTGCCCGCCGTCAGGGGTACGTGGATGGCCCGCCCGCCCGCCAGCTCGACACAGGGCTGGTAGCTGTCGTAGCAGGGGTCGAACATGATGACCTCGTCCCCGGGGCGAACACAGGCCATAACCGCACAGAAAATCCCCTCGGTCGCTCCGGGTACCACGGTAATCTCGGTATCCGGGTCGCAGCTGATTTTGCGGTATTGGCGAATTTGCGCCGAAATCTGCTCCCGCAGGTGCATGACCCCCGCCATCGGGGCGTACTGGTTGTGCCCCGCCATGACGTGTCGGGCCAGTGCCTCGCGCAGGCCCCCGGGCGCGTCGAAATCCGGGAAACCCTGGGACAGGTTGATGGCGCCGCACTCGTTGGCCAGCGCAGACATTGTGGTAAAAATAGTTGTGCCAACATGTGGCAGCTTGCTTTGAATCATCCGGTTACCCGTTGTTGTGCGAATCTTCTGCCCCCAGCTGGCAGTGGCGATCGGCGACGGTATGTGGCGCAAGCGTAAACCTCACGCGAAATCATCTGCCAATTTAGCCAAAAATCGCTGACAATGCCTGCATAAATATAAAGGTGGAGGATTGTGATCATGGGTCAGCCAACATCCACAAGCAAGGTCTCTCTCGAGGACAAGTACGCACTGGATGAAACCCGGGCGTATATGACGGGAATCGAGGCCCTGGTCCGGTTGCCCATGCTGCAGCACCAGCGCGACCTGCAGCGGGGCCTGAACACCGCCGCGTTTATCTCCGGTTATCGCGGCTCTCCCGTCGGGGGGGTGGACCAGGCCATGTGGAAGGCCAAACCCTGGCTGGACAAACACAACGTCTATTTCCAGCCGGGGGTCAACGAGGACCTGGCGGCCACCGCGGTGTGGGGCAGCCAGCAGACCAACCTGTTTGCCGGGGCGCGCTACGATGGCGTGTTCGGTATGTGGTATGGCAAGGGTCCCGGTGTCGATCGCAGCATGGACGTCATCAAGCACGCCAACGCCTTTGGTACGTCCCGGTACGGGGGGGTACTGGCGGTGGCGGGCGATGATCACGCCTGCAAATCCTCCACCTTGCCACACCAGTCCGAGCATATGTTCATCGGTGCCTCTGTACCCGTGCTCAGCCCCGCCAATGTGCAGGAGGTGCTCGATCTCGGGGTGTTCGGCTGGGAGTTGTCACGCTACAGCGGTTGCTGGGTTGCCCTCAAGGCGATCACTGAAAACATGGACTCGGCTATCTCTGCCGATATCGATCCGGATCGGGTGAATATCGTCATCCCCGGGGATTTTGCCCTGCCGGCGGACGGCGTGCACGCGCGCTGGCCGGACAAGCCGCTGGAGCAGGAATTACGCCTGAACAAATATAAAATCTACGCAGCACGTGAATTCGCCAGGGCCAACGGCATCAACCGCATCGTGCTGGACAGTCCCCGGCCCCGCTTCGGGATCATCACCACTGGCAAGGCCTACCTGGATGTCATGCAGGCGCTGGAAGACATGGGCATTACCGCGGCGGTAGCGGCGGAGATAGGCCTGCGGGTCTACAAGGTGGGGATGCCCTGGCCACTGGAGCCGCACGCCACCGGGGAGTTTGCCGAGGGCCTGGAGGAGATCCTGGTAGTCGAGGAAAAACGCTCCATTATCGAGGACCAGCTCACCGGGCAGCTCTACAATTACCAGGGCGCGGCACGGCCGCGGGTGATCGGCGAATTTGACGAGAATGGCCGCGACCTGCTGCCCAACCTTGCCGAGCTGACGCCCGCCATGGTGGCCCTGGCCATTGCCAGCCGTATCCGGCGCTTTTACAGCTCGGAAACCATGGACGAGCGAATTCGCTGGATCGAGCGCAAGGAAGTGTCGCTGGCGACCCCCAGGGATATCATCGAGCGGGTACCGCATTTCTGCTCGGGCTGCCCGCACAATACCTCCACCCGGGTGCCCGAGGGCAGTCACGCCCTGGGTGGGATCGGCTGTCACTACATGGCCACCTGGATGCCGGACCGGGCGACAGATACGTTTACCCAGATGGGTGGGGAGGGCGCGACCTGGATTGGCCAGGCCCACTTTACCGATACCAGGCACGTTTTCCAGAATCTCGGTGACGGGACCTATTTTCACTCGGGTATCCTCGCCATTCGCGCCGCGGTGGCCGCGGGTGTGAATATCACCTACAAGATTCTGTACAACGATGCGGTGGCCATGACAGGGGGGCAGCCCCTGGACGGCACCTTGAAAGTGGAAGACCTGGTCTACCAGCTCCGCGGCGAGGGCGTGCGGCGTATCGCGCTGGTCAGCAACGATCCGGGCCGCTGGCGCGGTCGCTTTGGCAGTGTCCCCGGCTATAGCCTTCACCACCGTGATGAGATGGACGCGCTGCAGAAAGAGCTGCGCGAATACCAGGGCACCTCGGTGATCGTTTACCAGCAGACCTGTGCGGCGGAGCTGCGCAGGCGTCGCAAGAAAGGTACGGTGGAGGATCCCCCCAAACGCCTGTTCATCAACGACGAGGTCTGTGAGGGCTGCGGTGATTGCAGTCTCAAGTCAAATTGCCTGTCGGTGCTGCCCAAGGATACGCCGCTGGGGCGCAAGCGGCAGATCGACCAGAGCGCCTGTAACAAGGACTACAGTTGTGCCAAGGGTTTCTGTCCCAGTTTCGTCACGGTGCTCGGAGGCAGCCTGAAAAAGTCGACGGTGAAGATCGCCGATGTCGAGACCCTGTTTGCGCCCCTGCCGGAGCCCGCGCTGCCCTCCCTGGGACGCCCCTGGAATACGGTGGTTACCGGTGTGGGTGGAACCGGGGTGTTGACGGTAACCGCGCTGATAGCGATGGCCGCCCATATCGAGGGCAAGGGTTGCGCCACCATGAACCAGACCGGGCTGGCACAGAAGTTCGGCGCCGTGGTCAGTCACGTGCGCGTCAGCGAAAACCAGGAGGATATCAAGGCGGTGCGAATCCCGGCGGGGGAGGCGGATCTGCTGCTGGGGTGTGACCTGGTGGTAACTACCACCTACGAATCCATGGGCAAGGTGGCCCAGGGGCGCACTTATGCCGTGGTCAACGAGGCGGAAGTGCCCACGGCGTCCTTTGTACTGGATCCGGACGCGAAGTTTCCCACCCGCGCGATGCGGGACAAGATCGAGGCGGAAGTGGGTGAGGCAGGTTGTTACTTCCTGGACTCCACCCGCATTGCGACGGCACTGCTGGGAGATTCCATCGCCAGCAACCTGTTCCTGCTGGGTTTTGCCTGGCAGCGAGGCCTTGTCCCGGTTGGCGCGGCGGCGCTCGAGGAGGCCATAGAACTCAACGGCGTGTCGGTTAATTTCAATAAGCAGGCTTTTCTCTGGGGACGTCGTTACGCCAACCAGCCGCAGCAGGTAATGCAGTTACTGGACAGGGACGAGGACCGGGCGCCGCCGCCATCGCTGGACGACGTCATAGCCGACCGCCAGCGGCGGCTGACTGCCTACCAGAACGCGGCCTACGCCCAGCGTTATACCCAGGAAGTGTTGGCCGTACGCGCGGCTGACCCGCGGGCCCAGGAGCCCGACTCGATTACGTTTGCGGTCGCCCGGCAGCTGTATCGCCTCATGGCGATGAAGGACGAGTACGAGGTGGCCAGGCTTTACAGTGATACCGGGTTCATGACCAGTCTGGAAAGCAAGTTCGAGGGGGATTTCGAGCTGCGCTTCAACCTGGCGCCCCCGCTGTTCAGCAAGCGCGACCCCAATACCGGCCACCTGGTCAAGCAGGAGTTCGGGCCCTGGATCATGCCGGCTTTTGCCGTGCTGGCGCGGCTGAAATTCCTGCGCGGTACCGCGCTGGACGTCTTCGGTCGTACCGCCGAACGACGGCAGGAACGCGCCGACCTGGAGGATTACCGCCAGCTGTTACAGACCCTGCTGGCGGGCCTGAAGGACGCAAACTACGCTGTTGCCCTGGAGCTCGCTCGCCTGCCGGCCAAGCTGCGCGGTTTTGGTCATGTGAAGGATCGCAACCGCGAACTGCTTGCGCCGCAACGGCAGCGGCTGCTGCGGGAGTTTCTCGGCGAAAAACCCGCTGACGTGGTAACAATCGTGGAGGCAGCGCTACACTAGCGCCGTGGCTGAACGGGCGTTCCCGTGTGTCCACGGCGCTACCTGATTACCACTTGAACAGGCCTTTTACGGCGTTCAGGCCTTCTTGCTGAATGACGTCCTTGGTAGTTTGCAGGGCACTGCGTTCGCCTGGATCCAATGCTGCACTCCTGCACAGGCTTTCATAACCCGGCTCGTTTGGCTGTGACTCGTAACCTTCGCCAATCTCCACCAGGTGGCAGTGCTGTTTTTGCAGTTGCTGCAGTTCCGCGGGGCAGTGGTATTCCAGCGCCTTCAGGTTGATCTTTGCGCTTGCCTCCTTGCATGCCCGGGCAAGCACCTGGTTTTTATCGTATTGGGTTTTACACAGCTCGGCGGCGTTGTCCAGGTCAGTATCCAGGCCGAAATTGGAAGCCGAAAGTGAAAGACTCAACAGGCCGTCATCGGTTTGCATCCGTTGACAGAATGCCGGGACCTGATCGGGGCAGGAACGAATATACATTGTGTCCATACCGGTGACGGCGGCGGTACAGCGCGCCTTCGCGTCGCCTTCGGCTTTTGCCAGCAACTGATCGTTTTGCTGGCGCTGTTTGTCCATTTGCTGCACCATCGCATCCGCCTCTGCGGCCGTGGGCATCTCCCTGCCATTGATGGTAGTGCGGGAAGTAGCGGCATCGCATGCGCCCAGTTTTTGCCCGCTCATATCCATGTGCATATCGCCATCTTCAGTGCTGAACTCGATGAAGCCTGTAAATTTGTCATTGCCCTCGAGTGTCATCTCCCCGTGGCCCTTGCCCTGGGGGCAGTCCACGTCCCAGCTCATTTTCTTGCCGTCGTTGCGGTAGTTGGACACGGTGCAGCTTTCGTCGTTTTCAGGGGGGGAATCCCAGCCCTCGTCCTTGCACACCTTGGCGGTGATCGGGGGCATTTTCATGCCCAGGGCCTCCATTTCGGGAGATTTAACCTGGGTTTTATATTCCCATTGTTCGCCTGCCCATGCGCAAGGCTGAAAACTGATGAGGGTAGACAGGGCAAGTAAGCCGAGCAGCGATCGCATAATGGTCACACCGTATGTTGGTTGCAGGACGCCAACCCAGCGTAGCCCAGTTTTTGGAAACGGTAAATGGATATCGCTGACCCTCGTTGGAGGGTGCCCCTAAGGTGCTTATCTCCTGCGCCTTCTTGCGGTTGGCTAGGCGGACACGACCGGATCGACCACGGTCGCCGCGGTTTCGTTGCCCGGCAGCTGCAGGTAGCGTCGCAGGTAGTGCACCAGCAGGTATAGTGGCCCGGTGTCCAGCAGCGCGACCGCTGCCTTGAACAGGTAGTTGCTGCCGATCAGGACCAGGACCGCCTGGAAGGCGATATCGCCGCGGAAATACGCGGCGCCGAAAGTGACTGACACCACCATCACGGAATCCACCATCTGGCTCAGCAGGGTGCTGAAGTTGTTGCGTATCCACAGGTGCTTGCCTTTGGTCACGCGCTTCCAGAAGTGGAACAGGTGTACGTCGCAGTACTGGGCCGCGATATAAGCCAGCATCGAGGCGACCATGGCGCCGGAGGTCGTTGCGTAGATCAGCTGGTACAGGCCCACACTGTTTTCCACGATTTCACCATTGGGCAGGGCGACGGGAGCTGCCAGTTGCAGGATCTGCCAGGGCGGCATGCTCTGCGCGGGTACTGACGGAATGGCATTGCCCAGCGCCAGCACCAGCAGGATAAAAACATTGAGTCCCAGGCCGACACTGACCAGGAAGTTCGCGCGGGCCTTGCCGTAGAGTTCACATATCAGGTCGGTGCACAGGAAGGTCAGTGGGTAGGGCAGCACGCCCACCGCCAGCGCCATGGGACCCAACTGGATGAAGCGCGTGATACCGATAACATTCAGCAGGGTCATGGAACAGAGGAAGAAGCCAGCCAGCACCAGGAAGGTACGCTCCCGCCGCTCCCTTAAATCCGCCACGTAGAGCATGGGTCAGCTTTCCTTCTGGCCGAGGTTGGCATGCAGCACAGAGCCGTTGATCACCGGGTTGTGATGTGCCCAGCGAATGAGTTCGGCAATTTCCGCGGGGGCGATCAGGCGATTGTAGCTATTCATGCCGGCGATGACCTGCTCCACGCCGGGGTCTTTCCCCAGGTGCGTACGCAGCATCTCGGTATCGGTAAAGCCCGGGCACACCAGCGCGGTATGTATCCCGCTGCCCATCAGGTCCTGGCAGGTGGCGCGCATCATCCCCAGCTGGGCGTGCTTGCTGAGCACGTAGCTGAAGGAATTGGATACCGCTTTCTCCGACAGGGTCGAACCGACGTAGAGCACGCTGGAGCTGCGGGGCAGCAGGTGCAGCAGGTGCTGGTTCAGGCTGTTGATCGCCACCACGTTGGTTTCCAGCACATGGCGCAAACTGTCGCTGTCGCAGTCGGTGGCACTGTCCTTGAGCATCTGGCTGGCGTTGTGTACCAGGGCCACCGATTCGCACCCAAAGATGGCGCTGGCCAGTGTTTTGCAGGCCTGGTTAATGGCTTCAGGGGCCGACAGGTCACAGCTGATATTGTGGACCCCGGGCGCCGGGCAGGGTCGTCTCGACAGGTTGTAAACAGCGAAGTCCTCTGCCAGGAAAGCTTCGGCAGCTGCCCTGCCAATGCCGACACTGGCGCCGCTGATAATGGCGATTTTCATGTTTCGTTTCCCTCGGGGTTCATGCCCCGCCAAACAATTGACTATGCGCCTCGCGCAACTGGTTTTTCTGCACTTTGCCCATGGCGTTGCGGGGCAATTCCTCTATGAAGACTAGTGCCTTCGGGCGCTTGAAGGCGGCCAGCTGGCCCTCCAGCTCCTGCAGTACCCGTTCCGGCTCGGGCGGTGCCTGGCTTGTGGCGACGCACACGGCAACCACCGCCTCGCCTAAATCGGGATGGGGTACGCCTATCACTGCAGACTCTGCGATTTCCCCCAGTGCGTCAAGGCAGAGCTCGATCTCCTTGGGGTATACGTTGAAGCCCCCGGAGATGATCAGGTCCTTCGCCCTGCCGACAATGCTCAATCGACCCTCGCCATCCAGCTGGCCCAGGTCGCCGGTGATGAACCAGCCGCCGGGACGAAATTCCTGGGCTGTCTTGTCAGGCATTTTCCAGTAACCCCTGAATACATTGGGTCCTCGTACTTCCACCACGCCGACGTCTCCCGGTGCTCGCAGTCCACCGTGCTCGTCGCATACACGCACATCCACAGCGGGCAGGGCGAAGCCGACCGTGCCCGCGACGCGTTCACCCTCAAGGGGGTTGGAGGTGATCATGCCGGTCTCGGTCATGCCGTAGCGCTCGAGTATCCGCATACCGGTACGCAGCTCGAATTGCCGGAATGTCTGCTCGGTCAGTGGTGCCGATCCGGATATGAACAGGCGCATGTGGTCGAAATGCAGGCGGCTGAAATCCGCGCTGGCCAGCAGGCGGGTGTAAAAGGTCGGCACGCCCATCATCACCGTGGCCTTTGGCAGGCTTGCGAGCACTGCCTGCGTGGTGAATTTCTCCAGGAAGATTATGCGGGAGGCATTCAGCATGGCGGTATTGAGTGCCACAAACAGGCCGTGCACGTGGAAAATCGGCAGGGCATGCAGCAACACATCGCCCGGCTGGAACCCCCACAGCGCATGCAGTGTGCTGGCGTTGCTTGCCAGGTTGCCGTGACTGAGCATGGCGCCCTTGGAGCGTCCGGTGGTACCGGAGGTGTAGAGGATTGCCGCCAGGTCGTGATCCGCCCTGGGGCAGACCGGCGCATCGCCCGCCGCCGCCCTACCCAGTGCTGCCAGGTCGCATTCGCCCGGGCCGAGGCACGCCACCGTGACCCCGGGGGGAACCAGGCGGGTGATATCCGGCTCCCGGGGCGGGTCGCATACCACGACCGCCGGGCTGGCGTCGGCGATAAAATACGCCAGTTCCGCGGATGTATAGGCGGTGTTCAGCGGTACCAGTACGAAGCCGCCGCGCAGGCAGGCCAGGTAAAGCGCGACCGCTGCAGGGCTCTTGCCAACCTGCATCATCACGCGGTCACCCTCAGTGGCTCCCAGCTGTGCCAGGACTTGCGCCATGCCGGCGGACCAGGCGTCCAGCTCAGCGTAGCTGCAGGATGTGCCGTCGGGCAGTTCGAGGCAGGTGGCCTGGAGGTGCGCACTGAAGCGCTGGTACAGCAGATGATACAGGTTGGCGTTTTCCAAGATGATTACCCCGGCTAAAGCGCTAGTGTAGCGCACCGCGGTGTCTCCTGTCGGGGCGCGGCCCGACAGTTGCGCAATGATTCAACAGGGGTAACAATGACGCTGGTATTGATGGCGACAGACACTAAGCATGGAACAACTGACCACCCTTTACATCGACAAGGAGCGCCATAAATTTTCCGCGGCGCATTACACCATATTTTCTGCTACCGAACGGGAGCGGCTGCACGGACACAACTACTCCGTGTCGGCGCGTATCGTCGCGCCCATGGGTGACAATGGTTTTGCCGCTGATTACAAGCTGTACAAGGACCGGCTGGGGACGCTCTGCGAGCAACTGGACGAATACATGCTGCTGGCAGGCGAGTCGCCTTACCAGGAGATCGATGAGGACGGCTCCTGTTACCGCGTGACCTTCGCCGGCGTGCAAATGCAGTTCCTGCGCAGTGATACCCGCGTACTGCCCATCCGCAATGCCACGGTGGAGGAGTTTTCCCGTTACCTGCTGCAGGGACTGGTGGCGCTGTCAGCCGGTGATGATTTGCGCGAGATCGAACTGTGTGTCGCTTCCGGGCCGGGCCAGAAAGGCTGCGCCCGCTGGACTCCCGGCTAGCGCCTCAAGCCGGGACTGTTTTCGTGCTGGCGATGCCGCTGTGGCGCAACAGCGGCTCGATGACCGGTTCTCTGCCGCGAAAGGCGACAAATAATTCCATCGCATCCTTCGAGCCCCCGGCTTCCAGTATGTTTGTCCTGAAGGCGTCCCCGGTTTTGCGGTTGAAAATACCTTCTTCCTCGAACCGCGAAAACGCGTCGGCGGACAGCACCTCGGCCCACTTGTAACTGTAATATCCCGCCGCATAGCCGCCGGCGAAGATATGGGAAAAACTGTGCTGGAACCGGTTGAATGAGGGAGGTATGCACACCGCCACGGTGTTGCGAACCTCGTCAATGAATTGCTGTACCGACTTCCCCCCGGCGCCATCCCACTCGCTGTGCAGGCGCAGGTCGAACAGGGCGAATTCCAGCTGACGCGCCATGCTCATGGCGGACTGGAAGTTACGGGCAGCCAGCATTTTGTCGAGCAGGGCATCAGGCAGCGGCGCGCCGGTTTCATGGTGGCCGGAAATTACCGCCAGTGCCTCGGGCTCCCAGCACCAGTTTTCCAGGAACTGGCTGGGCAGTTCCACAGCGTCCCAGGCCACACCGTTAATACCCGAGACGGATGCCACCGTTTGCCGGGTCAGCATATGGTGCAGGCCGTGGCCGAACTCGTGGAACAGGGTGGTCAGTTCGTTATGCGTCAGCAGCGCGGGGGTGTCACCCACCGGCGGGGTGAAGTTACAGACCAGGTAGGCTACCGGGACCTGCAGCGTGCTATCGACCATGCGGCGCACCCGGCAATTATCCATCCAGGCTCCGCCCCGTTTATGCGCCCGGGCGTACAGGTCGAGGTAAAAGCGGGCGATCATCTCGCCCTCACGAGCCAGCTCGAACAGCCGAACGTCCGGGTGATAGCTGTCAAAGTCTTCGACTTCCCGTACGGTCACGCCGTACAGTCGTTCAACTACCTTGAACAGTCCCGGCAGCACCCTGCTGACCGGCAGGTAGGGGCGTATCTCCTCCTGGGAGACCTGATAGCGCTGCTCCCGCAGTTTTTCGCTATAGAAGCTGACGTCCCAGGCGTTGACAGTATCCGCGCCGTATTGCTGGCGGGCAAAGTCCTGTAGCTCCCGCCACTCGGCCATTGCCTGGGGTCGGGATTTCTCTGACAGTTGCTCGATAAATTCCCTGACGTGGGCCGGGCTGTCTGCCATCTTCGTGGCCAGCGACAGCTCCGCGTAATTGGCCAGGTCGAGCAGTCCGGCCAGCTGGCGGCGTAAATCGAGGGTTTCCTCGATGATTTTCGTATTGTCCCATTGCCCTGCGTGTGGACCCTCGGCCGAGGCGCGGGTGCTGTTGGCCCGGTATACTTCCTCCCGCAGCCCGGCGTCTTCGCAGTAGGTCAGTACAGGATAATAGGAGGGAAACTCGAGGGTGATGAGGTAGTCTTCCAGCCCCGCCTGCTGTGCCGCCTGGCGTGCGTTGGCCAGGGCAGTTGCCGGCAACCCTGCCAGTTGTTCGGCGCTGACCTGCTTGCTCCAGGCATTGGTGGCATCCAGCACATTGTCGCTGAACTGGCTGCCCAGTTCCGACAGGCGCTTGCGCAGGCGGGCGTATTCCTGCTTCTGCTCCTGGGGCAGGGCGACGCCCGCCAGGCGGAAATCCCGCAACACATTATTGATGGCCTTTTGCCTGGCCTCGTCCAGTAAGGCAAACCCCTCTCCCTCGGCGACCTGGCAATACGCCTCGTACAGGCCACTGTGCTGTGAACTCCAGGTACTGTATTCCGATAGTAGCGGCAGGCAGGTGTTGTAGGCTTCCCGCAGCTCCTCGTTGTTGGCGACGCTGTTCAGGTGTGACACCGGTGACCAGGCCTGGGACAGGTCATCCTCCAGTTGCTCGATGGGCTGCCACAGGTTATCCCAGCTGTAGTGGCTGTGCTCGGCCAGTATGGCCTCTATTGCCTCTTTGTTGCGTGCTATCAGCCGGGTGATGGCAGGCTCTATGTCAGCGCTTTTTACACGGGAAAAAGGCGGCAGGAGATGTCGTTCCAGCAGGGCGTTGGGCATCGTGCAGGGATCCGTTGTCAGTCAGTTGAGTAATTCTACCGCAAACTGTGCGAGCGCTGTAATGTCAGGGCCTCAGTCGGCGGCGCAACTGAGTGCCCAGTGCTGCAGGGGGCGATAGCTGACCCCTGTTTTACCCTGGCGGGATTCAAACAGGCTGAAGTGCCGGTAGGGCAAGGTCAGGGTGGGGATGCCAAGGGGTGCCGGCGGCGGTGTACTGCAGTTGCGAAACAGGCTGATATGCGGTGCAAAAGGATTGCGGTCCCGTTTGGCTCCCGAACCGGTGGCGAGGTGCCGCAGTTTGATTGCCAGCTGCGACAGGCTCTCAGGCCAGGCGCTCGGCCCCAGCCAGTAGATGCCCGGACGGGGCCAGTAACCGGTGCGATCCAGCTGCAATTGCGAACCGTGGATATCGGCCAGTGGCAGCCAGGCGTCCACCGCGAGACATAATCGCTCCAGGGAGTCATTCGCCAGTTCGCCGATAAAAGCCAGGGTGATGTGAAAATTGGCGGGTGGGATCGGCCGCCCCACCAGGCCCATCTGGCGGTCGCGCCAATCGGCGACCTGCATGGACACCTCCGCCGGAAGTTCCAGCGCAAAAAAGGTGCGCATCAGGAGGTCGGTTTCTTTTTCATCAGTGGAGCAAAACCGTCATTCGGGGCAGTGGCCGCAGGGCTGGCGCTGGCCGGTTTGCCCACGTTTTTCCGGTTGCGCTGGCGCGATTTACTTTTTGCCTGCACGGACTTGGTGGTTTTCTTTTTACTGCCCGCGGCCTTGCCTGAGGCTTTCTGTTTTTTGGGGCCGTTATAGCGGGCCTTGAGTCCCGGCAGGCTGCGTTTTTCGAAGGTGAGCCTGAGGTAGCGCTCGATACTGATCATCAGGTTCCAGTCGCTTGCCGTCACCAGTGACAGGGCCAGTCCGGTTGCACCGGCCCGCCCGGTGCGCCCGGTGCGGTGCAGGTAGTCGTCACCGCTGTGGGGCAGGTCGTAGTTGATGACCAGGTCGATATCCTTGACATCCAGTCCCCGTGCCGCCACGTCACTGGCGCAGACCACCGCCAGCTTGCCGTCGTTGAAGCGGGTCATGACCTCCCTGCGGTCCTCGGTGCTCATTTCACCGTGCAGGCAGGCGCAGCGCAGCTTGTGGTATTTCACCAACCCGGCCAGCCGCACCGCGGTACTGCGCTTGTTGCCGAACACCAGGGCCCGGCTGAACCCGCCCCGCTCCAGCAGGGCGATAAGCAGCTTGTCCTTGTGCTCCTGGCTGTCCGCCAGCATGACCTGGTGAACGATCGCGCTGTGGGGCTGGCGTGCCGCGTCCACCGCGATGGTTTCCGGTGACTTGAGCAGGGCGTTGCTGACGGCGCCGAGCTCCCGGTGGTTGAGGGTGGCGGACACCATCAGCACCTGCCTGTGTGTTGCGCAGTAGTCGTTGATTTTCAGCACATCCTCGCGAAACCCCATGTCCAGCATGCGGTCCGCCTCGTCCAGCACCAGCATTTGCAGGTTCGCAAGGCTGGTGCTGTTGCGCTCACAGTGCTCCAGCAGGCGCCCGGGTGTGGCGACGATGATCTCGGGATTCTTGCGAAACAGGGATTGCTGGTACCTGAAATCGGCGCCCCCGGTAATGCCGTATACCTGCAGCGGCGTTTTGGCCAGCAGTGCGCGGCATTGTTTCAGTACCTGCCGTGCGAGTTCCCGGGTGGGTACCAGCACCAGGCCCTGGGGGCCGTCGGGACGGGCGCCCTCGCCGCTGAGCAAGCGCTGGACCATGGGTAGCAGGTAGGCGAGGGTCTTGCCGCTGCCGGTTTCTGCGCTCACTACCAGGTCTTTTCCCGCCAGTGCGGCGGCAACGACCCGGTCCTGGACCTCGGTACTGGCGTCGAAGCCCAGCCCGTCCAGTGCCAGGCGCAGACGCCTGTCGAGTTCAAATTGTTCCAGCACGGCAGTTATCCTTTTCGCGAGTCATGGAATGTATCGATAGGGGTGACAAGGTACACTAGTGTAGCGGGGCGCATAAAGCGCCGATTCAACGAGGAAACAAGATGGTACAGGTGGTAAAGATACACGAAACCGGTGGCCCCGAGGTGATGGTGCTCGAGGACGTGCCGCTGCAGGCGCCGGGTCCGGGCATGGTGCAGGTAGTGAACAGGGCCATAGGCCTGAATTATATCGATACCTACCATCGCAGTGGGGCGTATCCATTGCCGCTGCCGACCGGCATCGGGCTGGAGGGCGCGGGCGTGGTCGAGGCGGTGGGCGAGGGTGTCGACCTGGCCGTGGGCGATAGGGTAGCCTACTGCTCCGCCGGTTTCGGGGCCTACGCGCAGGCACTTAACCTGCCCGCCGCGCGACTCGTGCAGATTCCCGAGGGCATCGACTTCGAACAGGCTGCGGCGGTGATGCTCAAGGGGCAGACCACCGAGTACCTGCTGCAGCGCACTTACGCGCTGAAGCCCGGGGAAACCTGCCTGTTCCACGCGGCCGCCGGCGGTGTGGGCCTGGTGTTCGGGCAGTGGGCGAGCAGCATCGGTGCTCGGGTGATCGGTACCGTCGGTTCTGAGGAAAAAGCCGCCCTCGCGCTGGCACACGGCTTCCAGCACGTGATCAATTACCGTACCGAGAACGTGGTAGAGCGGGTGATGGAGATCACCGGGGGCGAGAAGCTGCCGGTGGTGTACGACGGTGTCGGCAAGGATACCTTTGATATGTCGCTGGACTGCCTGCGCCCGCGCGGGCTGATGGTGAGCTTTGGCAATGCCTCGGGTATGCCGGCGCCGCTGGACCTGCAGACCCTGTCCGTACGCGGTTCGCTCTACCTGACTCGTCCCACCCTGTTCACCTACACCGCGACCACGGAAGAATTGCGCCAGTCTTCGGCGGATCTTTTTACCCGGATCCAGGCAGGCCACATCAAGGTGGAAATTGGCCAGCGTTATGCCCTGTCTGACATACAGCAGGCGCACCGTGACCTTGAGGGGCGTAAAACCAGCGGTTCCACGGTTATCCTGCCGTGAATCTGGGCACGATGCGGGTTGAGCCAGTGACGCTGGAGGGGGACTGTGTCCGCCTCGAGCCCCTGGGGCAGGGCCATGCCCAGGGGCTCTATAACCGGGGGCGCAGCGCCGCGGACTGGGCCTACATGCCGCGCGCCTGCTTTATCGACATGGCCGATGCGCGGCAGTGGATCGATGAGGCGATACAGGCGGCCGATCAGCTGCCTTTCGCGATCGTGGAAGTTGCCAAGGACAAGCCCGTAGGCAGCACGCGCTTCCTCACTATTCGCCCCGAGCACCGCTCACTGGAAATCGGCTGGACCTGGTTGGGGCAGGAATGGCAGCGCACCGGTATCAATACCGAGGCAAAGCTGTTGCTGCTGACCCATGCCTTTGAGCGTCTGGGCTGTGTACGGGTGGAATTCAAGACCGACGGGCGCAACCTGCGGTCACAGCGTGCCCTGGAGCGCATAGGGGCCACGCGCGAGGGGGTGTTGCGCAAGCATATGATCGTACAGGGTAATTTTGCCCGTGATTCAGTGTACTTCAGTGTCATCGACAGTGACTGGCCGGAAGTAAAGGCGCGGCTCACGCTGCTGCGCGAGCGCGCCTAGTATTTGGTCAGCTGACCACGGACTGCACGGTTTCGTTGTCGGAGAAACGGCCGGCGAACAGTGGCGAGGTCAGGTAGCGCTCCCCGGAGTCCGGCAGAATAGCCACGATCATTTTGCCCCGGTTCGCCTCTTGCTGTGACAGCCTGTGGGCCACGGCCATTGCCGCGCCACAGGATACCCCGGCAAGAATGCCCTCTTTTCGCATAAGCTTGTGCGCCCACTCCATGGCCTCCTCGCTGGACACCTGCTCGACCTGGTCGACCATGTCCAGGTCGAGGTTTCCGGGCACGAAGCCCGCGCCTATTCCCTGGATCTTGTGGGGGGCGTGCGTGGGTTCACTGCCCGCCTTGGCGGCGGTGATCATGGTGGTTGAGTCCGGCTCTACCGCTACGGTTACCACGGCCTTACCCCGGGTCTTCTTGAGGTAGCGCGAAATGCCGGTGAGGGTGCCGCCGGTGCCCACACCGGCGACCAGTATGTCGATGCCACCGTCGGTATCTTCCCAGATTTCCGGGCCCGTGGTGCTCTCGTGGATGGCCGGATTGGCGGGGTTCTCGAATTGGTGCGGGCCCCAGTACTTGCCCGGATCGGAGGCGATGATGTCCTCGGCCTTCTGGATCGCCGCGGGGATCCCCTTGGCACCATCGGTCAGGATCACCTCGGCCCCCAGGGATTTCATCAACATGCGGCGTTCCAGGCTCATCGTGTTGGGCATGGTGAGAATGCAGCCGTAGCCGCGTGCGGCGGCGACAAAGGCCAGGGCGATACCGGTATTGCCACTGGTGGGTTCAACGATGGTCATGCCCGGCTTCAGGCTGCCGTCTTTTTCCGCCGCCAGGACCATGCTGGTGCCGATGCGGCACTTCACTGACATCGCGGGGTTGCGATTTTCCAGCTTGGCGTAAATATTGCCATCGCTGATATGGTTGATCTTGACCAGCGGGGTCCGCCCGATGGTCTCGGAATTGTCCTTGTATAGTTTGCTCATGTTGGCGTTCCCCGGTTCGATGATGGGTCTTTAGTGTGTAGCGGGTAAGACTAGTAGCCCGCGCCGCCCATGTCCATTCATGCTGCCCGAGTGGCCCAGGTGCCGCCTGGCGGTACACCCGGCTGCCACCGGTAAAAAATTTTCGGATCCTTACCGGAACTTGTCGCTGCCCGGCGATGTCATATCAGGCAGTGTCGGCTTCGTGTACTTTGTCCTGCGGACAAAGTGTCGTTGCCGCCATTCGGGATTCCATCCAGGTCTGTTGTAATCCCCCGAGCGAGACTCTTACTATGCCGGCCCCATGGGTCGGCTTTTTTTTGTCTGGCAGCACTGCACTAGTCCCCCGGGGACTGGTTGGTAGCCGCCTCCAGTGTCTCCAGGGTCTGTGGCCCGACCAGGGTGGTGTGTACCTGTCCCTGCGGATCGAGTACCAGGCTGGTGGGCAGCACCACGGGGCGGGCCACGCCCAACTGCCTGGCCGGATCGGAGTCCAGGGTGGCAAAGGCGATACCGAGCTTCTGCCGTTGCTGCTGCAGCTCGTCGCCGCTGGCACCGTCGTAGTTTACGCCCAGCACCGTGACCTGCGGCAGTTGGTCAAGGGCGTTGAGCTCGGGAATTTCCTGAATACAGGGTTTGCACCAGGTGGCCCAGTAGTTGATGACTACCCACTGGCCGCGCAGCTGCGCCAGTTGCAGGCCCTGGTCGGGTTTTTCCGCAGGACTGCAGGCCACCAGGGCCAGCATTGCCAGCAGGTACAGTACCGCCCTCATCGCGAGAACAGCTCAACCAGGCTCACCCCGAGGATATCCCGCTGCTGTTTGCGCTGGTTCTGGAGCAGGCGGTAGGCTTCCTGCTGAAATGGCATGTTGCCGGGTGGTTCCTCGGCGTTGAGGGTGTATTCATTGTTCACCCATTCTTTCAGCTGGCTGAAGGTGATGCCGTGGAGATCCCGGCTCAACAGGTACTGGCCGCGATCGTTTTCCGCGATCAACTTCTTCTTGAGGAAGGTATTTCGCAATTGCTGCCAGCTGTCGCTGTCCAGGCCGCGGGTGATCTGGTGGCTGCGGTTGAGCAACTCTATTTCACCTACTGCCTGCCCTGTTTCCTGTCGCTGCCAGAACAGGTAGAGCACATCCAGCGCCTTCAGGACCAGCGGCCGGTTGGCCTGCTCCTCGTCCTGGTAGGCCGAAAGGCTGTGAACCAGGATGCCGCCCATCAGGACAATATTCCAGGACAGGTAAATCCACAGCAGGAACAGGGGGACCGCGGCGAAGGCACCGTAAATGAAGGTGTAACTTGAGCCCACCACAAGGTCGGTAAAAACCGACCTGGCGATATGGAATGCCACTGCGGCGACAAAACCGCCAATCAGGCAGTGCCTGAAGGGTACCCGGCAGTTTGGTACCGCGACGTAGACCAGGCTGAAGCCCGCGGTACTGAGCAGCAGGGGCGCAACCTTGAGCATAAGGGCCTTGATGCCGATGACGTCGTAGCTTTCGATGGCGTGAGCAAAGGAGGACAGGTAGGTACTGAGCGCCAGTCCAACCCCGATCATAACCGGGGCGAGGCTGAGGACGGCCCAGTAGAGCAGGAAACTCGACACCGGGCTGCGATTCTCGCTGGCCCGCCAGATCTGGTTAAAGGCTTTCTCGATGTTGCGCAGCATCAGTACGGCAGTCACTACCAGGAACACGATGCCCGGGCCAGTGAGGTTTTTCGCCTGCTGGGAAAAGTCGTCGAGGTAGCCCCTTATCTCGGAATTGGTATCCGGCATCAGGTGCTCGAACATAAAGGCCTGCATTTTCACTTCCAGGCCCTGGAAGGCCGGCACGGCAGAGGCCATGGTGTACACCACCGTCAGCAGCGGTACCAGGGCGAACAGGCTCATGTAGGTCAATGCCGCCGCGTTCTCGGAACAGCGATCGGCATTAAAGCGCGAGAACAGGTAGCTGGTGCGCCGCCACAGCTCGGGCATATTCACATTATCGAAATTCATGGCCGGCATTATGGCATGAACGTTTGAACATCTGCACGGTCCGTGCGCGGCATTCTATTTTTTGGGGCGGTCGCTGACCGCGGGCTTTGGTATACTGCGCCGCTTGATTCAGGAACTGCAGGACTTAAGCCATGAGCAACTACACCATCTACCACAATCCCCGCTGCTCCAAGTCGCGCAATACGCTCGCCATACTGGAGGAAAATGGCCTTGCGCCCGAGGTGGTCCTCTATCTCGAGACGCCGCCCGATGCGAGGCAGATCAAGGCGCTACTGGCAAAGCTGGGCATGAAGGCCGCAGCCCTGGTCCGGCGCGGGGAGGATGACTACAAGGCCTGCGGCCTGGGCAAGGAGTCAAGCGAGGCGGAGCTTATTGCGGCGATGGCCGCATACCCCAAATTAATCGAGCGTCCCATCGTGGTAAAAGGCAAGAAAGCCGTGCTGGGGCGCCCGCCGGAAAACGTGCTGGACCTGATCGGCTGATGTCGGAACCCTACATCCTGGTACTTTACTATTCCCGCCATGGCGCTACGGCAGAGATGGCGCAGCAGGTGGCCCGTGGTGTCGCGCGCGTGCCCGGCCTTAACGCGAGATTGCGCACTGTTCCGCCGGTGTCAGCCGATTGCGAACGCACCGCGGACGAGATCCCTGCGGATGGCCCGCTGTACTGTGACATGGACGATTTGCGCGAGTGCGCCGGCCTGGTGATGGGCAGTCCCACGCGGTTCGGCAATATGGCGGCACCTTTGAAATACTTCCTGGACCAGAGCTCCTCGCTGTGGCTGAGCGGCGCGTTGATCGACAAGCCCGCGGGGGTCTTTACCTCGACCTCCAGCCTGCATGGTGGTCAGGAGTCCACCTTGCTCAGCATGTTATTGCCGCTGTTGCATCACGGAATGGTGGTGGCGGGACTTCCTTACAGCGAGGCAGGGCTTATGAGTACTGGCTCCGGTGGAACCCCCTATGGCGCTTCCCACTGGGCCGGCGCCGATAACAGCCGGGCGCTGGATGACTCGGAGGCAAGCCTGTGCCGCGCACTGGGAACACGTATTGCGCGCCTCGCAGCGGGTGCTGCCGGGTGAGGCGGGGGCGGGCAAGTGCAATTGCGCACCTGCTGGTATGGGTCGGCTGGACGGTATTGCTGGCGCAGCAGCTGGTGGATGCCTGGCAACAGCAGCTGCCCTGGATTATCTGGCTGGGCAAGCTGGTGCCCTTGCTGATTTTCCTGCCGGGTCTGTTGCGGGACCGGCTGCGCACCTATATCTGGCTGTGTTTCGTCTGCCTGCTCTATTTCATGGCACTGGTCGAACGACTGTTCGCAGTGCCCGGTAGCCCGCTGGCCGCAGTCGGCACCACAGCAGTGGTGACATTGTTTATCGCCGGCATGATGTATGTGCGCTGGCGGGCCCGGGAGCTTCGTGCTGCCGGCGCCGCCCCAACAGAATCAGGAGAGCAAAATGAGTAAACCATCGCGTCTGCGCAGGGTGTTCGCGGCGATCTGGAACGGTATAACCCGGATCAGGCTGGCGCTGTCCAATATCCTGTTCCTGGTTTTTATCGCCCTGATCTATTTCGTCTATATCGGCGGGGGAGAGGAGTCGCCACCCGAGAAAGCCGCACTGCTGCTGAACCTCGCGGGTACGGTCGTGGACCAGAAAACCCAGGTGGAACCGCTGCAGGCCCTGCTGGGGGAACCCACGCCTGAAAATCATGAGGTACTGTTGCGGGATGTCATCGACGCGATCAATTTCGCCAGGGATGACCCTGCCGTCAACTCCCTGGTGATGGAGCTCGATGAGCTGGGTTACCTGGGTATCAGCAAGACCCAGGAGATCGCCACCGCGCTGGAGTCCTTCAAGGGCGCGGGCAAGCCGGTGGTGGCCGTGGGAGACTTCTACACCCAGGACCAGTTCCTGCTGGCGAGCTACGCCGACAGCATCATTGTTAACGCCATGGGTGGCGTGGGCCTCGAGGGTTTTAGCAGCTATCGCAACTACTACCGGGAAACCCTGGAGAAGATGCTGGTCAACGTGCACGTGTTTCACGCAGGTGAGTTCAAGTCTATTGCCGAACCTTTCCTGCGTGATGACATGTCCCCGGGCGAAAAGCTGCTGACCGAGCGCTGGCTGGAAGTGCTTTGGGGACAGTATGCCGCCACGGTCGAAGCGCAGCGTGACCTGCCCCCAGGGAGTGTGAATGACTACGTGAACAATTACTCCAGCTTACTGGTCGAGCAGGGCGGGGATGCGGCAGCCGTGGCGCTCAAAGCCGGTATGGTGGACAAGATACTCAACAGGGAGGAGGCCAATGATTACCTGGTCGAGCTGGTGGGTGCCAGTAACGAGGATGGGCTCTACGAGGCGGTGTTGTTCGAGCCCTATGTGCGTCGCCTGCGTCCCGGCCGGTTGACCCCGGTCGAGGGAGATCGGGTGGCGGTGATCACTGCGGAAGGCAATATCGTACCTGGCGACCAACCCCCCGGGGCGATTGGCGGCGACTCCCTGGCGCAGCTGATCAAGGACACTGCGACCCAGGAGGGAGTGAGCGCCATCGTATTGCGTGTTAACAGCGGCGGCGGCAGTGTCTTTGCCTCCGAGCTTATCCGCCAGGAACTGCTCAGGACCAGGGCGACGGGAATGCCCGTGGTGATATCCATGGGTGCTATTGCTGCCTCCGGAGGCTACTATATCGCGGCAGAGGCTGATGAAATCTGGGCAACCCCCGCGACCATCACCGGCAGTATCGGTGTGTTCGCGGCCATCCCCACCTTTGAGCGCCTGCTGGAGCGTATTGGCGTACACACCGACGGGGTCGGCACCACTGACCTGGCGGGTTCGCTGCGGCTGGACCGACCCTTGAACCCGGAAGTGGCTGAGGCTATTCGCAGCGGGGTTGATTTCAGCTACCGCACGTTCCGCGAGCTGGTTGCCCGGGGGCGGGATTTGACTCCCGAGCAGGTGAATGCCCTGGCAGAAGGGCGCATCTGGAGTGCGCCGGACGCGCTGGAGCATGGGCTGCTCGACGGCATTGGCTCGCTGGCCGACGCGGTCGCCGCGGCCGCTGCCCGGGCGGGGCTTGATCATTACGAGGTGGAATATGTGGCACCGTCCCTGTCGCCCCGGGAGATGTTCCTGCAAAGCCTGGCGGATCGCATCGGGGGCTTGCGGCTATGGTCGGCTTCCGGCCTCAGCGGCCCGTTGGCGGTGTTACTGGCGCCGATCAGGGATGCTGGCGCAGAACTGGCCAGTCTCTCGGATCCGCGTCATCTTTATGTGCGCTGTATTCCCTGCGGGGCGGTACGCTAGGCAGGCCCCCCCCGGGCGGCGCCCGCTTGCCTATTGCCCGCTGGCCAGCCCCTTGGGGTTAGTGTCAGCGGGCGCTCCGGACCTTGCTGGCGAGCCTGCCCACCAGCGGTTCAGGTCTTCCAGTATCAGGTACAGGCACGGCACCAGCAGGAGAGTAATGACTGTGGCGAACACGATGCCGAAGGCCAGGGAGATGGCCATCGGTACCATCGCCTGCGCCTGGGCACTGCGTTCCAGCAGCATGGGCGCCAGGCCCATGAAGGTGGTCAATGAGGTCAGCAGGATTGCCCGGAAGCGGCGGCTGGTGGCCTCGGTTACCGCAGCATAGCGATCCGCACCCCGCGCCATCGCCGTGTTGGTGTAGTCCACGAGCAGGAGGCTGTCGTTGACTACCACGCCACTGAGCGCGATCACCCCTATCATCGACATCATGCTGAAGGCATAACCGGTGACCCAGTGCCCCACGATCGCGCCGATAATGCCAAATGGAATGACACCCATGATAATCATCGGCTGCAGGTAGGACCTGGTGGGAATGGCGAGCAGGGCATAGATACCGAAGATCGCCAGGGCGAAGCCCACCATCAGGCTGACCCCCAGCTTTCTCTCTTCGTCGGCCATACCCGAGACGCCGTAACTGAGCCCCGGATATTTTTCAAGAAGACGGGGTATGACGTGTTTTTCGACTTCATCCGTCACCACGGACGGTTGTACCCGCTCCTTGTCAGCCTCGGCGGTAACCTCCGAGGCGCGCTGGAAGTTGATGTGGGTGGTTTTCAGCAGTCCCTGGGTGATATCCAGCCTGGCCACCGTATCGAAGGGCACCTCGTCGCCCTGGGGTGTGCGGATATACATATTGTTGAGGCTGCTGGTCATTTCCCGGTCGGCCCGCGGGTAGCGCACCATCACCTTGACTTCATCCGCCCCGCGCTGCACTCGCTGCGCCTCGGCGCCGTAAAACGCGTGACGTACCTGACTGCCCAGGTCGAAACGTGTCAGCCCGAGTGATTCTGCCTCGGGCAGGATGTCCAGGTGAAATTCGTCAGCGGTATCGCCGGCACCGTTGCGAATGTCATAAACACCGGCATAGTGGTGCAGTGCTTCTTCCAGTTCCTCCGAGGCGGCCTTGAGGGCCTTGAAGTCGTGGTGCATCAGGTCGAAGGCGATGGCCGGCCCAAAGCCGCCTTCATCATCGCCGCTGATGGCGAGCACCTCGGCGCCGTGGATGGTGCCGACCCGTTCCCGCCAGCGCTGTTCCACCTCGCGTGTGGAAATACTGCGCTGGTCATCCTTGGTCAGCTCAACCGAGATGCGGCCATTGATCTGGTCGTAGCCATAGGCAGCGACGTGGGCGACCAGCTTTTCACTGCCCTGGGTTTCCTTTTCGTATTCGGCTTCTACCTGCTGCAGCGCGGCGATCATCTCGCCGATTGCCTGCTGGGTGCGCTCTTCCGGTGTGCCGTGTGCCAGGCGTAGTTCAGCCTTGAGGAATTCGCTGCGAGCCTCGGGAGACAGGATAGTACGGACCTGCCCACCCGCCAGGAGGCCGCCGCACAGGATCATAAGGGCAAGAAACAGGCCCAGCGTTATATACCGGTTGGCCACACAGCGTTGCATGAAGGGTATGTAAGTATTGTCGACAAAATTCCTCAGGCGATTATTGCAGCCCTCCTGCACCCGGTTGATCGACAATAACAGGGGGTGATGCGCTGGCTTGCTGTGGGCCAGGTGCGCTGGCAGTATCCACTTGGACTCCACCAGGGAGAACGCGAGGCACAATACGACCACGATGCCGCAGGCCTCGGGAAATGCCCCAAAAGCACCCTCCACAAACAGGGTCGGTGCGAAAGCGATGATAGTGGTCAACACGCCGAAAGTGGCCGGTGTGGCAACCTTGTAAACTCCCGCCACCACACTCTGCACGCTATGGCCGTGCATCTCCTGCTCGGCGTAGGCGCTCTCGCCCATGATAATAGCGTCGTCCACAATAATGCCGAGCGCGATGATGAAGCCGAAAATACTGAGCATATCGAGGCTGGCGTCGACCATGGGTGTGCTGATCACCGCCATGGCGCCGAGAAAGCATACCGGAATGCCCAGCATGACCCAGAATGCCAGCTTGATCTCAAGAAACAGCGCGAGCACGATGAAAACCAGCAGGGCGCCCATACCCAGGTTTTTCATCATCATCCGCAGCCTGCCCTCGAGGTAGTAGGTCATGTCGTTCCAGGCTTCGAGCTTCACCCCTTCGGGCAGTTCGCCACGTTTTGTTTCTATGAAGGCGCGGGTGGCCCTGGCCGTATCGATAATATCCTGCTTGCCCATGCTGAATACGTTGATGCCCAGGGAGTACTGCCCGTTAAAGATCGAGAAGCCCCGGCCATCGACAAAGCCGTCGTCTACGGTAGCGATATCACCGAGCAGCAGGCGGGTGCCGTCCGGCCACGTGCGTAATACGATGTCCTCGAAATCCTGTTGCACATAGGCCTGGCCCAGGGTGCGCAGCATGATGTCGCCATGCCGGGTCTGCACCGAGCCGGCTGGAATATCCAGGGAGGAGGCCGAGATGATATTGGCAACATCGCCCAGGGTGAGGTGGTACTCGCGCAGCAGTTGCTCGGATATTTCCACGGAAATTTCATAGTCGCGCGCGCCCACCACCGTCGCCGCGGAAACCTCCGGCAGGCCGAGCAGTTCGCGGCGGATCTCGTCCGCCAGGGATTTCATTGCCCGCTCGTCTATGTCGCCGGAAAGTTGCAGCGTCAGTGCGGGAAACAGTACCTCGGGTTGCCGGACGATCGGTTCCTCGGCGCCGGCAGGGAAGTGCTGGATGGCATTGATGCGGTTTTGTACCTCGTTGAGCAGCTTTGCCAGGTCCATTCCGTCGCTGGGCTCTATCCAGAGGGTCGCATAGGACTCGAAAGCATCCGATTCCACGCGCTTGATACCGTCCAGGTCGTTGATGGCCTCCTCGATTTTGAGAACAACGCCCTGTTCGACCTCTTCCGGCGCCGCACCGGGGTAGGGCGCCGTGATATAGATGGCTTCGATGTCGAGCGCGGGAAACATGGCGCGCTGGATGGTAAAGGCCGAACCGAGCCCCACAACCATGATGATCAGCATCAACAGGTTGGCGGCGACCGGGTTGTGGGCAAACCAGGCGATGACACCCCTGGGATGTTCGACGCTCACTGGCCGCCCATCGTGTTGCCGGCTTGCGGGCTCGCGGCCGTCTGGTCCTTCGAGGCATCGCGCGCGGTATCAATCGGTTGGCCTGCCCGGTTGCCCAGTGCATCTGTCGGGGTGCTGGACAGGATTTTGACTTCGGCCCCGGCAAAGGAGGCATCGAGACTGGTCAGGGATACCCGGTCGCCCTCGTCGAGGCCGGCGCTGATGTAGACCCGGTCACCGCCAGTGCGCAGGCTGGTCACCTGCCGATTGCGCAGGTGCGAGGACTCATCCACCACCCAGACGTAATTGCCTGCCCGCAGTACGTAGCGTGGCAGTACGACGACATCCTGCAGCTCGCGGCCCGCTATATTGGCATTGACGAAAGTGCCTATCCGCAGGGGCGATTGGCCCGGGTGACGCAGGCCGTAAGGGTCCTCTATCCGGGCGACGGTATACAGCGCGCGGGAGCGTTCATCGAACACGCCTTCGGTGCGATGCAGCGTGGCGGACCAGTGTTTGAGATCGCCACCCACGTCGGTATAGAGGTCGATTGCCGAGCCGTTCTCATAACCTTCCAGCCCGGGCAACTCGAGGTATTCGAGCTTGCTCTGGGGAATCGGCAGCCGCACCTCGGCTGTTTCAACGGAAAAAATGTCTGCCAGTGGTGTGCCCGCCCCGACGAACTGTCCAAGGTCTGTTTGCTTCTGGCGGATCAGTGCGTCGTAGGGCGCCCTGATAATGGTGCGCTCGAGGTTGTCGCGGGCAGTGTTCAGGTCCGCCTGGGCGGCCAGCAACCCTGCCGCTGCTTCCTCCAGCTGGGGCTTGCGCAGGTAGAGATCCCTGGCCTCGTCACTGCGCTGGGCGTTCCTGGGCAATTTTTCCCATTCGCGCAGGGCAACCTCGGCGCGTCCTTTTTCCTGCACCAGCGCGCTCTCCGCGGACTCGAGTGCCGCCTGTGCATGCAGCAGGCTGGTCTGGTAATCCCTTGGGTCGATGCGAAGCAGCACATCGTTGCGCGAGACAAAGCCGCCCACGTGAAAACCCGGGGACACCTCGATGATCCTGCCTTTGACTTCCGCGAGGAGCGTGGACTCCTGCACGGGACTGACCGTGCCCTGGGCTTGCACCTCGATGCGCACGTTCTGCTTCACCACCTGGGCGACGTCCACGGTTATTGTGGCGTAAACCGGCTCGGCGATTTCGGCGGCAGGACGGGTCAGGTACATCAGTGCGCTGATTGCCGAGGCACCGGCTATCAATGCAAGGGATAGAACTGCCTGTTTTGACTTGCTGGCCACTGTAGAAAGATATCCGCTGGGGCCAGTACCCTGATGCTGTCAACGCAGTGGGAACCGACACGGTAAAAGTGTTTTATTTATACCACAGGACGTCAGCTATGGGCTAAAAAATAGCTGGTTTTTAGACACATGGGGGCGATTGCCGCCCCCGGGATAAAACTACTCGGCCTTGTCGAAGTGCACGTCCATTTGCGGATAGGGAATGGAGATACCCTCCTCGTCGAAGCGCAGTTTCACGGTTTCAGTGGTGTCCCACAGCAGTTTCCAATAGTCCTCGGTTTTGGCCCAGGGGCGAACCAGGAAATTGATGCTGGATTCCGCCAGGGCACCCAGGGCGACTACCGGGGCCGGATCCTTTAACACCCGCTCGTCTGCGGCGATAATTTCTTCCAGTATGCGCTTGGCCTTGCGGATATCGTCATCGTAGGAAACGCTGAACACCATGTCGACGCGGCGAGTGGCGCGGGCAGAGAAGTTGGTGATGTTGTTGCCGATGATGGCGCCGTTGGGGACGATCACTTCCTTGTTGTCCGGTGTTGTCATGGTCGTGGTGAAGATACTGATTTTATCGATGATACCGGTCGCACCGCCCGCCTCCACAAAGTCGCCCTTGGTGAAAGGGCGGAAAATGATCAGCATGACGCCGGCGGCGAAGTTGGACAGCGAGCTTTGCAGGGACAGGCCGATGGCGAGACCGGCCGCACCCAGCAGCGCTACCAGGGAGTTGGTGTTGATACCCAGCTGGCTCAGGGCGGCGATGACGACAAACAGCAGTAGCACCCAGCGCAGGATGGCAATCAGGAAACCCACCAGAATATCGTCCATGCCCCGGGCGTGGAGCACCTTGCGAACGAAACCCACTACCCCCGCGACCACTATGCGGCCGACATAGAAAATTGCCAGGGACAGAACGAGCTTGATGCCCCAGGGAATGACATAGGTTTGTACTATTTCGGCTATATCCAGATTTTCCATAGGGTTTTTCTCCTGATTTCTTTCCGGCTTTACAAGGGGTCACAACTATAGCCAACCGCTCCCGCCTTGCCAACGCCGGCGCGGTTTGAGGTGAAAATTCCTCCCCCTGTGGTGAAGGAGGTGCCCGTGGGATGGTATAGTCGCCGCTGCCTGAAAACCGGTCGAAGAGGTGAAGCCTGCCATGACAACTGTATTCCATACTCCGGCGGAACTGCTGGATGCACCCGGCAAGCACCTGGGCTACAGCCCGTGGCTGGAAATCGACCAGCGGCGTATCGACCTGTTTGCCGAGGCCACGGGCGATCACCAGTGGATTCATGTGGACCCTGTGCGCGCGTCGGCGGGACCCTTCGGCAAAACGATTGCCCATGGCTACCTCACTCTCTCGCTGGCGAACCAGTTCCTGCCCCAAATCATGCAAGTGGACAACGTCTCCATGGGCGTCAATTACGGTTGCGAAAAAGTGCGCTTTCCCGCGGCTGTACCCGTGGGCAGCCGGGTTCGCGGTGGCGGGGAGGTGATCAGCGCTGAAGAAGTGAAAGGCGGGGTGCAGGTGGTCGTGCGAATGACCATAGAGATTGAAGGCAGTGATCGTCCGGCCTGTGTCATCGACACCATCAGCCGTTTCTTTTCCGCCTGAGCCGGGGCCGAATTCATGCTGGAATTGAGTAAAGCGGTTGAACCTGTGTACCCGGCGGCCACCGTGGTGCTGGTACGCGACGGTGAGCAGGGACTGGAAGCGCTGCTGGTGCAGCGTAGCAAGGCCGTGGCGCATATGGGCGGGATGTGGGTGTTTCCCGGCGGCAGGGTGGACGAGCAGGATTACCCGCCAGACCGCGACGAATACGGGGCAGCCCTGAATGCGGCTATTCGCGAAACACGCGAGGAAGCCGGCCTGGATATCGGTGAGCACCAGCTGGCCTACCTGTCACACTGGACCACCCCCGAGGGTGCCAAGCGCCGCTTCGCCACCTGGTTTTTTCTGGCCGTACTCGAGGACGGGCAGGAAGTGACCGTGGATGGGGGTGAAATTGCCCACCACCGGTGGGTGCGACCCGAGGTCGCCTTTGCCGAGATCGCGGACCGGGAGCACCCGTTTCGCCTGATGCCGCCGACCTTTGTCAGCCTGGTGGATATCGCCGATTGCCCGACCTGCCTGGAGGCGCACGAACGCATCTCCTCACGCGAGGCCATCCGGTACGAGCCGCGCATGGTCTTCGTCGAGGATGGAATCTGTTTTCTTTACGAGGGTGATTCAGGCTACGCGGATGAAAATCTTGAAACCCCCGGTTCCCGCCATCGGACCTACATGATCGATGGCCAGCTGGAATACCTGCGCCAATACTGATTGCGATAACGGATGAAACAAGCAACTGAAAAATCGGGCCTGAGCCGGCGCCAGCTGCTGGCGGGTTTTGGCGCGGCCGCGGCGACCACGTTCGCGGCGGACGCCGGGGCGCTGCCCGCCGCCGGCATCGCCTCCTGGGATATGACTGCCGATGTGCTGGTAGCCGGCTCCGGCGGAGCAGGCGCCAGCGCCGCCATCGAGGCCCGGCAGGCCGGGGCGGAAGTGCTGCTGATCGAGTCGCTACCCCGGTTCGGGGGTTCCACGGCGATGTCCGCGGGTGTCGTCTACGCCGGCGGCGGCACCGCGCTGCAAAAAAAGCTCGGAATCGAAGATACCGTCGGGGACATGTTCAGCTTTATATCGGGCGCTGGCGGCAGGCACCCGCCGCTGGAGAAAATACGCTTGTACTGTGAACACAGCAGTGCGCATTTTGATTGGCTGGTCGCACAGGGTGTGCCCTACAGCGAGCAACTGTATTCCGGTATGACCGTGCCAATGCAGGGTGAATCCCTGTATTTTTCCGGGTGTGAACAGGCCTGGCCCGCCCGGGAGCTGGCCAGGCCCGCCCCCCGGGGCCATATTCCTGTGGCGCGCGGCATGACCGGTGGCCGGGCACTGATGGCGGCGCTGCTGGCCCGGGTAGAGGAACTGGGGGTAAAACTGCAGGCGAATGTGTCCGGCCAGCGCCTGATCGTCGCCTCTGACGGCCGGGTAGTCGGTATGCAGGTCACCGCAGACGGGGTGCAACGCACCATCAGGGCGCGTCGCGGTATCGTGCTTGCCAGTGGTGGCTTTATTCACAACCGGGATATGGTCCGTGACTATGCACCGGAGCTGTTCGACTGCTCTGTGCCCTGGGGCAATGCCGGCGACCAGGGCATGGGAATCAACATGGGCATCGGTGTGGGGGCTGCTGCCCTGCGCATGCACCAGGGCTTTGCCATCGTGCCGTTGTACCCGCCCGAGGCGGTGTTGTCCGGTATCGTGGTAAACGCCAGTGCCCAGCGTTTCGTGGCGGAGGACACCTATTACGGCGTGCTCGGCGATGCCATCGCCTACCACCAGCAGGGGCGTGCCTGGCTGTTGACGGACCAGGGTGGCCATATGCCCGCGCAGGTGGACAATTTCCCCCTGGTAGCAGAGGGCAATACCATTGGCGATCTCGCCGAGCAGCTCGGTTTTCCCAAGGGCGCGCTGCAAAATACGGTCGCTTATTACAACCGCCATGCGGACAATGGCGAGGACCCGCTGTTTCACAAGCGGCCCGGCATGCTGCGGCCGCTGCAGGGGCCGCCTTACCGTGCCTGGGACCTGTCGGTGGACAAGGCCTTTGCCCCTGCCCATACCTTTGGCGGTCTGCACACCGGGCTCGACGGCGAGGTTTTCAACAGTTTCGGCCAGACGATTCCCGGGCTTTATGCCGCCGGACGCACCAGCGCCGGTCTCCCCGGGGCGCCCTATATCGCCAGCGGCCTGTCGGTGGGAGACGCCACTTTTTTCGGTCGCCGGGCCGGGCGGGCAGCAGCGGGCAAAGGTACACCGCCATGATGCGGCTGTTGTTCGTTGCGGCGGCCCTGGTGATGGTCCTGACGGCGGCGCCGGGGTACGGCCAGGGGCAGGACAGCGCAGTTGCCACGGCCCTGTCCGGTGGTGACCCCGAGCGCGGCCGGCTGGTATTCGGACCCTGTCGCACCTGCCACTTTACGCAGGCGGAGGCAGGCCACGGCAACGGGCCGAACCTGTACCGCATTTTCGGTAAGGTGGCGGGCAAGCAGGAGGGCTTCGAGTATTACTCGGCGGTATTCAAGCGGGCCGAATTCGCGTGGACGCCGGGCGTGATGTACGCCTGGCTGGAAAACCCGATGAAGGCGCAACCGGGCACCACCATGATGAGCCTGGGGGTGCCCGACCCCGGGGACCGGGCTGACCTGATAGCGTACCTGGCGCTGGTGTCGGTGCAGACGTTTCCCGACGGCCGTTGAGCCTGGACTGGCCGGCCCCGGGAACGGGCGCCGCATACTCTAGCGCTTCACAATAACCGAACTGCCATGTCCAAACAGGCCCTGGTTGGCCGTGATGCCCACCCTGGCGCCCTTGACCTGCCGGTCGCCGGCCTCGCCGCGTAACTGCCAGGTAAGTTCGCATACCTGGGCGATGGCCTGGGCGGGGACTGCTTCACCGAAACAGGCCAGCCCGCCGGAGACATTGACCGGAATCCTGCCGCCCAGGGCGGTATCTCCCTTGCGCAGCCAGGCGGCCGCCTCGCCCCGGGGGGTGAGCTTGAGGTCCTCGATCCAGTCGAGCTCCAGCGCGGTGGAGAGGTCGTAGACTTCCGCCAGGCTGATGTCTTCCGGGCCGATGCCCGCTTCTTCATAGGCCTTCAGCGGTATCGAAGAGCGATAACTCAGGGCCTCGACGCCCGCCGCAGCCGCCGAGTCGGTAGCGATGTCCGGCATTTCCACCACGCCGCTGGCGAAGGTGGGGGTCACTGTGGAGATCGCCGCCACCCGGGGAGCATCTGCCTTGCCAATCCTGCGCGCATACTCGAGGCTGCAAACGATCAGTGCCGCGCCGCCATCGCTGGTGGCACAAATGTCCATAAGCCGCAACGGGTCCGCCACCATGGCGGAGGCGGCGACATCTTCCGCGCTGAAACATTTGCGGTACCGGGCCCGCGGGTTTTTTGCACCAATCCGGGAGTTCTTCACCTTGACGGCGGCGAAGTCTTCGAGTGTGTCGCCGTACACGTCCATGCGCCGCCTCGCATACAGGGCGAAGTAGGTGGGGTTGGTTATGCCCAGGTAAAAACGTACCCAGTCCGGATCTTCCGGACGGTAGCCACCGGCGGGCGCCAGGAAGCCCTTGGGGGTGGTGTCGGCGCCCACGACCAGGGCGACTTCACACTCGCCGGCCAGGATCTTGTTGCGCGCCGCTGCCAGCGCCTGCGAGCCCGAGGCGCAGGCGGCATAGGAGGTGTTGACCTCGGCACCCTGCCATCCCAGTGCCTGGGCAAAGGTGGCGCCGGCTACATAGCCCGGGTAGCCGCAGCGCACGGTCGCACCCCCCGAGACAAAGCGAATGTCCTGCCAGGGTATGCCGGCGTCCGCCAGGGCCTCACGGGCGGCGGCTACGCCGTACTGCACGAAGTTATGTCCCCACTTGCCCCAGGGGTGCATACCGGCGCCGATAATTGCGATTTCCTTGGACATGGGGTCAGGCTCCGGTTTCGGGATAGGTGCCTGCGGGCAGTGGTCGCCACTTCCAGGTCACTTTGATGTCATCGTCGGTCTCGTGCAGGGTTTCCAGCACCAGTTCCATGGGCATGCCGACCTTGAGGTCTTCCACCCCGGTGCCTGTGACTACCTGGCCCAGCACCACCATCTGTTCCCGCTCCAGTTGTACACCCGCTATGGCGTAAGGCTCGAACGGCTCCGCAGCGACAAAGGGCGCGGGCGGCTTGTAACAGGCATTGGTATAGCTCCAGATATGCCCTGTCCGGCTCAGTTGGACCTCGAGAAAGTCTGTACTGTCGCAGGCGGGGTTGCGGCAGTACTGGTACTGCGCCGGAAAAAAATAGGTACCGCAGTCGCTGCACTGGCTGCCTATCAGGTGAGGCTTGGCATCCATGGTGTGCCAGCCATCGATGGCCGGCACCAGGGGTTTGTTACTCATTATGACCTCCGGGGTAAAGCGGCGCCCAGAGTACTATCGGCTTGCGGATGCACGCAAGATTTCCTCCCCCCGGGCGCGGGCCTTGCCGCCAGCTGCGCCCGGGGGTTTACTATGGCAGACTTGGTGCTGTCCTGTACGGCGCTTTCGGGCAAGGGGCTGGCTGGCGGCGTGTGTTGCGTCGATTCGAGGTGCGATGCCATGTGTGGCCGATTCAATGTGATCGACAGTCCCGGCCTGCGGCAACTGCTGCGTGACCTGGGTATAGACCTGCAGCTGCCACAGGCGATCAATGTGGCGCCCACCGAGCCTGTCAGCCTGGTAAGGGAATCTGCCGGGGAGCGGCAGGTGGATCCGGCCCGCTGGTGGTTGACCCCCTCCTGGGCTCGGGAGGTTGACCAGAAATACGCCATGTTCAATGCCCGCAGCGAAACCCTTGCCACCAGCCGCGCATTCCGCCAGCCCTTCAGGTCCCAGCGCGGCATCGTGCCCATGAGCAGCTTTGTCGAGTGGCGAGTGGAAGGCGGGGTCAAACAGCCCTGGCTTATCACCACCGGGCACCAGGCCCTGGCGGTCGCCGCGCTGTGGGATGTGTGGGAGGGTGGGGAGACGCCGCTGTTGTCCTGTACCCTGGTGACGACGGCCGCTGCCCCGGCTTTCGAACCCTGGCATAGCCGCATGCCGGTAATACTTGCGCCCGATGAATACGAGCGCTGGCTTGATCACTCACAGGAAATAGCGCCGGGCGACAGCATTTTCCGCAGTCGCCTGAAACTCGCCCTGCGCCTTCAACCCCTGTCGCGGGCGGTCAGCAACCCGCGCAACAAGGCGATGCAGTTATTGCAGGGCACGGGTGACATGGTCGAGCTGCCCGCCGGCCCCGCGGCCTGAGCGCCTTGCGGGGACGGGCGCAGCCCGATTGGCCTAGAAGGAATAACGCAGGTCAACACCCCAGGTCAACGGGTCCTGGATAGTGGTAAAGGCGGCCCCCAGGGCGTCCGCCACATAGCCGCCGGGGTTGCTGGCGACTTCCTTGTCCAGCAGGTTCCTGCCCCACAGGGCGACTTCAAAGGTATCACTGTCGTCCTGCCATGCTATGCGCGCACTGAGCAGTTCCCCATCCCGGAAATACCAGGGCCCCTGCATAAAAATCGCATCGTTTACATCGCTGATATCGGCGTTTTCCGTGAAAACATAGTCCACGTGAAGCAGCAGGTAGCCCACAGGAATCTCGGGCGTCCAGTCCAGGCGCAGGGTGTAATCGGTATTGGTTTTTGTCGTTTGCTTCTTGCCGCCGGTCAGGTCCCCCGCGCTGTTGTAGTATTGCTGGGGCGTACTCTCGGTGTCGCGCACGGTGGTCATCCCGGTCAGCATCAGGTTGTCCAGCGCCTGCCACTGCAGGATCAGCTCAAGGCCCTGGCTGGTTTCATCACTGCTGATAACGGTGGGCTGTGCGGTGGGATCGTCCGGCCCATCCTTGGCATCAACGGCGCTTTGCCTTCCATCCAACTCGTGATAGAAGAGCGCTGTTTCCAGTCGCACGGTCTGCTCAAAAAGATCCGCTTTGATGCCCATCTCCACGCTTGTCATCTCCTCGGGATCGAAGGGGCCTGCCACATAGGCGGAAAATGTCTGGCCGTCAAAGCCACCGGACTTGTAGCCGGTGGCGTAGGACAGGTAGGTCATGGCGTCGTCGGTGAACTGCCAGTCCAGGACCATGCGCCCGGTGGTTTTGCTCCAGTCCTGCTTGTCGGTGAACTTGTTGTAGTAATCCGCGGGATCTGCGCCAGTCTGCGACGGATCATAGGCCAGTATGGCCTGTGGGTAGGGCCAGTCGAGGCCCGATGGAAAGGTCTGCCAGGAGTACTCCTTGTCATCGTAACTGTAGCGCAAGCCCGTCGCGAGCCTGAGCGTGTCGGTCAGTTGATAGGTGGCATCGGCAAATATCCCCCAGTTTACGAAGTCACCCGTATTGTCCATCGTCTCGATCAACAGGTCGCCAGCAAAAGAGGGGGGAATGACAGCCACCCCGTTGTCTGCAGATAGCGCCTCGTAAATCGCTGTGTTGTCACCGAAGATATCCCACAGGTGATCATCCTGCCCCAGGCCGGCCTGAACCGTGACGTACTGCATGTAGGCATCTGCCAGTATGTGGATATCGGTGCGCTGATAGACCTCTTCCGCACTGTAGTTACCGCCCACGATCAGGTTGACCTTGTCGTTGACGTAGTTGAAACGGGCCTCGCTGTACCAGATGTTCGATTCCTCGATATTGTTGGTATCGAAATAGCGCCTGGGATCCTCCGTGCCGTCTTCATCCTCCAGGTTGGTGGTCTTCCAGTCCCGGTAGCTCACGATGCCAAACAGGGACAGTTCCTCGTTAAAGCTGTGATTGAGCTTTGCGGCAACCCCGTACATATCCCGGGTCTCCTCCTGGCCGATGACATCGTTGGCGGCCTTGCCCGAGAAAGGATCAATGTTGCCCTGGTAGGCATATTTGCCGACGCCGATGGCCTCGCGCGGCTGTTCGTTGCGGTCCTCCACGTCGTAACTCAGCTGGATGTCGGTTCTGTCCGAGAGGGTGTAAAGCGCCGATATTCTTGCTGCCAGGAACTTTTCGTCGCGAATATCGCCACCTATCCCGACGTTCTCGGTGATGCCATCGCGCTGGTGCGAGAAAAGGTTGGCGCGAACCGCGAGAGCGTCGGTGATCGGGGCGTTGACCATACCCTCCAGTCGTACCAGGTCATAATTGCCCAGCCGGCTTTTCAAAAAACCTTCAAATTCGTCACCGGGGTTATAGGGCACGATATTGATAACGCCCGCGGTGGCATTGCGGCCAAACAGGGTACCCTGGGGTCCCTTTAACACCTCGGTGCGGGCAATATCCGTGAACGGTATGGAGGTGACCGCGCGCGGCATGTAGCTGCCGTCGTAGAAGGTGGCCACTGAGGGGTCCTGGCCAGAGCTGATATTCGGACTGCTGACGCCCCTGACGGAGATGCCCACCTGGGTGGCACCATCGTCACTGACCTCAACGCCGGGCATGAAGTCGTCGATATCCTGGATACTCACGGCACCGGTATTGATCATGTCCTGCGCGGTAAACGCGTTTACCGTGATCGGCACATCCATGTAGCTTTCTTCGCGCTTTTGCGCGGTGACAAGTACTTCTTCCAGTTGCACGCTGTAGCCCTTGGGCTTGTCCTGCTGGGCCCAGGCGCCCGGGCTAAAGGCGATTGCGCCTGCTGAGGTGGCAGTAACCGCAACGGCCAGGGCAAGTTGCCTGCGGGAGGATCTGATTTTTGCGTTGGATACCGTGCCTGAGTACGTCATTCTGATTTGTTCCCCTTATGTTTTCATTATTGGGTACGGGACATTCGCGGGTCTGCCAGCTTGTACCGGGTACCCTCATGCGACGGCTTATCCGGCGGGCAGCATGCGTTACCCTGTCCTTCGCTACCTGTTTATATCAAACTGGTCACTGCGAGAATACTAGCTGAGTCGCCTTTCCAAGAACAGTAATTCCGGTGTGGCGCAGCGGCGCATGTCGACGGGCGATGTCCCGGCTTCGGCAGGGTACCACCGCAAGCGGTGCTCAACGCGCGAGCGTGGGTTCAGGCAGATTTTCCAGGGACAGTTGGCGGTCGACTTTAAGGGGGGATTATGGGTGTCTATGCATTGACCGGTGGTGCAACCGGGATCGGGGCGGCGTTGAAACGGCAGTTGCTGGAGGCTGGCCATGAGGTGATATCGGTGGATATCAGGGAGGGGGATATTATTGCCGACCTGTCCACTGCCAACGGACGGCAGCTGGCCGTTGAGGGTATCCGGGCGCGGGCGCCGCAGGGGCTGGACGGCTATATCCCCTGTGCCGGTCTACCGCCCGTGGCCAAGCCGTTCTCACTGATTGCGAAGGTGAATTATTTCGCAGCGGTGGAAACAGTCGCCGCTTTGCGCGATCTGTTGGCCAGCAAACGCGGTACGGTTTTATTCGTGGCTTCCAACTCGGCTCCCATGATTGGCAAGGATGATCCCTTCGTACAGGCCTGCCTGGCCGGGGACGAGGCGGCGGCCTGCGCCGGTATCGAGGAGCGGGACGGGCACAGCGCCTATGCTGGCTCCAAGCGCGCACTGGTGCAGTGGATGCGGCGCAATGTGGTGGAGTATGCCAGGGCGGGAGTGCGCCTTAACGCGGTGGCGCCAGGCATTACCCAAACACCGCTTACCGAGCGGGTGATGGCGGACGCCCAGTTTGGCGATGCCATGAAGCAGTTTGCAGAAATGGTGCCCTGGGGCGGTACGGCCCAGCCCGAACAGATCGCCAATGTCATGCGGTTTATGCTGGGTGAGGAGGCCGGTTTCGTGTGTGGCTCCGTGTTTTTTGTCGACGGCGGTTCCGACGCCATGCTGCGCACGGACGACTTCTAGCAGGTTTGTTATGACCCCGGCGGGGTGCGCTCACCTGCGGCTTGCTTGTGCTGGTCAGAGCGAACGGCCGCCGCGATGGTTTCACTCAGCTGGTAGAACAGCGCGCTGTAGGCGGCCGGCAGTTCCGATGCGGCCAGGTTTCCCGTACCTAGCGTCTGGCTGAACTGGCTGATCCGCTGGTCGACGGTCTTTCCGTCTTCGGGACGGTAGAGCCTCCAGTCCGCCACCAGTGTCGCCTGGCCGTCGTTGGCATCGAGATCCAGTACCGTGACCCTGATGCCATAGGTGGGGTTGTGCCGTGTGTCCCAGGGAAAGTAACTCAGGTTCCCGGTGTCCAGCAGCTGGGCCAGGTTCAGGCCGACTACCCGTTTCACGCCCTCGTCCAGCGGTTCCGCCCACAGCTCACCGCCGGCGATTTGCAGCCGGTTATCTCCCTTGCTGTAGACAAGGGTATTGCGTTTGAGGAATTCCGGGATTTCAACAGGCCCGATGCCGAGGGCGGGTTGCTGGCCTTCACCAATGGCGCCCGGCCCCGGGGTGAGCCGGTAAAAATGGTTGGCCGGCGAGCTGCCGCAGGCAGCCAGGCACAGCAACAGGCCCAGCCCGGTAGCGATTTTTGTCATGGTGTTATTCATGGGTTGTTCTCCCGTTTGCCGCGGAGCAGGGCTTCTGGCTGCTGGTCCAGTGTATCGGCCAGCCGCTGGATCGCCTTACTGGCAAGTGCCAGTTCCTTCAGCGCAATGTTCAGCTGGTAGCTCGTGGCGGAGTCGGGGGCCGCCAGGCTGTCTACACTCGCCATGGTTTTCTCAAAAGCCGTGATCGCATCGACCAGCAGTGCCATGTTTTTCGCGGCCAGGGCAGACAACCTGGGCAGCTCGGTATTGGCGCTATCCAGGGTCACGGCAGCGTTGTCCAGCACGGTATTCAGCCTGGGTCCGCTGGCAGCCACCTGGTTCCCCAGCGCGTCACTGAGCGCGCCAAGTGATGCCAGGGTTTCCTGCAGGTTCGCCGGCAGGGACTGGAAACTCTCGTCGTTTAAAAACGTGTTCAGCCCGTTGATGATGCCCTCCAGTTTTTCTGCGAGGGCGGCCAGGTCAATGTCCTCAATCTTGCCGGTCAGTATCTCCAGGTCAGTGGGGATAGTGGGTATCTGCAGGTATTCTGATTCGAGGTCGACAAACTGGGCGGGTCTTTCCGGGTGGAAATCCAGCTGGATGTAAAGCAGGCCAGTGAGGAGGCTCTGGGTTTTTAGCTGGGCCCGTAATCCCCGGGCGATAAGCTCATCGGTGATATCCCCGGTGTTACTGCCCAGGCGCCGGATATTTTTTTCACTGATCTGCGCCTCTACTACCATGATCAACTCGATGGTGTCGGCGTCCAGCATCAGTTCCAGGTTGGTCACCTGGCCAATCTGTACCCCCCTGAGCGCCACCGGTGCACCGATCACCAGTCCCTTCACCGAGCCGTCGAATACCATGACGACTTTTTCACGCTCCTGGCCAAAACCTGACCCGAGGGAAAAAATCACGATGGTGATGGCTATCAGCAGGGCGCCGATGACAAATGCGCCAACGGCGACAGTATGGGGTTTATCACTCATTGCCTTGCCTCTGTGTTGGCGCGCTGCGAACGTCGTTGCCGCCCCGGGTCAGGAACTGCCGCACCACCGCTTGCTGGCTGTGCTCGCGCAGGTATGCCGGGTCGCCCTGGTCGATCATGGTCCGGCTGCCGGCGTCCAGGTACACCGAGTTTGTGGCGATGGAGAAAATGCTGGCCAGTTCGTGGGTCACCATGACCACGGTGGCGCCGGTAGACTCCTGCAGTTCCACAATCAGGTCGTCGAGCAGCCTGGAACTGATCGGGTCCAGCCCGGCGGAGGGTTCGTCAAAAAACAGTATTTCCGGGTCCAGTGCTATCGCCCGCGCCAGGGCGGCACGTTTGCGCATACCGCCGCTGATCTCGGAGGGGTAGTAGTCCTGGTATCCCGCAAGCCCGACCAGGGCGAGTTTGTACGCCACGATATCGGCAATTTCCTCGCGGTCGTAGCCGGCATAGAGCTGCAATGGCAGTGCGATATTTTCGGCCAGGGTCATGGCGCTGAACATCCCGCCGGACTGGTAGGTGATGCCCCAGCGTCGTCGCATGGCGTGACGCTCACGTTCGCTGGCCTGGGTGAAGCTTTGACCGCTGTAGAGGATATCGCCGGCGGCCGGGGCGAGCAGCCCCAGCATATGCTTGAGCAGCGTGCTTTTGCCGCAACCGCTGCCGCCCATGATGACAAAAATGTCCCCTTGCCTGATATCGAAGGTCAGGTCGCGCTGGATGACGAAGGAGTCGTAGGCCATGGTGAGGTCGCGCACGCTGATATGGGCCTGGCTTGTGGTTGCGGGCATCAGAAGCGTATCTGCTGAAAGAGGATGTTGATTCCGGCGTCAGCCACGATCAGGTAAACAATGGCCGTAACCACCGCCTCGGTAGCTGCCTGGCCCACCGCCGCGGAACTGCGCCCCGAGTTTATCCCGGCGCGGCAGCCTGCGATGGCGATCAGCAGGGCAAATACCACGCTTTTGATCAGGCCAACCGCAAGGTGGTTGATGGCCAGGGCGTGTTCGGTCTGGCTGATATACTGCAGCGGTGTGATGCCCATGCCCCCGGCCACGATGCCGCCTCCCACGATACCGAGCAGGTCGGCGTAGAGCGTCAGCAAGGGCATTGCCACCAGCAGTGCGAGAATGCGCGGCAACACCAGGAATTCCATTGGCGAGATGCCAAGCGTGGTAATGGCGTCTATCTCCTCGTTGGTCTGCATCGTCCCCAGTTGCGCGGCGTAGGCGGCCCCGGTGCGCCCGGCCATCACCACGGCGGTCATCAATACCCCCATTTCCCGCAGTACGCCGATGCTCACCAGGTTGGCGACATAGACCTCTGCGCCGAACTGCTGCAACTGTACTGCTCCCAGGTAGGCCAGGATCATACCGACCAGCACACTGGTCAGGCTGATGATACCGAGCGCCTCGGGTCCGGCCTGATAGCAGAAATGGCTGAAATCCTCGAAGCGGGTGTTGGATTTGCCCCTGACCAGCCGGACCAGCGCCAGGCTTATTTCGCCGGTAAAAGCCAGCGACTCCCGCAGAATTTCGCCGGCTCGCCGGGCCAGCCCAAGCGGGTTCAACGCCGCCAGCCAGCCGGTGCGGGGGGGTGCTTCCCGCCGGTGCTTTTCCACGGCGGTGGCCAGGGCCAGCAGCTTTGCTGCACCCGGCGGCAGATCCCTGCTGTCGAAGGCGATGCCTTCCTCCCGACAGTAATTATGGCACTGCAGCAGGAAAGCCATCAGCCGGGAGTCCCATTCACCCAGTCCGGAACCGTCTATCTGCAGGCGGACCGGGGCGCCAAGTGACAGCTCGCTGGCTAATGCAGCGAATTCCCCGGGCTGCGAATCCTTTGACCAGGCGCCCGACAGGATGAGCACCGCATCCTTGTCGGTGGACTGGACAAGCTGGAAACCGGCGTGTTTGTCGCTCATGGGCGTCGACAGGCTAAAAGTGAGCTATCGAGTTTAAAGGCTTGCCCTGCGAAAAACCACGCACTAGTGGAAGGGCAGCCCGGGTCGCAGGGGCGCGATAATGTCATAGGCCTTCTGGTAGATATCGGCCACCGCTGTGTGGTTGTCGGCTTGCTGGCGCCTGGAGATCATGGTGATTGGAAACAGGTACTCCTGTGTCTCCTTGTAGCGCAGGGCGCGGCTGCGACCGTGTGCGTCCTCGTAGAGGACCCAGTGCATATCGAGATCGGCGGCCAGCAGGTCTCCCATGATGACTCCCATGGCCTGCAGTTCGCGGGTCTGGTCGGGTTTCACCAGGCGCCTGTCCAGCATCAGCTGCAGGATTTGCAGATCATTGGCCTTGTTACCTTCAAAGCGACGCCCGAGTTTGTCAGACGCAATATCATTGAGCGTATTGCGTTGCTGCGACATGTACTGCAGGTCCAGGGGGGACAGTTCACCTATCCTCGCTTGCTCCTGGGCCGCGGTTGCGAGCGATACCAGCAGGAACGCTGCGAACAGCCCTGTCTTGCAGGTAAGTTTTTGTGCCTTCATGACCTTATCTCCCGATACTGCGGCCGGCGCCCGGTCTCGCCTGTGCCGGCTTTCATTTTACCCCAATTTGGTTGTCTTACGGCCATGGTCATGGATAATGGCGGACTTCCCCCGGGCCGAGTGCAAGCACGGCCTGCGATCCGCGTGAATTTCGGAGATAGTGAATGATTACCGGCAGTATAGTCGCCCTGGTTACCCCAATGCATGCCGATGGCAGCGTGGACTGGGCCGGGCTGGAACGACTACTGGACCTGCACGTACAGGCGGGCACCAGCGCTATCGGTGCGGTGGGGACCACTGGCGAAAGCGCCACCCTTAGCGTTTCCGAGCACTGTGAGGTGATTCGGCACTGCGTGGATTACCTGGCGGGGCGCCTGCCGGTGGTGGCCGGCACGGGTTCAAACTCGACCTGGGAGGCTATCGACCTGACCCGCGCCGCGGCCGAGGCGGGAGCGGCGGCCTGCCTGTTGGTAACCCCCTATTACAATCGCCCGACCCAGCGCGGCCTTTACGAACACTTCAAGGCGGTGGCGGCCGCGGTCGATGTTCCGCAAATCCTCTACAACGTGCCTGGAAGAACCTGTGTCGACATGGTCAACGATACCGTGGTCAGGCTGGCCGAACTGGACAATATCATCGGTATCAAGGACGCAACCGGGGACCTGGCCCGGGGCGTTGACCTGATCGGGCGCTGTGGTGCGCGAATCGCGATCTACTCCGGCGATGACCCCACCGCCATGGAACTGATGCTGGCCGGGGGGCGAGGCAATATCTCGGTCACAGCCAATGTGGCGCCCGGCCCCATGGCGGAGCTGTGCCGGCTCGCCATGGCCGGAGACCGCGCGGGGGCCGTGGCGATAAACGAGGCGCTCACACCGCTGAACAAGGCCCTGTTCCTGGAGGCTAATCCCATTCCGGTCAAGTGGGCGCTGCAACATCTTGGCCTGGTAGAGGAGGGGATACGCCTGCCGCTTACCCCATTTGACGAGTCCTTTCACGAGCAGGTGATAGCGGCACTGGAGGCGGCGGGAATCTGATGAAATATTCTGCGGAAACATGCAAGTGGCTGTTACCTGCGTTAATGGTTTCGGTGTGTTCGGGCTGCGGTTACCTGTTTGGTGACAGCGGCGTATTTCGCGACAAGTCCGAGGATTACAAGAGGGCTACCGAGGTGCCCGTGCTGCGGGTGCCCGAGGGTCAGGACAGCAGCAGCCTCGGCGAGATGTACCCGATCCCGCCGATTACGGACACGATCCTGATGGCCGGTGAGTTCGAAGTTCCCCGGCCGGCCCCCCTGGTCGCGGGGTCCGAGGATGAGCTGGTGCGCATCCAGACCCTGGGAGACGAGAGCTGGGCCCTGGTGAATACCGCGCCGGGCCAGGTCTGGCCGCAGATTCGCGCCTTTTTGTCGGCCTCCGATATTGCTGTCGGCAGGGTCGATGCCAGCGCCGGACTGATCGAAACGGCCTGGGTCACCCTGGAGGGCCAGTCCATGGCCAGCCGCTTCCAGTTTCGCATTGACCAGGGCGTACAGCGCGGCACCAGCGAGTTGCATGTACTGCAAATGAACCAGGCGGGAGACGTGGACAACTGGCCCAAAACGTCCGGCAGTCCCGCCCAGGAGAATGATATGTTGCGGGCCGTAGCGCAGTATATCGCCAATAGTGCTGACTCCACCCCGGTGTCCATGGTCGCTGACCAGGCCATCAGCGCGGCGGGCAAGATATCGATGCAGGAAGGACCGGATAGCGATCTGTATATCCTCCTGAGCCTGCCCTACGACCGGGCCTGGGCTTCCGTGGGACGGGCCGTGGAGGAATCCAATTTTGAGATTACCGACCGCGACCGCAGTGCCGGCAAGTACTATGTGCGCTTCCTGGGAGCCAGGACCAAGGAAGAAGCGGGCTGGTTCGACTGGATAACCGGCAGCGATGAAGACCCCATGGAAAACCAGTTGTTTGTCGTCTCGGTGGATGCCCTCGATGCGGGGAATGCGACGATCAGGATAGACTACCAGGGCCCCGGGGAGGACGCCGAGCCCGCCACCATGGAAAGGCGTGATGAGCAGGCGTTACTCGGTCTTATCAAGGGCAATATCGACTAGGGCAGGATGCTGAAACACCCCCAGCTTCGGCAAGCTGCCAGGGCCCCGGCGACCGATCAGGTGGCATCCGGGCCCGCGTGGCGCACGCTGTCATCGCGTGCCGGAAATTCCCCCGGGACCTCAGCGGTTTACCCCGGGGTGCCTTGAACATGCGTTTTGCTTCACTCGGTTCCGGCAGCAAGGGTAATGCTACCCTGGTGGGGGCCGGCGATACCCTGTTGATGGTTGACTGCGGTTTCTCGGTGCGGGAAACCATCCGCAGGCTGGATCGTCTCGCCGTCCTGCCCGAACAACTGGACGCCATCCTCGTAACCCATGAACACACGGACCACTGTGCGGGGGTGGCGACACTCTCGCGCAGGTTCGGGATACCGGTCTACCTCAGCCATGGAACTGCCAGTACCGGACGCTGCGATGGCAGTCACGAACTCAAGTGCTTTAACAGCGAGGACAGCTTCAGCGTCGGCTGCGTCGATGTCAGGGCGGTGACGGTACCGCACGATGCCGCGGAACCCTGTCAGTTCCTTTTATCCTGGGAAACCCAGACTCTGGGTATCCTCACCGACCTTGGCAGCGTCACGCCTCACGTGCTGGAATCATTCCGCGACTGCCACAGCCTGCTGCTCGAATTCAACCATGACCTGCCCATGCTGCAGGCGGGTACCTACCCCCCTGCGCTCAAGCGCCGCGTGGGTGGTGACTGGGGCCACCTCAACAATGACCAGGCCGCGCGGTTGCTGCAACAGCTCGGCGGAGCCCGCGCGGGGCATCTGGTGGTAGCCCACATCAGCGAAAAGAACAACAGTCGCCAAAGGGCGGAGGAGGCCCTGCTGTCGGTACTCGATTCCCTGGACGGTGTGGTATGGGCCCAACAGGGCGAAGGCTTCGACTGGTTGCGGGTGCTGTAACAGCGTCGCGGAAAAAGCAGCCCGCTAACGGCTATGGCGCCGATTCGGCGGGCGTGCCCGGTGGGGGCTGTCTTTTCCAACGGCGGTTGCTCCACAGCCAGCTTTCCGGTTCGCTGCGAATCGCCTCTTCCGCCAGGGCGACGTACCGGTCGATGATCTGGTGTCCTTCCTGTTCATAGGGCGGGCGGGCCACCTCGCTGAATTCCACCTCGTAATGGCCTGTGCTGCGCCGGCTGCACCGTGAGAACAGTACCGGATAGCCGGCAAACCTGGCGATGCTCTCACCGCCGAGGTAAAACGCGGCCTCCCGATTAAGGAATGGTGTCCAGTAGCTGCGTTCGCCGGCTATCGGCGCCTGGTCCGCAACCAGAACCAGGAGCCTGAATTCTTGCCTGTGGCGCAGGATGTCGCGTGGCGCCGAGGCCATGGGGATGGGCCGCGACCCGAACTGGCTGCGGATTTCGTATACCAGAGCGTCCAGTGTCTTGTTGTGCAGGGGCTTGTACACGGGGTCAATCGGGATATCCAGGGCCAGCTTTACGCCGTGCAGCATCCACTCCCAGTTGCCCTGGTGAATGGACAGCATGATGACGGGCTCGCGGAAGTTACGCGAATACTCGCGCACCAGCTCCGGATTGACCACCTTCACCCGCTGCAGGATGTCCCGGGCATTCATGCGCCGGGTTTTCAATATCTCGAGGGCGACCTGTGCCAGCTGGAGATAAAATTTCTTTGCCAGATATGTGATCTCCCTCGCGCTTTTATCGGGAAATGCCGCGCTGAGGTTCTGTCGGACCACCGCTTTGCGATAGCCTGCGACATAGTAGAGAAGCAGGTAACCCGGCCATGCCAGTACGTAGAGTACGGGCAACGGAAGCCAGCTCAGGAAGCGGTAGAACATGGCTTTTTGGCGGTCTGCGAGCTGCCGGTTTGGCGCCGGTGCATATTATTGGCAGTGGTCGGGCAGTATCACGCGAGAGACTCGCAGCAAGCTGCCACTGGCAGGGCATAGTAGCTGCGCGTTACTGGAGAGGTCCACCAGGTGCAGCGCGGGCAGCTGGTACAGCGGCACCGGGTCAATCACCTTGTTATTGTCGAGGTAGAGAACCTGCAATACGGTGAGGGCATCCAGTTCGCTGATGTCGACAATATTGTTGGAGGACAGGGTCAGTTGCTCCAGTTCGGTGAATGTGGAAAGACCGGCGAGGCTTTCGATGCCGGCCCCGGCGCAGCTGAGGCTGGATAGCGCGCCGGCCCTGGTGGCTTTCTGGTCGTTTATGGCCTCCTTGATGCACTCCCGCAGCGCCTTGTCGGGAACGGCAAAATCCGTGAACAACGGGGCGGGGGTGTAGACAACCCGGTCGTTCACGGTCAAATCGTAGCTGCCGCAGGCAGCCAATAGCAGCAGGGACAGGCAAAGCATGCACGATCGAAGGCAGTTATTCATTGCGGGGTGGTTTCCTCGGTGACTTCAGGATCTGCCTGTTGCCTGTGGCAGCCTACGGACGATGTGGCTCCCACGGGAGAGCCCCCCTATAATGCTAGCGTGTCGGGCAGATAAAAACGAGCATGGATATGGCTGAATCCACAGTTACAGGTCTTCCGTCGGGTGAGCCGGAGTCACAGGGCGCCATCAGCATTGTACAGCGGGGCAATCTCAAGACCCTGGAACAGACCCTGCGCAGGCAGTGGCGGCTGGGGCAGAACATTGTGCTTTGCTGGAGTGCGGATGAACGTGGCCTGCTGGTTATTTTCGTGCCGCATTATTTTCTGGGCAACTACTGCGCCCAGGGTGATGCGGGGACCATGCAGGGCGAGGACAACGAGGCCTTTGTCAGGAAACTCATATCCGGGCGGCGGCGCAAGACCCGGGAGCAGTTGTTCAAGATCAGTGAGCGCCTGGCTGTCGCACCGACGTTTATCAAGTTGAACACTGCCCTGACCGAGGATAAAAATGTACTGGAGGCGGTGGAACAGCTGATCAAGCGCTACGGCCTGAGTTATGTCGAGAGCCGGGCGGTATTGCTGCTCGATATCGTTGAGTTCTCCCTGCATACGCCGTTCGAGCAGGCGAGCCAGCTCAACAGCCTTTCCTATTCGCTCAATTCCGCCTACAACAAATTGCTGGCGCAGGGCATCGAGGTCAACTTCGCCCGCACGACTACCGGCGATGGCTACTACATCTGGAACAGGGACCTGGGGCCCGCCGCGAACCAGGACCTGTTCTACTTCATGCTGCTGGTCGTTGCGGACAATGCGGTCGCCAGGGCGGCGTCCCAGGGCAACACGGTCCCGCTTATTCGCACCGCTTATCACATTGGCGGCCACTATGAGCTGTACCAGGCCGAGGGCGTCAACCCCACGGTATTCAGCTATATCGTGGGCGATGTGACCATTGAGCTGGCCCGCATGGTAGACCTCGCCCAGGCGGACCAGGTGCTGATCGGCGATTTTCACTGCGAGAGCCCCAGCTGGAAACCCCTGACCGATGCCAAGTCGGCCGGAAGGGTGGCGCCGATGGTGTCTGCCCCGGCGTTCGTCAGTACCTGCAATCGCGGCCTGCCCGCGCTGCACGGTATCCAGTTGTCGGGCAAGGGCATTCACTCACTCGCCTGCCACCTCACCGAGGGCGTGGACCAGGCCGAGAAAAGCGGGCCCAGGCGATTTCGCATCGTGGACAAGCACGGCTTGTCGCGGCACGCCTACAACTTGCAAATCGCCATTGAACTGGATGGCCAGAGCCTCTCACTTGGCCTCGACGACAGCCAACTGCCCCATCGCAGCACCGGATCGCGCGACTCGCAGAGCGGCAGGCCGCGACCGGGAGCGGCACCCACCACAGAGGAACTGTTCGACGACCTGTCCAGCCTGCTGAAAAAACGCAACACCAAAGGGATGATCGAGGACTGATGGGAAAATGAAGCAGTCTCGGCGCGCCAGCCATATGGATGTGAGCAATACGGTCGATGTCACCGATCCTGGTGCTGTGGGTGCCGCGGTGCGCGTCATCCTGCAAAAACGCTACCCGACGTCCGATTTTTCCGTTGTCGATCAGTTGGTCACGGATTTCGCGCGCCTCTACTCCGGCGATTTCCCTGGCTTCAGGGCCTGTGAGCTGCCCTACCATGACAGCCAGCACGTGCTGGATGTCACACTTGCCATGGCGCGCCTGCTGGACGGCTATGAGGCCGCTCCCGGACCCGTGGGTCCGCTCGGTCCACAGCTCGCCCTGGCCGGAATAGCCGCGGCCCTGTTTCACGATTCAGGCTATATACGGCGTATCGGTGACAATCGTCACAAGAACGGCGCGGCCTATACCCGCATTCATGTCCGGCGCGGCGCCCGGTTTGTCGGCGATTACCTGCCCGGCGTGGGGCTGGCAGACATCGCGGCTGTTTGCGCCCGTATCATTTACTTTACCGGCTACGAGACGGATCCGGGTAAGCTCAGGGTGGCCAGCGATCGCGAGCGGCGTCTGGGAACCCTGCTGGGAACAGCTGACCTGATCGCGCAGATGGCTGACGTGGAGTACGTACGCAAGTGCCGGGATCACCTGTACGAGGAGTTTGAGATCGGAGGTATCGCCGGCAAAAACGGCAGCGGCTACCACGGCGGCACGGTATTCCGGTCCCCCGACCAGCTACTCGAGTCCACCCCCGACTTCATTCGCAATACCATCGAGCTGAGGCTGGAAAAGCAATTTGGCGGGGTATACCAATGCGCAGCGCGGTTTTTTGGTGGGACCAACCTGTACATGGACGCCATTCTGGACAACTGCCACCGCCTGCAGGCGGTGCTGTCGGGGCAAGAGCGGGTGGAGATTTACCCCTCCCGGCCTTGAGCCAGCCGCACCCGGCTCAACCCGCCCTGGCGGTGTTGGCGACCCACCCCGCGGATCTCCTGCTGGCAACCCACCTGTCCGCGCAACTCGGACTGCCGCTTGCCGCCCCGGGCACTGCCCCGGCAACCTGTGTGGAATACGATGCATTGCTGCTGGTGTCCGGCCCCTTGTTGTCCCTGCAACAGACGCAGGGCCGGGTGATGGCGCCTGCCGGCGATCGCCGCGGCAGAGGTGGTCGCCGGCCTTCGACCGGGGCACTGCCGGGACCGGTGAGCATCGATTTTGGCAGCGATGCCATGCGCCACCGACGGCGCTCGGGTCATAACGAGCTGCTGGGCCGGGCTGTCGGGGTCTCGGGCAAGCGGGCCCCGCATGTGCTTGACGCCACCGCGGGACTCGGGCGGGACGGATTTGTGCTGGCGGACATGGGTTGTGCGGTGACCCTGTGTGAACGCAACCCGGTGATTGCCGCTATGCTCGCGCAGGCCCTGCAGGCTGCCGTCGACAGCGGTGATCAATGGCTGCAGGGGGTGGCGGCCCGCATGCGGTTGCATGCCGGCGACGTGCGTGCGCTGACCGAGCCGAAGCGGGCGGACCCCGACGTCATCTACCTCGACCCGATGTTTCCCCCACGGGAAAAGAGTGCTGCAGTGAAGAAGGAAATGGCGCTTTTTCACGCCCTTTTGGGCGGCGATGCCGCGCCCGGCGACGCGGACGAGTTGTTCGCCTGGGCACTGCAGCAGGCAGTCGCCCGGGTCGTGGTCAAGCGGCCGGCCCGGGCCCCGGTCCTGGCCCAGTCGCAGCCCTCCCACAGCCTCGGCGGCAAGGCCGTGCGCTTTGACGTTTACGTGCGCCGCGCCCTGTCCTGACGTCTTCCGTTCCGGCAAACCCATGGCGCCGGCCGCGTGCGGGACGGCGGGAGCCGCGCCGGGTTATCATCGCCGGATTCAGTGCGAGGCGCAGCAAGGGAGAAATCATGTCCGCTCACAAGATAACAGCGTTGGTCACCGGGGCATCGGCGGGCCTGGGAACCGAGTTCTGTCGCCAGTTGGCGGACCGCTGCGATGTGATTATTGCGGTGGCCCGGCGGGGTGACCGGCTGGTGGCTTTACGCGAAGAGCTGGCGGGGCGTGCGGAACTGCACGCGGTAGAGGCGGACCTCACTAGCGTGGAGGGTGTGGCTCGCGCCATGGAGGCCTTGCGCCAGCAGGGGCCGGTTGATTACCTGGTCAACAACGCGGGTTTCATGCCCTATGGCAACTTCGCCGACATCGACATCCAGAGCCAGCGCGCCATGGTAAGCCTGCACGCAGACGCGACTATCACGCTGTGCCGCGCGGCCATCCCGTTTATGCGCGAGCGCGGCAGCGGGTTCATTATCAATGTCTCTTCGATAGGGGCTTTCCTGCCGAGCCAGGGCCTGGCGGTCTACGGTGCCACCAAGGCTTTCCTGAACTTTTATTCACTGGCCCTGCAGGATGAACTGGCGGGTACCGGGATCGTTGTGCAGGCACTTTGCCCCGGCTATATGCATACGGAGTTTCACGCGGCAATGGAAGAAAAGGGTTTCGACAAGAAGCGGGTCCCGGCCCATATGTGGATGACGGCGCCGGAGGTGGTCACTGCCAGCCTGGCTGGGCTGGGCAGTGGTCGTGTCCTGGTGGTGCCGGGTGAGGGCAATGTAGCGCTGGCCCGCGGGGGACTGCAGCGCCAGCTAGACGCCCTGTAACAACAGCCGCTCGAGAATACCCCGGTAGATCCCTGCAAGCCGCGGCAGGTCTGCTGCCAGTACTTCCTCATTGAGCTTGTGGATTGTGCCGTTGAGGGGTCCTACCTCCACCACCTGCGCGCCGGTGGGCGCAATGAAACGGCCGTCCGATGTGCCGCCGGCGGTGGATAATTCAGGTTCCAGCCCGGTGGCCGCGGTGATGCTGGCCACGGTAGCCTCCACCAGCGCACCCCTGGAGGTCAGGAAGGGTTGCCCGCTCAATGCCCACTCGAGTGTATAGTCGAGCCCGTGTGCGTCGAGTATCGCTTCAGTGCGTTGGCGCAGCCCGGCCTCGGTCACCTCGGTGGAAAAGCGAAAGTTGAACTGCACCTCCACGCTGCCCGGAATGACATTGGTGGCACCCGTGCCGCCGTTGATATTGGACAATTGCATGGAGGTCGGGGGGAAGAATTCATTACCCTGGTCCCAGGTCTCTGAGGTCAATGCGTGCAGGGCCGGCAGGGCGCGGTGAATGGGGTTGTCTGCCAGGTGCGGATAGGCGATGTGCCCCTGGACGCCCCGCACGGTGAGCACCGCGCCCAGCGAACCCCGCCTGCCGTTCTTGATGACATCGCCCAGCGTCTCGCTGCTGGAAGGTTCCCCGACGACGCACCAGTCGATTGTCTTGTCCTGCTGTTGCAGGTATTCGATAACCTTGACCGTGCCGTTGACGGCGACGCCCTCTTCATCGGAGGTGATAAGGAAGCCGATCCGGCCGGGGTGGTCCGGGTGCTCGGCCACAAACTCCTCGCAGGCCACCAGCATGGCGGCCAGTGATCCTTTCATATCGGCGGCGCCACGGCCGTAGAGCACGCCGTCAACCAGCGTGGGTTCAAAAGGCGGTGTGTCCCACTGCGCTTCAGGGCCGGTGGGTACGACGTCGGTGTGACCCGCGAATACCAGGATGGGGCCACTGTGGCCGCGCTCGGCCCAGAAATTATCCACGTCCCCGAAGCGCAGGGGCGTACAGGTGAAACCCAGTGCGCCGAGTTGCTCCATCATCAGGGACTGGCAGCCGGCGTCCAGCGGTGTCACCGAGGGGCGGCGGATCAGGTCACAGCAAAGTGCCAGCGTTTTTTCCATGATCAGGTATCCGGGCCCGTTAATTGTGGGCGTGCAGTTCCTTATTGAGTTCTACCGCCGAGCGGTTGGTCAGGCACTCCACGGCGCCGGTGGTGGAATTGCGCCGGAACAGGAGGTCGGACTTGCCGGCCAGGTCCCGGGCTTTCGCGGTTTCCACCGGCATGCCCCCGGAGTCCAGCATGGTCAGCTTGGTGCCGGCGGTAATAAACAGCCCCGCTTCCACTGTACAGCGGTCCCCCAGGGGAATACCAATACCGCCGTTGGCGCCAATCAGGCATTCCTTGCCGACTGAGATGACGATATTGCCGCCGCCGGACAGGGTGCCGATGGTGGAGCAGCCGCCGCCAAGGTCTGAGCCGGCGCCGACGTAGACGCCCGCCGAAATACGCCCTTCGATCATGCCGGGCCCCTCGGTTCCGGCATTAAAGTTGACGAAGCCCTCGTGCATGATAGTGGTGCCCTCGCCCAGGTAAGCGCCGAGCCGCACCCGCGCCGTGTGGGCGATGCGGACCCCGGCGGGGACGACGTAGTTGGTCATTTTCGGGAATTTGTCCACACAGCTGACTTCCAGTACCTCCCCCCGCAGGCGGGCTTCGAGCTGGCGCTGCGCCACTTCGCTGATGTCTACCGCGCCCTCGTTGGTCCAGGCCACATTGGGCAGGATACCAAACAGGCCCTGCAGGTTGGTGCCGTGGGGTTTGACCAGGCGGTGGGACAACAGGTGCAGTTTCAGGTAACCCTCGGGCACATTGGCAGGTGGTACATCGTCCCTGAGCAAAACAGCGACCGCCGGCCGACCACTATCGAGCAGCCGACCAGCCAGTTCCGCCTGCTCAGTTTCCCTGGCCTGCGCGAGTGCGTCCTGCAAGGCCTGCAGTTGTTCCCGGTCCAGGGTAGTAGCGGATTCGCAGCCCGCAAGGGCTTTAACCAGGGCCGCATTCGGGGCCAGCAAGGGGCGGGGGAAGAATACCTCGAGCCACTCTCCCTTGCTGTTGTGGGTGCCCACGCCGAGGCCAAAAGCGAATGCGCTGTCTGTCATGTTCGATCCTTGTGCTTCAGAGGGTGTGTTTGTTGAAAATTGCCTGGTAGCTGGAAGCGGAAAAGCCGCTGTGGCGCTCGTGGCCAGTATCCAGCAGCGGTCGCTTGATCAGCGTCGGCTGTGTCATTATCGCCGCCAGGGCCGATGCCTGGTCCATGTTTTCGCGGGTGTTCGCATCCAGCGCCTTCCAACTGGTGCTGCGCCTGTTGACGAGACTCTCCCAGCCCAGCTCTTCCAGCCAGCCCGCCACGGTCTTGCGGTCCAGGCCGTCCTCGCGAAAATCGTGGAAGCGGTAATCGATGGCGTGCAGTTCCAGCCACTTGCGGGCTTTTTTTACCGTATCGCAGTTTTTGATGCCGTAGAGAGTGATCAAACCGCTGGGCCACCAGTCTTAAAAGGCCCGCTAGCATAGCAAATACGCGACGTTATATATAGCGAGCAAGGCCCGGTAGAATGAACCCGGCGCTAGTGATGACGGCGTCACCTGATCACAATAACAAGAGGGTTTGAAATGAATATGCCAACTGCAGAACTTGCCCTGCCCATGCTGGGTATGATGATTTTAACTTTGCTGGTGTGGTTACACATGTTTGTCCAGCGGGTCAGCTTTGCCCAGGGCAACAAGATAGATATCGAACAGTTCAAGACGCCGGCGGATGTGCAGGCGCTCGTTCCTGCCAACGCATCGGGTGCGAGTAATAATTTCAAGAACCTGTTCGAGTTGCCGGTGATATTTTACGCGGTCTGCCTCTACCTGACGGTTACCCTGCAGGTCGACAGTGTCTATACCAATTGCGCCTGGGTATTCCTGGGCCTGCGTGTCCTGCACAGCCTGATTCATTGCAGCTACAACAAAGTGGCACACCGCTTTGGTGTTTACATCCTGTCGGCGATCGCACTTTGGGTGATGGTGGTGAGGGCGTTTCTCGCGGCGATGTGAACCTCACTCCCCTGCTATCACCTGCGGTACAGTGCCTGTATCGACGCTGCCCCGGGGGTAGCGAGCCGGACATTTCTCAGGCCTTGCGCGTCTTCTTCGGGTGCTTGCGGTCGGGGTAGCAGGTGCTGCAGATCTCGCAGTTGCGGCCGTCGCAGCCACGGGCTGTGCAGTACTGGCGGCCGTAGAATATGATCTGCAGGTGCAGGCGGTTCCAGTATTCCCGGGGAAACAGGCGCTTCAGGTCTTTTTCGGTCTGCACCACGTTCTTGCCGCTGGAAAGGCCCCAGCGCTGTGCCAGGCGATGAATATGGGTGTCCACCGGAAACGCCGGTACACCGAAGGCCTGTGACATCACCACGCTGGCGGTTTTGTGGCCGACACCGGGCAGGCGCTCCAGCGCCTCCATGTCGGGCGGTACCCGCGCGCCGTGCTCCTGGACCAGGATTTCGCTGAGCCGCTTGATTGCCTTGGATTTTTGCGGAGACAAGCCGCAGGGGCGGATGATTTCCCGGATCTGTTCTACCGACAGGGCCGCCATAGCGACAGGGTTGTCGGCGAGCGCGAACAGGGCGGGAGTCACCTGGTTTACCCGCTCGTCCGTGCATTGCGCGCTGAGCAATACTGCCACCAGCAGGGTGAAGGGATCCCGATGGTCCAGTGGTACCGGTGTTTGTGGGTAAAGCTCCTGCAGGCGTTGCAGGATATAGGCCGCACGTTCGGCTTTGAGCACCTAGGATGATTCCAGGCAGCGCACGATGCGCCGGGCCGCTTCCACGCACTGGTCCGGCTCGGCCACCAGTGCCATGCGAACCCGGTTGGCGCCGGGGTTGATGCCATGGCTCTGCCTGGCAAGGAAACTGCCGGGCAGGACGGTGACGTTTTCACTGGCATACAGGCGCCGGGCAAACTCCGTGTCACTGCCGGCGAGCTGCGGCCAGAGGTAAAAACCGGCGTCCGGGGCCGTCACATCCAGCGCGCCGTCCAGCTCTGCCAATACTGCCGAGAACTTATCGCGATAGAGCTGGCGATTGGCCCTCACGTGCGCCTCGTCATTCCAGGCCGCAATGCTGCCCAGCTGGTGGTGAACCGGCATGGCGCAACCGTGGTAGGTGCGGTAGAGGGCGAACTGCCGCAGTATCTCGGCATCCCCCGCGACGAAACCCGAGCGCAGTCCGGGCAGGTTGGAGCGTTTTGACAGGCTGTGGAAGACCACGCAGTTACGGTAGTCGGTGTCGCCCCTGGCGGCGCAGGCTTCCAGCAGGCCCGCTGGCGGGGCATTTTCGTCGAAATAAATCTCGGAGTAGCACTCGTCCCCGGCGATGATGAAGTCGTATTCCCGTGCAAGGTCGATCAGCTGTTGCAGCTGCGCCAGCGACAGTACCGCGCCGGTGGGATTGCCGGGGCTGCAAAGGTACAGCAGCTGGCAGTTGCGCCACTGCTGCTGCGTCACGCTGGCGAAATCGGGCAACAGGCCGGAGCTCGCGGTGCAATTGATGAAATGCGGGGTGGCGCCCGCCAGCAGTGCGGCTCCCTCGTAGATCTGGTAGAAGGGATTCGGGCTCATGACCAGCGCGTCGGCACCGGGTTTCACCACGGCCTGGGCAAAGGCGAACAGGGCCTCGCGGGTGCCGCTGACCGGGAGCACCTGCTGCTCGGCGTCCACTGACGCCAGGCCAAAGCGGCGGCCCAGCCAGGCGGCGATCGACTGGCGCAACTCGGGAATGCCCAGCGTCGATGGATAATTGGAGAGCCTGTGCAGGTTGTTGGCAATTTCGGTGAGCACGAAGTCGGGTGCGGCGTGACGCGGCTCGCCAATTGACAGGGAGATGGCCGGCTTATCAGCGGGCGGCACCAGCCCGAAAAACAGCTGACGCTGGCGTTCGAAGGGATAGGGCTGGAGCTGGAGCAGGTGTGGGTTCATCGACGTTCAGGCAGCCTGCTCATCCAGTTCCCGACGAATTGCTTCCTGTATCGCCTTGCACCGTTCGGCATCGGTAATGGGCTGGTGTCCTGCGTCGGTTATAAAGAATACGTCCTCCACCCGCTCCCCCAGGGTCTGGATCTTTGCCGCCTGCAGCTCGACATTGAATTCGACGAAAATCTTGCCTATGCGGGCCAGCAGCCCGGGGCGGTCGGGAGCAGAGACTTCCAGCACCGAAACATGCTTGATTTCATCGACAGACATGCTGGTCTCGGTTGGCACCGAGAAGGACTTGACCCGCCGGGGGGTGCGCCGCTGTACGATCTGTGGCTCATCGGGATTGCCTTTGAGACACTCGGTGAGCTGTTCCTTGATGAACTTGATGCGGGTGCCATCCTCGGCGATGGGCTGGCCGCTGGAATCGAGCACGAAAAAAGTATCCAGGCTCATACCGTCATTGGCATTGTAGATACGGGCGTCGTGCACGCTCAGATCCAGCTGTTCCAGCTCGGCGCAGATGGTGGAAAACAGCTGCACGTTGCTGCGGGCGTGGATAAAGATCTGGGTGGTGTTGGCCACGGTGGATTCGACATTGTTGCGAATCAGCACCAGTGGTTTGTCGCGCTTGTGATGCCCGGCAATCGCCTCGGTATGCCAGGCGATGTCCTCGGCCCGTTCCCGCAGGAAATAGTCTTCCCCGCGCTGTTGCCACAGGGTGTGCAGTTCCTCGACCGTGAAACCGCGATCCTCCAGGATCTCGCTGGCCGCTCGACGACTGCGTTCGACCAGGGACTGCTTGTCTACCGGGTTGTCCAGGCCGCGCTGGAGGGCGCGCCGGGTCTCGGTATAAAGCTGGCGCAACAGGCTGCCGCGCCAGGCATTCCACAGGGTCGGGTTGGTGGCGTTGATGTCTGCCACCGTCAGGGTGAACAGGTAATCGAGGTTGTCCTTGTGGCCCACATGTTCGGCAAACTGCTGGATTACCTCCGGGTCGGAAATATCCTTGCGCTGTGATACCGCTGACATGATCAGGTGGTTGCGCACCAGCCATGTGACCAGCTCGGTATCGCGCCGGTCAAAGCCGTGTTCACGGCAGAAACGTTCCGCGTCCACGGCGCCCAGCTCCGAGTGGTCGCCGCCCCGGCCCTTGCCGATGTCGTGGTAAAGGGCTGCGATATACAGCAATACCGGCTTGCGCAGACGCCGGGCCACCCGGCTCGACACCGGGAATCGCAGCTCGAAATCCGGGTAGAGAAAGCGCCGGGCGTTCTTGATGACTTCCAGGGTGTGGGCGTCCACCGTATAGGTGTGGAACAGGTCGTGCTGCATCTGGCCGACGATGCGCCCGAATTCCGGCAGGTACTGGCCCAGGATGCCATAGCGTGCCATTCGCCGCATCTGGCGTGCCATCTTGTTGGGCGAACTGAGAATCTGGATGAATGTCTCCCGGTTGGCCTGGTCCGCGCGGAAGTTGTCGTCAATCAGGTGCCGGTTATTGCGGATCAGGCGGATGGTGGGGGCGGCGATACCCTCGGACTCATCCATGTTGGCGCACAACAGGAACACCTCCAGCAGGGCGGAGGGCGACGTGGTGAAAACATCGTCGTTTATGGCCTCGACGTAACCGCTGCGCAGCTGGAAACGCGCGTTGATGGGTATGACAACGTCGGCCGTATCGGCACGCAGTATCGCCTGGTCGAAGTTCTGGATCAGCACCTCGTTGAGCTGCCCCAGGGACAGCGCCCAGCGATAGTAGGTTTGCATGAACTGTTCAACAGCCAGGCGCTTGCCATCCTCGAAGCCCCACAGTTCGGCCAGGACCCGCTGGTGATCAAACAGCAGGCGGTCTTCCTCGCGGCCCGTAATCATGTGCAGGGCGTAACGGACCTTCCACATGAAATCGCGCCCGCGGTGCAGTATTTCCATTTCTTCCGGGTCGAGAAACGCGGACGAGGTGATTTTTTCCAGCGACTCGACGCCGAAATGGCGCTCCGCGAGCCAGCCGATGATCTGCAGGTCGCGCAGCCCGCCCGGGCAGCTTTTGACGTTGGGCTCCAGGTTGTACTCGGTGTCGGCGAACTTGGTATGCCGTGCCCGCTGTTCCTCTACCTTGGCCCGGAAGAAGTCGGCGCTGGGCCACATTTTGTCCGGCCCGGTGGCCTCGCGCACGCGCGCCATCAACTCCCGCGGGCCGCGGATGGTCCGGGCCTCCATCAGGTTGGTCAGTACCGTGATGTCTTCCCTGGCCGCGCGGGCACATTCCGCGACCGTGCGCACGCTGTGGCCGATCACCAGCCCGATGTCCCACAGCAGGGTAAGAAAACCCTCCAGCTGCCGCTCGCGGCCGTGGTCGCCGTCGCCCAGTAACAACAGGATATCGATGTCGGAATGGGGGTGTAGTTCACCGCGGCCATAGCCCCCCACCGCCACCATGGCGAGTTCAGCCTGGCCCCAGTCCTGGCGATCCCACAGCGTCCCGAGCAGAACGTCCATGAAAGCGGCTCGCAGGCGAATAAGGTCCCGGATGTTGGCGCCGCTGCGGAATTGTCCGTGAAGGTATTGGGTGGCGCCGGTGATGGCCTCTTTGCAGCAGGGCAGAATCTCGCCTTCTTCCAGCCTTCTGGCGAAGACCCTGGCGTCAAACATGGCTGCCGGCAGTACCCCGGCGTCATTGGCCATGTTCAAACCGGTAGCGACTCGCCGCTGCGGCGGGTGAAAACCTCACAGCCGTTGTCGGTAACACCCAGGGTGTGTTCCCACTGGGCCGATAGCCGCCCGTCCCGGGTGGTGACAGTCCAGCCGTCCTTCTGGTTCAGGCGGGTCTGGCGGCGGCCGGCATTTATCATCGGTTCGATGGTGAAGGTCATGCCGGGTTCCAGTGGCATACCCGTGCCCTTGCGGCCGTAGTGCAGTATCTGGGGCTCCTCATGGAAAACGCGGCCGATACCGTGCCCGCAGTATTCCCGCACCACCGAGTAGTAGTTCTTTTCGGCGTGTTGCTGGATTACGAAACCGATATCGCCCAGGGTTGCGCCTGGCTTGACTATCTCCAGCGCCAGGTAAAGGCATTCCTGGGTGACCTGGATGAGCCGTTTGGCGTGTGGGGCCACGTCACCTACCTGCACCATGATACTGGTGTCGCCGTGGTAGCCGTCCTTGATGACCGTTACGTCTATGTTGACGATATCGCCATTTTTCAGCTTGCGGTTGTCGGACGGGATGCCGTGGCAGACCACATCGTTGATCGAGGTGCAGATCGACCGCGGGAAACCGTTGTAGTTGAGGGGGGCCGGAATCGCCTGCTGGTTTGTGGTGATGTAGTCGTGGCAGATCTTGTCCAGTTCGCCGGTTGTCATTCCCACCTCTACCAGGGGCTCGATCATTTCGAGCACCTCGGCAGCAAGGCGTCCTGCTACCCGCATCTTTTCGATTTCGTCTGCGGTCTTGATCGATGCAGGCATCTGTAACCTATTGAAAAATTTGATAAATATATGGATTTCACGGAAATTTACCCCCGCGGGGGAGGCACATTCTACCCTATTCGGCAGGTAAATGAGTAATACCCGGCATTCCCGTTGTCCCGGTGGCCTTTAAACAGGCCGCGGGTTGTGGTATAAAGCGCGCCTCCGCGAGACCAGGGCTATTGAAGAGTCGTGTGCCTGGCGGGGAAAAACGACGCACATATACCAATACCTGCTCCAGGGTGCCGGTTTTACTGGTTTGGTTGCAGGGGTATGTGGAGGATTAACCCAAACACAAGGTACATTATTATGTCGCAAGTAAGCATGCGCGACCTGCTTCAGGCGGGCGCCCATTTCGGACACCAAACGCGTTACTGGAATCCCAAGATGGACCAGTACATTTTCGGTGCCCGTAACAAGATTCACATCATCAACCTCGAGCACACGGTTCCCGCTTTCAACGAAGCGCTGGATCTGGTGAAGCGGCTCGCAGGCAACAAGAACAAGATCCTGTTCGTCGGCACCAAGCGCGCTGCGGGCAAGATCATCAAGGAGCAGGCCGATCGCGCCGGAATGCCCTATGTCAGCCACCGCTGGCTGGGTGGCATGCTCACCAACTACAAAACCATCCGTGCTTCCATCAAGCGCCTGCGCGACCTGGAAACCCAGATGACCGATGGCACCTTCGCCAGGCTGACCAAGAAGGAGGCGCTGATGCGCACCCGGGATATGGAAAAGCTTGAGCGCAGCATCGGCGGGATCAAGAGCATGGGCGGACTGCCCGACGCGCTGTTTGTCGTCGACGTGGACCATGAGCGCATTGCCATCACCGAGGCCAACAAGCTGGGCATTCCGGTGATCGGCATTGTCGATACCAACAGCAACCCTGACGGGGTCGATTACGTGATTCCCGGCAACGACGATGCTATTCGCGCGATCAGGCTGTATGTTGCCGCCGTTGCGGACGCCTGCCTTGCAGGCAGGTCAGAGTCCGGGGAAGCGATTGTTGCCAAGGACGAGTTCATCGAAGAGGCGGCCACGGCCACAGCCGAGGAAGCACCCGCCGCTGCTGCCGAGTAAGCGGCGCAAAATCCCGGAGCCGTTTTCTGCGGCTGCGGGAAGCATTCAGCCCCTGGTGGATAATCCGCCGGGGTTTTTATTTTTAAGCCCCGGGTTCCTGGGGTTCTGGAAGGAGGAATAGTTGATGTCCGCAGCACTGGTTAAGGAACTACGTGAGCGCACAGGCCTGGGCCTGTTGGAGTGCAAAAAAGCGCTGGCAGCCTGCGATGGCGATATTGAGCTGGCGATCGAGGAATTGCGCAAATCAAGCGGGATGAAGGCAGCGAAAAAAGCGGGTCGTACTGCCGCTGATGGTGTTGTCGCTGCACGGGTTGCCGACGATGGCAGTTACGCCGTGATAGTCGAAGTGAATAGCGAAACCGACTTCGTCGCCCGTGACGCGGGTTTTCTCGCATTTGTAGAAAAGATTCTGGATGGCGCCTTCACTGGCCGCCAGACCGATGTTGCTGCCCTGATGGCCGGTGAGCTGGAAGCGGCGCGTGAGGCGCTGGTACAGAAAATTGGCGAGAATATTGGCGTGCGTCGTATTGAAATGCTGAGCGCGGATGCCGGGGTTGTTGGCGCGTATGTGCACGGCAATAACCGCATCGCAGTGCTTGTTGGGCTCAACGGTGGTGATGGTGACCTGGCCAAGGACGTGGCCATGCACGTGGCGGCGGTCAATCCGCAGGTTGTTTCCCCGGCCGATATGCCCGAAGAGACAATCGCCAAGGAAAAGGAGATTTACACCGCCCAGGCCGCGGATTCCGGTAAGCCGGCGGAGATCATCGAGAAAATGATCGGTGGTCGTATCAAGAAGTTCCTGGCCGAGAACAGTCTGCTTGAGCAGGCCTTCGTGAAGAACCCGGATGTGACAGTGGGCAAGCTTGTAGCCGGCGCCGGCGCCAGTGTTGCCAACTTTGTCCGCTTCGAGGTTGGTGAGGGTATTGCTGTCGAGAAAGTCGATTTCGCCGAGGAAGTGGCAGCCCAGCTGAAAGGCTAGCGCTCCACGGGCAGCGCAATAAGGGGGCTTCGGCCCCTTTTTTGTTCCGGCTGCGGGCGCACAGACACCGCGGATGCGCTTTGGTTTGCTGGACCAGCGGGCTGCTTCGACGGGTGCCGGCTGTGCGGCCAAGGACTTTTTCCTTTATCCCCCTAGGGTGTTGGCCCTGAGTCCTGTAAGATACCCGCCAGCTCAGGAGAGGACATTTATGCCACAATCTGTGGGTGACAAAAAATACAAGCGCATCCTGCTGAAGCTCAGTGGCGAGGCCTTGACCGGGCGGGAAAGTTTCGGAATCGACCCGAAAATTCTCGACCAGATGGCACTCGAAGTGGGCCAGCTGGTGGGGATAGGGGTGCAGGTTGGGCTTGTGGTGGGTGGCGGAAACCTGTTTCGCGGCGCGGCCCTGCAGGCCGCCGGACTCGACCGTGTCACCGGAGATCATATGGGTATGCTGGCCACGGTGATGAATGCGCTGGCCCTGCGCGACGCCCTGGAGCGCTCGAATATTTCCACCCAGGTCATGTCGGCGATTCCCATGAGCGGCGTCGTTGACCACTATGACCGGCGCAAGGCTATTCGCGCCCTGAGTAATGGCGACGTGGTTATTTTTGCCGCGGGCACCGGCAATCCCTTTTTCACCACCGATTCCTCAGCCTGCCTGCGCGGTATCGAGGTAGATGCGGAGCTCGTGTTGAAGGCCACCAAGGTCGACGGAGTCTATTCCGCCGACCCCATGAAGTTTCCCGATGCCGTCAGGTACGACCGGCTCAGTTATGACGAGGTCCTGGACAAGAAACTGGAGGTCATGGACCTGACGGCTATCTGCCTGTGCCGCGATCACAATATGCCGGTGCGGGTGTTTGAAATGGAGAAGCGCGGTGCGTTGCTCAATATTGTCAGGGGCGGGGACGAAGGAACCCTGATCCAGTAACCGGCGGCCCCCAAGGAGAGAGCAAGGTGATCAATGATGTAAAAAATGAAGCCCGGGAGCGGATGGAAAAGAGCCTCGAGGCGCTCGCGCACAACTTCAACAAGATACGCACCGGCCGTGCCCACCCCAGCTTGCTCGATGGGGTGCGTGTCGAGTATTACGGGGCCGAGACGCCGCTGTCCCAGATGGCGAACATCTCGGTCGAGGATGCCCGGACCCTGTCCCTCACACCCTGGGACAAGTCCGTTGTGCCGCAGATCGAGCGAGCCATAATGAAATCCGACCTGGGCCTCAACCCGTCTACCGCTGGCGGTGTTATCCGCATTCCCATGCCCATGCTGACGGAGGAGACCCGCAAGGGTTTTACCAAGCAGGCACGGCATGAGGCCGAATCCGCTCGGGTCTCTGTGCGCAATGCGCGTCGTGACGCCATGGGCATGCTCAAGGAGCTGGTCAAGGAAAAGGAAATCAGCGAAGACGATGAACGTCGCGGCCAGGACGACGTGCAGAAATTGACCGATTCTTTTATCGCCAAGGTTGAAAAACTGCTGGCGGAAAAAGAAGCCGACCTGATGGAAATCTGAACCCTTCCGGATGGGCAGCGGAGAGAATTCATCCGGGCCAGGTGATGAGCCGTGGGAGGTAATTCCCCGCCATGTGGCTATTATCATGGACGGCAACAACCGCTGGGCGAAACGCAGGGGTTTGCCCGGAGTCGCGGGTCACCGGGCGGGCGTCGAGGCCGTGCGCGGTGTACTGCGCGCCTGTCGCCAGCACGGCGTGGAAGTGCTCACGCTGTTTGCCTTCAGCAGCGAGAACTGGGGTCGCCCCCAACCCGAAGTGCGGGCCCTGCTCGCGCTGTTGTCACGCTACCTGCGCAGTGAAGTCAGGGAATTGCATAAAGACGGTATCCGCCTGCGCTTTATCGGTGAACGCGACCGCTTCAGTGAGCGGCTGCGTCGCCTGATGCTTCAGTCGGAACAGCATACCGCGGCGAATACCGGCGCCACCGTCGTTATCGCCGTTGATTACGGTGGCCAGTGGGACATTGCCCAGGCGGCCCGGAAACTGGCGGAGCGCGTCCAGGAGGGGAGCCTGGAACCGAAGGACATAACACCGGAGTTGATAGACAGGCATATCTCTATCAGCGATCTGCCGCGCCCCGACCTGTGTATCAGGACCGGCGGTGATGCCCGTGTGAGCAACTTCATGTTGTGGCATTTTGCCTACAGCGAACTGTATTTTACCAATGTCCTTTGGCCCGATTTCGACGAGGGCGAATTTGCCAGCGCCCTGGCCGACTACAGCCGACGGGAGCGCCGCTTTGGTCTCAGGGACGCCCCCGAGTTGATAGCGGGGGGGCACACCAATGCTTAAGCAGCGGGTGATAACCGCCCTCATTATGGCCGGCCTGTTCCTCGGGGCGGTGGCCTTCCTGTCCCTGCCCTGGCTGGCCCTGTTGTTCGGTATCCTGGTTTGCCTGGGGGGTTGGGAGTGGGCTCGCCTGTGCGGGTGGGAAGCACCGCTTGCACGTTGTCTCTACACACTGGTGCTCGCCGTCGTGCTGGGCCTGCTCTATCAACATGGTCAATTAGCTGCGACGCCCCAGCGCGAGCAGGTACAGCCTTTTCTCGGGCTGGCCTGCCTGTGGTGGTCTCTTGCGCTGCTCTGGGTCAAGGGCTATCCCGGTAGCGCCGTTTTCTGGCGCACGAAGCTTATGCGCAACCTGATGGGTTTCCTGGTGCTTGCGCCGGCCTGGATGGCTGCGGTCTACCTGGTGAGTTTTCCCCGTGGCGGCGCCCTTGTCGTGGTCATGGTGCTGGTGGTTGCGGCGGCCGATATCGGCGCGTATTTTTCCGGGCGCGCCTGGGGCCGACACAAGCTGGCGGAGGTGGTCAGTCCCAAGAAGACCTGGGAGGGATTCTGGGGCGGTATGGCCGCCTGCTCGCTGCTGGGGCTGTTGCTGTGGTCGCAATTGCCCAACCAGCAGGCGCATATCAGTCTCATCCAGGTGCTGGTCGTCACCCTGGTGACGGCACTGGCATCGGTGGTCGGCGACCTGACGGTGAGCATGGTAAAGCGGGAGGCCGGTGTAAAAGACAGCGGCAGCCTGCTGCCTGGGCATGGCGGCGTGCTGGACCGCCTCGACAGCCTCTGCGGGGCGGCGCCGGTGTTCGCCCTTGGCCTGTTATTGGCGGGTTGGTAGGCGTGCTGGCGGGAAGACGCATGGTCACCGTGCTCGGTTCAACCGGGTCGATCGGGGTGAGCACGCTGGATGTGATTGCGCGTCACCCGGATCGGTTCGGCGTGTTCGCGCTGGCCGCAAATTCATCAGTGGCCGCACTGCTGGCCCAGTGCCTGGCTTTCCAGCCGCGCTATGCCGTGATGATGGACGAGGCGGCGGCGGAAACCCTGCGCGCCCGGCTGCCGGCAGATTGTGGAACCCGGGTCCTGCAGGGCGCATCGGGCCTGTCACAGGTGGTGACCGCGGCCGAGGTCGATACGGTGATGGCGGCTATCGTCGGCGCGGCGGGACTGCCCTCGGCTCTCGCCGCGGCAGAGGCCGGCAAGACCGTCCTGCTGGCCAACAAGGAATCGCTGGTAATGGGTGGGCACCTGTTGATGCAGGCAGTGCGCAGCTCCGGTGCACGGCTGCTGCCGATAGACAGCGAGCACAATGCCATCTTCCAGTGCATGCCGGTGGACCCCGGAAGTTCCGTACCTTCCCTGGCCGGCGTCAGCAAGGTTTTGCTCACCGCCTCCGGCGGCCCGTTTCGGCAGTGGAGCCACGCCCGGATGGAGGCGGCGACGCCCGACCAGGCCTGTGCGCACCCCAACTGGTCGATGGGGCGCAAGATATCCGTCGATTCGGCCAGCCTGATGAACAAGGGCCTGGAACTGATAGAGGCCTGCTGGATCTTCGACCTGGCGCAGGACCAGATAGAGGTTGTCGTGCACCCCCAGAGCATTATCCATTCCATGGTGCAGTACCTGGACGGATCGGTCTTGGCACAGATGGGAAACCCGGATATGCGGACCCCGATCGCCTATGGCCTGGGCTGGCCAGAACGCCTGGTCTCGGGCGTGGCACCGCTGGACCTGATTGCCACCGCCAGGCTCGATTTCGAGGCGCCGGATGAAGGCCGCTTTCCCTGCCTGCGGCTGGCGCGCGAGGCGGCGGCCGCCGGTGGCACGGCGATGGCGATCTGCAATGCCGCCAATGAGGTCGCGGTGAGTGCCTTCCTGGACGAGCGGATTCGTTTTACATCCATTCCCCGGGTAATAGAGCAAACCCTGGAGCTGATGCCGGTACTTGAACCGAGCTCCCTGGCCGTGGTCGAATCCGCAGATGCCGAGGCGCGCCTGATTGCTGCACAGCAGGTGGCGACCCTGGCGTGCAGTGTTAGAAAAACAGGACTCGCGTAATGGATATGTTGTACACCATAGGGGTCACACTGGCGACCCTCGCCGTACTGGTCGCGGTACATGAATTTGGCCACTTCTGGGTAGCCCGGCGCTGTGGGGTCAAGGTACTGCGGTTTTCCATAGGATTCGGGCCCGCGCTGGTGCGATGGCGTGACCGGCAGGAAACCGAGTACAGCATTGCCGCCATACCGCTGGGTGGCTATGTCAAAATGCTGGACGAGCGCGAAGGGGAAGTACCCGTCGCCGAGCTCGACCGGGCGTTCAATCGCAAACCGGTCCTGCAGCGAATCGCCGTGGTCAGTGCCGGTCCCCTGGCAAACTTCCTGTTGGCAATCCTGGTGTACTGGGGTCTGTTCATGGCGGGGGAAAGTGGCTACGCACCGGTGATCGGCGAGATTGAAGCCGGATCCGTGGCGGATGTCGCGGGGCTGGAGGCGGGCCAGGAGATCGTTTCTGTCGACGGTGTCAAGACGCCTACCTGGCAGGCCCTGAGCTTTCGCCTGCTGGATCGTATCGGCGATACCGGCACAATAGCTTTTGCGGTGAAATACCCCGATTCGCAGGTGGTGTATTCTTCCCAGGCGCACATCGACCGCTGGCTGGCGGGTGAGGAACAACCGGATTTGTTTGGCGGCCTGGGGATTACCATGTATACCCCCCAGGTGCCGCCCGTGGTAGGGCAGGTTGTTGAGGGCGGCGCGGCTGAACTCTCCGGCCTGCGCCCGGGTGACCAGGTCATTTCCGCCGATGGTGTGCCGATGCCGTTGTGGATGGATTGGGTGGAGTATGTCCGTGCCCGCCCCCAGCAGGCGATTGACCTGGAATACCGGCGCGGTATGGAACTGCTTCGCGTTGTCATCACGCCCGAGCGCGTGGTCGATGACAATGGCGAGGCGTTTGGCCGGGTCGGCCTCGGTGTGGAACTGCCTGACATGCCCCAGGAACTGCTGCGCAAGTTCGACCGCGGACCGCTGGACGCCCTGGGCGCCAGTCTCAGCCGGACCGGCGAGCTGACGATTTTCACGCTGAAGTCGATAAAGAAGATGCTCATGGGGCTGATCTCGCCAAAAAACTTGAGCGGCCCGATCACCATTGCTAAAGTGGCCAGCGCTTCGGCCAAGTCGGGCCTGGAGGCCTATGTCAGTTTCCTGGCCCTGCTGAGTGTCAGCCTGGGCGTGCTGAACCTGTTGCCTATACCCGTGCTGGACGGGGGGCACCTGTTGTTTTACTTTACTGAGTTATTGGCGGGCAGGCCGGTACCTGAGAAGATCCAGGCGCTGGGTTACCAGGTGGGTTTATTCCTGGTACTTGGTATAATGTTCCTGGCCTTATATAACGATTTTTCACGCCTGTAATGAATTTCTGCCAGCAGGCACTACCCGTCGATCGAGTGGACTTTGATTAAGCGCATTAGCATATTTATTGCCCTGGCCCTGGTGTTGATAGCGCCCCTGGCCTCGGCCGAGACCTTCATTATTGCCGATATCCGCGTGGAGGGATTGCAGCGGGTTTCTGCCGGCACCGTCTTTGCCGCCCTGCCGGTGGCGGTCGGTGACGTGGTGGACGAGCAGGGCATGCGCGCGGCCGCCCGCAGCCTGTTTGGCACGGGCAATTTCGATGATATCAATATCGGGCGTGACGGGAACGTGCTGGTGGTGATTGTCGTGGAGCGCCCGAGCATCAGCGAGATCAATATCGAGGGCAACAAGGCCATCGAGACCGAGGCGCTGCTGGACGGGCTCAAGGGCGCAGGACTGGCCGTGGGCCAGGTGTTCCAGCGCTCCACCCTGGAAGGCATGCAGCTGGAGTTGCAGCGGCAGTACGTGCAGCAGGGCCGGTATGATGCCAATATCGAGACCGAGGTCATTCCCGAGCCGCGCAACCGGGTTACCATCAATATCGATGTCGATGAAGGCACTGTCGCTGCCATCAAGCATATCAACGTGGTCGGCAACGAGGCTTTCAGTGATGAGGAGATCGCCGACCTCTTTGAACTCCAGACGACGGGCTGGTTGTCCTTTTTCAGTAACGACGACAAGTACTCCAAGGAAAAGCTGACCGGCGACCTGGAAAAGCTTACCTCCTATTACATGGACCGTGGCTACCTGCAGTTCACCATCGATTCCACCCAGGTCTCCGTGTCGCCAACGATGGAAGAGGTCTACATCACCGCGAATATCACCGAGGGTGACATCTTCACCGTCAGCTCGGTCGACCTGTCCGGTGACCTGGTATTGCCCGAGGCGGACCTCAAGCGTTTCCTGCTGGTTTCCCAGGGCCAGGTTTTCTCCCAGCAGCTGGTGACCAGCACCGAGGAATACCTGACCAGGCGCCTTGGAAACGACGGCTATAATTTTGCCAAGGTGACCGGTATTCCCGAGGTCAACGAGAAGGACAAGACTGTCGCCATGAAGTTTTTTGTCGATCCCGGCAAGCGCACCTATGTGCGGCGGATCAACTTCAAGGGCAATATGAAAACCTCCGATGACGTGCTGCGTCGCGAGATGCGACAGATGGAGTCCGCTCCGGCATCGGCAGCCAATATCGAGCAGTCCCGGGTGCGCCTGGAACGCCTGGGCTTTTTCAGCAAGGCCACGGTGGAAACCAAGGAGGTGCCGGGGCACGACGACCTGATCGATGCGGACTTCACGGTGGAGGAACAGTCATCCGGCAGCATCGGGGCCAGCGTGGGTTATGCCCAGGACGCCGGTATTATCCTCGGCCTGAACGTGCAGCAGGACAACTTTCTGGGTACCGGCAAGCGAATCGGGCTGGGCCTGAACCGCTCCAAGTACCAGGACCTGTATAACTTCAGCTACACCAATCCGTATTTTACAGAGGACGGGGTGAGCCGGGGCTTCAACGTCTTCTACCGCTCCACCGACCTGTCCGAGGTGAACGTCGCCAGTTATTCCACCGATACCCTCGGGGGTAATATCAACTTCGGCTACCCCATCAAGGAAACCCAGCGTTTGGGCTTCAGTTTAGGGGTCTCAAATACGGATGTCACCGCGGGCCGTTACGCCGTGCAGGAAATCAAGGGCAGCCCGCGGCTGGAGAAGTCGGTGCCCGAATGGTACGTCAGTACCCGGCAGTCGGACGGCACCTATGAATCGGTCGAGGTTCTCCAGCCGATCGGCGACCTGCCCCCGGAATATGAAACCCCGGCCTATTCCGAGGGCTACCTCGATAGCCATGGCAATAGCTTCCTCAACTACACGGTGACCGGCAGCTGGAGCCAGTCCACCCTGAACCGGGGCCGAATGGCGACACGCGGTGCTGCCCAGACGCTGGCCCTCGAAGTATCTGTCCCGGCTTCGGACCTGGAATTCTATAAGGTCACCTACAACGCCGAGATATACTTCCCGGTACCCCTGCTGCCGCCGAGCTGGACCATGCGGCTGCGCACCGAGCTCGGTTATGGTGACGGATGGGGCGACAGCAGTGAACTGCCTTTCTATGAGAATTTCTTTGCCGGCGGTTTTGGTTCCGTACGTGGTTTCCAGAGTAACACCCTGGGACCGCGCAGCACGCCCGCCCTGCCGTACAGGGTAGATCGGCCCGTCACCAAGATCGACGAAAATGGCGTGCCGCTGCAATACGGCGGTCGCAAGGGACAGGAATTCGGTTATGTCTACCTGCCCGCCACCGACAAACTGGCACTGCAACGTCCGCAGAACAACGGCGATCCCTTTGGCGGCAACGTACTGGTGGTCGGCGGAGCCGAGATTATTTTTCCCTTGCCTTTTATCAAGGACCAGAATAGCGTGCGCACCGCATTCTTCCTCGACGCGGGTAACGTGTTCAGCACGGAATGCGGGGCCACCCAGCTCAACTGTTTTAATGTCGACTTTAGTGAGCTGCGCTATTCGGTGGGCGTGGGCCTGACGTGGATTACCGGCTTTGGCCCGCTGACTTTCAGCCTTGCCAAGCCGATTAATGAAGGCGAGTACGACCAGGATGAGATATTCCAGTTCACACTCGGCCGTGGGTTTTAACTAGTACTTTGATATTTTTTGGAGAAACGTGTGTCTAAACTGTTCAAGTTAACATTTGCTGTTCTGGTCCTCGCACTGCCCACACTGGGCTGGGCCCAGGGGAAGATCGCCGTGGTCGACCTGCAGGAGGCCATCCTGCAAACAGATCTCGCGCAAAAGCGCCTGCAGGAGATCAGGAGCCAGGACGATTTCAAGGCTGACAAGGCGGAATTCGAGCGGCTCAAGAAAGAGCTTGATGAACTGGTGAAAAAGTTCCAGAAGGACGCGGCCGTAATGAGCCAGGAACAGCAGAGCGCAGCGCGGCAGAAACTCGCCAGCAAGCAGGCTGACCTGGAGCATGTTGTCGGCAAGGTACAGCAGACGGAGCAGGCGGCTGCCCAGGCCCTGTTGCAGGAGATGGGCCCGAAGGTGCAGGAGGTCCTGCGGGAGATCATTACCGCTGACGGTATCGGCCTTTTGCTGCAGCGCGGCGCCGTGATTCACGCCGAAGCCAGCTATAGCATCACTGCCAAGGTGACCGACAAGCTCAACCAGATGGCGGCGAAGTAAACGCGGCATGTATTCGCTGGCTGAACTGGCCGACCGCTTCGGTCTCGAGTTCACCGGCGAAGCAGGTAAGACACTCACCGGCATAGCCGCCCTTGCGGAGGCTGGCCCTGGTGATGTGGCCTTTCTCGCCAACAGGAAATACCTGTCCCAGCTGGCCTCCACCCGGGCGGGTGCGGTTATCCTGCACCCCGACCTGGTCTCCCGTTGCCCCGTGGCCTGCCTTGTTACCGAGGCGCCCTATGTCGCTTTCGCCCGTATCTCCCACCTGTTTGATCGTTCGCCCCGCTTCCTGCCCGCTAGACACCCGTCTGCCGTGGTTTCGCCCGATGCCGATGTGCATCCTGGCGCGTCGCTGGGGCCAAACGTGGTGGTGGAGGCCGGCGCGGTGCTGGCGGCCGGTGTGGTTCTGGGTGCCGGTGTGTACGTGGGACATGACAGCCGGCTGGGAGCCGGTACACGGGTGGGGCCCAATGCGGTCATCTACCACGATGTACACGTGGGTGAGTGCTGCGTTATCCATGCACAGGCGGTCCTGGGGGCTGACGGCTTTGGCTTCGCGCAGGGCCCCGGGGGCTGGGAAAAAGTCTGCCAGCTCGGTGGGGTGCGGGTGGGCGACCGCGTGGAAATCGGCGCATGTACCACTGTCGACCGTGGTACGCTGGGCCACACGGTGATAGCCGATGGCGCGATTATCGATAACCAGGTGCAGGTCGGGCACAACTGCAGCATCGGGAAAAATACCGCGATAGCCGGTTGCGCGGGTCTGGCCGGAAGCACGACCATAGGCGCTAACTGCACCCTTGCGGGTGGCGTGGGTGTCGTGGGGCATGTGGAGATCTGCGACAACGTCCACGTGACGGGAATGACGATGGTGACCAAGTCGATCACCCGGCCGGGTTCCTATTCCTCCGGTACTCCCATGACCAGCACACGCCAGTGGAAGCGCAACGCAGTGCGCTTCTCCCAGCTGGACGCCATCCAGCGGCGGCTGGCCGCCCTGGAAAGCCCGGGTAAACAACCAGATAAAGGATAAGCCAGATGATGGACATCGGCGAGATTCGCAAGTACCTGCCACACCGCTATCCTTTCCTGCTTGTCGATCGGGTGGTGGAACTCGTCGAGGGCGAATCCATTGTCGCCTACAAGAACCTCAGCATAAACGAGCCGTATTTCAACGGCCATTTCCCGGAAAAGCCTATTTTCCCCGGGGTTTTGTTGCTTGAGGCAATGGCGCAGGCGGCGGGCATACTGGGCTTCAAGAGCAAGGGCAAGACGCCCCAGGACGGCTCGATTTACTACTTTGCCGCGGCCGACGAACTGCGTTTCAAGCGCCCCTGCGTACCCGGCGACAGGGTGATGTTGCGCGCTACCCTGCTGACCGAGCGCAGGGGTATAGCCAAATTTGCGGTAAGTGCCGACGTGGATGGCGAGCTGGCGGCTTCAGCTACCATCCTGTGTGCCGATCGGTAATCCCCGGGCTACATGATCCACGACCAGGCCATTGTCGATCCCGCAGCCAGGCTGGCTGAGGATGTCACAGTAGGCCCCTGGACCTATATTGGCCCCGGTGTGGAAATTGGCCCCGGTTGCGTGATCGAGCCGCATGTCGTGATCAGGGGGCCGACCCGGATAGGGGCCGGCAACCATATCTACCAGTTTTCCAGCGTCGGTGAGGCCACACCCGACAGGAAGTACAGAAACGAGCCCACCCGTCTTGTCATCGGCGACAACAATATCATTCGCGAGGGCGTGACGATTCACCGCGGCACGGTGCAGGACCGCTCGGAGACTACCATTGGAGATAACAACCTGCTGATGGCAGCCGTGCATGTGGGGCATGACTGTGTCCTGGGGGACAACATTGTCCTGGTCAATAATGTGGCGCTGGCCGGGCATGTCAGTGTGGGTGACTGGGCTATCCTCAGCGGGTATACCCTGGTGCACCAGTTCTGCAAGATAGGAGCCCACAGTTTCAGCGGCATGGGCACGGCGATCGGCAAGGATGTGCCTGCCTTTGTCACTGTCAGCGGTGCGCCCGCGGAAGCCAAGACGATTAATGCCGAGGGCATGCGCAGGCGAGGTTTCTCCGCCGAGGCTATCAACGACTTGCGGCGAGCCTACAAGGTCGTTTACAAGCAGGGGCTCACCCTGGATATCGCACTGCAGCGCCTGGAGTCGATGATGAGCGAGTCACCCGAAGTCCAGCTGCTGATAGAATCCCTGCATGCATCGGAACGCGGTATCGTAAGGTAGTGAGAATCGGTGTCCTGGCCGGCGAAGCCTCCGGGGATAGCCTCGGCGCCGGGGTGCTCTCGGCCCTGCGCGGGCGTTATCCTGACCTGGTCGTCGAGGGCATTGGCGGCCCGCTGATGGAAGCACAGGGCCTGCGCAGTATGTTTCCCATGGAGCGCCTGTCGGTGATGGGGTTCGTCGAGCCGCTCAAGCGCCTTCCGGAGCTGTTGCGAATACGACGCGCAGTGCTCAATCACTTCAGTGCCAACCCGCCGGATCTGTTCCTGGGCATCGATTCCCCGGACTTCAACCTGCATCTGGAGCGGAAGCTGCGCCAGCGCGGGATTACTACGGCACACCTCGTGAGTCCGTCCGTATGGGCCTGGCGGCAGGGGCGGGTACGCAAGATCAAGCGGTCAGTAGACATGATGTTGTGCCTGTTCCCCTTCGAGACACCCATCTACGAAACGCATGGGATACCGGTGCAATGCGTCGGTCACCCACTGGCGGATGGTATTTCCCCGGGGCCCGATCGCGACGGGGCAAGGCTGGCCCTGGGCCTGCAGCCGCGGGTCAAACTGCTGGCCCTGTTGCCGGGCAGTCGTGCGGACGAGGTACGCCGGCTGGCGCCGTTGTTCCTCAGTGTCGCAAAGCTGCTCAGGCGCACGGACCCCACGCTGGAATTTGTGATTCCCGCCGCCAGCGAGGCCCGTGCAGCGGAACTGCAGGCACTGCTGGATGGCGCCGGCGAGCCCGGGATAATGCTGGTTCGCGGTCACTCCCTCGATGTCATGGCAGCCAGTGACGCGGTGTTGCTCGCGTCCGGTACGGCGACACTGGAGGCGGCACTGCTCAAGCGGCCGATGGTGGTTGCCTATCGCATGGGTGGCCTGAGCTGGTGGCTGTTGTCGCGCCTGGTGAAAAGCCCCTTCGTGGCGCTGCCCAATATCCTGGCCGGCGCAGCGCTGGTACCTGAATTGCTGCAGTCGCAGGCCACACCCGTAGCGATTGCCGGGGCGCTGCGGCCATTGCTGGCCCAGGGTCATGAAGCCCGGGAACAGGTGCGGGCCTTCGAGCAGATGCACCGAAACCTGGCCCGGGGATATGCCGAGCGCTGCGCGGATGCCCTCACGACCCTCGCCAGGCAGACCAACCATGGATGATCTGTTCCGGCGCGATTTCGACGGCCCCGGCCTGGCGGGGGTGGACGAGGTGGGTCGCGGACCCCTTGCGGGGGACGTGGTGGCGGCGGCAGTCATTCTCGACCCGGGCAGGCCTATAGCCGGGTTGCGGGATTCCAAGAAGCTCAGCGCCGCGCGGCGCGAACAACTGGCAACAGAGATCCGGGAGCGGGCGCTGGCGTGGTCAGTGGCCAGGGCCACTGTTGCCGAGATCGATCAACTGAATATCCTGCAGGCCTCGCTGCTGGCGATGCACCGGGCGGTGCAGGGCCTGGACCCGCAGCCGGATTACGTGCTGGTGGATGGCAACCGGCTGCCGCGTTGGGATTACGCTTCTGAGCCGGTGGTGAAAGGTGACGACCGGGTGCCCGCCATTGCCGCCGCCTCTATCCTGGCCAAGGTGCAGCGCGACGGGGAGTTGCTTGAGCTCGAGCGGCAGTATCCCGGGTACGGGTTTGCCGCCCACAAGGGGTACCCGACGGCATCTCACCTCGAGGCGCTGCGATCACTGGGGGTGACACCGGTGCATCGACGCACCTTTGGGCCGGTCCGGGCGCTGTTGGAACGCGGCTGAATGCCCCGCTTCGGGTGGCCCGGTGGGCGCCACGCAGCTGCCCCATTTTCGCGGCTGTCCGGCGCCTACAGCAGCATCCGGTGACAGGGAATTCCCGCCTGGGTTTGCTTTGTTGGTCGCCGGCAATACAACTCCCCCCGCAAGCAGGGTAGAATCCGCAGGATGACTGATTTCGTTCATCTGCGCCTCCATACCGAATACTCCCTCGTCGACGGCCTGGTGCGGGTCAAGCCCCTGGTAGAGCGGGTGGCCGAACTGGGAATGCCCGCCGTCGCGGTAACCGACGTCAGTAATTTCTACGGCCTGATCAAGATGTACAAGGCGGCCTTCGGCGCCGGCGTCCAACCGATCTTCGGGGTCGATCTCAAGGTGCTTGACGCGGATGATCCGGACAGGGCCTGGCCCCTGTGCCTGCTGGCAATGAATCTCGAAGGCTACCGCAACCTTACCCTGCTTATTTCCCGGGCCTTCACCGAGGGCCAGCACCTGGGTGTTCCCTATGTCCGCAAAACCTGGCTGGAGGAGTGTGCGGGGGGAGTGATCGCCCTGTCCGCCGGGGTTGCCGGGGAGGTTGGGCAGGCATTGCTGGGCGGGAAGCGCGATGTCGCCGCCGAACGATTACGCGCCTGGATGGCGCTTTATCCCGGGCGTTTCTACCTTGAGCTGCACCGCACCGGGCGTGAGGGCGACGAGGCCCATGTGCACGCGGCGGTGGCCCTGGCGACCGAGTTCAATTGCCCGGTGGTGGCCACCAACGACGTGCGTTTTCTGGACGCGTCGGAATTTGAGGCCCATGAGGCAAGGGTCTGCATTCGCGAGGGACGGACCCTGGACGACCCGCGGCGCGCGCGCCAGTATACCGACCAGCAATACCTGCGATCACCGGCGGAGATGGCGGAACTGTTTGCGGATATCCCCGAGGCCCTGGCCAACACGGTGGAGATCGCACGGCGCTGCCACCTGGTCCTGGAGCTGGGTAAACCCTATCTGCCGGACTACCCGGTACCCGAAGGTATGGGCATAGACGAATTTTTCCGCCAGCAATCCCACCAGGGCCTGGAGCGGCGCATCGCTGTTTTACTGGATCCTGCGGCGACGGATATTACCGCGCAGCGGGAGTTCTACCGCCAGCGCCTGGATTTCGAGCTGGACACCATTATCCAGATGGGGTTTCCCGGCTACTTCCTGATCGTGATGGATTTCATCCGCTGGGCCAAGCAGCACGATATTCCCGTGGGTCCCGGGCGGGGTTCCGGCGCCGGTTCACTGGTGGCCTATGCCCTGGAGATCACCGATCTCGATCCACTGGAATACGACCTGCTGTTCGAGCGTTTTCTCAACCCCGAGCGGGTGTCCATGCCGGACTTCGACGTGGATTTCTGCATGGAGAAGCGGGACCGCGTCATCGACTACGTGGCCGACACCTATGGGCGTGAGGCGGTGTCCCAGATCATCACCTTTGGCACCATGGCCGCCAAGGCGGTGGTGCGGGATGTGGCCCGGGTGCAGGGCAAGTCCTACGGCCTGGCGGACAAGCTGTCCAAGATGATTCCCTTCGAAGTCGGCATGACACTCGCGAAGGCCCTGGAGCAGGAGGAACCCCTGCGCGACTTCCTGCGGGACGATCCCCAGGCGCAGGAAATCTGGGATATGGCGGTGCAGTTGGAGGGGATTACCCGCAACGTGGGCAAGCACGCGGGTGGGGTGGTGATTGCCCCCTCGAAGCTCACAGACTTCTCCCCGCTGTTTTGTGACGAGACCGGTGGCGGCCTTGTCACCCAATACGACAAGGGCGATGTAGAGGACGCGGGCCTGGTCAAGTTTGACTTCCTGGGCCTGCGCACCCTGACTATCATCGACTGGGCGGTGAAGATGATCAACGCGGTGCGCCAGGAGCAGGGCGAGCTGCCCCTGGACATCAGCCAGATCCCGCTGGGAGACGAGGCCAGTTTCAAGCTGTTGCAGTCGGCGGAAACCACCGCGGTGTTCCAGCTGGAATCCCGCGGCATGAAAGACCTGATCAAGCGCCTGCGCCCGGACTGTTTCGAGGACATCATCGCGCTGGTCGCACTGTTCCGGCCCGGTCCGCTGCAGTCGGGCATGGTGGATAACTTTATCAATCGCAAGCACGGGCGAGAGGCCATCTCCTATCCCGACGCCCAGTGGCAGCACGCCTCGCTCAAGCCGATTCTCGAGCCGACCTACGGCATCATCCTGTACCAGGAGCAGGTGATGCAAATCGCCCAGGAGCTGGCGGGGTACACCCTGGGCGGCGCGGATATGCTGCGCCGGGCCATGGGCAAGAAGAAACCCGAGGAGATGGCGAAGCAGCGCGCCGTGTTCGAGGAAGGCGCTCGTTCCAAGGGCGTCGACGGCGACCTGGCAATCAAGATTTTCGACCTGGTGGAAAAGTTCGCCGGCTACGGTTTCAACAAGTCTCACTCCGCCGCGTACGCCCTGGTGTCCTACCAGACCGCCTGGTTGAAAGCCCATTACCCGGCGTCCTTTATGGCGGCGGTGATGAGTTCGGAACTGCAGAACACCGACAAGATCGTGGTCTTCGTCGAAGAGTGCCGGGCAATGCAGCTGACACTCAAGCTGCCGGATGTAAATGAAGGGCAGTACATGTTCACGGTCAATGCCCACAATGAAATCATCTATGGCCTGGGTGCGATCAAGGGCCTGGGTGAAGGGCCTATCGAGAACATGCTGGTCGCGCGAGGGGAGGGCGGACCTTTTCTCGACCTGTTCGACTTCTGCGCTCGCACTGACCCGCGCAAGGTTAATCGCCGGGCAATCGAGGCCCTGGTGCGCTCCGGCGCCTTTGACTCCCTGGGTGAGGATCGCTGGGTGCTGATGGCAGGCCTCGACGACGCGCTCAAGGCGGCCGAGCAAAGTGCCAGCAACCGTGACAGTGGTATAGACGACCTCTTCGGCGATGTGGTGCCCAGCCAGGGCAAGGGGCCGGGCGATGTCTACAGTCCTTTCCGCGGTGCCCGTCCCTGGACCGGCAAGCAGCGACTGGCGGGTGAGAAAGACACCCTGGGTCTCTACGTGACCGGCCACCCGATCGACGAATACGAGAGCGAGGTGCGCAAGTTTGCGCCGACGCGGATCGCCGAGCTGCGTGCGGACAAGCAGGGCGGCCAGTTTGTCGCTGGCCTGATTGTCGCCAGCCGCACCATGAAAACCAAACGCGGCGATACCATGGCCATATTGCAGCTCGATGACCGCAGTGCGCGCATAGAGGTTACGGTGTATGCCGACACCTACACCGAGCACCGGGAAATGTTGGGCAAGGACAATATTGTCATCGTGGAGGGCACGGTAGCCCACGACGATTATTCCGGTGGCCTGGCCATGCGCGCCCGGGGTGTGCGCAGCCTGTTGCAGGCGCGGCAGGAATACGCCTCGGAACTCACCATTGAGGTCAGTGACGAAATGCTGGATCCACAGCTGACCGACTGGCTGGAAAAAACCCTGGCCGGCGCCGGTGGCGGCAGTTGCCCGGTGTCACTTATCTATCGCCAGGCGGGGGGTAGGGCCCGGGTGAAGCTGGGCGAGCGCTTCCAGGTGCTGCCCAGCGACGAACTGCTGCAGGAGCTGCGCGACGGCGTGGGCAGTGAGCGGGTGGCGCTGCGCTACGCCTGACAGTATTTGACCATTCGAATAAGAAACAAGGAGCGACACACGATGTTGTTGAAGGGCAAGGTGGTAATAGTATCGGGGATTGGTCCGGGGCTGGGGCAGGAACTGGCCCTGCTGGCTGCCAGGGAGGGGGCCGAAGGCGTGGTTCTGGCTGCGCGTACCGCGCAGAAACTGGACTCGGCGGAACAGGATATCCAGGCCCTTGGCCTGGGCACCCGGGTATTGAAAGTGCCTACGGATATAGCCGATGCCGGCCAGTGCCAGGCGCTCGCCGACCAGGCACTGCAGGCCTTTGGGCGTATCGATGCGCTGATCAACAGTGCCTATGATCCGGGCAGCTTCGAGCCGATCAAGGATGCCAACCTGGATGGCTGGCGCCGGGCCATGGATGTGAATTTCTTCGGTACCATGCAACTTTCCCAGGCCTGCGTGCCGGCCATGATTGCGGCCGGTGGCGGCGCCATAGTCATGATTGCCACCATGGTCGAGCATAAACCGCTGGCGACCCAGGGTGGTTACGGTGCCTCTAAATCTGCCTTGCGCAGTGCCACCAAGCATCTCGCGCTGGAATTGGGGCAATACGGGATCAGGGTCAACAGCTGCCATATGGGCTGGATGTGGGGCCCGGCGGTGGAGGGGTATTTCGCCTGGCAGGCCAGCCAGTCGGGCAAGTCGCAGGAAGAACTTATCGCCGAGGTTACCCGCAATATCCCGCTGGGGGTGATTCCCGATGACGGCGAGTGCGCCAGGGCGGCCCTGTTCCTCGCCTCGGATTACGCCAGTATGGTGACAGGTGCGGCACTGGACGTGAATGGCGGCGAGTATATGCCGGTATAAGGCGAGATTTGTCGCGCGCCCCGTGGGTGTCCGGGGCGCGTAATCGTTTGTAGCATTGAGGAGAGCATTGGCCATGGCTGATACACGTGACGACCAAGCCACGACAAGAATCGAGGCGGCCGTGCTGCGGCGCCTGCTGGAGCATCTGGACAGTCGCAAGGACGTGCAGAATATCGAGCTGATGAACCTGGCGGGATTCTGCCGCAACTGCCTGTCCAAGTGGTATATGGCCGAGGCCGAAGCCGAGGGTGTGGCGGTAGACTATGACCAGGCCCGGGAGCGGGTGTACGGCATGCCCTACGGCCAGTGGAAAGACCGGTACCAGCGCGAGGCGACCCCGGAGCAGCTGGCCGCCTTCACGGCCGCGGGGAGCAAGTAGGCGGGGTGGGAATCAGCCGTTGGCCTTTTTCAGCTCACGCAGGTACCTGAAGCGGCTGGTGTAGGGCTCCAGGGCGTTATCGGCGATGCGTTGCAGGGTTTGGCCGATGGAAGCATTCGCCGCTGTGGCGCCCACATCGTCGTCGCCGGCAATCTGGCGGCCCAGGCTGGACAGGCCGTCACCGATGGCCGTTGCGCTTTCTATGGTCGCCTGAACCAGGAACAGTTCAGCAATAATCAGGTCGTCTACCGTCCGGCGCACACGCCCTGGTGATATTGAATTTGTTTCCATTGTTACTTCTCCTCCCGGGATACCGTCGGCCCACACATCGGCCCTGTGGCGATTGCTTGCAGCTGTTGCACAGCCGTGGTGCAGCTTGGACAAGCGATTGCGCTGTTTTGTTGCAAGAGCCGCCTGAAATAGCCGTTATTCACGCCGCCACCATGGTATAAGCAAGCCCCATGCCAGCGGCCGGCTATAGTAAGGATTTATCGTGACAGGGCAAGCCGCGATGGCGGAATATCCGGCGTGAATATTCCGCATTGAGGTGCCTGCTTGAAATTTCCGGCAATTAGCCGATACTGACCGACCCGCTGCCCGATGCCCGGCTGATGTTAAGGGCCCGGTGTCCGGGTGTGGGAAAGCGTCGTACCGACTGTCTCCAACAAGGAAGATAAAAATGAGCTATCGAAAGATCCTCGCGCCTGTGACCTTGCTGCTGGCCACCCTGGTGACCCTGCCGTCACAGGCGGCGAACAAACCGAATATCCTCGTAATATGGGGCGATGATATCGGTATTACCAATATCAGCGCCTACAGTGACGGCATCATGGGATACCACACGCCGAATATCGACCGTATTGCCAGTGAGGGCATGCGTTTCACCGATTACTACGGCGACCAGAGTTGCACCGCCGGCCGTTCCAGCTTCATTACAGGCCAGTCCGGCCTGCGCACAGGCCTCACCAAGGTGGGCCTGCCCGGTGCGGAGCTGGGCCTGCAGGACCGCGACATAACGATTGCCGAAGTACTCAAGGCCCAGGGCTATGCCACCGGCCAGTTTGGCAAGAATCACCTGGGCGACAAGGATGCATTCCTGCCTACCAACCACGGCTTCGATGAATTCTTTGGCAACCTCTATCACCTGAACGCGGAAGAGGAACCGGAAGACCCGGACTACCCCCAGGCACCTGAGTTTCGCAAGATGTTTGGCCCGCGCGGCGTGATCCACTCCTATGCTGACGGTCGCATAGAGGACACAGGCGCCCTGACCCGCAAGCGGATGGAAACAGCCGACGAGGAATTCGTCGCAGCCGCCAAGAAGTTCGTGGACAAATCCGTCAAGGCAGACAAGCCCTTTTTCGTCTGGTTGAACACGACCGGTATGCACTTTCGCACGCATCCGGCCCAGAAAAATATCGGCAAGTCAGGCCAGGGTTTCTACAACGATGTGATGGTGGCGCACGATGAACTGGTTGGCCAGATGCTGGACCAGCTGGACCAGCTGAAAATTGCCGACAACACCATCGTGTTCTATTCCACTGATAACGGGGTGCACTTCAATACCTGGCCCGATGCGGGTATCACGCCCTTCCGCAGTGAAAAGAACACCAACTGGGAAGGTGCCTACCGCGTGCCCGCGATGGTTCGCTGGCCCGGCAAGATCAAGCCCGGACAGATATCCAACGAGGTTATGTCTCACCTGGACTGGATGCCCACCCTGGCCGCAGTGGCTGGCGATGCCAACCTGAAACAAGAGCTGTTGCAAGGCAAGCAGGTGGGCAGCAAGAAAGCCAGGCTGCACCTGGATGGCTACAACTTCCTGCCGTACCTGACCGGCCAGGTCGAGAAGGCTCCCCGGCGTGAGTTCATGTATCTCAACGATGAGGGTATGCCGGTGGGCACCCGTGTCGGCGACTGGAAGCTTGTCTACGCGGAAAACCGGGCCGAGACCATGGCCTTGTGGGCCGAGCCTTTTGTCACGCTGCGTATGTTCAAGATCTTCAACCTGCGCAGGGACCCGTTCGAGCGAGCCGATCACAATTCCAATAGCTACTGGGACTGGATGATCGACAAGGCGCCCCAGGGCTACCTGGGAATGGCTGTCACAGCCCAGTTCCTGTCGACCTTCAAGGACTACCCGCCCAGCCAGCACCCGGACTCCTGGTCGATCGACAAGCTGACCGAGCGCTACCTGAAGGCCAAATAGCGCGATCCACAAGCGTAAAGAAGCCTGCGTAAGCGGGCTTTTTTATGCGCAACGCGAGACGTAGGCGGTGATGACAGTGAAACGCCAGGTAAACTTCAACAGCGGCAGCGAGCGCTGCGCAGCTGACCTGTACCTTCCCGAAGGCGTCGAGGCGCCTCCGGTGGTTGTTATGGGGCATGGTCTGGGTGGGCTCAGGAGCTTTCGTATCCCCGCCTTTGCCGAGCGCTTTGTCGCGCGCGGCCTGGCGGTTTTCGCTTTCGATTACCGTCACTGGGGTGACAGTGGCGGGGAGCCTCGCCAGCTCCTGAGCCCGCGCAGGCAGCTCGAGGACTGGCACGCGGCCCTGGCCTGTGTGCGTGGCCTGGCCGTTGTCGACGGTAGTCGGGTCGGTGTATGGGGAACGTCTTTTGGCGGTGCCCACGTGATCCATGTGGCGGCGCAGGACCACGCGATCAGGGCTGTGGTCGCCCAGGTGCCAGCGGCCGATACCGCCTCGGCTGCCGCTGCTTTCGGTGTGGGCTACCTGCTGCAGGCCACCGCCCTTGGCGTCGCTGATCTGCTGGGCAGCCTGGTGGGGATGCGGGCCCTGTACCTGCCACTCGTGGGCAGACCGGGAGATCGTGCGATAATGCACACGCCCGAGTGTTGGGAGGGTTATATGTCCCTGGTCACCGAGGGGGCGAATTGGCGGAACCGGGTAACAGCGCGTTCGATGCTGTCTATCCCTTTTTATCGCGCAACCCGTGTGGCGCATCGGGTACAGGCACCGACACTGCTCATGGGCGGGCTGAAAGATTCACTGGTTTCGATTGATGACCTGCGGATCCTCGCCGGCCGCCTGCCGGGTTCGGTACTGCGCGAATATGACTGTAACCATTTCCAGCCATACTTTCCGCCGTTGTTCGATGATTTCGTGCGGGAACAGGCGGATTTCCTGGTACAGAACCTGTTGCCGACCC